>NZ_JGZB01000004.1 GCF_000741255.1 Bifidobacterium magnum
GCCCGGTCCCTTTCCGAACCCGGTAGCTAAGGCCTGGCACGGTGATGGTACTGCACCCGGTAGGGTGTGGGAGAGTAACACGCCGCCGCATTCATTCTTCAAGTTGAGAGCCCTTTCCCCTTGCGGGGAAAGGGCTCTTCTCGTATATGCGGGCTGTTGCCGCGTTTCCGCGCGCGCTTCCGCGTTCCGGGACGGGCACGCCGGGGCCCGCGTCTCAAAACGCGGAAGAAGATAGCGAAACGAGCCCAAAAGCCCCGGATCCTTATCCTCTTCTGCAAAATGAGACAGACACGCCGCGGTTCACGTCTCAAAATGCAGAAGAACAAGCAGTACAGAATAAGAACGCAGAAGTCGATTTACACGTTCCACTGCTCGATAACGGGATCTCCCTTATACATGCCCAATACGCAGATATGCGCCGTATCCAAGCGCAGATTGCGGGCAAACAGCGGCGTCACCTCAAGCCATTGCGTCGTAAGAATACGCAGAATATGGGCGTGTGCCACCAACAGCACATCGTGACCCGCCTCGAGGCGCGGCCGCACTTCTTCAATAATCTGACGCGTGCGGGCGGCGGCTTCATCCACCGTCTCGCCGGGACCATTCACGACCACAATGGACTGGCCGTCGGGCAGATGTTCCGTACGTGTGCCGCCCAGCGACTCGTGAATCGCCTGCGGACCATCGCGCCATACATCCCAAGGCGCACCCGTGGCTTCGGCGATCTGTTGGCGCGTACGGCCTTCCGCACGGCCATAATCCCATTCAACGATATGGTCGGTCACGTGATAACGTTCAAAACCGGCCAATTCCGCCGTCTTTTGCGCTCGAATGCGAGAGCTCGCGTACACATCCTCCGGAGCGAATCCGTTGGGGAACATGGCTTGCAACTTTTTGCCGGCTTCACTTGCCTGCTCTTGACCTATTTGAGTCAGCGGAATATCGGTGCGTCCGGTATATTGACCGGATTCGCTCCACACTGTTTGACCGTGACGTAACAGTACCAGCCGTCCCCATGGTTGTTGATGTGCAGGCATACGCCGTGCTCCCTTCTATTCGAGCCACATCTTTCGATAGGCGAGCCACTCTGCTCGCCATCCGATATAAATCAATGTATATGAGTATATCGCTAGTTGTTTGAAAAAATAGTAAACCGTCACAAAAGGCTAACAATGGAAAGCCTATTGTGACGGTTCATCAAAAGTAGGCGACCGCTTTACTTATCCAGCTCAAAGCCTTGCGAACGGGCATGGTTGAAGCCCTTGCCCAACACGTCGCGGGCGACAGCCTTGGCCGTGATCTGCTTGCTGAACGTCTCTACGGGGCGGTTCGGGTCGCGCAGATCGTAATAGGTGTGCACCTCTTCGTCGAAATCAGCCATAAGACGCATCATGAGTTCAGGATCGTCCATCTAGCCGTCCTCAAAGAATTGAACTTCACGCGGCATGCGCGGCTTGATCGCCGGGGACTGGTCCGGATAGCCGAGCGCAAGTCCCAGCACAGGATACGTGTATTCCGGCAGGTGCAGCAGCTTGATCATTTCATCCATATCGTTATGGATGGAGCCAAGAATCACGCTGCCGATCCCCATCGACTCGCCGGCCGTTTCCATGGCGTGCAACGCGAGCACGGCGTCGTTCTGGGCCTGGCTAAAACGATAGCTGTTACGCAACGTGAATTCGTCAGAGTAGACGTCCACACCGTTGCGCTTGGCGATCTGTGCGTTGCGGTATTCGTCGAGCACGAAAATATAGAGCAGGGGAGCGGAAGCGACGTATGGCTGGTGACAGATTTCAGCGATCTTCTGCTGCAATACCGTATCCACTACACGAATGGCCGACCAATCGTTCAAATACTGGCTTGATGCGGCGTGCTGCGCCACGAGTTCCAGCGTATTGATTTCCGCTTCGGTCGGCATGTCCGGCTTGAACCGGCGGATCGAGGTGCGGTTCAACAGAGTATCAACGGTACTGTTATGGATCACTTCAGTCATACGGTTTACTTCTTTTCTCGCTTGATAATGCGGTGCGCGATGAATTTATTGGTGCCGCGCGTGGCGATGGTCGTGATCAGCGTGGTGAACGCCGCGGAGAATGCGGCGAAAATCATGCTGGCCACAATGCCGCGCTGCTTGTCTTCAGCGTCATCTTTCGGGGACGGATGGATTTTCGCGGTAACGGCGTCCCAGATGAGCTGGAACACTTTGCCCGCAATCATTCCAGACAGTGCGGGAGTGGCCATGCCAATAATCTTGTCGGAAGCCGTTTCCGGATCCGATGTGCGCTGGCGCGTAAGGTCGGCGACTTTCTTGTCCACTTTGTTCATGGACGCGACCACACGGTCGGCTGTTGCGGACATGTGCGAAGCCTCCTGGCCCGCACGTTCCGCAGCAGCCCCCATTAATGTTCTTACTCATGATGTTCATACTAAGTCACGTGAGGTGCCTTGTATAGAAAATCACTCTAATGGCGAGCGGACGGAATAATAGTCAGATCCGCATCCAGACCGTAGCGTCCTGCGGCAGCATATATCCGTCAAAATCGCACGATTTCAGCAGAATCTCGCCATTGGGAAGCGAGACGGGAGCGGCACCGAAATTGGTGATACTCGCGAACTTGTCCCCATTGATGTCGTCAAGCGGACGAATATACGCGACAGTCGTCTCCGGATCGAAATAGTTGGCCGGATACCACTGAAGCGACGTGTCTCCCGTGCTCGTCAGTAGAGACTGGCGGTATATGATGGCGCGACGGTACAAATTGAGCATCGACTTGAGGTCAGCGTCCTCAACGTCGGCGCAATATTCGCTCATCCACAATGGTTGCGGCAGATGCGGATCCTTGCGCGAGCCGTCCGCGGCCGGATCACTGAATCCGAACGACGCTCCCGTACCGAAGCGCTCGTCCCATTCGGCCGGCTGCGGTTGGTCCGCGGCACTCCAGGGCATCGGCACACGGCAGCCGTCGCGACCTTTGGAAGACGCGCTATGGAACGTATTGAACGCTGTCGGATCCTCCAAATGATCCCACGGAATATTCGCGACTTCCGGCAGGCCGAGTTCCTCGCCCTGATACACATACACGGAACCGGGCAAGCCGAGCTCCATCATGATCGCGGCGCGGGCACGGCGCGCACCCAGCTGACGGTCCTCCACATACGTATCGCCATTGCGCAGCAGCCAGTCGTTGGCCAGCACGTGATACAGTCCCGGCGCGATTTGCGGCACCTGCGGCAGGCCGTAACGGCTCGCGTGACGTGGGATATCGTGATTGCTCATCACCCACGTGGTCGTGGAGTCGGAATCCTCGGCGCTCGCCAGACCCTCGGTAATGGCCTTGCGGAAGGCGCACGCGAACCATTCGGACTTGGCGAACTCGAAATTGAACACCTGGCCGAGCTCGTCCTCGCGCGCATACAGATGCTGATGCTCGGGAATGACCCAGGCCTCGCCGACGGCAAAGCGCGGCGGATCGTACTGCTGGAAAATTTCGTTCCACTCGCGGTAGATTTCATGCACTTCTGGACGGTCCCACAACGGATTTGTCCCGTCAGGATTCTCCGCGTGCTGCACGCCTGCCGGATCCATATCTTCAAGCGGTACGGAATCGAGATCCTTGGCGAGGCCGTGCGCCACGTCAATACGGAAGCCGTCGACACCACGGTCGGACCAGAATCGCAAAGTAGTATTGAACTCTTCATGAACTTCCGGGTTCTTCCAGTTCAAATCCGGCTGTTCCTTCGTGAACAGATGCAGGTACCACTGGCCGTCCTCCACGCGCTCCCATGCGGAACCGCCGAACATGGCCTGCCAGTCGTTTGGCGGAAGTTCGCCGTGGTCGCCGCGGCCTTCGCGGAAAATGTAGCGCTCGCGGGCGGGGGAACCGGGCGCGCTGTTAAGCGCCTCCACGAACCAGCGATGCTTGTTCGACGTATGGTTCGGTACAATGTCGACGATGATCTTGATGCCGGCATGGTGCGCGGCGGCGATCAGATTGTCAAAATCTTCCAATGTTCCCAAGCGCGGATCAATGTCACGGTAATCGATGACGTCGTAGCCGCCGTCGGCCAGCTCCGACGGATAGAACGGCGACATCCAGATCGCGTCCACGCCCAGATCCTTCAAATACGGAATACGGCTTGTGATGCCCGTGATATCTCCGAGGCCGTCGCCATTCATGTCCTTGAAGCTGCGCGGATACACTTGGTACACCACGGCTTGCTTCCACCAGTCGGTACGTAGGTTGTTTGCTGTCATTGCCTCTCCCTTAAAGCATTGCAACGTTGTGCAGAACGTTCTGCACACGTTTTCTGATAGCCATGCTCTGTATTACTCGGTATACAGGATTGATTGCTCGGTATTCAGGTAATAAACGCAAGATTGTAAGGCGTTGATTGAATTATGGGGTGATTCCATAGTAGACGGAATGGGCGTCCGGCAGCGGACGACTATTCGGATCCATATGAGACGACTATTCGAGTCCATATGGGAAGCGCGGGCATATGTAAAGCTTGTTACGCAGACAGAAAGAATCGCCCTTTGTGCAAGTCGTAGTGCAAATCCGCAAGATAGAATGAATGAGCGTGTCGCAGGGGAAAAGCGTTCGCATCATTAAGTTTTAGGGGGGAGATGATCAACTTTTGCAATCAGAGAATAGCAACGTTTGCATCTGGGGTTCCATTATGCAAATTCCGCTATTTTCAGCCAATTTTGCAGAGTTTGTTCAGCTAATTGTGATGAAAGTTTGACGAAGTACTGAACACGTTTGCAAAATATTCTTAGAACGCGCATAATGTACCTAAAGAAGTTCTAAGGAAAGCTTCTTGATGCACTTTTGCGAAAGTGCATACGTCTTTACAGACGCAGATTGTTAAGAAAGGTTCGACGATGAATCGTACGTTTAAGACCGCTATGGGTCTCGTTGCTGTCGCTGCAATGTCGGTCACGACTCTGGCCGCTTGCGGTTCCAACTCGGGATCTTCCGACAATGGCAAGGGAAGCGTGTACTTCCTGAACTTCAAGCCGGAAGTCGCTGACCAGTGGACCGCCCTGGCCAAGGAATACACCAAGGAAACTGGTGTCAACGTCCAGGTCCAGTCCGCAGCTTCGGGCACTTACGAGACTCAGCTGAAGTCTGAGCTCGCCAAGAGCAACCCGCCAACCATCTTCCAGGTGAACGGCCCGGTAGGCCTCGCCTCCTGGAAGGATTACGCCGCCGACATGTCCAACACCGAAATCTACAAGGACCTGAACGATCAGTCCATGGCCCTCAAGGATGGCGACAAGATCGCCGGTGTTCCGTACGTGATCGAGTCCTACGGCATCATCTACAACAAGGACTTGCTGAACAAGTACATCGCAACTCCGGGCGCCAAGGTCAAGAGCATTGACGAAATCAACAGCTTCGACAAGCTGAAGGAAGTCTCCGACGACATTCAGGCCAAGAAGGCCGAACTCGGCGTGGAAGGCGCATTCACCTCCGCCGGCTTCGATTCTTCTTCCGATTGGCGTTTCAAGACCCACCTGGCCAACATCCCGCTGTACTACCAGTTCAAGAAGGACAACATCACTTCTGAACCGTCCAGCATCAAGGACATGTACACGAAGAACTTCAAGAACATCTTCGACCTGTACATCACGGACTCCACCACCGACCGCACTCAGCTGAGCGCCAAGACCGGTGATGACGCGACCGCAGAGTTCGCACAGGGCAAGGCTGTGTTCTACCAGAACGGTACTTGGGCTTGGTCCGACCTCGAGAAGGCCGGCATGAAGGCTGACTCGCTGGGCATGATGCCGATCTACATCGGCGTTGACGATGCGAACGAAGGCCTCGCCACCGGTTCCGAGAACTACCTGTGCATCAACGACAAGGCTTCTGACGCCGACAAGAAGGCTTCTGAAGAGTTCCTGAAGTGGGTCTTCACCTCCGACAAGGGCAAGGAAGCAATCTCCCAGAACATGGGCTTCCGTACCCCGTTCAAGTCCTTCAACGACGTGAAGTCTGAGAACCCGCTGGTCCAGGCCGCTGACGCCAATCTGCAGGCTGGCAAGACCCAGGTTGCTTGGGACTTCTCCATGATGCCGTCCGAGACCTACAAGAACGATCTGGGCCAGGCTATGCTGGCTTACGCTCAGGGCACCGGCGACTGGAACCAGGTTGTGGACATGTACGTCAACAACTGGGCCATCCAGTACAAGGCTGCTCACGAGTGATCTGAAGATCTAGCTCGCATCTGAGTAGATAATTTGAAAAGACCGTCACTTAGGTGGCGGTCTTTTTGTTGTAAGCGCCCTTTTGTTGCGTGAAAATACGCGGTTTATATCTAAACCGCACTTTTTGTGCGTAAAAATCTGCAATTTACTAGTTAGACGATGATTTTTCACGTGAATTTTTGCGGTTCGCTCGTTAATCGCGGTTTTTAGTCGAGACACGCCGCGGAACGCGAATGAAAGTCGCGGTTAAGGCGTTATTTGCAGATTTTCACGTGAATAATCGTAGGTTTATGAATAATTCGCGTATATTTACGCACTTAAGAAGCAAACCGCAAATATTCACGCAAGAAAACTGCAGTTAACGGGTAATCCGCGTATTTTTACGCGGTTAAACAGCAAACTGCGAATATTAACGGTTGAAAACTGCGGATAACGGGTAATCTGCGTATTTTTACGCAACTAATGAGGAAACTGCAGATTTTAACGGTTGGAAAGCGCGGATAAGACGTTAACTGCAGTTTTTTACGCACAGTAGGCCGCAATACAACATATAAAGCATATAAAAAGCCCGCATCACAAAGATGCGGGCATACTTCTTATTTACGGACCGTTTGCGGGCGCTTATATCAGAACAGCAGAGCAAGCGCTGCCTTCTATTTGCAGCCGTCTTCTATTGGCAGACCACTAGTGGACTATCTGTGCACTACTTGCCAACTATTTGCGAACAGGACCGGTACTCGAACGGATGATAAGTCGGGCGGGCTCCTTGACAAATAGCGGATCCGGTTCCTTGCCGTGAATCAAGTCGAGCGTCATATGGGCGGCGCGTTCGGCCATATCCACCGGGGACTGCGAGATCGTCGTCAATCCCAGGTACTGTGCGAAAGCGGTGTTGTCGTATCCGATAATCGAAATGTCTCTAGAAATGGAGAAACCGTTGCGAATGAGCTGGAACATCAGCGGAATGGCAATGCTGTCTTCCTGGCAGGCGATTGCGGTCGGCAGCTCCGGCATGCTCATGATTTCCGTAACGGCGCGTTCAATTTGATCCTCATGATCGCCCGTCACAATAACGTGCGGTTCAATGTTCGATTCCTTGCAGCAGGCCATGAACTCGTCGTAACGCTCCTGCACGGAGAAGTGCAGCGAAACGTCGCGAGTGCGCCTGACGTACGCGATATTGCGGTGGCCAAGATTGATCAGATGGCGCGCGGCCAGACGGGAGCCTTGCGCATCGTCAATATTGACGGCCGCCGTGAAGCCGCGTTCTTCCGGAAGTACCGAATTGATGCCCACCACGGGGACCTCGATACTCGAGAGCTCCTTAATCTCGTCATGCTCGATGTCGAACGAGACCACGACGACGGCGTCGGCGTTGCGGCGGACAGGCATCATGTCGAAGAACTCTTTGCGCTCTTCGATGCTGGAAATTTGGAAAATCGAGATGTCGTAACCCTCGGCGCCGAGCACCTGGTTCAGACCTTCGATAACTGACGCGCTAAACCAACGGCGAATATGGTCGCTGATCAGCAGCGCAATACGCATGGATCGGCCGGTTTTTAAGGCAGCAGCAGAACGGGACGTAGAAAAATTCAGCTCGTCGGCAACTCTCAATACCTTGTCGCGAGTAGCTTTGGATACGAGCTCAGGTCGCGTAAAAGAACGGGAAACCGTGGAAATGGAGACTTGAGCCGCACGCGCAACGTCTTGAATGCTCGTGTTCATACGGGATGACTCCTTTGTCTATTTCATGGTAAGGTACAAGACTATCACAGCATCTTTGCAAACGTTTGTAGATCAATCGTTTGCACAAACGTTTGCATAATCATTATAAACCTTCAAGATTGGCTTTATTTCAACAATCATAGCCATTAATTAGACATTCCCAATCCTGTGCAACACTAAACCATCACAACTGATAATGAAAACGTTTGACATCTCATACAACAATTGTTACTCTAAATCACAGATGATTTGGCAATGGCGCGATCGAATTTCATTAGAAAAGTCGCACCGTCACTAAATCAAGAAGCAATTTCTGCCTTCACCCACAGCGATGTGACAAGGCAATTGAATCTGAAGGAAAGTGGGCAAATATGATCAGCATGGCCGGCAAGGCGGTTCGCCGCTGGTGGGCGCTGTTTGTGCTGCCGACGTTCTTGGCATTCATTATCGGATTCATTGTTCCGTTTATCTACGGCGTATACCTGAGCTTCTGCAAGTTCACTACCGTAATCGATGCCAAACCAGTCGGTTTCTCAAATTACGTCAAGGCATTCCAGGACAAGACGTTCCTGCATGCATTGGGATTCTCTACTCTGTTGACGATCGTCACCACGATCATCATTAACGTCGTCGCGTTCGCCGTGGCGTACTTGCTTACGAAGTCGATTCGCGGCTCGAACATCTTCCGTTCCGTCTTCTTCATGCCGAACCTCATCGGCGGCATCATCCTGGGCTACATCTGGATGCTGCTGCTCAACGGTGTGCTTCAGCACTGGGGCCGTACGCTGACCTATAGCGCGGTCTACGGCTTCTGGGGCTTGGTCATCCTGGTCTGCTGGCAGCAAATCGGTTACATGATGATCATCTACATCGCCGGTATGCAGTCCCTGCCGACCGACGTCCTCGAAGCTGCTTCGGTGGATGGCGCCAATGGCCGCCAGACCATGTTCAAGATCATCATTCCGCTCATGATGCCGTCCATCACGGTGTGCTCGTTCCTTACGGTCACCAACGGCTTCAAGCTCTATGATCAGAACCTCGCACTTACCGCAGGCAACCCGATGAAGATGTCTGAAGGTCTTGCACTGAACATTACGAACACGTTCTACGGTGTTTCCGGACAGGAAGGCGTTGGCCAGGCCAAGGCTGTGCTGTTCTTCATTCTTGTCGCTGTGGTCGCTTTGCTGCAGAACAAGCTCACTACGTCTAAGGAGGTGGCAGCCTGATGAATACCGATAAGCCAAAGCACGGAGTATTGTGGACCGTATTCTTCTCGGTCCTGTCGCTGGCATGGGTTTACCCAATCTTCCTGGTCATCCTCAACTCGTTCAAGTCGAAGTCGGAAATCAGCCTTTCCACGTTCTCGTTCCCAGCGGGCGACTCGTTCGTGGGCTTCGACAACTACGTTCGCGGCGTGGAAACCACCGACTTCTTCGCCAGCTTCGGTTGGACGCTACTGGTCACCGTCGGCTCGGTCATCCTGATTCTCGTGTGCACCTCGATGTGCGCATGGTGGATCGTTCGTGTGAACAACTGGGTTGCCAAGGCACTGTATATGCTGTTCCTGTTCAACATGATCGTCCCGTTCCAGATGCTGATGTTCACGCTGTCCTGGCTCGCTGATCGCCTCGGACTGAACACCCCATGGGGCCTGTGCTTCATCTACCTTGGCTTCGGTGCCGGCCTGGCCGTGTTCATCTTCACGGGTGTGGTCAAGGGCATTCCGGAGTCCATGGAAGAGTCCGCCATGATCGATGGCGCTTCCGTCCCGCGTGTCTTCTTCCAGATCGTGGTGCCGGTCATGCGTCCGTCCATCATCTCCGTGGCCATTCTGCAGGCCATGTGGATCTGGAACGACTACCTCCTGCCATACCTGACCTTGGATCTGAATAAGTACAAGACGATTTCCGTCGCTATTCAGTACCTCAAGGGTGGCTACGGCTCCATCGATATGGGCGCCATGATGGCCTGCCTCGTGCTCGCCATCGTGCCGATCATCATCTTCTACCTGATCTGCCAGAAGTACATCGTCAAGGGTGTCATGGCAGGCGCTGTGAAGGGCTGATCTTTCTCCCATCTCCTCCTGAAAAGGCGGGCGGTCTACGGATCGTCCGCCTTTTCATATTTTTCTCTTGGTGCAGCCATCGGGCGCTGTCGGTACTGTATAACCAGAAGGACGCGAACCGGACATTACCGGGAAGCCTCGTGAATGATCAAATGAAGGAATCTCATGCATTTTCTTGATGCCGACTCGAAGTTCATGAACGCATGGACGAATCTGACGGATGCAATCTGGATCAATATTCTGATGACCATCACGAGCCTGCCGATTTTCACTATCGGTGCGTCGCTGGCGGCCGGCCAAACGGCGATCCGCAAGTTGATGAATAGTGAGGGACACCTCACGAAAGCGTATTTCCGCGCGTTTAAAGAGAACTTTGTCAAGGCGACCGTAATCTGGATCATCTTTGGTCTCGCCGGATTCGTCTGCCTGTATTCGTGGGTCATTTTGCAGATTTCGGGACTGCTGATTCCGAAAATCGCGCTGACCGTGGTTTGGTTCATCGGTTTCGAATGGGTGTTCGCGCTGCAGGCACGTTTCGAAAATACGATCGGTAAGACCATTTCGAACGCTTATATTTTTGGTGTCACGTATTTCTGGGGCACACTCGCGATGGCGGGCATCGATATTTTGGTCGCGTTTATTGTGATCGCCAGCTGGTTCCTGCTGCCGCAGGGCCTGTTCCTGCTCGCGATTCTCGGTTACGGTTGCGTGCTGACCGCGCATGTGCCGATCCAGGAATACTTCTTCCACAAGGGCGGCTATTTGAAGAAGGACTCTGAGCGGTAGTCTTTGGGCTCTCTCTGAATATCAGGTGCGCGTAAAAATCTGCGGTTAACGAGTTAGTTGCGTTTTTGATCGTAAATATTTGCAGCTAACGTCTTAACCGCACTTTTTGTGCGTAAAAATCCGCGGTTTACTTCTTACCTGCGTAAAAATACGCAGGTTTTTCTTTATCCGCACTTTTTGTGCGTGAAAATCTGCAATTTACTAGTTAGACGACGATTTTTCACGTGAATTTTTGCAGATTACTAGTTAGTTGCGGTTTTTAGTCGAGACACGCCGCGGAACGCGAATGAAAAGCGCGGCTAAGGCGTTATTTGCAGTTTTTTCACGTGAATAATCGTAGGTTTATGAATAATCCGCGTATTTTTACGCAACTAACGAGGAAACCGCAAATTTTAACGGTCGAAAAGTGCAGATAAGACGTTAACTGCGTATTTTTACGCGGGTAAGTAGCAAACTGCAGATTTTAACGGTCAAAAGCCACTTGATGGCGACCCAATACCGACGTAAGAGCCGCCAGTAAATCGCAACTAGCGGATTATGACGTTGCGTACGCGTCGCTCAATATTCTCTCGCTAATATGAGCGGTATGACAGAAGAATCAGTAGTCAACGACGATACGGTAACAGTCGACGAGAGTACGGCAAGTGGCGTCTGGAGTGCACTGCTCGCCGGCAATCGCCGATTCCAGAAGCGCACGGACGCTTCAGAAAATGCAACTGCGGAAAATGAGACCGCGGAACATAAGAACACGCAAACGCGTGCGCAAGATGCGCGTCCGAAGGCGATCGTGCTCGCGTGCGCGGATGGCCGTGTCACTCCGGACACCATTTTCGACGCGCAGCTCGGCGAACTTTATACCGTGCGCACGGCCGGCAATATTGCCGGTCCCGACGCGATCGCGTCGCTTGAATTCGCCGTGGACCGTACGGACGCCAAACTGCTTGTCGTGCTCGGACACGAGGACTGCCAGGCGCTCAAATATGCGGCCGAAGGTGTGGAAGACATAGTGAAAAGCGGCGTTCCGCTCGACGACGTTGATGAAGAGCTCGAATCCGCCACGAATCCGATCCTGAAATTCGCGGGCAATTCCGTATGGCAGGCGCGCATGGCCGGACTTGAGCGCGCGGAAGATTTCGAGCAGGTGCATATTGCGCACACGATCGAGGCGCTTGTTACAGACAGTGACGTGATTCGTGCGGCGCTCGCCAACGACCGGCTCATGATTGTGGGCGCGCGCTACGTATTGAAGACGGGAGCGGTGGAAGTACTCAGTTTCTGAGTAAGGTAATGCTATGTCCCTCGGATTGAACATTCTGTTAATTTTCGTATTTCTGTTGCTCGGCGCGGTTTTTGCCGGCACGGAGCTCGCGCTCGTATCGTTGCGCGGGTCGCAAATTGACCAAATGGAGCAGGAGGACACGCGCGGCGCCCGTGTGGCCAAAATCGCGCGTGATCCGAACACGTTCCTGTCGACCGTGCAAATCGGCGTGACGTTGTGCGGCTTCCTGTCCGCATCGTTCGGTGAATCGTCGATTTCGCCGTATGTGGTGCCCGTAATTGAAAATTGGGGCGTGCCCGCGTCCGTGGCGCCGCCGTTGACGACGATCGTACTCACGTTGGTCGTTTCGTACTGCTCCATTGTAATTTCCGAAATGGTGCCCAAGCGCATCGCCATGCAGCGCAACGAGCAGATCGCGCGCGCCGTGGTGCCCGCCATTGATGTGTTCGCAAAGATCTGCCGTCCGATTATTTGGTTGATCGGCAAGAATACCAACGGTTTGGTGCGTCTGTTCGGCTTCGATCCGAACGAAACGGAAAGTGAAGTGTCCGACGAGGAGCTGCGCGTGCTCGTCAATTCGAATACGAATCTTACGAAAGACGAGCGCACGATTCTCGACGACGTGTTCGACGCGTCCGAAACGATTGTGGCCGAAGTCATGCGTCCGCGTGCGGATGTGGAGTTCCTGGAAGGCGCGATGCCGCTGGCCGAGGCCGCGGAACATGTGCGCGACCTGCCATACTCGCGCTACCCTGTCACGGGCAAGGATTTCGATGATGTGCTCGGCTTTGTGCATGTGCGCGACCTACTGGACGTGCGCGATCCCGACGCCAAAACCGTCGCCGACGTGACACGCGAGGGCATTTCGTTGCCGGGTACGTCCAAGCTGTTGCCGAGCCTGTCGCTGTTGCGTCAGCGCGGCATCCACTTGGCCGTCGTGATTGACGAATATGGCGGTACGGACGGCATTGTGACGCTCGAGGACCTTACGGAGGAATTGATCGGCGATATTCGCGACGAATACGATCTGCCCGAAGAAACGGAACGTCCAAAAATATTTACGAACGGTGTCGCGACTGTTGACGGCGGCATGACAATCGAAGATTTCGACGATCTTACGGGAGTGACGCTCGAAGACGGTCCGTATGAGACGATCGCCGGCTATTTCCTCGCGAAGACGGGAAAGATGGGCGAAGTTGGCGACCAGCTTACGGAAGACGGCTATACGATGACCGTTTCGAAAGTCGACGGCCGCCGTATCGAGACGATCCAGATCACCAAAAAGAATGCCGACACCGAGTCGGATGCGGCTGACAAGTCCGCAAAATCGGCCAATTAAACCGGCGGCGAGCGCAGGATGAAACGGAAACTGCTGTACATAAGTGCGCTGGTAGCAGGGATATATGTAGTGGTGCTGCTCGCTGCGTCGGCTTGGGAATATAAGGCGTGGACCGATTACAGTATGGCTCGTTCCCAAAATGACAATGCCACGCAGGCGTCGCTGTCTGTAGAGGATTTGGCGGCCCGGATGCGTGCCTCCGATCGCGAGTGGAAAGCGGACCATCCTTATCCGGTCCTGTTGCGGCGCACGGCGCAAGATGTAAATCAAGTGTCCATATGGGTGCCGGCCACGATCGGGCACGCCCGTTATTTATCTGGACGAACTCAAGATTTATATGACAATACCGATGCGCATATTGATTTTGTGGCGCAGGTTTCCAGCGATTTGTGCCAAAGCATGGTGCAGTGCTACGCGCATGATTAAAGCGGCAGTAAGGCGGAAAGATTGTCGCGCTCGCCTACCGCACTGATGTGGCCGGCCTCGCGTTCCTCGTCCCATGTGGTGATGCCGGTAGCCAGGCGCAACCAGACGGGCGGGTCGAGTTCGATGACGTCGGGCGGCGTGAGATTGTGCGGATCTGAGGCGGGGCCGTCGAGAATTTTGACGGCGCTGAACGGTGCGACGCGCACTTCCACGCCTGGGCCGGGCGCCTTGCGTTCCAGCACAAAGAGCGAGAATCGTACGGCCATGGCCATGGTGCGGCGGTCGAGGCGCGGGTTGACTTGTAACGGATCGGTTTGACGGGCGCGTTCTTCGAGCGCCGCGGCGCGCCACGCCGAGAACGCCTGCTCGCCTGCCGGCATGTCTTGTTCACGAATTGCAGCCATGTCTCCACCGTACCCGATGAAATAGGCGCTTAGGTGATTTCACCAGCCAAAACGTTGTAGCGAATATATAGTGAGACGGACGTAATGAACAAATTCGCAGGCTGAAAAGACTCAAGTAATGATTACGTTTTCAGTAAGCTATGTCAAGAATCATCTTTGTGTGGTACGCTTGCTTATGAGAACGTATGCAAACGATGTGCAGCGTTTGCAGAATGCAAAGAGGCTTTCTTTTGCGTGATCGTTCAAACGCAACTAACTGTTCCAAAGGGAGTTAGGTTATGACTGAATTAACCGCACCGAAGTCTTCGATCACTTCGAGCGAGTTCGCAGATGAGCTTCGCGAACAACTCAAATACACGCAAGGCGTCACGGTAGAGCAGGCAACCGCTGCCGATGTATATGTAGCAGCCGCCACCGCGGTACGCCGTCATCTCATGGATTCGTGGATGACCACCCAACAAGACATGATCAACGGCAACACGAAGGCCGTTGGATACCTTTCCGCAGAGTTCCTCATGGGCAAGCAGCTGCGCAATGCTTTGCTCAACGCGGGCCTGACAGAGCAATTCGACGAAGCCGTGGAATCCCTCGGCTTTGACGTTCAGGACGTTGTGGACGCCGAATATGAACCGGGCCTTGGCAACGGCGGCTTGGGCCGTCTGGCCGCCTGCTTCATCGATTCGCTGGCTTCGCTGGGCGTACCGGCCTTCGGCTACGGCATCCAGTACAAGTACGGCATCTTCCGCCAGGAATTCGACGAGGACGGCAAGCAGGTTGAACGTCCCGACTACTGGCTGAGCAACGAAGACCCGTGGGGCCACATCGATTACGGCCGTTCCCAGCGCGTCAACTTCGGCGGCGAAGTCGTGGAAGAAAATGGCAAGCGCGTGTGGAAGCCGGCTTGGGCCGTGCGCGCCGTGCCCGTCGACTACATGGTGCCGGGCTACGCTTCGGGCCGCGTGAACACGCTGCGCCTGTGGCAGGCCAAGAGCTACGACGAGTTCGATTTGCTCGCCTTCAACAAGTCCGAGTACATGAAGGCCGTTGAGCCGCAGGTCAAGGCCGAGAACATCTCCAAGATCCTCTACCCGGAAGATTCCACGGAGGTTGGCAAGGAACTGCGCCTTGAGCAGCAGTACTTCTTCACCTGCGCGTCCATCCACGACGCGATCCGCGTATTCTACCCGGGCCAGGACAAGCCGGATCTGACCACGTTCCCGGACAAGATCACGTTCCAGCTCAACGATACGCACCCGGTTATCGGCATTCCGGAACTCATGCGCGTACTGATTGACGAATACGGCTACGACTGGGATACGGCTTGGACGATTACGAACAAGACGTTCAACTACACGTGCCACACGCTGCTTCCGGAAGCTCTGGAAGTGTGGTCCGCCAAGCTTATCGGCAAGCTGCTGCCGCGCCACCTCGAGATCATCAAGAAGATCAATGAGCAGTTCATGGCCGAGCTCACCGGCCTGACCGACGACGCCGAGAAGATCGAGCGCATGCGCATTGTGACCGACGGCAAGGAGCCGGCTGTCCGCATGGCCTACCTGGCCACCTACGCGGGCTCCCACGTCAATGGCGTGGCCGAGCTGCACTCCCAGCTGCTTAAGGACGTGACGCTGCGCGACTTCTCCGACCTGTACGACAAGAAGTTCACAAACGTGACGAACGGCGTGACGCCCCGCCGCTTCATCAAGCTCGCCAACCCGCGCCTGTCCAACCTCATCACCGAGGGTCTGGGCACCGACAAGTGGCTGGAAGACCTCGACATGCTCGAAGGCCTCGTGCCGCTGGCCCAGGACGACGAGTTCGTCAAGAAGTTCGCCCAGGTCAAGATGGACAACAAGATCGGCTTCTCGAACTTCGCGAAGCGCAACTTCAACATCGACGTGGACCCGAACACGATGTACAACACGATGATCAAGCGTCTGCACGAATACAAGCGCCAGTCGCTCAAGATCCTCGAGCTCATCGCCGACTACGCCGACGTCAAGGCCGGCAAGCTCGACATTGACAAGGTGACGCCGCGCACCGTGATCTTCGGTGCCAAGGCCGCTCCGGGCTACTACCTGGCCAAGATGACGATCCAGCTGATCAACAACGTGGCCAAGGTCGTCAACAACGATCCGGACATCAAGGGCAAGCTCAACGTGGTGTTCGTGCCGAACTACAACATCCGCGTGGCCCAGCACCTGATCCCCGCCACCGAACTTGACGAGCAGATTTCGCAGGCCGGCAAGGAAGCTTCGGGCACCTCGAACATGAAGTTCGCGCTCAACGGCGCGCTGACCGTCGGCACGCTTGACGGCGCAAACGTGGAAATCCGCGCTCGCGTCGGCGCCGACAACTTCTTCCTGTTCGGCATGACCGTGGATGAAGTGGAAGCCATGTACGCCAACGGCTACGATCCGCGCAAGTACTACGAGTCCGATCCGCGCCTCAAGGGCGCCATCGACATGGTGGCCTCGGGCGTCTTCTCGAACGGCGACGAAGACACCTACGAGCCGCTCGTGCACGACTGGCTCAACAAGGACTGGTTCATGACGCTGGCCGACTTTACGGCCTACCACGACGTCCAGTCCCAGATCGAGACGCTGTACGGCGATCAGCTCGAGTGGAACCGCAAGGCGCTGCTCAACGTGGCCAACTCCGGCTACTTCAGCTCCGACCGCTCCATCGAGGACTACCTCGAGCGCATCTGGAAGACGGGCCCGATGGCCTGATCCGGTCTAACGGCTTAACAAAAGGGGCCGCACCCAATGGGTGCGACCCCTTTTCGTCATCGATAACGAATTGAGAAAAACTCAGGCGGCTTCCGGTGCCGTAGCCTTGGCGTCGTCTTCCTTGACGTCATCCTCGTCGTCCTCGGTCTTGTCCTTGGCCAAGCTCAGTTCGAC
The DNA here is from genome assembly GCF_000741255.1 of Bifidobacterium magnum. Lineage (GTDB taxonomy): Bacteria > Actinomycetota > Actinomycetes > Actinomycetales > Bifidobacteriaceae > Bifidobacterium > Bifidobacterium magnum. The sequence goes on from NZ_JGZB01000004.1 coordinate 17,145, forward strand.
AGGGGACGAGCTGTTCTCCCAAGGCCCCTCCCACGGATCGTAATCCGGGTTCTGCTGCTTGTAGATGTACAGACCTACCACGCCTGCGAGCAGCGCGCCGAAGAGCAGCGCGAAGAACTTCCAACCGTTAGAAGACTTGTTGTCCATGACGGCTCCTTTCCATGTTTGCAAACAGGCCAGCTATGCGCCAACCACACTGCTAATCATAATAAAGCCAAACCCAAAATTGGCTATGCAATTGAGCTTACGGCAAGTGAGGTCGTCGCGCTAGTTTTGCTTGACTTTACGCCACTTTTCCGTTTACCGGCGAACTTGTTTTGCCTAGTTTGCAGTGAGCTCGCGCTAGGGTGGCCATATGGATAGATTCTCGTTGTTTCCAGACTCCCCAAGCCTGCGGCAGGTTTTCTCGAAACGTTCGCTCGTGTACCGCTGGCGTAACGGCGATCCGATTATTACGGCAATCATCATGGTGCTGTGTATTGCCATTTGGATCGTGGAAGCGGTGTTGCGTTACATTTCCACGCCGGCGTTCGTGGCGATGATTTCATTCGGCATGTTCCAGCCCGTTACGGCGCTCATGCATCCGTGGACGTTCATCACGTCGATGTTCCTGCATCAGCCCAATTCGCTGTGGCACATCCTGTTCAACATGCTGACGCTGTGGTGCGTGGGGCCGTTCGTGGAGCGGCTTATGGGACATTGGTCGTATCTGATCCTGTACTTGCTCTCGGGCGTGGCCGGCAATGTGGGCATGATTGTGGCCGCCAGCTGCGGCAGTCTTATGGGTTCCGGGGAACAGTGGTACAACAGCGCGTATGGCGCCTCAGGGGCTATTTTTGGCCTGTTCGCAGCCATGCTCGTGGTCTATAGGCGTGTGGGCGAGGATATCCGTTCGATGCTCGTGTGGATGGGCGTCAACTTCCTCATGCCGATTGTGGTGCCGAACATCGCTTGGCAGGCGCATCTGGCCGGCTTCCTGATCGGCGGTCTGCTCACGCTGCTCGTGATGGTGGGCCTGCGTGCGCTGCGCTTCAAACCCGTTGTGGCCCGTACTGCGATTTATGGCGGCGCGATTCTCGTGATTCTGGCGCTTATCGTGTTCGCGTGCAACATGTATAACCCGCTGACGATGCTCATCGGATTCAGTTATTAACCCGAGTTTTCCACACGTGTGGAAAACGGTGTGGAAAACTTGCGCATATCGTGTGTATACGGCTTGAGTTTTCCACACCCTTATCCACAAACCTGCTAAATTACTGCATTTTCAAGTAAGAAGCATGTGGAAAACTCAGTGTGCATAACTTTTGACCCCTTGAGAGCACACCCTATACTTAGTGCTAAAACGTTTAATAAAAGCTAGATATGGTGTCCACATAGTGGGCTGTGGATAACTTATCCACAGGGCTTTCACAAAAATCACCATTTCTCCGACTGCGTGTGGAAAACTTGTCATAGAAAGTGGATAACTGTGCATATCACTGCCCAAACCTGGCAATTTATCGCCGACCACGAAGGTGAAAACGTACAGAAACTCGCCCTTCAGGCCAAACGCGACAGCGAGCTGGACCTGCCCTTCGCACTCGACCAGATTCGCGGCCGCGAGATTGCGCGCCACAAGCTTCCGCAGTGGGCCGCAATCCCCAATATGATCTATCCGCCGCATTTGGCCATGGAACAATGCTCTTCCGAGGCCACGGCGCTGCACAAAGTGCAACTTGCACAGCGTCTGCTCGCCCAGACCGATACGCCTGCGAACGCCATGGTGGACCTTACAGGCGGTTTCGGTGTGGATTTCTCGTATCTTGCGCGCCTTTTTGCTTCAGCCACCTATGTGGAACGCCAGGAACAGCTGTGCACAATCACCGAACACAACATGCGCGAGCTCGGCTTGGCGCAAGCGCACATCGTACATGAGGACTCCACCGAATACGTGCGCACTATGGATCCCGTGGATCTTATTTATATTGATCCGGCCCGCCGCGACGCCGCGGGCGCCCGCACGTTCGCCATCGAGGACTGCACGCCGAACGTGCTCGAATTGTGGCCAACATTCCTCGAAAAGTCGCCTGTAACGCTTATCAAGCTCTCCCCCATGCTCGACTGGCGCAAGACGGTCCGCGATTTCGCGCCGCATGTGGCGCTTGTTTCGATTATTTCGGTCGGCAACGAGTGCAAGGAACTGGTGGTGGGATTGACGCGCGAGTCCCATGATCGAATTGAAGTCATTTGCATTAATAATGATGATCAATTTGAATTTTTTGCGGACAATTCAGGATCAATTATTCCCGATCAATCGCCGGAAATTGTCGAACAATTACAGCAAGACCAATGGAAATATTTATATGAACCGAACGTGTCATTGATGAAAGCCGGCTGTTACGAACTGCTGGAACAGCGCTATGGCGCCCGCCAAATCGACACGAACAGCCATATATTGGTAAGCGACCGCCATATTGCCGATTTTCCGGGGCGTACGTTCCGTATTGAATCAGTCGGAACGATGAATAAAAAGAGTATCCGATCGCAATTTGCGGGCATCACGCATGCGAACGTGGCCGTGCGCAATTTCCCGCTCACGGCCGTTCAACTCGCCAAAAAACTCAAGCTCAAGGACGGTTCCGACACCTATGTATTCGGAACCACGGCGCACGGCCAGCATCTGCTGCTGGTGTGCGCCAAAGCGACGCAGGAGGCGTGACGCCGCTTAACGCCACCACATAGTCATAATGAATCCGACCAAAATGAACGCGAACGCGATGGCCAAATTCCACTGGCCGATGCCCGGAATCGGGTATGTGTAGGTCAGGTAGAACACGACGGCCCAAATCAGGCCGATGATCATGAGTGTGCAGAACAGCGGCACGAACCAACCCGGATTCGCCTTCGTGCCCTTGATCGTCTCTTCCACACGGCGCGTGTTGTCTTGCTGGCGCTGCATCATGCGGCGCATCTGCGGCGTCATGTCGCTTTTGTTGGCCGTGGAGTTCAATACGGCTTCCAGCTTGTTCATCGGGATATCCGTATCGTTGTCAACGTCGCCGGCGACGTCGTCGGATTCCTTGATAACGTCCTGGTCCAGCGCGTGCTTCGGATCCGGGGCGGGGGCTTCGTCCACTACGACTTCGCTCACAATTGCTTCTTGCTCGGTTGCGGCGTCGGCGGACTTCGGGTCCAGCTTTTCGTCTGCCATTGTGTAGTCTCCTTTGATAGGCTAAAGGCTATATTAGCGACTCTCCATGAATCCGGTGACTCTGGGAATAATTGCGGCGAAATCCTTACAATTTTCATAGTCGTTCAGGCAACATGAAGAGACGGCGGACTTACGGAAGGCAAGAGGCATGGCAAGGCATCGGCAGCGCAAATCATTGGCCGGCAGCATTTGCGTGCTGATAGTCGTGGCCTTGGTCGGATTCTTATTTTCCACGAATATCCGTGTGAACAAGTCGACCACCGTTTCCAACGACACCGCCGAACTCATTGAACAGAAAGTCTCGCAAGTCAACACTTTGCAAAAGCAAGTGGACTCATTAAGCAAGCAAGTCGACGAACTCAGCGTACGCAATGCCGAACATGTGGCGCCCACCACATCGGAAGACTCGGGATCGAGCACGATTCTGCCCGCTGTGGAAGGCAACGGACTTGTTGTGACGCTCAACGATTCCCCGCTATGGGAAAACCATGTGAATTCCTCGGGAACCACGGCCAATATTGACAACTATGTGGTCCACCAGCAGGATGTGGAGGCCATTGTGAACGCCCTGTGGGCGGGAGGCGCGGAATCCATGCAAATCATGGACCAGCGCGTGCTCGCCACCTCGGCCGTGATCTGTTCGGGAACGGTACTCATGTTGCAGGGCAAGAAATATTCGCCGCCATTCACCATTTCCGCAATCGGACCCGTATCGGATATGAAAAAGGCGCTCGACGACTCGCAGGCCGTCACGATTTACAAGCAGTACGTGAGCGCGTACGGACTGGGGTACGAAGTGAAGCCGGAATACTTGCATTTTGACGCGACCTCGGTAACCCTGCACCCGCTCAAGTACGCGACGGTATTGCCGACGTCCGATTCGGAAGAGAAGAAGCAATGACAACAGGAACACACGGGCAATTGTCAGGCCGCCAACAGGGGCACGCGGCGATCGTAGTCGTAACAGTACTGGCGCAACTGTTGCTTACGCTGGCCGCCGTTTGCGGACTGTATATCGCCTGGATGCAGTGGTGGACGGGAGTCAATGCCGCACACGACCAGTATGAGACGCGCCAGAGCGTGCCGTGGGCACATAGCACGCTCGACAGCGGATCTACGGACGGCACGGTACGAATAGCATCCCCGCAGCCCGCGGACAGCGAAGTCCCCGTACAGCCGCAATCGGCGCAAACGGGCGAACTTATGGGCATGGTCTACATTCCGCGCTTCGGGCAGCAGTGGAACCGCAATCTCGTACAAGGCGTGGAACTGGCGCAACTCAATACGGCCGGACTTGGCCACTACCCCATCACACAAATGCCGGGCGCCGTGGGCAACGTGGCGATCGCCGGACATCGCAACGGATATGGGCAGCCGCTCGGCGACATTGACCAGCTGCGCGAAGGCGACGCGATTATCGTGCGCACGCAGGATTATTGGTACGTGTACCGCTACACGAACTACAAAATCGTGACTCCGGACGATACGTCGGCCATCGTGCCGAACCCCGAAGACCCCACGGCCGCGCCCACGAAGCGCATGATCACGCTTACGACTTGCGAACCCAAATATTCCACGCCCACGCACCGCTGGATCGCATACGGCGAATTCGAATACTGGGCCAAAACCGCCGACGGCGTACCCAAAGAACTGGCCAGCGACAATGCTCACGGCGTCACGCAATTCGACATGCGCGACTTCGACGGCATGCCCACATGGCTCGTGAAAATCGGATCGCTCGCCACCGTTTTCCTGTGGCTAGTGGTGGCATATATTGTGCTGTTCGTGCTGGGCGCGCTCATATTCCGTTGGCCGCGCTGGAAGCGGCGTACAGCGTCCGACGCTCGCAGGGCCAGCGACAGGACTGTTACGCGCGCTCCGGCCGGTTTCTACGGTTGGATCGTGCGCCTGCAGCCTGGTCCCGCGGTTGTGCAGTGGATTCTGGTACTGATATTGGCGCTCATTGCGGTGGTGGCGCTGTTCGAATGGGGCTTCCCGTGGGCTGCCAGCCATATCGATTTCTTGCGCGCCATGTCGGGCTATACGGTCGGCAATTAAGCGCGTAAAAATACGCGGTTTCTTAGTAAGTTGCGTATTTTTACGCACCTAATGAGGAACCCGCGTATTTTCACGCAACAAAACGGCGGTCAAGCAGATCGCTATCTGCCTGACCGCCGCTTTATCGGAGCGCCGTTACCGCACTGTGCGCATTACCGCGCTACGGCCGGTTCTGCTGATCGGCGTGCGAAGAGGAGTTCGACGAACCGTTGTCTCCGTTCTTGTCGCTCTCACTTGACGACGAAGACGGCGAAGGAGACGACGAAGACGGTTTCTCGCTGGTCAGCGTGATTGTATCGCCCTTCTTGACCGACTCGCCGGCACCGGGCGTCATGGCCGTCACCCGTGCGCCCGAATCGGACGAACCGTTGACGACGACCTTGAAACCGGCGCTTTCCAGCTGGCTCTTGGCGGACGCCGTATCCATGCCGATGACGCTCGGCACGGTCACCGGTTCAGGTCCGTTGGAAACCCAGATCGTCGCACTCGACATCTGTCCCACCGACGTACCGCTGTCGGGCGAGACGCGGATGACGGTGCCTTCCGGAACCGTGTCCGAGTATTCCGATTCGATCGTGATGGCGATGCCCGACTCCTGCAGCTTGGCCACGGCGTCCGTCTTGCTTGCGCCCACAATGCCTGCCGGAATCTTCGTCATGCCACTGGACACGTAGAGCTGGATCGTGGAACCCTTGTTGGCCATGGAGTTCGCGGCCGGATCCGTGCGCGTAACGCTGTCCTTCGGAATCGTGGACGAATCCTCGGTCTGCACGGTGTCATTGACCTCAAAACCGGCCTGCGTCAACGTTTCGCGAGCTTCAGACTGCGAGTAGCCCGTCACGTCCGGAACCTTGATGGACTTGGGACCGGCGGAGAACCACACGGTCACCTTGGAGCCTTCCTCCACGGAGCTGCCGCCCTTCGGGCTTTGCTTCGTGAACGTGCCCTCGGGCAGCGTGGAATTCGTGTCCGTCTTCGCCTCAAGCACCAGGCCTACCGATTCAAGCTTCTGCTTGGCACGCGCCTGCGTGGTGGACTCGTTGAAGGTCGGCACCGTCACCATCGTCACGCGGTTGTTCTGCGCCCATACGAAGCCGCCCACGAGGCCGGCAACAAGCAGCACGCCAATAATGATGCATGCCACAATCACATGCTTCTTGCGGCGCTTCTTGACCACAGCCGCACGCTGCTGCGAGCGCGACTGCGTGTTGGCCGGATCGATGGCCTCAAACTGGCCCGTGGCCGGATTGAACGTCTGTGTGGGCGGCCCGGGGTTCGTGACTGGCGACGTATAGGCCACGGTATTCTTGGCGTTCTCAGCGTCGCGCTTGTTCTTGTTCTGCGTCAGGTCCGAAAGCGGGTTGAACGCCGCCGCCACAGGCATGCCGCCGTTCATGTAGGTGAGAATGTCCTGCTTAAACTCCGCGGCCGTGGCATAGCGGTTCTGGCGGTCCTTGGCCATGGCCTTGCCGCAGATCGAATCCCACATGGGAGACAGTCCCGGAACCAGCGAGCTTGGCTTGGGAGCCACTTCAGACACGTGCTGGTATGCGATGGCTACAGCGGAGTCGCCCGTAAACGGCGGCCGTCCCGTAAGCATTTCGTAGAGCACGCAGCCGGCCGAGTAGATGTCGGAACGCATGTCCACGCTTTCGCCGCGCGCCTGTTCCGGGGACAGGTACTGCGCGGTGCCCACCACGCCTTGCGACTGCGTCATTGTGGTGGCCGAGTCGTCCAGCGCGCGGGCGATGCCGAAGTCCATGACCTTGACGACGCCCTGCTCGGAAATCATGATGTTGCCGGGCTTGATGTCGCGGTGGATAATGCCCATGCGGTGCGAATATTCGAGCGCCGAGAGCACGCCGATCATCACATATTCGGCGTCGCGCTGGTTGAGCGGACCGTTCGCCTTGATAATGTCGCGCAGCGTCTGGCCCTTGACATATTCCATGACCAAATACGGCACGCGTTCGGTCTGGCCGTTTTCCAGAAGAATCGATTCTTCGCCCGAATCGTAGATGTTCACGATGTTCGGGTTGTTCATTTGGGCGACAGCGTGCGCTTCACGGCGGAACCGGGCGAGGAAGATCTCATCGTTCGCAAAATCCGTACGCATGATCTTGATGGCGACCGTGCGTCCCAGACGTGTGTCCAGCGCCACATGAACTTGCGCCATACCGCCGCGGCCAATGAGCTGGCCAAGCTGGTAGCGGCCGTTGTCTAACTGCGTGGGCATGTTGCTACTGCTCATTGCAATACTCCTTCGGTTCCCCCAAACGCAAATTCGTCATCGCGCTTGGAAGGAGTGTGGCTGCTCATGGATTCCATAACAAGGTGCGTGTGCGGATCGTGATGCGGCGTGCTCACCACGCGGCGCGGTACGCGCCGGCCCGGAGTCACTATTGTAGTTTCCGCCGCTTCAGTCTGCTGATCGAGGAGACGGCGCTCGATGCGCGTCAAAATTTTGGCGACTACCAGCGCGTCTTTCGGTCGGTCCTGCGGATCTTTCGAGAGCATCGACATGACGAATTGCGACAGCTGCACGTCAATATTGGCCGGCAGCGGCGGAACGGGATTGTTGACATGCGCGGCCGCGATATCGACGGGAGTCGCGCCCGTGAACGGCCGGTGTCCGCACAGTCCTTCGTAGGCGACGACGCCGAGCGAGTAGATGTCCGATTGCGGGGTGGCTTTCAGTCCCTGCGCCTGTTCCGGAGAAATATATTGGGCCGTGCCCACTACCATGCCTTCTTGCGTAATCTGGCCTTGGTTCGTGGAATAGGAGACGCCGAAATCGGTGATTTTGACCTCGCCGTTGTCGGAAACCATAATGTTGGCCGGCTTCACGTCGCGGTGGATCACGCCATGCGAGTGCGCGACAAACAGTCCTCGCGCCGTTTGCGTGAGGATCGGCAGCAGTTCGGTCGCGTCCATCGGACCGTCGAGTTCGCGGTAAATGTCCGCGAGGGACTTGCTCGGCACATATTCCATGATGATGAAGCCGATGCCGTCGTGCTCGTAATACTCAAACAGGGCCGCAATGTTCGGGTGCGCAAGATTGGCGGAATTTCGCGCTTCCGCACGCAGCCTGCGCAATTTGGACTCCTGGTTTTCCGCGTCTGTACGCAATGCCTTGATAGCCACAGGGCGGCCGAGCTGAATGTCGTACCCTTTCCACACTTCACCCATGCCGCCTTGCGCCAAACGGCAATCGAGGCGGTATCGTCGGTGAATGAGCTGTCCTTCTATAAGTTTCATTGTTCCTTCAACGCTTCCTCAATCATGGCCTTCATGATTGGGCCTGCTGCAAACGATCCGTAGAGGTCCACATTGTGCACGACTACGGCCACAGCAATCTTCGGATTGTCTGCCGGAGCAAATCCAATAACCCAGCCGTCAATGGAGCTGTTGTTCTCTCCAATCTGCGCGGTACCGGTTTTCACCGCCACCTTGACGCCGGGGATTGCCAAATTCTGATTTTCCTTCGTGACCACGGCTTCCATGGCCTGCGTGAGCTTGTTCGCGGTATCCGCGCTAAAGGCCTGGGAGTACACGGTCGGCTTCGTGTCGGGCATAACCGACAAGTCGCTGTAACGCACGCGGTCCACGAGCGTGGGGTTCATAAGCTTGCCGTCATTGGCGATTGCGGAAGCCACCATGGCCATCTGCAGCGGCGTGGCCGTCACGTCGCCCTGACCGATGGAATCCAGCGCAAGCTTGTCAGGCGTCACATCCGTGGGGAATGTGGAGGCGACGGCGTCCATCGGAGAGCCGGCCACCATGTTCGGATCGATGCGGATGCGCTTGTCAAAGCCCAGCTTCTTGGCCATGTCGGCAATATTGCCGTCGCCAAGCGCCACGCCCAGCTGTGCGAACGCCGTATTCGACGAGTATGCGAGCGCGTCTTCCAGCGAAATCTTGCCGTTGACGCCGTCGGCCGCGGGAGTGGCGTTCGTCAGCTGCGTCACGGTGTTCGGCAGCGTGTAGGCGCCGCCCGCGTCCACCTGCGTATCGAGCTGGTATTTGCCGCTTTCCAACGCTGTGGCCATGACGACGGTTTTGAACGTGGATCCTGGCGGATACAGCTGGTCCGTGGCGCGGTTGAGCATGGGGTTCTCCTGCTGGTTGACCAGCGTGGAGTAAGCTTGCGAGGCCTCGCCCGTATTATGGCTGGCCAGCTGGTTCGGATCATAGCTCGGCGTGCTCACCATGGCGAGAATGCGGCCCGTATTCGGCTCGATGGCCACGGCAGCGCCGTCCTCCTGCTGTTGCGTCATGAGATTGTAGGCGACTGTCTGCAGGTCCGTGTCGATCGACGTTTCAATAGTCGCGCCCTGGTTCACCTGTCCCGTGAACAGCGCCTTGAGACGCTGCCAGAACATGGCGCTCGACTCTCCGGTCAGCAAATCGTTCTCGCTCGCCTCAATACCGCGGTCAGCGGGTTGCGTCACCGAGAAATATCCTGTGATCGGAGCGTATTCCGGTCCGTTGGCATACGATCGCTGGTACGCGAACGAGTCGTCGGACGGGTCCGATTTTGCCAGCACCGTTCCGTTCGCGGCCAAAATGGAACCGCGCGGCGCATCGTACTGTTTATATAACGATCGAACGTTGCGCGAGTCGATATCGAGCGAGTGCGCGCGCACGACCATAATAAGCGAGCTGGAAATGCCAAGGATCACAAACAGCACAATGACGGCCGTGAACAGCTGACGAAGCGTTCGATTCACGACTGATCACCTCCCTGTTTGATGACTTGCGTTTCATCATTGTTCGGCGTTGCCTGCGGGAATTGCGACGTACGCGGCATGGGCGGCTCGTCACTGCGTTCGTGAGAGGCGGAAGCATGGCGCGACTCGTTCTCGCGCTTGCGGTCGTTGATCGCGTTGATCGCCTGCATTTGGAACGTTTCGCTGGAAATGTCGGCTTCCGGCTTGTTCGCGGAATTCGACATGATCACGAGCAACGCCATAAGAATATAGTTGGCCACAAGGCTGGAACCGCCGGCTGCCATAAACGGCATCGTCAGGCCCGTAAGCGGAATGACCAGCGTGATGCCGCCCACCACGGTGAACACCTGGAACGCCATCGTGAATGCGAGTCCGCTGGCCAGCAGCTTGCCGAAACCGTCCTTCAAACGCATGGCGATCAGCAGGCCCATGGCGACGATAAGCAGATACATCATGAGCACGGCGAACACGCCCACCAAACCAAGTTCCTCGCCCGTGGAGGCGAAGATGAAATCGGAGTTGGCCAGCGGCGTGATAGCCGGATATCCGTCGCCCAGACCCGTTCCGGACAGGCCGCCCGCAGCCAGGCCAAACAAGCCCGCCACCAGCTGGCTCGAGCCGCCCGGATACCTGTTGTATACGGCGGGATCCAACGGATGCAGCCATGCGCTGACGCGGTAGCCCACATGGGCGAACAGGTTGGCCGCGAGCACGCATCCCACGGCGAACGCGATAAAGCCGATCACAATCCAGCTCGGACGGTCCGTGGCCACATACAGCATCGCCACGAACATCGCAAAGAACATCAGCGAGGTGCCCAAATCGCTTTGCAAAATAAGCACGCCCATCGAAGCGAGCCAGACGACAATAATCGGGCCCAGGTCCTTCATGCGCGGCAACTGCAATCCCAGCACTTTCTTGCCGCCCACGGCCAGCTGGTCGCGGTGGTTGAACAGGTAGGACGCGAAGAAGAACGCGAGGAACAGTTTGGCGAACTCGCCGGGCTGCAACTGGTAGGAACCAATGCCGATCCAGATGCGGGCGCCGCCGATTTCACGGCCAAGGCCCGGAATCATGGGCGAGAGCAGCAACGCCAAACCGATCACCATGCTCACATACGAGAAGCGGCGTAGCACACGGTAATCGCGCATGAACACAATGAACAAGTCATAGCAGACCAGCGCCAGCAGTATCCAGATGAGCTGGCGCAGCGCCACGGACGTGTCGTTTTCACGGTCGATGCGCGCAATCATAAGAATGCCGATGGCCGAAAGCAGGAACATGCAGGCCAACAGCGACTGGTTGGCGTAAGGCTGGAATTTGACCGTCAGGCCCCAGCTGACCACGAACAGCACGGCGAGCGCCACCATAAGCGTGAGCATCGTGCTGCCCGGGCCTTGCGCCGTACGCGCGAACATCTGGAAGAATCCCAGCGTCGCGGTCGCTATGGCGAGCAGCAATAATCCTAAGTATCGAAGTTGGCGTGCCATCAGTTCGCACCACTCTTCGCGTTATCGTCGGCATTGTCGCCGGCATTGCCGTTATCCGCGTTGTTGGCGGACTTGTCGGCGTTCTTGTCCGCGTCTTTCTGGGCGTTTTGGGCGGCCTTTTTGGCGGCGTCCTTCTTCGCTTGGGCTTCCTGCTCGTTCTTCGCTTGCAGTTCTTGCCACTGCTGGCGGATCAATTGCACGTGGTCCATCGCGTCGTCATAGGAATTGAACGTGATGGCCGTCTGCAGGCGGTCCTGCCACTGCTCGGGCAGTTCGCTGGTCTTGATATCCGTTTTCTTGACGGCATGGAACAGCTCGATACCGAAAATGTTCGTCGGAACGCCTTGGAACACCGTGACCGTGTTGTTTTCGGAACCCAAATAGTATTGCGTCTGGCTCCACGCATACGCGGCCCAGGCCCCTATGAAGAGGGCGGCCAATACAATGGCAGCGACAACACCGCCGACCACGCGGTTGCGAAATCGGCGCGAACGGTCGGCTTTGCGCGCTTGCGCATGCTCAAGATGGATCGCGTCCACCACTTCCGGATCGTTCGGATCGGCCGTAAAGCGGCCGTCACTTTTCTGGACCACGGGAATCTCTCCCGTATCCAAGTCGGGAATCTCGTCCTCTTTGGCGCGCACTTCGGACGGCTGCACCACGGTCTGCTCAGGCGGCTCCGGAGGCTGGACGGGAGCGGGGGCCGCGGTCGGAACCACGGGCGCGGGCTTGGCCAGTTCGGCCGCACGCTGCGCCGGCGAATTCTTCGCATACATCAGCGCCGGAGCGGACGCCACAGGACGGTTGACAATATCGGCAATGGCGGCCATGCTGGCGCTGGCGGCGCCGCCCACCAGCGGCGTCTGGTCTTCCAACGGGTTTTGCGGGCGCGCGAACGCGTCGCCGATCACGGCCGTCACATTGTCCGTGCTGCCGGCTTTCAGGGCCATGCCCACGAGCTTTTGCGCGCAATCCTGCGCGTCATGCAGCGTCTGCAGCGCCTCTTCAATCGTGCTCGATTCAAGCACGCCACACAGGCCGTCCGAGCACAGCAACAGTCGGTCGCCGGCCTGGGCGCGGCGAATGGCCACGTCCGGGTGCGCGTCGATGTCGAAGTCGCCCAGCACGCGCATAACCACATTGCGCTGCGGATGGTTGCGCGCCTCGGCTTCGGAGATGCGCTTCGTGTCGATCAAGTGCTGCACGTAGCTGTGGTCGCTCGTCAGACGTTCCAAACGGCCGCCGCGCAACAGATAGGCGCGCGAGTCGCCAATATGCGTCAACACCCAATAGTTGGAGATCAGGGAAATGGCCGTAATCGTAGTGCCCATGCCCGCAAGCTTGCGCTCGCGCTTGGCTTTGCCCACAATCGCATCATGCGCGGCGAGCACGGAATTTTCCATCATGTGCGCGGCCTGGGCGATGTCGCCTTGTGCGGAATCGGTTTCGATATGTGCCAGCGAACGCACGGCGATCGTGGAAGCCGTATCGCCTCCCGCATGGCCGCCCATGCCGTCGCAAATGGCCACAAGATGTTCGCCCGCGAACGAGGAATCTTGGTTGTTGGAGCGTACGGTGCCCACATCGGACACCGTGGTGGAGCGCATGATCAGCGGCACCTGCACGGGCGCGATTACGGGCACTACAGGCACAACGGGCACGGAAGCCGTGATCGGGATATCCTCCGCGGAATCCGCGAAATCCGCAGCATTCGCGGAATCTATGGGATCGGCCGTGAACATCGGGTCTGCCTCTGCATAGATATCCGCCGACGGTGCGGGAGGCTCGGGAATATGCTGCTGCAACGGTTGAGTAGGCAGTTCATCCTGCGGTTCGCGCTGCGGCAAACGCAGGGTTTCAAAATCATCGGAAGACGCCATGGTCACCTCAATTCGAAGGTGGTGGCGCCAATGCGAACCGGTACTCCAGCCGGAAGCATGGTAGGTGCAGCGATGCGCTGCTGGTTCACTATAGTGCCGTTGGTACTGTTGAGATCCTCAATGGCCCAGGATCCCGTGCTGGGATCCGGATACACGCGGGCATGGTGCGAGGAAACGAATTCGTCGTCAAGCACCACGGTATTCGATGGCGCTCGACCTAACGTAATGGTGGAACCCGTTAACGGAACCGACGTGCCTGCCAGCGGGCCGTCAATCACCACTAGCAGCGTGGGCTGGACGCCATGGCGAGGCGTATGCCTCGAAGCGTGCGTGGTGCGCATGGGCTGTGCGCTACGCGTGGGCGATTGTGCGGTTTTGCGGGCTTTACGGTCCTTGCGGCGGCGTGCGCGCGACTTGTGCGGGCTCAAGACCTCAACGTCTCGGTACAGCGAGCGTACGACGAGCCATACGAACACCCATAACAGTATGAGGAATCCGTATTTGAGGACCGTGAATGTCAGTTCAGTAATCATAAGCTGCAGCTATGCGTTCCTGGTGTCACTCCTGGTCTTGGGAGGAAGCCCAATACAGGATGCGGGTACGGCCGATCGTGATGGTGTTGCCGTCCAGCAACGTGGCCGCCGGAACCTGGTGGCCTTCCACATACGTGCCGTTGGTGGAACCCAGATCGCGGGCCACCACACCGTTGTCGGTAATGTCGATTTCCAAATGCTTGCGCGAGATGCCCGGATCGTCGATCACAATGTCGCAGCCCGAGCCGCGGCCGATGATCGTCTTGTCCTTGGTCAGCAGGTATTGGCTGTTGTTGACTTCCAGCATCGGGCAATCCTCGATTTGCGCGTCCGTGGTCACGGGCACGGCGTTGCCCTGCACGGATTCGCTCGTCAGCTTGAAGTTGCCCTTGGAAAGATTCAAATCTTCTTCGAAAATAACCACTACGGGGCCCACGAAAGCGTAATGCTGGCTCTTGGCGTACTGGGTGAGGTTGCCGGCAAGTTCGTTGGCCAACGCCTCGGAACCCCACTGGTCAATGCGGTCGAAGTCCGCGGTGCTCAATTTAAAGCGGTATTCGTTCGGTGCTACGGTGCGGTCGCGGCCTACCGGCATGGCTTCCGCATCAATCTCACGTTCAAGTGCGCTGGAGAGGTCTACTGGCTGCAGGTCTTTGGAGCCAAACTTGGCAAACACTCCGTTTACCGCGCCCTCTACGCTCTTTTCGAATCGATCAAGAACGCTCATGATCCGTCCCTTTCTTTCTGTTCCATCCTACGCGTTGGCGGCCGCCTCGCCAATGGTGTAGCGAACGTCCCTTATCTCAAATTGTAACGATTCTCGTCTCCTACGGTATACGAATGCGGCTACAGCAATATATATGACATAGAAAATGCGCGATACACCAGTATACAAAAAAGCTGGTGGCATCCATTTGCGGACGTATGCAAAAGGTATGGTGGGAACCATGAATGATTCCGTACTTATTCGCGATTCAATCGCCAATTACGCCGCCCATAAAGCGAACACGGTCCGCTTCACGTGCGGCTCCCCGAAGGCCATGCGCGTATTCGCAGACGGTTCGCGCATGCTGTTCCTTCGTTCTTCCGGAGACCAGGATACGGTCGCGTCATTGTGGATGGCGACTATTGACCGTTACGGCGACAACAAGCCCGCGGAAACGCTGGTGGCCGATCCTCGCACGCTGATCGACGGCAACGAGGAAGTGCCGCCCGAGGAACGCGCCCGCCGCGAACGCGCACGTGAGGCCGGAACGGGCATTGTGGACTACAGCGCGGACGTGGAAGGCCGCGTGGTGGCGTTCACCGTAAACGGTGCGCTGTTTGTGACCGAAGTGGATGTGGCGGGCGGCCCGTCGCAAACACGTCGCATTGTGCCGAACTTCATTCACGCCGAAGACGAGCAGTTCGCCTCGCCCGTGTTGAACCCGCGTATGTCCGCGGACGGTACGCGAGTAGCGTATTCCACGGGATCCGCGCTTGTCGTGGTGAATTTGAACGACAATTCCGCCGCCGCCGTTATGACGGTACCGGCTGAACGCCGCGATGTGGTCAAGGTCGGCCTCGCCGAATTCGCCGCCGGTGAGGAAATGGACCGTTATGAAGGATTCTGGTGGGGCCCCGACAGCCGCACATTGCTCGTGGAAGAGTTCGATTCCACCGAAGAGCCGCTGTGGTACATCAGCGATCCCGTGCATCCTGACCGCAACGCCATGCCGCACCGCTATCCGCGAGCCCTTACGCACAACGCCATCGTCTCGCTGACGGCCGTGCGCCTTGAAGAGGACGGCCCGCAGCGCGAGGCGCTAGCCCCTGTCGAATGGGATCGCGAAGCCTTCGAATACTTGGCCGTGGTGCGCTGGGAATTCGGCCATTTGCCGGTTATACAGGTGCAGAACCGCGCCCAGACCGACGACCGCATCCTCGAAATCGTGATGCCCGATGCCAAGCAGTGGGACAAGCATGAGGATCACAAGCCGCTGCATACGCGCGAACTCGACCGTCACCACAACGACCAGTGGCTCGACCTTGTACAGGGCACGCCCTGCTACGCGGGCAAGTGGATCGTGTGTGCGGAAAACGACATGCTCAACGACACGAACCGCCTGACGATCAACGGCATTGCGTTCACGCCGGCCGGCTGGCAGGTGCGCAAGGTGCTTGACGCCAATGAGCACAACGTGTTGTGTGTGGTCCAGCGCACGCCGGAACTTGCGCCCGATGTGCCGCAAGAGTGGGAATCCACGAAGCAGTACCATGATGCGCGCAGCTATGACGTGGTCACTATCGACTATGACGGCAACATCACTCCCGTCACCACGGAACCGGGCGTTTGGACGGCCGCGCGCGCCGGCGACGGCATTGTCGTATCCGGCCGCACGATGAGCACGCCGCGCACCGTCACCGAATTCAGCTGCGCCGGCCAGTCGCTGCTCGTACGCAACTTGGCAGCCGAACCCGGCTTTACGCCCAACGTACGGTTCACGACGCTCGGCGAGGACCACATGTTCGCCGCCATCATCACGCCAATGGCTCCAGAAGGCGGCGAAATCAACGAAAATGACGCCCCGAAGAAGCTCCCCGTCATCATGCAGCCGTACGGCGGACCGGGATTCCAGCGCGTCACGATGAGCGTGAACGAGTATTGGGACGCGCAATGGTGGGCCGAACAAGGCTACATGGTCGTCATCTGTGACGGCCACGGCACCACGGGACGCGGACCGAAGTGGGACCGCGCCATTTGGCACACGATGAAGCAAGTGACGCTTGACGACCAAGTGCACGCAGTCCAGGCCCTCAACGGCGCCATCGATGAGCTCAACGCCGCCAAGGAAGCGGACGAAGCCGTGCTGCCGCAAGCGGATACGGACCATGTGGGCATTATGGGATGGTCGTACGGCGGCTTCCTTTCGGCGCTCGCCGTGCTCGATGCTCCCGACACCTTCGCTGCGGCTTGCGCGGGCGCTCCGCCAACCGATTGGACGCTGTACGACACGCATTACACGGAGCGTTATTTGGGGTTGGAAGAGCGGACCTACGAGGACAACTCGATTATCAAGGACGCCCCTCGCCTGAGCCGTCCGCTGATGCTCATCCACGGTTTCGCCGACGACAACGTGACGATTGCGCACAGCCTGCGCCTGTCTGAAGCGTTGCTCGCCGCGGGCAAGGAACACACGTTCCTGCCGCTGAACGGCATTACGCACATGACCAATGATCCGGTTGTGGCGCACAATCTGCTGCTGCTTCAGCTCGACTTCCTCGACAAAGCGCTGAAGCACTGATTCAAGGGCGGCTAACGATTATTTGCTGCCTACAAGGATCTCGGCCTGCACGGTGATGCGGTCCACGGACCGCAAATCCACGCGGTCGAGATCCACATTGAAAAATAACGGCGTCATATGCGCGAACGCGAGCACGTCCTCGGCCGGCATCTGCATCGTTTGCGACACCGTGAACTGACGCATGTTCGGCACGTGCTCGCGGAACATCGTCACGACCTTGTCGTTGGAATAATGCGCGCCGTTACTTAATTGATTGGCCGCGGCCTCGCGCAGTTCCTGAACGTGCGCGGCGCCGGGAACGACTTTCACAATCGTGCCGTGCTCAGTCAGCAGCCGGTCGAATTCCGCATAATTGGCCGGAGAAAAAATGTCGATAATGCAGTCGATTGTGTGCGACTGCAGCGGAATGTCCATTAAATTGCCGACAAACCACGCGATGTTGCTCGTCATATCCTCACGTGCGCCAATTTGAATCGACGATTTGGCAATATCGAACGCGAATATTTGGGCGGACGAATCGGATTGCGCGATCGCGCGCGAATAGAAACCCTCTCCGCAACCCACATCGAGAATCGTGCGCGGATTGGCGGACGTGACGGTTTCCAGCACGGCGTCGCGGATATGGTCGTAGTATCCGGCCGCCAGAATGCGGCCACGGTCGGCGAATAAATCGGAATTATAAAAATCGGACTGTTTCGCGGACGGATCCAAATTGACGTATCCCTGCCGCGCAAGGTCGAAACAGTGCCGGTTGACGCAACGCAGGCTCTGTCCGTCCAACATAAGCGGCTCATGGCAGTTCGGGCAGCGGAAATACTGGTCGGACTGGGCGAAACGGGCGATTTTTGCGGGACTCATTACGCGGTTTCCTTTGCGATGGCGGGCTTGTGCTGGATGACGAACACCATAAGAATAATAAGTCCGATACCGCACAGATCCGCGCCCGAGAACACGGCGCCGTTCCACGCCACGGAAGTGATCGTTGCAACAATCGGTTCGGCCGTGGACAGTAGCGCACCACGCAGCGAACCGACAATGGACATGCCGGCCATGAAGAACCAGAACGCCATGAACGTGCCCACCACCACGGTAAAGCTGAACAGGAGCCAACCGCGCAAGTCGAATTGCGGAATGT
Source organism: Bifidobacterium magnum (assembly GCF_000741255.1). GTDB lineage: Bacteria > Actinomycetota > Actinomycetes > Actinomycetales > Bifidobacteriaceae > Bifidobacterium > Bifidobacterium magnum. The sequence continues at coordinate 35,445 of NZ_JGZB01000004.1, forward strand.
TGCGCCACGGCTGCACGAACGGGACCAGCATAAGGCCGGCCAGGAAGAACGTGATGCCATTGACGACCATATCGCCCCAACGGACAATGAACTTAAGTGGAACAATGGCGAGGCAAGCTGCGGAAAATGCGCTGATCAGGCCCCATATCAGTGCGGGAAGCGGCATGGCGAGCGTCGTGATATTGCCGCCCGTGGCAAGCAGCACCACGCCGCAGAACGCCATCACGATGCCCAGCGTCTCGCGCCAATGTGGCCATCTGCGCGCCGCGAAGCACACGTAGGCGAGCACCATGATGAGGTTCACGGTTTGCAACACCGTGGCCGTGCCGCCGTTCGTGTACTGGATCACGTAAAGATAGGCGACCTGTTCGAGCGCCACGCACACGAAGGCCGTAAGAATGTATTTGGGATATGCGCGCACGTCTTTGACGGCGCCCACAAGCTGGCGGCGCGCGGTAAAGGCGGAAACCACAAGGAAAATGACGCCCGCGATTGTCTGGCGCACGCATGCGTACCACAACGGCGACACGGCATAGTCGGTCATGATGGTTTTGGCCACGGAACCGTTGATGCCCCACAGCGAACCGCCGAGCAGCACGAGCAGCGCGCCGAAAATCATGCGGTTCGGAGTCTGTTCGAACGTGCGATGGCGGCGCTTTTTGGCTGGTTTGGTGGTGCTCGCGGTGGTGGTAGGGCTGGTGGCGCTCGCGATGGCGGCGCTGGCACTAGCCTCGCTGGTACTGGCGGCAGTAGTGGTACTGGTAGTCGAGGGGTCCTTGAGTAGCGCGGTTTCTTCTACGGCGTCAATGGCGGCCCCGGCGATTTCTGGAGCGGTCGTATGCGGCTGCTTGCTCAAATCACATCCCTCTATATGGTTATCACTTCAATCTCTCGTCAACTGTGCGATTGTATCGCAGGGCATGACGGAACCTGATGGAAAACTGCGCACGCTTGCGCATGAGTGTCGGAAAAATTCCGGTTTAGTTACTCGAGAACAGACACTTTTTCGCTTGACTGCAAATATCGCAAGATTCGCTTGAGATATAGCGCATAAGTGTTGTTTGGCATGGAAAAAATTTCGTGCGCCGACTGGGGAATGCGGTCGAGTTCAATATCGCGATGGCGTTCGTCCATCATGGATTTGAACTTGTTTTGCGCCACATTTTGCACCCAAAGATCATGTCCGGCTTGGAACATGAGTATCGGCGTCTGCATGGCCTGAATGCGTTTGGGCTGCAAAATGGCGTGCGACAACATGACGGCGTTCTTGACCCAGCTGTTCGTGGCGGCACAGGTCTGATAATGCGTATCCGCCTTGCGCAGGTCCTGGAACCATTGGATACGCGCGACGCTGCAGCCCGGATTGTGCTTCATGTTGATTTCGGGTTCGAAATCGTGCTGGCCGGGTGCGCGCCTTTTGCCTTGGCCGAGATCGTCCGCCAGGCCGCACAACGTTGCGGCAAGCCAATTGGGGGCGCCCGTGTTCGGCGCGATCATGGGCGAAGAGAGTACGGCGCGATCGATGAGCTTGGGGTAGCGTTCCATCATGGCCGCGGCAATGCCGCCGCCCATGGAGTGCGCGAACAGGCTGAGTTTGCAACCTTGCGCGTACTCGCGGCCGATCGTGCGCGCGAACTTGGCCAGATCGGCCACGTAGCGGTGCCAGTCGTCAATGTAGACGTAGTTGATGTTGTCCACGTCGCGCGGCGAGTAGCCGTGGCCGCGATGTTCAAGAATGCATACAGAAAAGCCCGCGAGCAAGAAATACCATGCGAGTTCCTCATATTTGGCGGCGAACTCGGAAAAGCCGTGCGAAACGACAATGGCGCCGTGAAACTGCTTGGACGCTCCCGGAATGTTGAGTTTCTGGAATTCATGGACGTCGTAGCAGACATAATGCAGGCGGCCCAGCTCCTCGAGCTTTGGCAGCGGGAGGCCCGAATAAATTTGATGCGCCGGATCCATGTAGCCCGCGGTTTTGCACTGTTCCAATGCCGGTCGCACCGTATTGTTCAGGCTGTCCTCGAGTTCAGATTCCTTGAGCATCGCTATTTCCATAGTGCTCCATAGTACTCACTGCCCAATGATTCGACCGTTTTCCTAAGCCGTGGGGTAATGAGAGTTTCTTCGGATTCTTTGGTTCTGTTGTGCGTAAAAATCCGCGGTTTTCTTCTTAACCGCACTTTTGTTGCGTGAAAATCGGCAATTTACTTGTTGACATACGATTATTCACGTGAAATTTTGCAATTTGCTCATTAATCGCAGTTTTTAGTCGAGACACGCCGCGGAGCGCGAATGAAAGTTGCGGTTAAGACGTTATTTGCGGATTTTTACGTGAATAATCGTAGTCGAAACCGTTATCTGCGGATTTTTACGTGAATAATCGTCGTATTAGTCGTTATTTGCAAATATTCACGCAACAAAAGTGAGATTAACGGGCAATCTGCGCACTTGCGTGAGCCGTCAATGAACAATTACAGCAATTACCGAGGTTGCTCGCGTACAACTAGAACTATGGGAACCGTAAAGTCGCGGTCGAAATAAGAAATACCAACGTAAGGAGACGGTCTGATGGAAAATCTGGAGACCTTCGTGGAGGACGTCAAGAAAAAGTGCCCGTGCAAGGAAATTGCGCAGACGGTGTCGGAGAAAATTTCCGAAGGCGCCCATAAATTGAACAACGTTCCGCTGGGCAAGGTGTTCATTGCGCTGTATGTGCTCATGAGCGTGCTGTCCACGGTCACGACCGTCGCGTCCGCTCGCGAGGGCAACAAGACGAAGGCGATTCTCAACGGATTCAATGCGGTACTGTGGGCGGCGCTGGCCGTTCTTACGTTCGCCAACGAGCGCTCGTTCGACGTCGAGGAAGACGAAGCGATGGACGACGGCGAACAGCTGTGATCCGTGCGCTACGGCCTTGCGGCATAAGACGATGCCGTGCAATGTGAAATTGCGGCGTATGTCGTGCGAAATAGTGCGGGTTACGTGTCTGCCCGCACTTTATTTATGGGAAATTATGGAAATTATTCATGGTAATAATGGGGCCGCGATACCGTCAAGCCCCCATCGTTGCCGCCTATATCACACTGCAAAAGTACGGTGAACAGTGCCGCTTTCCCGTACACTACATACATGGGACGGTTCGAAAGGGGTGTGCGCACTATGATTTCTCAATCACATGATGAATCATATGAGCGTCAATTGTTCTTGGATGACATCAAGCGCGCGGCTTGGCGCAAGGGCCGCAAGCAAGGATTGGTTGAAGGCCGCAAGGAAGGGGAATATTTGCGGCAGATCGAAATCGCCCGTAAGTTGCGTCGCGCCAAGTTGGACGCGGAATTTATCGCTACCGTCACCGGATTGAGCTTGCGCGAGGTTGAAGCCCTGTAATCTCGCATGGATGCGGGGTTGACCATGTCTCACAAATACTTTACATTATAAAATATCGATAGTGATTGCAGAAAGCGGTATTGTGAGCGAATCATTTGAGAGAGAAGCATTCCTGGACCTGTTGGCCATGGTTGGCGTAAGCCATAGCAAAGCGGGGCAAGACCTGCAAAACAGCACGCGCGGCGAAAAGGCCGTGATGCACATTCTGTTTGCCAAGGAACCGCAGACACCTTCCGAACTCGCGGAAAGCCTGCATGTCACCCCGGGCCGTATTTCCACGGCTCTGGCGGGATTGCAGAAAAAAGGCTGGATTGTGCGCGTTCCGGACGAGCGTGACCGGCGCAGCGCGAGCATCAAGCTGTCCGAATCGGGCCGTGTGTGGCTGACGGAGCAATACTCCCGCATGGCCGAGCGCATTTGCTGGATTTTTACGCAAATGGGCAAACGCCGCACGGATCAATTCCTGTCGCTGGTCAATGAGTTTCTCGCCTATTTCTCCGTATTGGGCCCTGATCAATCGTTCCCTCCGTCTTCGGGGCAGATCGAGTACGAATTCGAACAGCGCGACGAGCGATTGGCGGCCATGCTGGAAGCTGTTCGCTCACAAAATATTTTATAGTGTAAATTAATACTGTAATGATGACTACGCACTAACTGTTGCTATCCCCTATCCCCAACGTATAAGAAAGATTTTCTTTTCTATGCTGCGTATTATTCGATACCTTTCCAAAGTGGAAATCGGGCAGATGCTCATCGCCCTCGCCACCATCGTCGGTCAGGTTTACTTTGACTTGAAGCTTCCGAGCTATATGTCGGAAATCACCGAATTGGTGGAAACTCCGGGCAGCCATATGCATGACGTGTGGGTCGCCGGTGGCAAGATGCTGCTTGTGGCGCTCGGATCCCTCGTATGCGCCGTGATCACGGGCTATATCGCCGCCCGTGTGGCCGCTTCCTTCGGCCAGCGCTTGCGATCGCTGGAATTCCGCAAAGTCGAATCCTTCGGTCCTCCCGAGATGAACCACTTCTCGACGGCGTCGCTTGTGACGCGTTCCACGAACGACATCACGCAGATCCAGATGTTCATCACAATGGGCCTGCAGATGCTTGTCAAGGCGCCGATTACCGCCGTATGGGCCGTGTGCAAGATTGCGGGCGACGGCTATGAGTGGACGCTCGCCACAGGCGTGTGCGTGGTGGTGCTGCTTGTCGCCGTGGCCATCCTCATGGTCAAGGTCATGCCGAAGTTCAAGATGATGCAGACGCTGACCGACAACATCAACCTCGTGGCGCGCGAGAACCTTACGGGCATGCGCGTCGTACGCGCCTACAACGCCCAGGACTACCAGGAAAAGAAGTTCGACCGCGCAAACACCGAACTGACCGAAACCCAGCTGTACACGAACCGCGCCATGGCGTTCATGATGCCGCTGATGAACACGATCATGAACGGCCTGTCGCTGGCCATCTACTGGATTGGCGCGGCGCTGATCAACGAGGCCGGCATGATGGACAAGCTCACGCTGTTCTCGAACATGGTGGTCTTCTCTAGCTACGCCGTGCAGATCATCATGGCGTTCCTGCTGCTGAGCATGGTATTCGTGCTGTGGCCGCGCGCCGACGTGTCCGCACAGCGCATCCTTGAAGTGCTCAACACCGAGCCGCGCGTCATTTCGGGCGAGCGCACCAACGGTCTGACCGTTTCCGACGCGATCGCCAACGGCGTGCTGGATTCCGAGGACGCTTCCCGCTACCCCGACGAGCAGCTGCAAGGCGCCATCGAGTTCAACGACGTGTCCTTCACCTACCCCGATTCGCGTGAAGCGATGCTCGAACACGTGAGCTTCAAGGCCAACCGCGGCGACACCGTGGCCATCATCGGCGCCACGGGCTCGGGCAAGTCGTCGCTGATCAACCTGATCCCGCGCTTCTACGACACCACCGAAGGCCAAGTGCTTATCGACGGCGTCAACGTGCGCTCGTACGACGTGCAGGCGCTGCGTGAAAAGATCGGATATGTGCCGCAGCAGTCGTTCCTGTTCAAGGGCACCGTGGCCTCCAATGTGGCTTACGGACACAAGCCCGGCGAGCCGGAAACCGTGCCCGTCTACGACACCTCCACGCGCGCGGGCCGCGAGCTCGAGCATGAGATGATCGAGAAGGATCCGCAGCTCGCCGTCACTTCCGACGAACTCATCCGCGTGGAAGAAGCCTGCGACGTGGCCCAGGCCAGCGAGTTCATCTCCACGATGAGCGAGCGTTACGAATCCCCAATCGCCCAGGGCGGCACGAACGTTTCCGGCGGCCAGCGCCAGCGCCTGTCCATTGCGCGCGCCGTCTACAAGCATCCGGAAATCCTCGTGTTCGACGACTCCTTCTCGGCGCTCGACTTCAAGACGGACCGCATGGTCCGCGACGCGCTCGGCAAGGAAGCCGCCGACATCACGAAGGTGATTGTGGCGCAGCGTGTGGGCACGATCATGGACGCCGACACGATCCTTGTGCTCGACGACGGCAAAGTCGTGGGCCAAGGCACGCACCGCGAACTGCTGCAAACCTGCCCGACCTATCGTGAAATCGCCCAGTCCCAGCTGAGCGAAGACGAACTGAACGCCTGAAAGGAGCGCACATGCCAGGACCAATGGGACGTCGCGGCCGCGGCGTTGCTGAAAAACCGGACAATTTCGGCGCATCCATGAAAAAACTCATGGTGTTCGCCAAAAAATACGTGCCCGTCATCATCATTGCGCTGGTACTCGGCGTCGCCGGTACCATCTGCCAGATCATCGGACCGAATGTCTTGAAAGACATGACCAACACGATCACGCAAGGCCTGCCAGCCATCGTCAACGGCAAGCCGATCCTGCGCTCGATCGACATGGGCCAAATTGAACGGTACGGATGGACGTTGATCATTCTGTACCTCGCGTACGCGCTGTTCAGTTACGCACAAAGCTGGCTGATGGCCAACGTGACACAGCGTACCGCACAAATGTTGCGCGGCGCGATCAGCGAGAAAATGAACCGTCTGCCGCTCAAATATTTCGATACGCACTCCAATGGCGACGTCATGAGCCGTATTACGAACGATGTGGACGCGATCGGACAGACCTTGGGACAGTCGCTCGGCTCGCTCATTACGTCGCTGACGCTGTTCGTGGGTGCGCTCGTGATGATGTTCGCCAATAATGTGACGATGACGCTGTGCGCGGTGGGCGTCACGATTATCGGCCTTATTCTCATGATGATCGTGATGAAGTCCTCGCAAAAGTACTTCGTGCGCCAGCAGGTCGCCTTGGGTGATGTCAACGGCCACGTGGAAGAAATGTATTCGGGACACACGGTCGTCAAGGCCTTCAACGGCGAATTCGCATCCATCCGTCGCTTTGAGCGCTACAATGACGCCCTGTATGAGTCAGGCTGGAAGTCGCAGTTCTTCTCGGGCCTCATGATGCCGATGATGAACTTCGTGGGCAACCTCGGCTATGTGGCCGTGTGTGTGGTGGGTGCTGCACTCACGATTGACGGCAAGATTGAATTCGGCGTGATCGTGGCATTCATGCTCTACATCCGCTTCTTCACGCAGCCGCTCAGCCAGTTCGCGCAGGCGTTCCAGAACCTGCAGCGCTGCGCCGCCGGTTCCGAGCGCGTGTTCGCGTTCCTCGAGGAGCCGGAACTGTCCGATGAATCCAAGAAGCAGCCGCTGCTGGGCGAAAAGGCCCCTGTCAAGGGCGCCGTAAGCTTCGAACACGTGCAGTTCGGCTACGATCCGGGCAAGCAGATCATCCACGACTTCTCGGTCAACGTGAACCCGGGAGAAAAGATCGCCATTGTCGGCCCGACAGGCGCCGGCAAGACCACGATGGTCAACCTGCTCATGCGTTTCTACGAGATCAACGGCGGCAAGATTTCCATTGACGGCATCGACACGAAGTCCGTGCCGCGCTGGAACGTGCACGACCAGTTCTCCATGGTGCTGCAGGACACGTGGGTGTTCAACGGCACCGTCAAGGAAAACATCCGCTACTCCAAGCGCGAGGTGACCGACGAGCAGATTGTGGCCGCATGCAAGGCCGTGGGCCTTGACCATTACGTGCGCTCGCTGCCGCTGGGATACGACACGGTGCTCGACGAGAACACGTCGCTTTCGCAAGGCCAGCGCCAGCTGCTCACGATCGCGCGAGCCATGGTGCAGAACGCTCCGATCCTCATTCTTGACGAGGCCACGAGCTCTGTGGATACGCGTACGGAAGAGCTGATCCAGACGGCCATGGACAACCTCACGGTTGGCCGCACGTCCTTCGTGATCGCCCACCGACTGTCCACGATCCGCGACGCCGACAAGATTCTCGTGATGCGCAGCGGCGACATTGTGGAAAGCGGCACGCACGAGGAACTGCTCGCGAAGAACGGCTTCTACGCCGACATCTACAACTCGCAGTTCGCATTGGATGGCGAGGCCGAGAGTAGGAGCCGCATGATGGCATAACCATGGCGTAGGTGCGCCAATCTCTTTAGGGGTTAGGGGCAGCTTGTATGCATGCAGGCTGCCCTTAACCATGTGTGGTTCGTCCTTATGCCGATTGCAGAAAGGTGTTCGTGTTCTTCTGCTCCATCTCTGATACTGGGAAGTATGACGGCGTATGAACAGATTGACGCACACCCGCTCACAGAACATCAAAGAAGCATTATTGGACTGGTAATTATTGGCAATATTGCCGAATTCTTCGATATGTTCCTTGTGGGATTTGTGGTCTCCCTCCTCATCTCGGCATGGCATCTGACGGGATTTGAAGCGGGCTCGATCCTGGCGGCCTCAGGACTGGGTACTGTTATCGGCTCAATCCTGTGGGGACGGCTTTCTGATCGGTTTGGCCGCAAGCACGCCTTTACCTAGTGCATCATATGTCTTCGTGACGTTTACGCTGTTTTCCGTGTTCCTCCCGACAGGCGCATGGCGTTGCTGTCGTTGCTGCGCATCGGCGTAGGCATTGGAGTCGCCGGTCTTAACATCACTTCGATCCCCTATGTGCAGGAATTCGTGCCGGCCAAGAATCGTGGCATGCTATCGGGCCTTGCGTCCGTGTTCATTCCTTTGGGCTGCTTCTGGGATCTATCGCCCAAGGCATTATCGGCGACAATTGGCGTCTACTCATGGCCTTGGGAGCATTCCCAATACTGCTCTTGTTCTGGCTTCGCCGCGTTCCCGAGTCTCCGCGTTTCTATCAGACGCACGGGGAGGACGAGAAGGCCCGCCCGCGCCCTCGCGTGGGCCCTTGAAATGCCGGAGCATGAGGTTGGCGCGCTTCCTGTTATTACCAAGCGGAAAAAAATCAGCTATCGCGAATTGCTACACCGCAACGGCAAGGCCTTGGCCATTATCAGCATTGGCTCCTTCTGCTTCATTATGGGCAGCTATGCAGTACAGTCTTGGGGCCAAACCCTGTTGAAAGACGCATTCCATTTCTCCACGCAAACAGTGGCATTCCTGTTTATGGGTGTTTCGGTTGCCGATTGCCTTGGCCGCTTTGGATCGGCCTGGCTCGCCGATATCATTGGACGCCGTTGGACCATGTTCCTGTATGGAATTTTGGGCGCGGTTGGCTGTTTTTCGGCAGTGCTTTTCCATAGCTCGGGATGGCAATTCTATATTGCGGTGCTCATCATCATGACATTCGGCGATGGCGTTTTCGGAATCCTCAATGCGTTTGGCGGAGAGCAATTCCCCAACGATACGCGCTCTACGGCTCTTGGCCTTGGATACGGCATTGGCGCCACGGCAAAGATCATCGGTCCCGCACTGCTTGGCGCGCTCGTAGGCGGAAGCTTTGTTGCACAAAACATCAATCCCGCCGTGATTACGACCGCATTCACGTTCTTTGGCGTTTGCCTTGTCGTCGGAGCAATCACTTATCTCTTTGCCAAGGAAACCAAGGGCAAAGACCTTGAAAGCCTGTAAAGTCCCGGATTCAACGCCACAGTTTTTCCATTCGCTTTTACTGCGCCTGGATGCTGGGCCACAATAACGCCGTCATATGGTCGGCCCAGTGGCCCGCATCCGCGGCATGCAACGCCTGGCATGCGAGCAATGAACCCAGCATCGTGTCAAAAATGAACTTCAGATCAATTTCCTTGCGAAATACGCCCGTATCCTGACCGCGGTTCATAAAATGTTCAAAACGTTCGCGCACGGGTTCAATTACTTGGTCGGCAAGGCCGCACAAACGCTGGTTGCTGCTCGAAAGCACAAGCCCCACGGCCTTCAAGCCCATTTCACTGTCGAAACTTGACGTGAACAGCTCCAGCAGCTGGTGGAAGCTCTCGCGTGAAGGCTCCAAATGCTGTGAAAGCCCTTCCACTTCGGACGAGCAGATCGGCCCCGCCAAATAGCTTGAAAGCTGCTCAAGCAAATCGTCGGTGTTGCGGTAACGCCGGTAAATCGTCGTTTTTGCAACTCCCGAGGCGCGGGACACCTCTTCAATGCTCAGCGCGCCCACGCCTTCGGAAATGATGATTTTCAGCGCCGCACGCATGATTTTGCGGTCGGTCTGCTCGCGCCGCTGCTGATGGCGCTCCTGAAGGCGTTGACTCTGCTGCGCCACCGCGCGTGTTACGTCCATGATTCCGTCTTTCTTGTCCGATTCCATGCCGGTCTTCCTTGTCGGGCTGTTGGCTCGGCGATTGGCGATTAGCCAATCAGATGCGTGCTTTCCGTCTTTGCCACAATCCAACGGTTGAAGCCGATCAGCGGCTTACGCAAAATCAATCCGATCAGCAGTAGCGGCACGATGAACAGCACCAGACGTCCCATGGCAATCCAGTAATCGTTCTGGTAAATGCCGGCGATGGCGCCACGGAACGCCGTCACGGAATACGTCATCGGCAGGAACGGGCTGATGTCATTGATCAGCTTCGGCAGCAACACCAACGGATACGCGCCGTTCGCGCCCGACATCTGCATTACGAGGAACAGAATGCCGATGGCCTTGCCCGCGCTGCCAAAACTGACGACCATCGTGTAAATGAAGAACGAATACACTATGGCGCTTAGCCATCCTGTCGCGAGGAACAGCAGCGGATGCACGGCGTGCACGCGCAGGAACAGCAGCGTGCCCGCCATCGAGAACGTGATCTGCATAAGCGCCACGAGCGCGAATATGCCATAGTGGCCCAGGAAAATCTGGTATGGCTTGGGATTGCCGAGCTGTTCGCGCCGCTTTTTGGACAAATTCGTTTTCAAACTCACCGCAAGCAGCAGCGAGCCCACCCACAGCGGAATGAACGTGTAGAACGGCGTAAGCGCCGTACCAAAGTTCGCCACAGGGAACACAGCCTTCGTCTTGAGCTGCACAGGGGCCGCCAAAATCGTGGCGAGCGTGCCTGTATCCGAATTGAGCACGTCCTTAATCTTGGCGATGTCTCCGCTGTTCAGTGCCTTTTGCAGACGGTCTTTGAACGAGGTGAGTCGGTCGGCCGTTTCCTTCATGGCCGTGGCCGCTTGTCCGATCGATGTGCCGACCTTCGTGAGCGCCGCATCGCCGTCCGCAACACTTCCCGACAAGTCGCCGAACGCGCCCTTGAGCTGCGCCACACCGCCCGTCAAACTGGAAGCTGCGTCAGTAAACGCCGCATTCATGGCCGTCAAATCGGGCTTGACCGACGTATTGAAATCGTTGGAAATACTGTCGATCGACGACTTCGCCTGCGTCGCGAGATCCGTAATCTGCTGACGCTGGCCGTCGCTATTGGACACATGGTCATTAATCGACTGTGCGGCCGTGTTGAGGTCGTCGGCCATCGTATGCTGCAGCGAAATAAGGGAATCGAGTTGCGTGAGCACACGATTGAGCGCCGTTTTTGCGCTGTCCGTCTTCAATTGCGGTGCGAGTGCGGCTAGAGAGTCGCGCACTTTCTGGTAATCGCCGGCTTGCGTATTGATTTGCGTCGCCATATTGCGGATCGAAGTGGCGGAACTGTTGGCCGTATTGTCGGCGTTCGTAAACAGGTTGTCGAGCTGGGAATTGACCGATCCGAAACTCGTGGCGCTCGCCGTGAACGCGTTGCCGAGCGCCGTGACGGACGTATTGAGCGCGCCCGTCAGCCCGTCCACGGACGATTTGGCGGACTGCAGCCCCTTGACCATCGACTGTGCCGACGAATCCGCGTTCTTGACAAGCTGTGTGGAACTGTTGAGCAGTGTTTGCGCCGAGCCCGTCAAATCGCTGTATGTCTGCAGCGCCGTGGCGCCGTCGTTAAGCGTGTCCGCCAAATCGGAAACGTTCGTATTGAAATTCTGCATACGGTCGTGCGCCTGCGGGGTGTCCATATGGTCCACAATCGACGATGCGATGCTCAGTGCGCTTCCCGTAATGGTTTTCGCGAACATTTCGTTGATTTCCGCGGCGATCGTGTCGGCGCCCTGGCCCGTCACTTTCGGGGCGAGCGCATTGAGCTTTTCATTGTCGTAATAGTCGAGCGTCGCGTGCTTGGCGTCCGTGGAAAAGAACGTCATCATCGTCTTGCTGAAATCTTTTGGAATGACTACGGCCGCATAATATTTGCCCGATTTCGTGCCGTCAATGGCGGCTGCCGGGGACGTGAACGACCAGTCCAGCTGCGAATTGGCGCGCAACGAATTGACGACCTCGTCGCCAATGGAAATTTTGACGGGCAGCAGGTCGCTCGTGTAGCCCGTGTCCTCGTTGGCGATCGCGAATTTCAGATTGCCCGTGTTCGCGAACGGATCCCAGCACGCGCCCACATTGAACCATGTGAACAAGCCCGGGATCACCACAAGGCCGATCAAAATGATAATCGACACCACATTGCACGTGAACCGCTTGACATCGTCAAGGAAAATACGAATCATCTTGCTCATGCGGAATGCTTCCCCTTACGATGCTCGTGTACGGTCATTTTCAGCAGTGGATGGCGCTTGCTCCAGCGGTGCTGCTTCTCTTCCTCTTTATGCGTACGCGAAGCGTTGTCCTGCAACGTATGCGTGAACACCATGTTGACGAGTTCGTCGTCGTTCAAGCCGCTCAACTCCACCTGGCGCGACAGGGAGTCGTGAATATACTCCACCACCATGAGGAATCCGATAATCAGCAGAATCCACACGCACCACACGGCCAGCGCCACAATCTTGCGGCCGTCGTTGAACACGGAGAACGTGACGAACAGGATGGCCGGCACGGCGATGCCAGCGATCAGCGCGCCACGCAGCAGCTTGGGATACAGGTGGGCGAAACGGATCGCGCGGTCCTTGAGCTGCTTGCGGTAGGCGCCCTTGCTGGCCAGCACATTGATGGCCGTGGCCGCACTGAACGGACGGTTCGGCAAATACACGCGCTCGCCATTGATGAGGTCGCCCTGCTCAATCTCGTTGCTGAACAGACGGTTGATATTCGTCATAAATGGACGCACAAGCAGACCCAGCACGAATCCAAGGGCGGCGAACAGCAGCAGCATGAGGATCATCTTGCCCCAATGGCCGTCATAGAAGCCGCCGATCGTCTCCCTGAACGCGCTAATCGCATAGGTAAACGGGAAGAACGGATACAGGACTTGGAAGAACTTCGGCATCATTTCGATCGGATACAAGCCCGAAGCGCCAGGGATCTGAACCATGACCAGCGCCACCACAAGGCCTTTGCCCACATGCATGAACGTGGTAGACAGCGCATATGTGATCGACAAATAACATAGCGAAATAATCACACCCGTAAGCACGAACATGGGCTTGCTGACCGTTTGCACGCCCAGCAGCAAGTCGCCGATCGTACACACGAGGCCTTGCGCCATGGCGATAATCGAAAGGAACAGGAAGCGCGCCCAATATTTTTGTGCGGCCGTGACATACAGGCCGTCGAGGCCTTCGTCATCCACTTCAAGCTTCAAAATCACCATAAGCATGAAGCAGCCCACCCACAACGACAGGCTCGTAAACAGCGGCGCCATGCCCGAACCATAAGAATTGATCGGGTACAGCGTGGTGGTTTTCAACACCGTTGGCGAGAGCATGAAATTGGCGATGCTGCTCGCGTCCAGCGAGCTCGTGCCAAGCACCGACGAGAGCATATTGGCCGAGGTCAGCGCCTGCAAATCCGTACGGACGGAATCGATGCGCGTCTTGAGCTCGGAAATAAGCTGGCCCGTGCCCGTAAGCGCCTTGACCGAGGATTCGCTAACCGAATCGAGCTGGTTGAGCACGGCTTGCGTCTGCGCGATCAGGGAATTGGCGCCCGAGGCGCTCGCCGCAAGCATGCCGCTTGAAGCCGCCAACGAGCTGAGCGAACTGTTGAGCTGCGGCAGCGCGCCCGAACTCAACGTGTCGCGCGCGTTCGAGGCTGAAGTGATCGTGGTGTTGGTGGCACCCGAGAAACTGTCGGCCAACTTCTGCGTGCTTGAGGCCGTATTGCGAACGTTCGTATTCAGCGTTTTCAAGTCGCTCAAGGCCGTAGCGGTCTGCTGGTTGTTCGTGTCCAGTTGGGTGATGAGCTGCTGTAATTGCGTTTGCAGTTCCGGATTGATGCTGGACAGATCAATATTTTTCAGGTCGTTGACAAGCGACTGGTTCGTGGTGTTGACCGACTGCAACGAGGTGATGGCGCTTTGCGTATAGCCCGTTGCGCCCAGCACGGCACTGGAGATGCCTATGACGTTGGTGTTGGCCTGCGAAGTCGCCTGCGTGAGCAGACTCGAGCCCTTGTCCAGCGATTTGGACGTGGCACCCATGAACGTGTTGAGGTTTTGCTGGGACTTGGTCAGCAGCCCCTGCGCTTTCTGCAGTCCTGAACTCGACTGATCTGCGGCCTGCTGCACGTGGTCCATGGCGGCGCGCGCCGTGGCCGTCTGGCTCGGGATGCCGTCGAGTTTCGTAATGAGTTTATTGATGGTGTCCGTAGTGTCCGTGAGCTTCGCGTCGGTTTTGTTGAGCCGGTCGATTGCTTGCGAGACCGTGGTGTCCGTTTTCTGTTCGATCGACGTGTTTGTCTTGTTGACGAGATTCGTCACGATCGTGGAGACCGTGGACACGAATGTGTTGTTGACTTCGCGGTCCACCGTCGTGGCGCCCACTCCCGTAATCTTGGGCGCGACGGCATTCGCTTTTTCGTTGACATAATATTCGAGCGTCGGTTTGCGGGAAGGGTCCGTCACAATGTCGGCCATGCTCGCGCTAAAGTCTTTGGGAATTACGATGGCCGCGTAACAGTTGGCCGATTCGACGCACTGCATGGCGTCGGCGCGGTTCTCAAACCGCCACCCAAGTTCGTGGTTGGCTTGCAGTTTCTTGACGATTTGCGCGCCCAGATCCATATGGCCCAAGGTGGCGCTGTCGGTGCCCGTGTCCTCGTTGGCGATGGCCACGCTGATATTGGACGTGTTGCCGTACGGGTCCCAGAATCCGAAAATGTTGATCCACGCGTACAGGCATGGCAGGAACGTAAGGCCGATGATCACAATCCAGGCCGACGGAACTTTCAGGAGTCGCAGTATGTCTCGTTTGAATATGATCCATACGTTGCGCATTGGCGGCTCCTTATCTCTAACTCCGAACCATCAATATAAACGATACGTTGTACGTAGCGCTACGCAATCAGTAGCATTGTGTTCGCCCATGAAGAAAATCCATACCTCTCTAGTGCGATCAGGGCGTTCCCAGCTATTCAGAACGCTCTTCCACATATAATTACAATCACGCAAACCCGCTCAAACCGCTGTGTATCAGTGAAGCTGGCGTATGAGGCGCAATCGTAGTAGTGGATCCTGTGGGAGTACTGGACGCATGTGGGGGACGCGAGCGCCGTTTATATTGAGGGAATTTTCGTTACGGGACTGAGGAGCAAGCCATGACGGACACGCAAGTGACGCCGAACACATCACCGCATACCACGGCGCCATCAGACAAATCCAAATCTCCGGCCGATGTGTCGAACACCAAGAAAACCGCTGCGCCAAAGCATCATTTGATTGTCACCGATGCGCACATGAGCAAGGGTCTGCAGATTCTTGTGCGCATTCTGGGCGGCCTGATCATTGTGGCCAGCGTGGCCGCGCTGCCATTTATCATTGCCGACGCGGTCACGATGCTGTACCAGACCGTTGATGGGCATTTGGGACCGAAGGTTTCGAGCCTTACGTTCCTGCTTGAGGCCATTGGCATGGGCGTGCAGCTCGTGATTGTGATCGGCATGCTGATTTTCGGCTTGCTGTTGCTGCTCGACAAGCGCAGCCACGCCATGTATTGGACCTATGTGCTGATTCCGCTCGTCATTGCGAAGATCATGCTCAACATGGCCATTTACGGCATGGACTACCACCTTATTTTGCCGTTTGTGCAGTTTGTGATTCTTGTGGTGCTGTCCGTGACGCTCGATCCGCAGCTGCGCCAGGAACGCCATGTGCAGCATCAGTTGCGCATGATGGAGAGCAAGGCCACTTATGAGAAAAGCAAGTCCGAGGACATGCTTGGCCGCGATCTTACGGGCAAGGGCTACATTTCCCTCAACTTCTTCAACATTTTCTGGATGTTCGTGCTGGCCAGCGTCATTGGCCTTGTGCTCGAAACGATTTTCCATATCGTGGTGTTCGGCCATTACCAGAACCGTACGGGTATGCTGTGGGGGCCGTTCAGCCCGATTTACGGCTTCGGCGCGATTTTGATGACGATCTTCCTGAACCGCTTGTACAAGTCGAGCCCGTTCCTCATTTTCTGCGCCAGCGCAGTGATCGGCGGCGCATTCGAATACTTCACGAGTTGGTTCATGCAGACGGCATTCGGCATTACGGCATGGAACTACAGCAACCAGTGGGGCAATATTGACGGCCGCACGTCCGTGGCGTTCATGTGCTGCTGGGGCGTGCTCGGCCTGATTTGGATCAAGGTGGCGCTGCCCTATATTCTGAAGCTCATCCAGCTGATTCCGTGGAAGGTGCGTTACTGGCTCACGCTGATCTGCTTCATCTTCATTGTGGTGGACGGCGTGATGACGCTGCTGTCGCTGGACGCATGGTATTCGCGTTTGGCCGGCATCTCGCAGGACTCCCCCGCCGCGCAGTTCTTCGCCCAGCACTTCGACAACCACTTCATGGCGCACCACTTCCAGACCATGGAGCTCAACCCGAAGAGCGCCAGCCGCATGTAGTAACCCGGCTTCCTCTTCTGCATTTTGAGACGTAAAACCCGGCGTGTCTGTCTCAAAATGCAGAAGGGAATGCGGGAGCTGTCGGAGGGAATATGAAGGACCTTATGGGGCCCCAAAAAGACGATCGAATGCCGTCTATCAATCGAATCTCGCGACACGCCAAAATCGGAAATGAAAATTTTGAACTAACAGAGTAAATTGAACTTTTTTATTTAAAATTGAACTTCTGATAAATTAAGGAATTTTTACACAATCGCGATCGTATAAAGTAAGGATTCCATCACCGGAACGAATCTTTCCGGTATGCACTGAATGCACATCGCCACCGTCGTCGAGCGGTTGAAAAATGGGGAAATCGGAACGAATGTGGAAGGTGTATGGATCGAAACCGACAAAACTGTGCCGGTTTCGACTCACACATGAAACCATCCGCGCTACAGCATACTACGAATCCACTTAATTGCGAAAAATCGGATAAATTATCTGAAAATAATCAATATTCCATACCCCCGTAAGCGGATTCCAAGAGGCCGTTTCGATCGATTTTGTCAATGTTTCGGGGAAGGGCTGGCCTTACAGTAGGGGGATATTGTGCGCCGCCGCGGAGTCGAGTATTGCAGGTCTCCCACACCGGTCGCCAAATAATACGAATATCCGTTCCTATAATTCGAAATCCGTTAGTTACTGCTTATGACCATTTCACATACATCGCCAAACGGCGCCGCCAACTCCAACGAACCGGCGCGTAAGGCTGGTCCTGACCAGTCGTCGCATAATTCCATGAATCGCGGACTTACGAGCCGCCATGTGCAATTCATCGCCATCGGCGGCACGATTGGTACGGGCCTGTTCCTGGGTTCTGGTCAGTCCATTGCGCTTACGGGTCCCTCGATTGTGCTCGTCTATATTTTCGTAGGCCTCATGATGTTTATCATGATGCGCGCGATCGGCGAGCTCATGTACCGCGATCCCGACCAGCACACGTTCATCAATTTCGTGGGCCGTTACCTGGGCAAAGGTTGGGGCAACTTCGCCATTTGGACGTACTGGATCGCGCTGCTGTTCGTGGGTATGACGGAGCTCACGGCAGTCGGCGACTATTTCGTCACGTTCTTCGATACTTTCGGCATCGATATGAGCGCCTGGAAATCGTTGATTGAGGTCGGTTTCCTCGTGCTGCTCGTGCTCGTGAACCTCAGCGCCGTGAAAGTGTTCGGCGAGGCCGAATTCTGGTTCGCCATGATCAAGATCACGCTGATTTGCGCGATGATCGCCACGGCCGTCGTGATGCTTGTGATCGGCTACCACTATTCCGCCGTGCACGTGACGGGACAGGACGCGATTTCGCCGGCCGGCGCCGTGAGTATCAAGAACTTGTTCGTGAACTTCTCGCTTATGCCGAACGGCTGGATGAAGTTCCTCATGAGCTTCCAAATGGTCTTCTTCGCCTACACGCTTATCGAATTCGTGGGCGTGACGGTGTCGGAAACGAAGAATCCACGCAAGGTGATGCCGAAGGCCATCAACAGCATCATTATGCGCGTGCTCATTTTCTATGTGGGCGCGCTGCTCGCGATCATGTGCATTGTGCCGTGGACGCAGTTCAAGCAGAATGCGGACGGCACGTTCGCCTCGCCGTTCATTATGGTGTTCGAGTACGCGGGCCTCAATTGGGCCGCCGGACTTGTGTTCTTCGTGGTGCTTACGGCAAGCGCCTCCTCGCTCAATTCGTTGCTGTATTCGGCCGGACGCCACTTGTTCCAGAAGGCCAGCGAGTCGGAAAACCCGCGTTTCCATAAGTTGGGTGAGGTCTCGGGCAACAAGGTTCCGGGGCGCGCCATTATTGCGTCGGCCTGCCTGATTTTGGTTGTGCCGATTGTCAATTTCATTCCGCAGTTGAAGAGTTCGTTCGTGCTGTTCTCTTCGTGCGCGAACGCGTTCCTCATTATTATTTACATTATGACGATGCTCGCGCACCGCAAGTACCGCAAGTCCCCTGATTTCATGCCCGACGGATTCCTGTTGCCGGCCTGGAAGGTCACGAATACGTTGGCGATCGTGTTCTATGTGTTCATTTTCGCGACGCTGTTCATTAGTGCGGACACGCGTTTGCCGGGCTTCATTAGCGCCGCCTGGCTTATTGTGTTCGGCACGATTTGCGTGCTCAAGGAGAAGCGTTCGCTTACGGAATCGGAACAGGCGCAACAGCGTCTGCAGGCCGCCGAGTTCACGAAGCAGATGAAGCGCGACGATGTGCCGGGCCCGCTTCCCGCACACGCCGACCTGTTGGCCAACGGTACCGTCGAGCCCGATGAGCTGGGCAGTATCGCGTTGGGCGACAGCCCGGAACCGGCCGCCGAATTCGCCAAGTCCGTGGCCGAGGAACGCGAGTAAGTTCGACTATTCGACCGATTTGAGCGAGCTGACGGGGTCGATCTTGTCAAGCACGGGATTGACGAACAGCTGCACGAGCAGCGCAAATACGAGCGTGGCGGCCGCCGCTATGACGTAACTGAGCGCGTTCACTTGCACGGCGAAGTAAATGCCGGGCATGTTGAGCGCGCTCGTCAGCATGCCGCTGACCCAATACCCCACAGGAAGACCTATGACGATGCCCATAAGCGTGAGCATCATCATTTCCCGGTTCACGTAGTGGTGCACCTCGCGGTCCGTAAATCCCAGCACTTTGAGGGTGGCGATTTCGCGCGTGCGTTCGGCCACATTGGTTTGCGAAAGCGTAAACAGCACCACTAGCGCGAGGCCCCCGGCCAGGCCCACAATAATGGCCACTACGGCTCCCATCAGGTCGAAGGAGAAGTCGCGCGCCTGCTTGTTGGTACTCGTGGCCGACAGTACGAAGGATTCATGGGCGAGCTGATCCGCGTAGTCGATGCATTCGTCGGGCGTACCGTCGATTTTCGCATACACGGCGTTCCATGCAAGTGCGTCTTGAGTGCTGGCGGAAGCGGTGTCACTCGGGAACAGCCGATTGTAAGCGTGCTCGCTGATAAACACGCTCGCGCCGATCAGATTCCGCGTTACGGCCTGCACGCGAATATGGGCCACCGTGCCTTGGCCGTTCTCCAATCCCACACGCTCGCCCGCATGAATGCCGAGTGAATTGGCCGCCGACTGCGGCACAATAATTTCGCTCGTATTGAGTGTGACCTGCTGGCCGGCCTGTACTTGCGTAGCGCCGTCCTTGTTGCCGCGGATCCAATCCTGAAGTTGCCGCCACGTGGAGCGCGTATCCACGGCTTCCTGCGATACCATGCTGTTCAATTCGTTCAATTCATCGTCGGGAATGACAATAAGTTGAACTTTTGTGCTGCCGTTGGCCGACAATGTTGCCGCTTCCACATGCGCCTTAAGCATCGACTGCGTAGTCGCGTTGTCATGCACGCTATCCCAGAGCTGCGCAGCATCCGCATCGGTGGACAGCGCCATGACGCTATAGCGGTCGATTTCACCATACTGGCGCTCGCCAAGCGAATTGACGGTGTCGTTGATGGCCAGTCCGCATAAAATCAAGGCCGTACATCCGGCCACACCGCCCACCGTCATGATCAGGCGCGACTTGAACCGGAACATGTTGCGCGCCGTGACCTTATTGAGGAACTTCATGCGCTTCCATATGGGCGTGATGCGTTCCAACAGGATGCGTGTGCCGGCCTTCGGCGACTTGGGCCGCATCAATACGGCCGGAAGCTGACGCACCTCGCCCCATGCCACACCGAACGCAGCTGCGCCAATGCCCAGCACGAACAGCGCGATGCCCGCAAGGGCCAACGGCCACATCACATGCAGCGAAATATTCGGGATCGCATACATGCCGTGGATCACCACGAGCAGGAACGCGGGCAAACCGAAGAATCCCGCCACATCTCCCAAAACGCCGCCCAACAGGCATGCGCATACGGCGAACATTACATAACGGCTGATGATCTGCCGTCCGTTATAGCCCAATCCCGAATAGGTGCCAATAACGAGCCGGTCCTCTTCCACAAGCCTGGTCATGGTGGTCAGGCTCATCATCACGGCCACCACAAGAAAAACAATGGGAAACGCGTTGCCGATCGACTCGATGGAACTGATATCCGACTTGAACGCGCTGTATCCGCTCAAGCTCGCACGATCTTGGACGAACCAGGTGTGTCCCGTACTGAGCTCGTGCACCACACGGTTGACCGTGTCTTCATAGTCCGCGCTAAACGTGCTCATGTCTTCCACGCCCTGCACGCGCACCAGCGCCGAGGAATAAACGTCTCCTGAAAGCGCTTCTGCGGGCACATAGAATGTGGCCGTCTCGCTGGTGGTGTCCGAGCGGGCCAACCCGTTCTGGCTCATGTAGCCGTCCGGATTCGTCAAATCGTCGGCGGGCATCACGATGCCCGTAATCTTCAGTCGCGAGCTCGTTTCCATTTGTTCAGGCTGCCCAGGAGCCATGCCGGCCGCGGCCATCATGGCCAAGGTGGCAGCCGGAATCTCGGATTTGACCGTAAACGACTCCCCCACCGATAATCCCATGGTTTTAATGAACTGGCGCGTCACGGCCACTTCGCCGTCATGTTTGGGAAGCGCGCCTTGCGTCACATACGGCCGGTCCATGCTCGTCAGCGCCGTAAGCATGCCATCTTCGGTTTTCTCGTCGGCCGTGAACGTTACGGGTTGCGTGCGCTGGCCCACGGCGCTCGCCACGCCCGCCGTTTTGCGTATGTCCTCAAGATCGTCGTTCGTAATGCCGCTGCTTGACGCCACTTCAATGTCATGCAAATGCTGGGCCGTGTAATAGGCGTTCGCGGCACGGAACGCGTCCTGGCAACCCGCATAAATGCCAGTCAGCACGAGAACTCCAAGCAACGTGATGACCACAAGCGACATGAACGGCTTGACGGAATGCCGCCATGCGCGCAACGTGTCGGTTACTGAAGCCCGCTTCATGACGTTCGCCCCCTACCATTCAATCTCGCTGATCGGCGTGGGATCAGGGTTCGTTTCCTCGCTCACAACTTGGCCCGAGCGGAATCGTACAATTTTGTGCGCCATGGGCGCGAGCGCCGCGTTATGCGTAATGATGAGCACCGTATGGCCCTCGTCCACACAAATGCGCTGCAACAATTTGAGCACTTCCTTGCCTGTCTCATAGTCGAGCGCGCCCGTCGGCTCGTCACACAGCAGCAATCGCGGATTTTTCGCGATCGCACGCGCGATCGAAACGCGCTGCTGCTCGCCTCCGGACAGTTGTGCCGGGAAATTGTTCATACGGTCGCCGAGCCCCACATTGCGCAACGTTTGCGCGGGATCAAGCGGCTGCTGACAGATCTGGGACGCCAACTCCACATTTTCAAGCGCTGTCAAATTGGCCACCAAATTGTAGAACTGGAACACGAATCCGATACTGTTGCGACGGTACTGAATCTGCTCGTTATGGTTGAAATTCGTAATATCGACGCCACCAACTGTGACTTTGCCGCTGGTGGCCGTATCCATGCCTCCCAAAATGTTGAGCGCCGTCGTTTTTCCGGCCCCCGACTGGCCCAAAATCACCGTGAGCTTGCCTTCGTCCGCAGTAAAACTCGCCCCGTTAAGCGCACGAATGGTCGTTGAACCGGCCGGATACTCTTTGACCACGTTATTGAATTCGATGAACGCCATGATGACCTCGTCTCCTGCGCCATTGCAGCCGGGCGGACGTTGTTTTTGATTGGTTTCCTTACTGCTCATAGTAACGAAACGTTTGCGTATTGTCACGTGAAAATCCGCGATATACCGCCTTTTCCTGAGACTTCGCGAGCGGCGATATTTATACAAATCTTCAGGAACCTTCCAGCGACGCTCCCAGAGAATGGAAATTGGACAACAAACACGGACGAGAGAGGACGGAACCATCATGACACGACGCATATCGGCAATGGCAATGACCCTTCTCGTAGTGCTTTGCCTTGTAGTGCCTGTGAAATTGCATGCCGACGCGCAACTGCGCGCCATGACGCTGGCCAGCATCTCCACCACGCTCAATCATGTAAGCCATGAAGTGTCGGTGGAACTCAAACAACCGCTTGACACCCATAAGCGCATGCCTGTATTCGCGCACCGCGGGTTTGTGACGCCCGGCGTGATCGAGAACTCGTTCGCGTCTTTTGACGCGGCCCTCGCCTCCGACTGCCCGCAAATTGAATTGGACGTGCGCCAAAGCCGCGATGGCGTCTATTACGTCAGCCACGACGCCACGCTCAACCGCGATGCGGGCATCAACGAGAGAATCGCGGACCTGTCCAGCGACCAGCTCGACGCCCTGCATCTGAAGAACGGCGAGAATGTGCACCGCCTGAGCGACGTGTTCAACCGTTACGGTTCGCGCATGTACTATCTCGTGGAATTCAAGGATCCGCACGCCAATGTCAACGAATTCCGCAACCTCATGGCTCAGCACGCCGAGCTTACGGACCGCGTGGAAGTGCACTCGTTCTACGATTGCGTGCTCCACCGCCTCGACGACGTGATGCCTCACATGTACAAGCAGCTGCTTATCGGCCACCGCTCGGCCATCATGCAGCACATCAACGAGCCGTATATCGATTCCCTCGCGCTCGCCAAGCATTTGGCCACTCCGGAAACCGTTGAACGCATCCACAATGCGGGCAAGGAAGTGTGGACCTGGACCGTCTCGAAGCCTTCGGTAATCCGCGCCAATTTCCGCGCGGGCGTAGACGGCGTGATCACGGACCTGCCTACCGCTCCAAAAATCGTTGCGGAAGCGGCCGCTTAACATAAACGCCGCTACAATGGCACTTGTTCAGCACCGGCTTGCAGCACGATTTTGGCTATTTTCTTAATTGGGGACAGAACACGCTCTTGCCGGCCAACCGTTCGCGGCACTTGAACGGCTGGGTTCCATGGCTGAACAGGTAAGAGCGGAGATATTTTCCAAATGAACACCACACAGCCGCGCGGCACGAAAACCGCGCATGAGCCCGCGTACATGAACGCGCAGCAACCTGCGAAAGTCCAGAAGCCATCGGGCTCCCTGCAAAAATCGCTGAAGAATAGGCATATCCAGCTCATCGCGCTGGGAGGCGCGATCGGAACGGGCCTGTTCTACGGTTCCAGCGAATCGATCGGCTTGGCCGGTCCCTCCATTTTGCTGGCCTACCTGATCGGCGGCCTCGCAATCTTCATGATCGTGCGCGCCATGAGCGAGATGAGCGTGGAAGACCCTCGCGCAGGCGCATTCAGCTACTACGCCACCCGGTACTGGTCGAAGCGTGCCGGCTTCGTTTCAGGGTGGAATTACTGGTTCAACTACATTCTTGTTTCCATGGTCGAGCTTTCGGTGGTCGGCTCGTTCGTGAACTACTGGTTCCCCCACATTCCGCAGTGGGTATCCGCGGCATTTTTCCTCGTCGTGATCATGGCGCTCAATTTGTTTGGCGTCAGCGAGTTCGGCGAATTCGAATTCTGGTTCGCGCTCATTAAAATCGTGGCAGTGATCGCCATGATTATCGGCGGCATCGTGCTCGTCGTATTCAATATGCCGACCGACAGCGGCGTACGCGCGTCGTTCGCCAACTGGTTCGCCATTGACGGCGGTTTCTTCCCGCACGGACTTATGGAACGTACGGCGGACGGCCGCTGGACGGGTCTGCTGATGGCGCTGGTTGTCGTCATGTTCAGCTTCGGTGGCACCGAATTGATCGGTATTACGGCCGGCGAGACGCATGATCCCGCCAAGACGATCCCGAAGGCGACGAACGGCATCATCTGGAGGATTCTCGTCTTCTATATCGCGGCGCTCGGCATTATCATGGCCGTCGTTCCGTGGAATTTGATCGACGGGCAGATGAGTCCGTTTGTTCAGATTTTCGATTCCGTCGGCATCCGTATTGCCGCCGGCATCCTCAATTTCGTCTGCTTGACGGCCGTCATGAGCGTGTACAATTCAGGCCTGTATTCGAACTCGCGCATGCTGTATTCGCTGGCACGCCAGCATAACGCTCCGCAGATTCTGGGACGGCTCAATTTCCATGGTGTTCCTGTGATGGGCGTGCTTATTAGTGCGCTGATTACGGCGCTTGCCGTGGTGATCGTGTTCCTGTGGCCCGATTTCGCGTTCAATTATTTGATGTCGATCGCGACGATTGCGGGCATCATCAACTGGACGATGATCATGATCACGGAACTCAAGTTCCGCAAGGCCGTCCGCAACGGCGATGGTCCAAAGGCTCTGGCCGGTCTGAAGGGCGAAGAAGCGCTGAACAAGATCCAGTTCAAGCTGCCGTTCGCGCGCGTGATGCCCTATATTGTGATCGCGTTCCTCGCGATGGTCGTCGTGCTCATGTTCTTCTCCCCCAGCTACCGCGTGGCGGTATTTGCGGGCGTGATTTGGCTTGCGGTGCTGCTGATCGCCTACCAGATCATGGAGCGTGTGCGCACGCGCGGCAACCGTGCCGACGCCAAGCCCGGGATTGAAGAGGAGTAGATAAAGGCCTCTTTGGCTGCTTCTTCTGCATTTTGAGACATGAACCGCGGTGTGTCTGTCTCAAAATGCAGAAGATAGATGCCATGGCAAAACAAAAACCCTCGAGTCGAAACTCGAGGGCTTTTCATGGTGCGAGCGGCGGGACTTGAACCCGCACGAGCATACGCTCACTGCCACCTGAAGACAGCGCGTCTACCATTCCGCCACGCTCGCAGACAATCGACAAACTTACACCCTCATGAAAGATTGCGCAAGTTTGTCAATCACGGCGTGTCGTGCAGGGAGTCAGGCCGGATCCGACCGAACTCGGCCGAATCCGACCCACAACCTCAGCCGCGCGAGCCGTTCTCGTAGTAGTGCGCCATGGTTTCGTCGCGGAACTCTTCGAAGTAGCCGCCGTCAATCGAGGCGCGGATGTCGTCGAGCAGCTTGACGAAGAAGCGTTCGTTGTGGATCGTGGCCAGTGTGAAACCGTCGAATTCGCGGGCGCGCAGGCAGTGGTCCACATAGGCGCGCGTGTAGTGCGTACAGGTGTAGCAGTCGCAGCCTTCCTCAAGCGGCGTGAACGCGAACTTGTTTTCCGCGCGTTTGACGTTGTAACGGCCATGACGCGTGTAAATGGCGCCATTCCTGCCGCAACGGGCCGGAGCAACACAGTCGAAGGTGTCGCCACCGTTCTCCACGCAAGCGAAAATGTCGTCCACGGCGGCAATGCCCAGCACGTGGCGCGGCCTGTTTTCCGGCATCGCGTCGCAGATCCATGCGCAGGTTTCGCCGATGATGCGCTTCTCGATGGCGCCGCCAATACCCACGCCATCGAAGTCGAGCGAGGCGATCTGTGCGGCGGCACGGCGGCGCAGGTCCTCGTAGTTGGCGCCCTGCACCACGCCATACAGCGCCTGGTACGGCTTGCCGAGGCGTTCTTCCGTGAGCCTCTTGTGCTCGGCCACGCAACGCTTGGCCCAGCGGAACGTGCGCTCAATGGACTCTTCCTGATACTGGCGCGTGTTCATGAGCGTGGTGAGCTCGTCGAAGGAGAACATGATGTCGGCGCCGATTTTGTGCTGGATGCCCATCGAAATTTCGGCCGAGAAACGGTGCAGCGAACCGTTGAGCGGCGACTTGAATGTCACGCCGTCCTCGTCCACGAACGCGCGGCGCTCCTTGCCGTCAGCAATCACGTCGTCCGACTTGAGTCCCGTCACGTCCATTGCGAGCGTCTTTTTGAAGCCCGCGCCCAGCGACAATACCTGGAAGCCGCCGGAATCGGTGAACGTCGGACCGTCCCAATTCATGAACTTGGCAAGGCCGCCGGCCGCGTCGAGCACATCTTCGCCCGGACGCTCAAATAGGTGGAATGCGTTGGACAGCAGGCATTGCGCGCCCAACTGCTTCATGGATTCGGGCAGCACGGCCTTCATGGCGGCCTGCGTGGCCACAGGCACGAACGCCGGCGTTTGGATATCGCCGTGAGGCGTGTGGATCACACCAGTTCGACCGTAACGGGCGCCATTTTTGCCAAGGCCGTTCGGCGAATCGGAAAGACGCGTGTGCTGTTCAAAGTAGAATGCGCTGCGGTCTCCTGGCTTGCCAGGTTCGGCTCCGCGCGGATGTTCAAGAAGACTGGTCATGAAGCCAACTTTAGAAGCAGGAATTGATTTTGCGAATTCCCAACAAAAATCTTGTCTCGCTCCCATTGTGCTCTCAGCAATTTTTCAGTGTACTTCTCTTAACTACTGAACTAGTACATTGCTCTATAGAGGCTCTATGGAGCGCATGAATACAGTTCAGAGGAGTAGGCATGGCCGATAATTTAGGAACCCCGTCCCAGCCGAACAATAATTCGGCAGAGCGGCCGCAGACGCATGACGTTCCCGCAATGCAGCATGATCATTCGACCGACCCATCCATCAAAGACGTTCATTCCGCTGTGAACCCGCAGCAGAGCGCTCAGCCGCAGTCCGATTCCGCGCAGGAACCGGAGTCCGCCGAGCAGCCGACCGCACGCTACCGTCTGGCCCCGCAATATGGCGCGTTCGACAGCCAGGCCACGCAAACGCAGCCCACTCAGCCGATTCCGACGCAGTCTCAGCCGACCCAGCAATTCCCGACGCAGCCGGCACACTACGCTCCGTCCGTCGCGCCGCGCGTCGAGGATCCGCAGCCTCACGGCTATGCCCAGGGCCAGTCCAATCCGTACGAACAGTCTGGAATCGGTCCGTTCGTACCGGAAAATGGCGCGAACAATGCTGCGGA
Organism: Bifidobacterium magnum; assembly: GCF_000741255.1. Lineage (GTDB taxonomy): Bacteria > Actinomycetota > Actinomycetes > Actinomycetales > Bifidobacteriaceae > Bifidobacterium > Bifidobacterium magnum. The sequence continues at coordinate 62,718 of NZ_JGZB01000004.1, forward strand.
CAACAATGGAAACGGAACGGGCACGCCGACGGGCAACGGCCCGTTCGGCCCGTTCAATCCGCAAGATCCGAACAATCCGGCCCCCGATTTCAACTCTCCGAACCCGCCGAAGAAAAGCGGCGCCAATCCTGTGGTGGTCGGCGTCGTCTCCGCGGCGGTCGCCGTCATTCTGAGTCTCGGAGTGGGATACGCGGCCATTGAAAATGGCTGGGTCTCCTCTCCCGCGGCCGGCTCGCTGACGTCCCTTTCAACGAACACGGGCGGCAACGGTACCGCCAAGGTCGAAGGCGGCGAAACCGCGAACTGGGTCGATGTCATCAAGGCCGTTTCTCCGAGCGTCGTCTCGATCACCACGCAGCTCAACAACGGCGCGGCGCAGGGATCGGGCGCGATTATCGATGCGCAAAAGGGTTACATCATTACGAATAACCACGTTATTTCCGGCGAAAAGATGATCCAGGTCACGCTTAACAACGGCGACCTGTATACGGCGGACGTGGTCGGCACGGATGTGACCACCGATTTGGCGGTTCTGAAATTGCAGAATCCGCCGAGCAATTTGAAGGCCGTCACGTTCGCGGATTCCAATAATTTGGCGAGCGGCGAGCAGATTCTGTCGATTGGCAATCCGCTCGGTTACGAGGGCACGTCCACCAGCGGTATCGTGTCCGCGCTGAATCGCCCCGTTACGGTCATGGACGACGATTCGAACACGACCATCGTGACGAACGCCGTACAAATCGACTCCGCGATCAACCCCGGCAATTCGGGCGGTCCGACCTTCAATGCGGCCGGTCAGGTAGTCGGTATCAATTCGTCGATTGCGTCGATGGCGTCCTCTTCGAGCGAGGCTGGTTCGATCGGTATCGGTTTCGCGATTCCGTCGAATTTGGCCAAGCAGATCGCCGACGAAATCATCAAGGACGGCAAGGCCACGCACGTTGCGCTCGGCATTACGATCGCTACGGGAACCGCGGAAGCTGACGGTGTGACGCGCGCCGGCGCCGTGGTGAAGTCCGTGACTGATGGCGCTCCGGGCGCGAAGGCCGGCTTGAAGACGGGCGACGTGATTGTCGGATTCAACGGCAATGAAGTCAGCAGCATGTACTCGCTGCTCGGTTTTGTGCGTGCCGAGGCGATGGGCTCCACCGCCAAGCTCACCGTGATCCGCGACGGCAAGACGATTACGCTCGACGTGACCTTCGACCAGGAAGAAAGCACGGTCACCGGCTCGAACCGCTCCGAATCCGAGAAGGAACGCGACGACCAGCGCGGCAACTCGAATGGCAACGGCAATTCCGAGGGCAATGATTCGAACGGCAACGGTAACGGCAACTCCAATGGCAACGAGTTCGGCTTCACCGATCCGTTTGGTCTGTGGTAAAGCGGACAGCTGGCGGACGGTCATTTAATCGCCGCCGTCTCGCTTAGGCCTGCATGAAACTGCACGCAATCATATTGGTTGCGTGCAGTTTTTATTTTTGGTGCCGTTATCCTGCGTAAAAATACGCAAGTTTCTCCTTGTCCGCATTTTTTTGACCGTTAAATTTTGCAGTGTCCTTCTTATCTGCACTTTTTGTGCGTGAAAATCTGCGGTTTCTTTATTAGGTGCGTAAAAATACGCAGTTAACGTCTTACTTGCATTTTTCGACCGTTAAAATCCGCGGTTTCCTTCTTATCCGCACTTTTTGTGCGTAAAAATCTGCAATTTACTAGTTAGACGACGATTATTCACGTGAATTTTTGCAGATTACTAGTTAGTTGCGGTTTTTAGTCGAGACGCGCCGCGGAACGCGAGTGAAAAGCGCGGTTAAGGCGTTATTTGCAGTTTTTCACGTGAATAATCGTCGTATTAGTCGTTATTTGCAAATATTCACGCAAGAAAACTGCAGTTAACGGGTAATCCGCGTATTTTTACGCAACTAACAAAGGAACCGCCAAAATTTACGCAACAAATCGGCAGATTACTAATAAACTGCAAAATTTCACGCGCTTTCGGCCGACTTCTGCTATGGTAAAAGTTCCATAACTGAACAATAAGCAATCTTTTACGCCGTGTATCGACAGAAGAGTTGCGCAGGGGACGCAGAGCGTCGGCAAAGTGCCGACAACAGCGCCCATTCCGGCCGACTCTGAGCTGACGATGGGGAACGGAAGTTCATAACAAGGCGTGAAACCGTTGAAATGCTGGCAAGCGTCACGGTCACGTCAATTTTGGTGCCATACGCGGTACATGGGACCAATCAATTCGGCTACTGAATGGTCGATTTTGGGTACCCCGATATTACTGCGCACGAGCGTCTACGTCGCATATCGTGGGCTTGGCATGCATTCATAGTGATACCGACGTAAAGGGGATGCGATGAAACATTTCATCGAGAGAATCCTGGGCATCTGCCGCGAAGTGCCGCTGTTGCCCATAGTTATTTTGGCCGCGATTCCGCTGGCCCTTATTCCGACTTGGCGCCCGTGGGGCAATTTTGAAGTGCCGTTTGATCCGGGCGTTGGCCAGTGGATCACGATCGTATTGGTGATCTGGACGATCATCATGTCCATTCAGGGCATGGCCGAAGAACTTAAAGAGGGCCATGTCGGCGTGGATTTGCTGGCCGTGGTGGCGCTCGCGTCCACGGTCGCCGTGCAGCAATATTGGGCTGCGTGGGTCGTGATGCTCATGGTCGCGTCCGGCGAAGCTATTGAGTCGTATGCGCAGGCGAAGGCGAAGAGTTCGTTGACGGCGCTGCTGAACGCCGAGCCGCGTCAGGCGCATGTGGTGACACTGCCGGGCGTCAATAATGGCGCAGCTTCCAGTGCAGCCATGAACAATGATGCTGGCAATGGTTCTGTTGATACGGCGGATAATGGGGCGAGCGCCGCTCAAGATGACGGCTTCCGTAAGGTTAACGCGGAAACCGTCGATTTGACTGTGTCCACTTTGAATATGTTTAATCCGCAGGCTGCCGACGCTAGCCATTTCACTACGGTCCCCGTGGATCAGGTGAAGATTGGCGATACGATCGTCGTGCTGCCGGGCGAGACCGTTCCTGTGGACGGCGAGCTGCTGAGCGGTTCCGCGACGCTTGATTTGAGCAATATCAATGGCGAGCCTGTTCCGCGTACCGTGTATGCGGGCGCGGATGTGATGTCGGGTTCCGTAAATGGCGCCTCCACGATGATGATTCGCGCGACTCGTCTGGCCAAGGACTCGCAGTACCAGCACATTCTGGAACTCGTACGATCCGCACAGGATTCGCGTGCTGCCGTAGTGCGTACGGCCGATATGTTGGCCGTTCCGTTCACGGTAATCGCGCTCGTGATCGCCGCGGTGGCATGGATTGTGTCGGGTACTCCGATGCGTTTCGCACAGGTGTTGGTGCTGGCCACGCCGTGTCCGCTGCTGATTGCCGCTCCTGTGGCGTATGTGGCTGGTACGGGCCGTTTGGCGCGTCACGGCATTCTCGTGAAAGTGCAGGATGCGCTCGAGAATCTGGGCCGCGTCAATCATATTTTCTTCGACAAGACGGGCACGTTGACGGTCAAGCAGCCGCAAGTGGTGCGTATCGAAAAGGCGAGCTCAGCTCCCGCAAATATGAGCGCCGAAGATCTGCTGATGATGGCCGGCGTTGTGGAGAATTACTCGGTACATATTCTGGCCAAAGGCATCACGCGCGCCGGCCGGCAAACGCGCGAGCGCCTGAGCAACATGAACGAACGCCATTCCGGCAGCGGCAAGAATTTGGCGCGTCGCCCGAATTATCCCGTGGTCGAGCATGTGGCGGAAGCCGTGGGCAAGGGTGTGGCCGGCGAAGTGGATGGCCATGCGGTTCGCGTGGGCCGACTGGCCTTCGTGCTGGATTCCTCCCCTATCGCCACCTCCGCGGAGGACAGGAACAAGCGTGCGCTCGGCCACTCTTCAAGCGCCCGCGTCAATGCGCAAGCCGATTCCCAGAACAGTCCCGAACATTGGCCCTCCGAGCTGGAGCCCGATGAAATGGCGACCTTCGTGTCCGTGGACGGCAAGCTGGCCGCGCGCATTGTGTTGCGCGACATTCCTCGTCCGGATGCGAAAAAGGCCATTGCGCGCCTGAAGTCCATGGGCATTACGAATCTGACCATGCTGACGGGCGACAAGGAGGCTTCGGCCGAGCTGATCGCCAGCGAAGTGGGCATTACCGACATTCGCGCCCAGCTGTTGCCGCAAGACAAGGTGAACGCCGTTAAGCAGGCTTCGATTCAGGACGCCCGTGCCCATATGGCGTGGTGGGACCGCATTACGGAAAAGTTTGTTGGTGAATCCCAAAGCAAGCCCGTCACGATGATGGTGGGCGACGGTGTGAACGACGCTCCTGTGCTGGCGGTGGCCGATATTGGTGTCGCCATGACGGACGGCACTTCCACGGCCGCTTCCCAGTCCGCACAAGTGGTCATTATGGATGATTCGATCGCCGCCGTTCCAGAGGCCATCGCCATTGCGCGCCATACGAAGCGCGTCATGTTGCAAGCGGTGATTACGGGCATCGCGCTGGCCATTGTGGCCATGCTGTGCGCGGCGTTCAATTTGATTCCTGTGGTGGTGGGCGCATTGTTGCAGGAAGGCATTGACGTGATTTCGATTTTGTGGGCGCTTACGGCCATGTTCGACCACGACAACGCATAACAACACAAACAACACATAACAATGCGGCGGTTACCCGTTACGGGCAGCCGCCGCATTTGCTATTCGCCATTCATGGTAATCGCAGGCGTCGCACTAGAGAGGGAGAAGCGAGGCCTACGAAGATTTGTCAGCGCTATTAGTTATCTATCAGTCGTTGGCGCGGTAGCACGGCCACATGGCGCTTTCGCCGTACTCGTTGAGGTGCAGGGTGTCGAGGAACTGCATGTCCTCGCCCGAAATCTCGAAGCCCTCGGTCCACGTGTCGAGGTTGTTGCGCAGATGCTCGGTGCTGCGTGCCTTCGGCAGCGCCACAAGGCCGTGCTGCAGATCGTACGTGATGCACAGCTGGGCCGGCGTCACGCCGTACTTCTCGGCCATCGACAGGATGGCTTCGTTGTCGAGCACTTCGCCATGGCCCATCGGCGAGTAGCCTTCCACCACAATGTTGTGGTCGTTGCAGTAGTTGATCAGGTCGAACGGCATGTTGCCCACATGGGCGAGCACCTGGTTGACCATTGGCGCAATGTCGGAGCCGGCCATAAGGTTGTCAAGGTCGGCCTCAAGGAAGTTGGCCACGCCAATCGCCTTGACCTTGCCGTCCTTATACGCCTCTTCCATGGCGCGCCACACGTTGATGTTCTCGTCGAAGAAACGTTCGGCGCCGCGGAACTTGTCCCAAGGCTGCGGGCAGTGGATGAGCAGCAGGTCGACGTAGTTGAGGCCGAGGCGTGCAAGCGACTTGTCGATGGCGTCGCGGGCCTGGTCGTACGTCTTGTGCTCGGCGGCGACCTTCGTGGTCACGAACAGGTCTTCGCGCGCAATGCCGCTTTCGGCAATGCCTACGCCGACGCCCTCTTCATTTTCGTATGCTTCAGCGGTATCGATATGACGATATCCGAGTTCCACGCCCTTGCGGACTACTCCGGCAACTTCCTTGTTGTCGATCAGCCACGTGCCAAGGCCGAGGCTCGGAATTTGAAGACCGTTGCTTAACGTTGCATATTCGTGCTTCATAACGTTCCTTTCGAAATACCTTACGAAAATTGGTGGGCCGTCCAACCGCGAACCCAACTGATTACGAACTGTAGAAACGCTTTATGGGATTTTCCTATGAATAATGCGTGATGTTGCTGAGTCCGTACCGTCACTTTTGCGGTCCGGCCCGCTCTTGGCGTTGCGATACCCTAAAACGCATGGCACAAGATTCTGAACTTCGTATTGCTGTTATTGGTGCTGGCCCTGCTGGCGTCTATTCTTCCGACATTTTCCTGCGTCAGTTGAAGAAGCTCGGTGACGAGCTTGGTGTTGGCACGCAGGCCCGTATCGACCTGTTCGAAAAGCTTCCCGTTCCGTTCGGCCTCGTGCGTTATGGCGTGGCGCCGGACCATCCGTCGATTAAATTCATTGCGTCCGCTCTCGAGAAGACGCTCGACAATCCGAACATCCATCTGTACTGCGATGTCGAGTTCGGTAAAGATGTGACGATTGACGAACTGCTTGACCGTTACGACGCCGTGCTGTTCGCGACGGGCGCCGTCAAGGACAAGCCGCTGGGTCTGCCGGGCGCCGATCTTGACGGCGTATATGGTGCCGCCAAGTTCGTCGAATGGTATGACGGTTATCCGACGGGCGCGCGCGAGTGGCCGCTCGAAGCCGAGGAAGTCGCCGTAATCGGCGGCGGCAACGTGGCCATGGACGTGGCCCGTGAACTCATGCGCAATGCCGACGACCTTAAGGAACGTACGGATATTCCGGACAACGTATACGAGGGTATCGTCAAGAACAAGGCGAAGACGCTGCACCTGTTCATCCGCCGTGGCGTGGCCCAGGCCAAGTTCTCCGTGCAGGAACTGCGCGAAATGGAGAAGCTGCCGGGCGTACAGCTCATCATCAACGAGGACGATTTCGAACTCGACGACGACACGATCGAAGAAGCCGGCAAGGACAAGCTCACGCGCCAGATGGTCGAAGAACTCTTCGCCATTCGTGAGATGGCTGAAGATATGGAAGACGACGGCGACACGGACTTCGAAGGCAACCCGGCCGACCGCAAGTACTACATCCACTTCAACAGCGCCCCGACCGAGGTTCTCGGCGAAGACGGCAAGGTGACGGCCATTCGCGTGGAGAAGACGGAAACGGGTGCCGACGGCAAGATGCACCGCACGGGCGTGTTCGAAGAGTACCCCGTACAGGCCGTGTACCACGCAATCGGCTACCGTCCGGAAGAAGTGACGGGCATTGCGTATGACGCCAAGGGTGCCCACCTGGCCAATGCGAACGGTGACGGCCGCATCACGGTGTCCGCTGAAGACGGTGAGATCCGCGAGCGTCTGTATGCCACGGGTTGGGCCAAGCGCGGCCCTGTCGGCCTGATCGGCTCCACGAAGTCCGATGCGCTGCTCATCGTGACGAACATGCTTGAGGATTTGGCCAAGGCTGCCGAGGGTGGCCGTGTGGCTCCCGACCGCGATCCCGAGTCCATCGACCGCCTGCTCGAATCCCGCGGCATTAAGCCGATTGACTTCGCCGGCTGGAAGCGTATCGACGCGTTCGAGCGTTCCGAAGGCGCCCAGGAAGGCCGCGAACACAAGAAGGTCATCGAACCTGAGCAGATGCGTTCGCTTGCGCACGCCGAGTAACGAGTAAGAGTCTCGTAACTCATCGCCAGTGCAGACGATATGTGGGCAAACCGCCAAGATTGATATGCGGTTTGCCCACTTTCGTACCAAATGTGCTACAGTGACTGACTGTGTAAAGCACATGCGGATGTAGTTCATCGGTAGAACGAAAGCTTCCCAAGCTTTAGAGGCGGGTCCGACTCCCGTCATCCGCTCCATTCATTCCAACGGTTCCCGTCTAGAAACGTTGATATTCTGCCATTTTACATTTCTTATGCCACTGCAAATCGGTTGGCTTGCCGGTACGGGCATCTCCACGGGCTATGAGGACGGTACATTCCGCGGCATGACGCCCGTCTACCGTCAGGACATGGCCGCGTTCCTGCATCGCCTGGACACACATATTGGCCGATAAATGAGGTTATTGTGCAACAAAAGGCTTCCTGTCTAGCGCCTTTTGTTGCACTTTTTATGCTCCTGTTATATTGGCAGCCGTGTCAGTCCTTCATCGCCAGAAGATAGTTGACGTTGAACTGGAAGTAAGGAATGAATATGGCTTATCTACCTGAAGTTCTTACGAATGCATCAATGAATAAGGCGACCGCGTTCACGCAAGCGGAACGCCACGCGCTGGGTTTGGTCGGGTGCCTGCCGGCCGCCGTGGAAACGCTGGACCAGCAAGCGAAACGCGCTTATCGCCAGCTTGAAAGTTACGATCAGAACATTCAAAAATATTTATATTTGGACCAGCTGCACAACCGTAATGAAGTGCTCTACTACCGTCTGCTGGTCGATCATTTGGCCGAGTTGCTGCCGATCGTCTACGATCCGACGATTGCGGAAGCGATCGAAAATTGGTCGGAAGATTTCCGCGGAACGCGCGCCGTCTACTTGAGTATCGATCATATTGATCAGATCGATGAATCGTTCGACAATTTGGGACTCGGTCCCGACGATGTCGATTTGATTGTCGTTTCCGATGCGGAAGAGATTCTCGGCATTGGCGACTGGGGTGTGAACGGAACCGATATCAGTGTCGGCAAACTCGCCGTCTATACGGCTGCGGCGGGCGTGGATCCGCGCCGAGTCGTCGCCGTCAATTTGGATTGCGGTACCGATAATGAAACGCTGCTCAACGATCCGCTGTATCTGGGCAACCGCCACTCGCGCATCCGCGGCGCACAATATGACGAATTTATCGCAGAATACCTGCGTTCCGCGGCAGCCCACTTCCCGCACGCACTGCTGCACTTCGAGGACTTCGGCCCGTCGAACGCGCGCCGCATTATCAACGAATATCGCGACCAATATCGCGTATTCAACGACGATATGCAGGGTACGGGCGCGATCGTGATGGCCGCCGTGATGTCCGGACTGAAGGTGACCCACGAAACCTTCGCCGACCAGCGACTTGTGGTCTACGGTGCGGGCACGGCCGGCACGGGCATGGCCGACCAGATTCACGCGGCCATGATGCGCGCCGGATTAAGCGATGCGGAAGCGCGCGAACGTGTGTGGCTCATCGACATCAACGGTCTTGTGACGGACGATATGAAGAATCTGCCGGACTACCAGCAGCCGTACGCGCGCCCGGCGGCGGAAGTGGCCGATTGGAAGCGCGACGACGGCAAGATCACACTGCTGGAAACCGTCAAGCGTGTGAAGCCGACGATTTTGATTGGCACGTCCACGGACCACGGCGCGTTTACGCAGGATGTGGTTGAAGCGATGGCGCAGGGCGTGGAACGTCCGATTATCCTGCCGCTGTCGAACCCGACCACGCGTATCGAGGCCATGCCGCAAGACGTGATCGCTTGGTCGCATGGACGCGCGCTTGTGTGCGTGGGCATTCCTGTCAAGTCTTTTGAAGACAACGGCGTCACCTACCACATTGGTCAGGCCAACAATGCGCTGCTGTACCCGGGATTGGGACTCGGCGTGATCGTTTCTGGCGCGACAAGCGTGACCGACGGCATGCTGCTGGCCGCGGCCAATGCCGCTGCGGGCCAAGTGGACGTGACGACGCCGGGCGCATCGCTGCTGCCGCCTGTGGAAAACCTGCGCGCTTCCTCGGCCACCGTGGCTGTGGCCGTGGCCAAGCAGGCCGTGGCCGAAGGCGTCGCCACTGTTGCACAGGACGACTGGATCGAAGCCGTGCACCAGGCGATGTGGGAACCAGAGTACTAAATGGAGTACTAAATACTGCGCTGTGCAACATGAGGCTGGCTCCTCCAGCCTTGTGTTGCACTTTTTCCTGTCATTTCTATGTCAGTGAAATAAGCTTCCTGCTCGCCCGAGTATGCGCCGATAATAGAACCATGACTATTGCAACTCCCGCGCAGTATGCCGAAATGTTGGATCGCGCGCGCCAACAAGGCTTTGCTTACCCTGCGATTAACGTAACCAGCACGCAGACGTTGAATGCGGCTCTTCAGGGCTTTGCGGACGCCGAATCGGACGGCATTATCCAGGTGTCGGTCGGGGGTTCTGCATATTTCTCGGGCCAGCGCGTAAACGACCGTGTCACGGGTTCGCTCGCCATGGCCGCGTTTGCGCATGAAGTGGCGCGCAAATACCCGAACATCACCGTCGCGCTGCATACCGACCATTGCGCCAAGCAGTATCTCGACAGCTGGGTGCGTCCGCTGCTCGACATTGAAGCCGAGGAAGTGCGCCGCGGCCACGAGCCCATGTTCCAGTCGCACATGTGGGACGGCTCCACGGTGCCGCTTGCGGAAAATCTTGACATTGCCGAAGAACTGCTTGACAAGTCGCAGGCCGCGCACACGATTCTTGAAATCGAAATCGGCGCGGTAGGCGGCGAAGAGGACGGCCATAGCGCGGAAATCAACGAAAAGCTGTATTCGAGCGTCTCCGACGGCATCGCCGTGGCGCGCAAACTCGGTTTGGGCGAGCACGGCCGCTATATCGCGGCGTTCACGTTCGGCAACGTGCACGGCGCATACAAGCCGGGTGTCGTGAAACTGCGCCCGGACCTGCTCAAAGACATTCAGCATGGCGTATGGGATGCGCTGCAAAACGGCGAACTCGCCAAGTCCAACGGCATGAACGTGATTCCCGACAAGCCGTTCGAGCTTGTGTTCCACGGCGGTTCTGGCTCGACGCCTGAAGAAATCGCCGAAGCCGTCTCCTATGGCGTGGTCAAGATGAACATCGACACCGATACGCAGTACGCGTTTACGCGCGCCGTGGCGAACCACATGTTCAAGCACTACGACAGCGTGCTCAAGATTGACGGCGAAGTGGGCGACAAGAAGGAATACGATCCGCGCTCGTGGGGTCGTGAAGCCGAGGATTCCATGGCCAAGCGCGTCGTGGAAGCCTGCGAGCAGCTCGGCAGCGCCGGCAAGGCGATGCACTGAGCGCGCTGAGTGCACTGAACGTACTGAAGACGCGCAAAAAAGGGGCAACCCCTTACCGCCTTTTCGTGGAACTCGGCTCTCCGGCGTAGACGCTGTACGCTAATCTAAAAGTTCGGGGAGAAAGCTACACGAAAGGCGGTATCATGCCCGGAATCGTTTTGATCGGCGCGCAATGGGGCGACGAAGGCAAAGGAAAGGCAACCGACCTGATCGGCACGAAGGTCGATTATGTCGCTCGTTTCAACGGCGGTAACAACGCGGGTCATACGGTTGTCGTAGGCGATGAATCCTACGCTTTGCACCTGCTTCCTAGCGGCATCATTTCCCCGAACACCATTCCTGTTATCGGCAACGGCGTTGTGGTGGATCCGGCCGTGCTGTTTGAAGAGATCGACGGACTCGAGTCGCGCGGCATCGACTGCTCGCGTCTTCTGGTCAGCGACTCCGCACACGTCATTGCTCCGTACCACCGCATGATCGACAAGGTGACCGAGCGATTCGCCGGCAAGCGCAAAATCGGCACTACGGGCCGCGGTATTGGCCCGGCTTACGCGGACAAGATCAACCGCATCGGCATTCGCGTGGGCGACCTGCTCAATGAAGAGCATCTGCGCGACAAGGTGGAGAACGCCTTGCACCAGAAGAACCAGATTCTTGTCAAGCTTTACAACCGTCGCGCCGTGGACGTGAACCGCACGGTGGACGAACTGCTTGAACTCGGCCAGCGCCTTAAGCCGTATATCGCCAACACGTCCCTGATCCTCAACGACGCGCTGGATGCGGGCAGCACCGTGCTGTTCGAAGGCGGCCAGGCCACGATGCTTGACGTGGATCACGGCACCTATCCGTTCGTCACTTCTTCGAACCCGACCGCGGGCGGCGCCTGCACGGGTACGGGCGTAGGCCCCACGAAGATTTCGCGCGTTATCGGCGTCGCGAAGGCGTATGTGACGCGCGTTGGCGAAGGTCCGTTCCCGACCGAACTGTTCGACGAATCGGGCGACTGGCTGCGCGCCCAGGGCCACGAATATGGCGTGACGACGGGTCGTCCGCGCCGTTGCGGCTGGTTCGACGCGCTTGTGAACCGTTACGCCGTGCAGATCAATGGTCTGACCGATATTGTGCTGACGAAACTTGACGTGCTCACGGGTCTGGAACAGATTCCGATCTGCGTCGCATATGACGTAAACGGCGAGCGTTATGACGAAATGCCGACCGACCAGTACGCATTCGCCGCGGCCAAGCCGATTTACGAAATGATGCCGGGCTGGACGGAAGACATTTCCCAGGTCCACCATTTCGAGGATCTTCCGGAAAACTGCCAGCGTTACGTACGCCGTCTTGAAGAACTGTCCCGCTGCCGCATTTCCGCAATCGGCACGGGCCCGCAGCGCGATCATATTATCCAGATTCACTCTTTGATCGACGACTGATTACCTTACCGAAATTTATCTTATGAACGACCATGAGCTGCTGGAACAGCAACTGAACGAACCGCATCCCACGGGTGCCGCGGCATCAAGGCGACCGCCAAAAGTGCCGCTGGCACCCATGAAACGGTTACAACCCAAGTTCAATCCCATGGCGGATTGGGCGAATTATGTAGTGGTGTTTCTGGGAGGCTTCATCGGAACGGCGTTCCGGTTCTTGCTCTGCCCCGGTGTGGCCGGTTTGCCGGACACCGCGGGCACATGGTCCGCATTCCATCTGGACTCGTTGCTCGTGAACGTCATCGCGAGCTTCGTGTTCTCGGGAGTCGTAACATTCTGCGCCCAAGCGATTTGGATTCGCAAACGCGTGCGCCAGCTCGCCAGCCGTGGCATCGGCATGGGCATATGTGGCGGCATGTCCACCATGACGGCCGTGATGCTTGAGGATCTGCTGTCATGGGACCGGCAAAATTACGGCGGTCTTATTGTCTACACGCTGGTCACGCTGGCCGTATGCCTGTTCGTGGCGTGGTTTGGCGCATGGAGCGTCATAAAGTTGACGGCGAACCGGGCGGCGCGCGCAATGATGGAGGTCACTCCCGACGGCCGAGCGAAGCCCGCAATCGGCGTGCGCGTACCGATGCCGGACGACCCCAAGCGCCACTGGTGGGACGGGAAACCGCATGTTATGGCAAGCGAGCCCGACCCCATTACCGACGAGCTGCCACAAGTGATGCGCATGGAAGGCCGGCGCACGAATTTCGACGTGCACTACAAGCCGTATTACGGTTTGCAAAAGCGCACGAAACCGCATGATGACGGTAAGAAATGGTGGCATCGCGATGCGCATGACGATGCGGAGGACGACGAATCATGACGTTCCTTCTTGTCTGTTTATGTGGCGGCTTGGGCTCCGTATGCCGCTTCATGCTCAACACGTCCATTCAGCGCTGGTGGAACAATTATTTCCCGCTCGCCACGCTTATGATCAACTGTTTCGCCTGCTTCTTTGCGGGTATCGCATTGCAATCGTATGTGCTGAACATGGTGCCGTATTCCACCTACATGCTGTTTGTGGCGGGATTTTTGGGCGGTCTTTCCACCTACTCCACTATGGTCAATGAGGTAATCAGTCTTGCCCATAGCCGCCATACGGTAGCGGGCATCATCTACGCGGTGGTCTCGCTTGTGCTTCCGTTGCTCAGCGTTGTGCTGGGATGGTGGCTCGGTTCGCTGCTCGTGCACTAATACGCCAATGGAAGTGGTTGAATAATGGTCGGTATTCGTGACGTGGCCCGCAAAGCCGGAGTCTCCACTAGCAGTGTGTCGCTAGTCATCAACAATTCCGGATATGTGTCCGCGGACATGCGTGAAAAAGTCGAACGCGCGATGGCCGAGCTGCATTATGTACCGAACGCGCTGGGACGCAACCTTTCACAAAATCGGACGGGAATGGTGGGCGTCATCGTACCGACTATCCAACATCCGTTTTTCGCGACGCTCACGTCCCATATTCAGCGCGAACTCGCGGCCCGCGGACTCAAGACGATGCTGTGCTCCACGGTCGACGCGGAAACAGGCGAAACCGAGTACGTCGACATGTTGCGCCGCCGTACGATGGACGCGATCATCATGGGCGCGCACACGAAACATGATCCCGAGTACTGGTCGTCGATCGGACGGCCCGTCGTTGCCTTCGATCGGCGTTTTGGCGGTACTATTCCCAGCGTGCACTCCAACCATATGGAGGGCGGCGATTTTATTGCGGACCATCTCATCCCTACTGGCATAAGGCGTTTGGTGATGATCGGCGGTCCGAAAGGACAATTTTACGATCGCGAGAACACCGCCAAAACGAAAATATCGACGTTCCCGACCACGCGATATTACGTTCGCCTGGCCGAGCTGCTTGATGAAGCCGGCATTGCGCACGATTATGTGAGCGCGGGTGAAGTGAGCGACTTTTCCGGATATGAGCAGGCCGTCGAGCGCGTCTTGAGTGACGTTGCGCATGGAACGGGCGAATTTGCGGACGCCGACGCGATCGTAAGTTCCGATATTGGCGCGGCTTTGGCCGTGCAAAAGGCCGCTTCGTACGGAATTGCCGTACCCAACCGTCTGCAAATCGTCGCCTATGACGGAACTTTTGCAACGAAACTTGCGGGACGCGAGATTTCCGCCGTTCATCAGGATTTCGCGGGCATCGCGCGCGGCCTCGTCGAGCGCGTCTGTGCGCTGATTGACGGTGAGGAAGCGAATGACGAACTCGTACCCGTCACTTGGCAGAGTGCGGAAACGACAATTTTATAAATATATAAAGTAGCGGCCCGATTCATGCTGTTTTGTGGGCTGTTGACGCCGGCTATGCGATAAAAGTATCACATAGATGCTCGGAATCCGGCTATAATGATCGCCAATGTGATAGGAATAATCATTGGCGGGACGTAATCATGGCGGATTCCTATAAGCCGTTGGAAACGGTATTTCATATCGACAGGTCCACTGATGCGAGTGCGCACATTCAGTCTGAACGGGAAGCGCGCATGCAGGGGCATGACGCATTCGAAATTCTTGCCGGCGAAACCACATGGTTTTTCACTACACCGCGCCATATGAGCATGCTGATTTCCGATATTCAGCGCAACGAACAGCGCATCAATGTGCAGTGGGATCATATCCATGCCGCAGTGCGCGCTCAATACGTCAATACGCATATGGTCGACGAAATGATGGCCACCAATGAAATTGAGGGCGTGCATAGCACTCGCCAGGAAATCGAGGAAGCTGTTCAGTCCGTACGAACGGGACGGTCGAATCAACATAAACCCATCCGATTCAGCGAGTTCGCGAAATTATGGATTGCGCTGGAAAATCAGGAGTTGCGCTCCCCTGCTACTTTGCGTGATATTCGCAATATTTATGATCAAGTGACGGATGGGGAAATCGAGCCGGCTGATCTTCCGGATGGCGAATTGTTCCGTAAAAATTCGGTTGATATTACGGGCCCGCGCGGCATTGTTCACCGTGGCGCGGCGAGTGAAGTGCAGATCAGTACGCTACTGCAGTCCGTGATCTCCGTGATGAATAGCGATTCGTTGCCGCAGCTGCAGGCGGCGATGGCTGCGCATTTCCTATTTGAATACACGCATCCGTTCTACGATGGCAACGGTCGTACCGGGCGTTTTTTGCTCGCCCTCAACTTGCAGCCCGTGCTGAGCTTGCCGACGATTCTTTCGCTATCTTCCACCATCGCCGCCAACAAACAGCGATATTACAAAGCGTTCGATGTCACTGAGAATCCGATGAATTACCGGGAGCTCACTTTCTTCATCATGATGATGCTCGAATATGTGAGGCAAGCCCAGGAATCGCTGTTTGTTGAGTTGGACCAGTATGAGGCGCAGGCCGCGAAATTGGATGCGTGGGTGGAGCAGATGAGCGCTGAATACGAGTTGGGCGATAGCGAGGAAAGTGTGTTGCGGGAACTTGCGGATGTTCATCAAGCGGTTCCAGACTCGCCAAGCTCCGTCCGGGAGCTGGCGAGCGCCTTGCGCCGTTCGACGCAAAGCGTTCGCAAATATGTTGCCCGACTTATTGCGCTGGGATTGGTGGAACGTGTTGGCGTTCGTCCAATGACCGTTCGATTGGCGCATGGTGTGGCTGCGTTCTGAGATTGGCGCGAGTTGTGGAGCGCCTGTACCACTCATAGGCGGGACAATGATTCGACAATTTGTGGCACTGCCGTTATTCCGTATCTGCGTGGTGAAGCGCCCGAAGGATATTCGTTTGTAGAATACGGATCCCTTATCACGTTAGGAATCAACACTAGTTTCGGTCTATTCCTTCAAGCCTTTAAAGACGGCAAGGTAATTTACGATCCCGGAGACAAGGCGACATTGGAAAATGGGAAATGGATCCCACATGCCCGTAGTCAATTCCGCATCAATCTCAATGACATTGACGCAATCTATCAGGAAACTCGAAAAGTTGATTTGAGAGATCCGGAATCTTACTAAATCGAACCGGTTCTACACCACTCCCACTTGACATTTGTACCCATGTTGTGATGTACTATATCTATCAATATCGAACCGGTTCGATATTGCAGCGGAACCGCCCGCGGTTTCCCCTTGTTACCGCGAACTGACCATCCTTGCGGCGCGAGTGGTTTCGCTACGTATCGAACTGCCCTGTATTGGTAGCGGAAGCGGAGTGTTGCCTTGCGCGTGGGAACCGCGCAACGAAGCACCGGACTTGTCGGAGTCCACAACATATAGAGCAGTCACAAAGGCGCGACAGCGTTCCAAGGAGGGAACACATGAAGAACAAGGTCCAAATGATCACCTACGCGAACCGGCTGGGGGACGGCAATCTTGCTTCTCTGACCGAGATTTTGCGTACGCGATTCAACGGAGCGTATGAAGGCGTACATATTCTGCCATTCTTCACCCCATTTGATGGAGCCGACGCGGGATTTGACCCGATCGACCACACGAAAGTCGATCCGCGCCTCGGTGACTGGAACGACATTGCCGAGCTCTCGAAAACGCACGACATCATGGTCGACGCCATCGTCAACCACATGAGCTGGGAATCGGCGCAATTCCAAGACGTCATGAAGAACGGCGAGGAATCCGAATACTATCCCATGTTTCTCACGATGAGCTCCGTGTTCCCGCTCGGCGCCAGCGAAGAGGATCTCGCCGGAATCTACCGTCCGCGCCCGGGCCTGCCGTTCACGCCCTACCGTTTCGGCAACGCGAACCGCCTCGTATGGACCACGTTCACGCCCCAGCAGGTCGATATCGACACTGATTCGGACAAGGGCTGGGAATACCTCATGTCCATCTTCGACCAGATGAGCAAGTCGCACGTCAGCCAAATCCGTCTTGACGCCGTCGGCTACGGCGCCAAGGAAGCCGGCACGAGCTGCTTCATGACGCCCAAGACGTTCCGCCTCATCTCGCGTCTGCGCGAAGAAGGCGCCAAGCGCTGCCTCGAAATCCTCATCGAGGTGCACTCGTACTACAAGAAGCAGATCGAGATCGCGTCCAAAGTGGACCGCGTCTACGATTTCGCGCTGCCGCCGCTGCTGCTGCACTCGCTGTTCACGGGCGATGTGGACGCGCTCTCCCACTGGATCGACATCCGCCCGAACAACGCCGTCACCGTGCTTGACACGCACGACGGCATCGGCGTGATCGACATCGGTTCCGACCAGCAGGACCGCTCGCTCAAGGGCCTTGTGTCCGACGAAGCCGTGGACGCGCTCGTCGAGAAGATCGCCGAAAATTCGCATGGCGAATCGAAGGCCGCAACGGGAGCCGCCGCATCGAATCTGGACCTGTACCAGGTGAACTGCACGTACTACTCGGCACTCGGCTGCAACGACCAGCAGTATCTGGCCGCCCGCGCCGTCCAGTTCTTCCTGCCGGGCGTTCCGCAAGTCTATTATGTGGGCGCGCTGGCCGGACGTAACGATATGACGCTGCTCAAGGAGACCGGAGTCGGCCGCGACATCAATCGTCACTATTATTCCGTGGCGGAAATTGACGAGGATCTCAAGCGTCCCGTCGTGCGCGCGCTGAACGATCTTGCGAAATTCCGCAATGATTGCCCGGCGTTCGACGGCGAGTTCACTTGGGAACGTGACGGCCAGGATTCCGTGACGCTCACGTGGACGAACGGCGATTCCCATACGTCGCTCACGTTCCAGCCGAACTTGGGTACGCAAGACGCGGGCGCTCCTGTGGCGACACTCACATGGAACGACGCCGACGGTGAACACACGAGCGCGGATTTGCTTACCAATCCCCCCGTTTACCGCAAGTAATCATGAATCAGTGCCGGTCAAAGATCGACCGGCACTGCTCATATATGTCCACATCTTCAGTACCGTAGTAAAGGTTGTTTTCCAACTGCGATACTCCCCCATCCAAAAATCGGAAGCTCAATACAATTTGTACAATTCCGATCATCACGACGAATTTTTATATATAAAAAGGGAATTTTGATGAGCGACGAACCTACTGAACCGTCCCAACCCCGGCAGCGTCCCGTGAACTGGCATCCGGGACTTCGCGAATATGAGCGCCCCGGCATTGACGACAAGCCGGATCCGGACGAAATCCTTACCGAACGAGACAAGGCCGCCATCGGCCGACTCGGCATGCACATGACGCAAAAGCGGGCCGGTACGAGCAGTGTCAAAAATCCGACCACGCAAGCCACGAAAATGAACGGATCGGCCGCAGTCGGCGGATCGGGACTTTCCACGCTCGCCAGCGTGGACACGGCCGTCCCCGATGAGGCGTCCGCATTCATGGACATGCGCGACCCGATGGTTTCCGCGGACGGACACCGTCCCACGAAGCCCGAACTTATACGACTCGGCATCGGCTTTACCGTCTCCGCCATTGCATGCGCAATTCCGTGGGTGGCGCTGAGTTCGATCATCCTGCCGCGTGTGCTGGAAATTATTGATCCGACCAGCAAAGTGGCCATGGTTGGCCTTATCAATGCGCTCGGTTCCGTGGTGGCGTTGCTCGCCAACATCATTTTCGGTACGTTCTCCGACCTGACGCGTTCGCGATTCGGCAAGCGCACGCCATGGATCGTGATTGGCGGCCTGATTACAGGCGGCGCGATTGGTCTGATCGCGTTGGCCAACAACACGGCCATGATCGTGTTCCTGTGGTGCGTGGCGCAGGCCGGCTACAACATGATGCTCGCTCCATATGTGGCGACGATGAGCGACCGTGTGCCGGACAAGGTGCGCGGTACGATTTCGGGATTCTACGGTGCCGGTATCGCGGTGGGTCAGACGCTCGGTTCGTTCGTGGGCGCGCTGCTGCTCGCGCGCGGCAACGCCGGCATTTTTAGCGCTTGGATGATGGGCATGGCGATCTTCGCGCTGTGCGGCATTTTCGTGGTGGTCGTGTGGCCGCGCGAAGCCAACAACCGCAACGAAGCGCGCAAGAAGATCTCCGCGCAGATGGTGGTGGAAAGCTTCCGTCCGCCGCGCCACGCTCCCGATTTCTACTACGCGCTTGTCGGCCGTACGCTCATGATGGGCGGCTACTGGATGATCAACACGTACCAGCTCTACATTGCGCAGGATTACGTGTATGCGGGCGACCCGCACGCGACCACGAAGGCCGCGCAGCTTATTGCGACGATGGCCGTGATCACGCTCGTGGTGTCACTGATCGCCGCCGTGACGGCCGGTCCGATTACGGACAAGCTCGGCATGCGCAAAATCCCTGTGGCCTTGGCCAGCTGCCTGTTCGCAGTGGGCGCGTTGATGCCGCTGCTGTTCCGCTCGCCCGCGGGCATGTACTTGTTCGCCGCGATTGCAGGCTTGGGCTACGGCGTTTACGACGCGATCGACCAGGCGCTTAATGTGGCCGTGCTGCCGAACCCGAAGGAAGCGGGCAAGGATCTGGGCATTCTCAACCTTGCCAACACACTTTCGACGGTAATCGGCTCGCTGCTTACCTCCGTGGTGGTGCTCATTGTGAAGAACGCCACGCACACGCAGCAGGCGCCCGTGCAAGCCTACACGGTGGTCTTCATTGTGGCCATTGTGATTGTGCTTCTTGCCGCGTGGCTGATCACGCGCATCAAGCATGTGAAGTAAGGCAATTGCTCGGTTTTGATGTGGTGGCCGGGACGCGCAGAGGTTTCTGTGGCGCCTCGGCTTTTCTTCTGCATTTTGAGACGTGAATCCCGGCGTGTCTGTCTCATTTTGCAGAAGAGAATAAGGATCCAGGGTTTTTAGGCCTCTTTTCGGCATCTCCCTCTGCATTTTGAGACGTGAACTCCGGCGTGTCTGTCGCAAAATGCAGAAGTTGGGGGAAGCGATGAGGGTTTGTACCGCAGATGGTACCGCGGGGACGGGGTTTGCCTGCTTTAAGGGATGTTTGTACCGCCCGCGGTACGTGGGCGCTATGGATTCGGGCGGTTTTGTGGGGTTTCCGTACCGTTATGGACAATGCGGTCATGAAAATGCCCCGGATCGGTGGTGTTGTTGTACCGCGGATGGTATGCAACCGCCACGGATCGGGCGAAGTAATGAGTCGTTTGTACCGTCGGTGGACCAGAAAACTTAAGACGACTGGGCCTATAGAAGGCAGCCAAGCTATGGAAGCATATAAAAAGGGACGGCCGCATAGCCGTCCCTTTTTAGTCCAATTTAGTTATATCGTTGCACTCGGCTCACTCTTGTACCTGGGCGCGTGCGATCTTGCCCGTGAAGGAATTCGCCTCATCGGCATCCTTAGCGCCTTCGGCGTTCCAAGAGAACATCGAGCGCAGCTTCGGGCCGACTTCCTCAATACGGACGTTCGAGTACTCCTCCTGCAGTTGCTTGAACTTCGGAGCGCCAGCGTCCTGGTCCTCAATGAACTCCTGTGCGAACGAACCGTCCTGGATGCGCTGCAGATGGTACTGCATGCGCTCGCGAACATGTTCGTCGATGCAGGTGTTCACATAGTCGCCGTACTGGGCGGTGTCCGAGCAGGACCAACGGTCCTTGTTCAGGCCGCCTTCATTCATGAGGTCCACGATCATCTTGAGCTCGTGGCACACCTCGAAGTACGCGATTTCCGGCTGATAGCCGGCATCCGTGAGCACCTCGAATCCCATTTCCACAAGCTTGTTGACGCCGCCGAGCAGAACATTCTGTTCGCCGAACAGATCGGTTTCCGTCTCTTCCTTGAACGTGGTCTTGATTGCTCCCGCACGCAGGGCGCCCAACGCCTTCGCGTAGGCGAGCGTCAGATCCCAACCGTCACCGCGCGGATCCTGTTCCACGGCCACCACGACGGGAACGCCGCGGCCCTCCGTGAATTGGCGGCGCACAATGTGGCCGGGACCCTTGGGAGCCACCATGAAGACCGGATGATCCTCGGACGGCTTGATGTATCCGTAATGGATGTTGAATCCGTGTGCAAAGGCGAGAGCCGCGCCCTCCTTGAGATTGGGCTCAATGTCGTTGGCCCAAATCCCGCGCTGGAACTGATCAGGAGCGAGTATCATGACCACATCCGCCTCGGCGACGGCTTCCGGCACGCTCTTGACTTCCAAGCCCTGTTCCTTGGCGAATTCAACGGACTTGGAATTTGGACGCAGTCCCACAACTACATCTACGCCGGAGTCACGCAAGTTCAACGCGTGCGCATGTCCCTGCGAACCGTATCCAATAATCGCGACCTTCTTTCCGTCAAATACGGAAAGATCGCCGTCGTTTTCGTACCAGATTTGTGCTGCCATGAATAACACTCCCTTTCTTTAAGATGTACGGCTTGCCCCAACAAGTCGAACGCGGTTCTGCACGTTGTTTCCTCGCATAACCCTCTTGGTTATCCCGTTACGTAGGGCAGTGTCGGGCTCAGGATTGTGTCCTCCAAGATTGACATTCAGTGTACTGAACCGGTGCAGGGTGTCATTCAGAAGTCCATATGCCGGACTCAGTCTCATAAAGGCTTCCAAAAAGCGAGATTTTTGGCCGAAAATAGGCATAGCGAAGAATGGGCGAATATCTCATTATTTGAACATCTCGTAGTGTCCGCCGATTTCGCACATACTTCTGCATTTTGCGACAGACACGCCGCGTTTCATGTCTCAAAATGCAGAAGGAGATGCCCGAACGGCGGTGCGGAAAGAAAATGCGCAAGAAAATGAAAATGCAGAAGGAGATGCCGGGGCCTGAACTGCACCCGAAAAAAGGCATAAAAAAAGTGCCCCCCCAGGGACTCGAACCCTGAACCCACGACTTAAAAGGACGCTGCTCTAACCATTGAGCTAGAGGGGCAACAGTGGCCACTATACAACAGGGCGTCGAAAAATCAAGTCGTGTCGCCCCGGGCCGAAACAATAGATTGCACAATGGAATCAAGCAAAACATTGGAAGAAGGAGCAGCAGCACTATGTCGTGCACTACGATTCTCGTAGGAAAAGCAGCCAGCTACGACGGTTCCACCATCATCGCCCGCAATGACGATTCCGGTTCCGGTCGCTACGACCCGAAGAAGTTCGTGGTGGTGACCCCCGAGCAGCAGCCGCGCCACTACCGCAGCGTCCTGTCGCATGTCGAGGTGGAGCTCCCCGACGATCCGTGCCAGTACAGCATTGTTCCGAACGTGCTCAAGAACCGTGGCATTCTCGCAGAATCCGGCGTTTCCGAGCGCAACGTGGCCATGAGTGCCACGGAAACGATTTCCGTCAACTCGCGCGTGCTCGCCGCCGATCCGCTAGTCGAGCTCGTGCCTCAGCAAGGCGAGCCGGGTGACGCCGACTACGCTCCCGAAATTCCGGGCGGTTTCGGTGAAGAGGACATCATCACGCTCGTGCTGCCGTATATTTCTTCGGCCCGCGAGGGCGTCGTGCGCCTCGGCAAGCTGCTCGAACAGTACGGCACCTATGAATCCAACGGCGTGATCATTTCCGACGTGAACGACATCTGGTACGTGGAGACGATCGGCGGCCACCACTGGATCGCGCGCCGTGTTCCCGACGACTGCTATGCCGTGATCCCCAACCAGCTCGGCATCGACTACTTCGACATGGACGACGCGTTCAGCGAGAAGCGCGACTTCATGTGCAGCGCCGACTTGTCCGAATTCATTTCGCGCCATCATCTGGGCCGCGAAATTGGCGCCACGCCGGCTCGTTTGAACGTCTTCAATCCGCGTCGCGCGTTCGGCACGTCGACGCCCAAGGACCATATTTACAACACGCCGCGCTCCTGGTACATGCACCGCTACCTGAATTCCGGCGAAGACTGGGATTCCCCGCAGGCCCAGTACCGTCCGGATTCGAACGATATTCCGTGGTGCAAGACGCCCGAAAACAAAGTGACGATCGAGAACGTGGACTTCCTCATGAGCTCCCATTTCGAGGGCACTCCTTACGATCCGTACGGAACGACGGGCACTCCCGAATCGCGCCACCGCTACCGTCCGATTGGCGTGAACAGGACGGGCCAGATGGTCGCCATGCAGATCCGTCCCTATATTCCTGAAGAGTACCGTTCGATCATGTGGATCGCGTACGGTTCGGGCCCGTTCACAACGGCAGCGCCGTTCTATGCGAACGTAAGCGACACGCCAGCCTACTTGCGCGATACGCCGGGCAAGGAAGTGGACACGTCGAGCCTGTATTGGTCGAACCGTTTGATCGCGGCGCTTGCGGACGCCCATTATTTCGAAACGGATCCATCCGTCGAACAATATATTGAGGACGTGCAGTCGCGCGGCCATCATGACGTCGCGGCGACAGATATGGAAATGGACGTTGTCGACTTGAGCGATACGCTCGCCGTGCGCGCGGCACTGACGGCCGCCAACGACCGCATGGGCGAGTTTCTGCAAAAGCGCACCGCGAAACTGCTGTACGATGTGCTGTATACGTCGAGCAATTTGATGCACAACAGTTTCAAAATGTCCGATCATTGGAACTGATGATCATAATTAATTAATAAAAAGGTGGCGATTATTAATCGTCACCTTTTATTTTTTTTAATTATAATATATCGATTTTCTTAATTGAATCCCATGATCTGGTCGGCGACTTTATATCCCACGCGCACGCACCAGCGGCCCTGCGGACCCGGCATATTGATGGCCATCGCCGGAATCTGGCGGCGCGCGTCATGGCCGATAATCGGCGAGTACTTGTCGATACGCGCCCACAGCTCCTTCTGACGTGCGTAATTCTCGCGCTTGCGGCTCAAAATCAGGAATACCGACGTAATCGACGTCTCGATCGACAGGAAGTGGATCATGTAGCGGTACAGGCCGCGCGGCACTTCGTCGGGCTCCGGAGTGGCTTCCAGCATGCAGTTGTTGACACGGTAGAGCTGGTCCACACGCCGGATCATGACGTCCGTCTGTACCGACTGGCCCTCGCGACCGATGAAATAGTGGTAGAGCGGAGTGTCGATGTACATGATCGACTTGACCCACGGGAACGGCACGTACGCGTAAATGAAGTCCACATAGAACGTGTGCTCGGGCAGTTTCATGCCCGAATCGCGCACCACCTGCGTACGGAACGTGATCGAGTGCATGAGCAAATATTGCGCGATGCCGAAACGTCCCAAATCGTCCCAGCCGATACGCTTGTCCGGCTCCATGACGTTCTTGTAGTCCACCACATGCTTATGGCGCTTGCCGACCTTGTCATACACGTAATTCGTCACGATCATGTCGAGCGGATCATCGGAATCCTTCTGGGCACGCAGCACGGTGAGCACCTCTTCAAGTGCCTCCGCGCCGATCCAGTCATCTGCATCCACAATCTTGATATACATGCCGCGCGCGTTGGCGATACCCGTATTCACCGCGCCGCCATGGCCCTTGTTTTCCTGGTGAATCGCGCGCACCACATCGGGATATTGAGCCTCGAGGGCCTGCGCCACTTCCAAGGTGCTGTCCGTGGAACCGTCGTCCACGACGATCACTTCAATATCGTCCAAATGCTCTGGAGAGAGAAGCGTGCGCACACAACGCTTGACATATCCCTGCATGTTGTATGCAGGGACAACAAACGTGAGGATCTTCTCGTCAGTCATGGTGGTGTACCCCTAGTTGGTTCAGTCTTTTCTTTGCGGCACTTGGTGCGCCGCGTACAGTACTTGCTCAATGGTACGTGAAGGTAATGCTAAGGGACTATAGTAGCCGCCCGAATGCGCGCTTGTGGCCGTTTATGCTTAGAAAATCCTTGGATTTGGCTGGAGAAATTCGTCGGGCGCTACACTGGGGGACATGGGTAGCAATTCGCGTATGACGTCGTTCCAGCGCAGGGAACAGCTTATTGGTGTCGGGCGCTCCCTGTTTGCGTCCAAGGGATTCGAATCGGTGAGCGTGGAGGAAATCGCCGCGCACGCCAAAGTGAGCAAGCCGATTGTGTACGAGCACTTCGGCGGCAAAGAAGGCCTGTACGCCGTGGTGGTAGACCGCGAGATGCGCTCGCTGAGCGAGACGCTGTTTAGGGCCTTGGAAGACCCCTCGGACGCGCATCCGCGCCAGATTGTGGAGCGAACGGCGTTGGCGCTGCTTACGTATATTGAAGAAAATGCCGAGGGCTTCCAAGTGCTGGTAAGGGATTCGCCCACCGACACGTCGGCGTCGTTCTCGTCGCTGTGGGGCGACATCAGCTTGCGCGTGGAAGACGTGCTGCGCATATGGTTTACACGCCAGAATATGCCGACTGAAGGCGTAGAGTATTACGCGCAAATGCTTGTGGGCATGACGGTGTTCACGGGCCAGTACTGGGCCATGCAGCAGGTCATGGGCAAGGAGGAGCTCGCCGCGCTTATTGTGAACTTGGCGTGGAACGGTCTCGCGCACATGAAGGCGCATCCGCAGTTGCGTTTTGAAGACGAGCTGTATGAGTGCGGAGACGGCGGCAATATCGAAGTTGTGGCGGCGTTTGGCAACGCCGAATATCCCGATGCCAAAGAGATCAAGCGCATGGAAAAAGCCGAGCGAAAAGCCGCAAAACTGGCGGAAAAAGAGGCAAAACTCGAAGCGAAAGAAGCCGCCAGGGAAGCGAAGCTGTTGGAGAAGGAAGCGAAGCTGCGCGCCGCCAACGCGTAAATAGGCGTGAATGCTCGTAGCTGCTTGTAACTGTTTGCAAATACCAATGGGCCGGTGGGGTTTCCCGCCGGCCCATTGGTATTGGTGTGAACTCTTCGAATTAGTCGAGAATGCCGTCCACGAAGGCTTCGGGCTCGAACGGCGCCAAGTCGTCGGGGCCTTCGCCCACACCCACGAGCTTGACAGGCACGTCGAGTTCGCGCTGCACCGAAATCACGATGCCGCCCTTGGCCGAGCCGTCGAGCTTGGAAAGCACGACGCCCGTAAGGCCGATGGCCTGCGCGAATACCTTGGCCTGCGCCATGCCGTTCTGGCCCGTCGTAGCATCGAGCACGAGCAGCACTTCGTCCACAGGCAGGTTCTTTTCCGTAACGCGGCGGATCTTGCCGAGCTCGTCCATGAGGTTGGCCTTGTTCTGCAAACGGCCGGCCGTGTCGATGATGAGCACGTCCACATCCTCTTCCTTGGCGCGCTTGGACGCTTCGAACGCCACCGACGCCGGATCGGCGCCTTCCTTGTCGGAACGCACTACGGGCACGCCAACCTTCGCGCCCCACGTCTCGAGCTGATCCGCTGCGGCAGCGCGGAACGTGTCCGCGGCGCCCAGCATGACGGACTTGCCCTGGGCCACAAACAAGCGCGCGAGCTTGCCCGCGGTGGTCGTCTTGCCCGTGCCGTTCACGCCAACCATGATGATGACGCTTGGTCGGTGCGCGTCGGGCTTGTCCGCATTCAGACGGCGGTCCGTCTTCGTGCCGACCATATTCAGCAGTTCGCTGCGCAGCGCTTCCTTGACCTTCGACGGATCGCTTTCACCCGTAATGCGCGCGTCCGTGTGCAGACGGTCGACGAGCTGTTCGCTCGCTTCGGCGCCCACGTCCGCCAGCAGCAGCGTATCTTCCACATCTTCCCAGTCGGCTTCCGTCAGGTTGTCTTGCGAAAGAATGGAGAACAGCGCCTTGCCGAACGGATTGCTCGACTTGGACAGCTTCTCGCGCAGCTTCTGCAGTCGTCCCCTGCGTCCCTCAGGTTTCTCATATTGTGGACGTTCGGATGGTTCGTTCGATTCGTCCGTAACGGGTTCGTTACGTTGCGCAACGGCCGTCGATTCAGCGGTTTCGGTCGGCGGTGCATGGGCCGGCGCCGAGGATTCCACGGGTTCGGTAGCGGGGGAGTGAACGGGTTGTTCGGCGGCCTTGCGCGCCGCTTCCTGTTCGGCGGCAAGACGGGCGTCGGCACGGGCCTTGGCCGCATCTTGCGAGCCGCGCATTGCCTTCTTGCGGGACTTGTCCATCCAGGCGAAGCCGAGGATCAACAAGAGCGCAATCACCACAACGACGACTATGCCAATAATCGTATTTGTATCCATAAGCGTTAGCTTAAACCAGAAGCCGTAACGGCAGCGGAAAAACGGCGGATCTACGCCATATGATCACTCTTTTGACGCCCCCTTGGCTCACGAAAAAGCGCCATTTATTACGGGAAATCCGTTTTACACGGCCGTAATCTGGCGTAATGATTTGTAAACCTTCCGGTCGTTGACTATCGGGCAACGGCGACTTAGAGAAACGTCGTTTCCAGACACGGAAGAGAGGAAGGTGTGTATGGGACAGATAGATGCAGGCAACGCTTCGTGGATGTTGATATGCACAGCGCTCGTATTTTTAATGACTCCGGCAGTAGGATTTTTCTATGGCGGCATGGTGCGCGCCAAGTCCGTACTGAACATTTTGATGCTGGAAGCCGGCGCATTGGCCGTAACCATGATCGTATGGGGATTCTGGGGATGGTCGATCGCCTACGGCGGCAAGAACATCGGTGGCGTCTTCGGTGATCCGATCTCGGGATTCCTGCTCAAGGACACGATTGTGGAGCAGGACGGATCGTTCACTTCCACCGCGCTTTCGGGAACCAACTATCCGACCAGTATTGACATCATGTTCCAGGCGGCCTTCGCCATGATCACCGTGGCTTTGATCGCGGGCGCCATCGCCGAACGCATCAAGTACAGCACCTGGATGATTTTCGTGGCCGTGTGGGTCACCATCGTGTACGCCCCGCTCGCGCACATGGTGTGGAGCAGCGACGGCCTCCTGAGTGCGGACGGTCCGATTTCCCGGGCCCTCGGCGCCAGCGCCCACGACTTCGCGGGCGGTACGGTCGTCCATATCAACGCGGCAGTCGCGGCCCTCGCCATTGTGCTCATCATTGGCAAGCGCCACGGTTTCAGCAAGGAACCGATGCGTCCGCACAATGTTCCGTTCGTCATGCTCGGCGCGTTCCTGCTGTGGTTCGGCTGGTTCGGCTTCAACGGCGGTTCCGCTTTCGCCGCAAACGGTGTGGCCGGCTACGCGCTCGTCTCCACCTCGCTTGCCGCAGGCGCCGCCATGATTTCGTGGGGCTTTGTGGAAAAGGTTCGCGATGGACACTTCACGGCTGTGGGCGCGGCTTCCGGCATGGTCGCAGGCCTTGTCGCCATCACGCCGGCCGCCGACGTGGTCTCCCCGATCTGGGCCATCGTGATCGGTCTGATCGCCGGTTTCGTCACCTACTTCGCTTGCGATCTCAAGTACCGCTTCGATTACGACGATGCGCTTGACGTGGTGGGCATCCACGGCATTGGCGGCGTGATCGGCACCGTGATGCTCGGCTTCGTGATGGTGGGTTCGGGCCTGTTCTACTCGGGCAAGTTCAACCAGCTGCTCGTCCAGGTAGTTATCGCCGCGATCGCCATCGTCTTCTCGGGCGTCCTCACCACGGTGATCGCCTTCGTTCTGGAAAAGACGATCGGTTGGCGTGTGTCGCCGGCCGAGGAGCTCATGGGCATCGACATGGCCGACCAGGGCGAACGTGCCTATGATTTCACCAGCATCTCCAGCTCCACTCTCAAGGAGACGAAATGAAACTTATTACCGCAATCATTCAGTCCCACAAACTCGATGACGTCAAAGTCGCCCTCGCGGACGCCGGCGTGCACGGCATCACAATTTCGGAAGCCAACGGATACGGCCAGCAGCGCGGCCACACCGAGTTCTACCGCGGTGTGGAGTACGTGGTCGACCTGATTCCCAAGATCCGCGTGGAAATCGTCACTTCCGACGCCGAAATGGAGTCGATTGTGGACGTGATCATCAAGTCCGCCGGAACCGGCCATATTGGCGACGGCAAGATTTGGGTCACGACGCTCGACATGGTCGCCCGCGTGCGTACGGGAGAGACGGGAATTGCCGCGATTTAATACCAGTTAATTTACCGATTTCGCGGAAAATAATTAATAATCGAAAGATGATTAATTAGAAAAATATAATTGAATATTTATATTCAAACGCGCCACATATTTTTATTAATATGTGGCGTTTTTATTTATAAGGAATAACTTCTTTTTTCGACACACCGGCCGGCCGGTAATGCACATATATGACTATATGTGCATAAAAATGTGGATAACTTGCGTAATGTATAGCTGATGTAGCACAAATCTGGGAAATCTCCAAATCGAATCTTTGTAAATGGTGTGAAAATACTCGCTGTTTGCCAAGTTATCCACCGGGCTTTCCCCATCATGTGGAAAACATGGGGAGTTATCCACAGACTTTTCCCCACCATGTGGATAACTCGACGATTTTTGAAAAAGTTATCCACATCAGCGTGTCGAGCGTGGATTCGGCGATTTTGATTGTTTCCCCCCCCCACTTGTTCTTCCACTTTCCGATCCTCTTCTGCATTTTGCGACATGAACCCCGGCGTGTCTGTCGCAAAATGTAAAAGTTAGTAGCGATTTGGCCGCACAATCTATTCGTGAATCTATACTCGGCACTATGGCAGATTCCTCGCAGCTTTCCGGTGACCACGGAACCGTTACCGACCAACTTTTTGACCGTATTCCCCCGCATGACGACGATGCGGAAAAGGCCGTTCTGGGCGGCATGCTCATGAGCCAGAACGCGATCAGCGAGGTCGCGGAAGTATTGCACGCCCAAGATTTCTATGATCCCAAGCATCAGACGATCTACCAGACGATCATGGATGTGGATGGTGACAATGAGGGCGTCGTGGACGCCGTAATCATCGCGAACCGGCTCAACGAGCTCGGCGTACTCGAAAAAGTGGGCGGTAGCTCCTATTTGCACAATCTTGTGGCATCCGTCCCCACCGCCGCCAACGCCATTTATTACGCGCAAATCGTGCGCGAACGCGCGCTGTTGCGCCGCGTGATCGCCACAGGCACGAAAATCGTGCAGCTTGGCTATAGCGCCGACGGATCCGACGCCGAAGACATTGTGAATCTTGCGCAAGCGGAAGCCTACGAACTCGGCTCCGACAACGCGCGTCAGGACTATGCGCCCATTTACGACGTCGTGGACTCCATGCTCCAGCAGCTTGACGATATTCAGCAGGGCAAGATCGCGCCGGGCGTGATGACGGGCTTCAAAGAAATCGACGAGATCACGCACGGCCTGCAGCCGGGCCAAATGATCGTGGTCGCAGGGCGTCCAGGCATGGGCAAGTCCACGCTGGGCGTGGATTTTGCGCGCCATGCGGCGCTGCACCAAGGCCTGACGACCATCGTGTTCAGCCTGGAAATGAGCTCAAGCGATTTGGCCAAGCGCATCATGGCGGCCGAAACCGACATTCCGCTCGCCGCCTTCAGCAACCCCGAGGAAATTTCCATCGAACGCTGGCACACGCTCAGTAACGCGACGGCCCGCATGCAGCAGTCGAACCTGTTCATCGATGACGCGGCCAACGTGAGCCTTATGGAAATCCGCGCCAAGTGCCGCCGACTCAAGCAGACGCACAACCTGCAGCTCATCGTGATCGACTACCTGCAGCTCATGAAGTCGGGCAAAGCCGTGGAAAGCCGACAGCAAGAGGTGTCCGAATTTTCTCGAACGCTCAAGCTTCTCGCCAAGGAACTCGAAGTTCCCGTGGTGGCGCTTTCCCAGCTCAACCGAGGATCCGAAATGCGCAACGACCGCAAGCCGCAGCTGTCCGACCTGCGTGAATCGGGCTCGATCGAACAGGACGCCGACGTGGTGTTCCTGGTGCACAGGCCCGAATACTACGAGCCCGACGACCGCCCGGGCGAGGCCGACATCATTATGGCCAAGCACCGCAACGGCCCAACCAAAACGTTCACGCTCGCGTTCAACGGCGCCAAGTCGCGCTTCGACGACATGAACCAGGCCGGCGGCTATCCGCAGGACTACCAGTAAACGCGGCAGATTACCAGTGAACATACGGGTAACCGGCCTACTATCAATACAGCACACGTATCACACGTCATATTGACGCCATCCAAGCATTGAGGGAACGATTATGGCAGGCAACAACCAAGCCGGACTCTCCAACGAATCCAGCACCGAAGAACAGCGCGTGGCCAAACGCCCGTGGCACGCGTTCGCCACACCGCTGATCGGCAAAGCCGTACGCACGGCCGCACGCATCACCAAGCACGGCGGCAGCGCGTTCCCCGGCAAAATCGTGGAACAAATCGACCCGAACTTCCTGCGCCGCACCTTGCACAAACTGCCGCTCGGCGTAGTGCTCGTGTCCGGAACAAACGGCAAAACCACCACGACGCGCATGGTGGCGTCCATGCTCGAAGCGCTGGGACTCAAGGTATTCACGAACCCCACCGGCTCCAACTTCACGCGCGGCGTCGTCTCCTCGCTGCTCACGGAAGTCAACGCGGCCGGCGCACTTGACGCCGATATCGCCGTGCTGGAACTCGATGAGGCGTACGCGGTGCACTTTGTCAAGCAAGTCAAGCCGCACTACGCGCTGCTGCTCAACGTGATGCGCGACCAGCTCGACCGTTTCGGCGAAATCGACAACACGGCCAAACTGCTCAGCCATGTGGCCGAAACGACCACGGGAACCGTGGTGCTCAACCGTGAAGATCCGCGTATCGCGGCGCTCGCGGAAGTCGTGCCCGAAGGTACGCAAACGCGCTGGTTCGGCCTGTCCGCGGAACTCAAGCCGTTCTTCCCGTCCGACGACGAAATGGCCACGACCATCCAGCGCCAGGCGGCGGCCGACGACCGCGCGGCGGGAGACACCACGGCCACCGCGCCCAGCGATGAAACCGTCACGGACCAGATTCCGGCCGACGTGACGCTCGAACGCGTGGGCGACCACCGCGCCACATTCAATGTGGAAGGCACTGAAATCTCCACCGATGTCAAACTCGAGGGCGTGTACAACCTGTACAACGCGGCGGCGGCGCTCGCCATCGTGCGCGCGATCCAAGCCGACCTCAACGACGCGGCCAACGTGCGCGTGGCCACGCGCGTACTGCGCCGCAAGGCCATCAGCCCGTTCATCAACCGCGCCCGCGCGTTCGCGAACGCCTCGCTCGCCGACCAGATGGTGGCGCTCGGCAACGTGACGCCCGCATTCGGCCGCGGCGAAAGCATCGACGTCAACGGCTCGCGCGTGGAACTGCTGCTCGTCAAGAACCCCATGGGTTTCCGCCTTTCGCTCGCCTCGTTCCCGCCCGAAAACTGCGACACGATGATCTGCATCAACGACGAATACGCCGACGGGCGTGACATGAGCTGGCTGTGGGACGTGGACTTCACGAGCCTGCGCGGCACGGAAGTCGCCGCCGTTTCCGGCGTGCGCGCGTGGGACATGGCGTTGCGTCTGGCGTACGACCAAGTTCCGACCCGCCATATCGACACGGATCTCGAAAAAACCGTGATCGACTTCGCACAGTCGAATCCGGGAACGACGAAACATATTTACTGCACGTACACGGCCATGCTGCAGGTCCGTGCGGCGCTCGCCACGATCGCGAACGTGAGCGATGCCGGAGTCGGCAAGTAAATATCCGTATCTAAAAAGGAAAGTAATATGACGCGAGAAATCGACATTGTGTCGCTGTATCCGAAAGATATGAATATTTACGGCGACTCGGGCAACGTGCTGACCGTGGAGCGCCGGCTGGCACTGTACGGATACGAACCGCGCGTGCACATGGTCAATCAGAACGATCCGTGGCCCGACCATGCGGACATTATTCTGGGCGGCGGCGGCCAGGATACGGGACAGAAAAAGATTATCGAAGACTTTTTCCGTCGCGCGGACCTGTTGCGTTCGCTTGCGCAAGACGGTGTTCCGATGCTCATGATCTGCGGTCTGTACCAGCTGTTCGGCGACTATTTTGCAACGATTGACGGCAGCAAGCTGGAAGGAATCAGCATCATTCCGGCCTACACCGTGGGCCAGGAAGTGCGCATGATCGGCAACCTCACGGAAGAGTCGGACCAATTCGGCACGATTATCGGCTACGAAAATCATTCCGGACAGACGTTCCTGCGTGAAGGCGCCAAGCCGCTGGGACATGTGGCGCCCGGCATGGGCAACAACGGCGAAGACGGGACGGAAGGCGCGCGCGTGCACAATGTGATCGGCACGTACATGCACGGATCGCTGCTGCCGAAGAACCCGGAAATTGCGGACTTCCTGATTCGTACGGCTGTCACGCGCCGGTATGGATCGTTCATGCCCGACCAGACGACCGAACAGGCCGAAGAGATGCGCCGCATCGCAAAGATTACGGAAATGGCGCGCAAGACAGCGGCCGAGCGGCCGAGGTAAACGAGGCAAAAAGCGCAACGCAGCCCAACCAAGTAGAGGAGCGGCATAAGCCGTAGTGCTTGGTTGGGCTGCGCTGTAGTAAACGAATGTGCTAGCTAGAGCTGGCGGCTCCGGCTACTGGCGGTTTGCGGAAGCGAAACTCGCTTGCAAACTCACTGAAGCTCACTTTTCGGCGTCGGCTGCCTTGGTTTCGTTGGCTTCCTTGGCATCCTTGGCATCCGCCGCGCGGGACTTGGCTTCGTTCACGGCGCCCTTGGCGGTTTCCTTCAGGCCTTCGGCGGCGTCGGCGACGTTGGACATCATGGCGCTGGCGTTCTTCTTGGCTTCTTCCTTGGCGGCTGCGGCCTTGCGGGACAGCTCGGCGTTCAGCTGCTTGCCCTGCTCGACGGTTAGCTCGCCCTTCTGGACGAGCTCGTTGACAAGAGCCTTGCCCTTTTCGGAAGTGGTCGCCAGTGCGCCCACGCCTGCGAGGAACACCTTGTGCAGGCCTTCACCGAATCCATCGAGGATGTTGTTGTTATCTGCCATGATGACCCCTTTCGGTCACGTCTATGGAACGGTTTCTTGCGGATGTAAAGGAACTATTCCTTGGTTTGTGCTGGCCTCAGTCTAATCAGGCGAATCTGAAGATATGCTGAATAGTTTGCTCTTAGCAAGGTGGGCTTGGCAAATTTTTTCTTCTGCATTTTGAGACGCGAATCGCGGCGTGTCTGTCGCAAAATGCAGAAGGGGATGTCAAATTCTAGTCGACCGCCTAATCTTAGGAACTATGGAACTTCAAGTTTTGGATCATCCGCTCGTTGAGCACAAGCTCACGATTCTGCGCGACAAGAACACCTCGTCCACCACTTTCCGCAACCTCGTTTCCGAACTCGTTATGCTGGAGGCCTATGAAGCTACGCGTAACCTCGAGGTCGTAGACAAGCCGATCGAAACGCCAGTTGCCCCAATGGTGGGCAAGGCCATCGCCAAGCCGCGTCCGATTATCGTGCCGGTGCTGCGTGCGGGCCTCGGCATGCTCGACGGCATGATGCGCATGATGCCGGCAGCCGAAGTGGGCTTCCTCGGCATGAAGCGCGACGAAGAGCACCCGACCCAGCAGATCACGTACGCGAACCGTCTTCCCGACGATCTGACGGGCCGCCAGTGCTTCCTCATCGATCCGATGCTGGCAACGGGCGGCACGCTTGTGGCTGCTACGCACTACCTGGCCGACCGTGGTGCCAAGAACGTGACGGCGGTCTGCATCATCGCTGCTCCGGAAGGCATCAAGTACGTCGAAGAGAACATCGATCCGTCCATCGACTTCAAGGTCGTGGTGTGCGGTGTCGATGAAGGCCTCAATGAGCAGAGCTACATTGTGCCGGGCCTCGGCGACGCTGGCGACCGTCTGTACGGTGTCATCGACTGATTGTTGTCGGTTACTGAATAACGGATAGCTTGAACATAACGGATTAGCGTGGTTGCGCCGCGCTGGTCCGTTATTTTTTATATTTATTTGTATTTATATTTATTCGGGTGCCATTCGTGTAGTAAGACCCAATATTGTGGGTGAAAATCTGCGGGCTTCTCCTTATCCCCACTTTTTGTGCGTGAAAATCTGCGGGTTTCTCCTTACCCGCGTAAAAATACGCAGATAACGTCTTACTTGCATTTTTCGACCGTTAAAATCCGCGGTTTCCTTCTTATCCGCACTTTTTGTGCGTGAAAATCTGCAATTTACTAGTTAGACGACGATTATTCACGTGAATTTTGTCAGATTACTAGTTAGTTGCGGTTTTTAGTCGAGACACGCCGCGGAACGCGAATGAAAGTTGCGGTTAAGGCGTTATTTGCGGATTTTCACGTGAATAATCGTAGGTTTATGAGTAATCCGCGTAAATTTACGCGGCTAATGAGCAAACTGCAAATATTAACGGTCGAAAACCGCAGATAACCAGCAAACCGCGTAAATTTACGCGGCTAAGAAGCAAACCGCAAAATTTAACGGTTAAAAAGTGCAGGTAAACAGTAATCTGCGTATATTTACGCAACTTACAAGTAATCTGCGTATATTTACGCACAAAAAAGAGGCGGCGAATGCGCCACCTCTTTTCTATCAACGACTACCGCTTGCGATTATCGACAAACGGCAGTCCGGCCGTAACCATGCCTCACTCGGTCGTAATTTCGTCCGGCGTCACCGACGGAATGAAACCTTCGAAAATGAAGCGGTCGAAATTGCCAAGCGACTTGCTGAGCTCTTCGTCGGAGCGGATCGTCCAGGCGACGCACAGCGCGCCGAGCTTGCGCTCGTACTTGAGGATGTTGCGGTTGCCGTTGCGCCAATCGTAGGCTACGAAATCGGGGCGCGAAAGCCAGTTGAGGCCCAGCGAACCGGCGATCACGTCGACGGGGTTCGACTTGGCGAGCTGCGATGGGTCAATGGCGAGCTGGCCGCGGCACACGCTCGGATAGTGGTTCTTGTACCAGTTCATGGCAATCGGGCTGAACGACTCGACTACATACGGGCCGTTGTAGGCCTGCAGCAGGTCGGAAGCCTTCTCCATGAGCTCGTCGTCGCGGTCGTCCCAACGGTTCAGGTCAGCGAACTTGAATTCCACGATAATCGGCGCGCGGCCGTCAACCACCTTGAGCACGTCCTCAAACAGCGGCACATGCTGGTAGTAACCCTTCGGAGCCTCGTCGGGCGTGACCACGAGCGGCGGGTTCTCCTCGGCGCCATCGCGCAGCGGAGCCTTCGAAGCGCCCGGAGCGCACGTCGGGAACAGCGGGATGCGCGTCAGGTCGTCATACATAAGGTCCTTGACGCGGCGCGGATCCCCAGCCACACGCAGCAGGTCCGGATCATGAAGCACAACCACCTGGCCGTCGGCTGTGAGCTGCAAATCGAGTTCCATACCGAAACCGGCCTCGGCCGCGGCCGCGAACGCCGCCAGCGAGTTTTCCGGGGCAATGACGCCCGGCTCCTTCTCGCTGCCGAAACCGGCCTTGATCGCCATCTTGCGGGCGAGCTCGCAGTAAGCGCGATTGCCCTCTTCATATTGCGGGCTGTAGCCGCTGCCGGCATCATGCAAGCCGCGATGCGCATACATCACATTCGGCATGGTCGGCACGTAGTTTTCGCGCTTGTTGCCAAAGCTGCGAGGGGCCGTGGCCCACAGGCCTGCGCAGGCCGCCAGTGCGCCGCCGATGAGCAGTTTCTTCATGAATTTTGCCATAAGAGGCACCTCCTCGAATTCATTTGCATCCAACGCTACCCACAACGGCTGGGGGATGGCTGTGAATATGCAAGAGGCTTAGCGCAAAAATGGCATGAAAAAGCGCCAAACCGCGAAAGCGCCATGTCGGCGCAAAGGCCGCTCGCAGCGGCAAAAAATGGAGCCCGGGGCTATGCACGGTTCAGCGCGTATTTCAGTATACCGGAAGATTGCGTTTCATCAAATATCGTGCGTGGAATCACACAATCGGATTACATAATTGCGTCACGTATTCATAAGCGCGTTACTTTCCGCGCGCCTTCTTCCGGGCCTTGTAATTCTTGGACATAATGTCGATCACAATCCACACCGACAGCACGAACGCGACCACATATCCCATGAATCCCACCACAGGAATGCCGAAAATAATCGGTTTCATGCCCGCGTAATACACAATCGACGATCCCACGAACAGGCCGACCACAATCAGCGCCATCGTCAGTCGATTGACCATGTCACTCAACGTATGCAACGGCTGTTCCGAACCGACCAATTCCGTACTCACACGCAACTGGCCGCGCGTCAGCATGCGCAACGCGACTTCCACTTCATGAACGGACCGCAGTCCGCTGTGCAGCGCCTCGTGACTCTCCATCGCGAGCGACTTGAGTTCCGATTTGACCACCGTTTTCGCCGATTTCGAACCCATAATATGGCGGCTGATAATCGTGATCATATTGACGTCGGGAATGAATTCGTCGAGCAGGCCTTCCAGCGTCACGAGCGCGCGTCCGACAGTAGTGATCGAACTGGGCACTTCAATACCGTGACGGCTCGCGAGAGAAGTGAGCGCACCCAGAAAATCGGCGATATTCAAGTCCGACAGATCGACGGTTCCGTATTCTTTGACGATCGCGTCGAGATCGGCCAACAGATCCGGATAATCGTCGGGGTCGGCGGGCGTATTCGAGAATCGCAGCAGCGCGTTCGCCAATTTTGGCGAGTCCTGCGCGGCGACGGCGCTCAGCATTTGCGTAAGCGCTCGGCGCGTGGAGGCGTCGAGACGGCCCGTCATGCCGAGGTCGAGCAGCATGATCTGGCCGCCGCGGATCATGATATTGCCGGGATGCGGGTCGGCATGGAAGAAACCGGCGTCGAGAATTTGCGATGCGTAATTGTCGACGAGTTTCGTGCCGATTTCCTTGATCGAGTAGCCGGCTTCGCGCAGACGCTGCGTTTTCGCGATCGGAATGCCGTCCACATATTCCATGACGACGACGTGCGGTGTGCACAATTCGACGAAGGGCGTGGGGCAGTCCATATAGGCGAAACCGTTGCAGAACCGCTTGAATTCGCACAGATTGCGCGCCTCGCTCAGGAAGTTCGTCTCCTCGTCGAAGGTTTCCCAAAGCTCGTCCACGACGCCCTGGAAGTCGACGATTTGCGAGCTGTGGATGACTTTCGTGGCGCCTTTGGCGATCGAGCGCATGATCGAGACGTCTTCGGCCATCGTGATGCGCACACCCGGGCGCTGGACCTTGACGGCCACGTCCTCGCCCGTTTTGAGCGTGGCGCGGTGCACTTGGGCGAGGGAAGCGGAACCGAGCGGCGTGGTGTCGATATGCTCGAAGATCTCGTCAATGTCGCGCCCGTATTCCTTTTCAAGCGTTTCGATAACCACGTTGTAAGGCATGGGATCGGCGTCGGAACGCAGTTTGGCGAGCTCGTCGCAGAACGGCTGCGGCAGGATTTCCGAACGCATCGAAAGGATTTGGCCGGCCTTGACGAAGGTTGGGCCAAGCGCTTCAAACATAAGGCGCAGCGAGACGGGAGTCAGGCCCTTGAGGGCGTCATAGTGCATGGCGATTTTGACGATTTGGCGCAAACGCTTGATTTTGCTGCGGCGCGTGAGGTGGTATTCCTGCGCGATGGTTTGCTTGTGGGAACCAAACAGGCCGATCGTCTCGTTCTTGTGCGCGTCGAGGACTGTGGTGTCGAGCTGACCGTCGTGGTTGAGCAGCTGAGAATAGTAGGCCTGCGCCTCGCGCACCTCTTCGTCAATGTTGAGGTCTTTGTCGCGCGAAAGATGCTCATGCAAGTCGGCTTCGGCACGCTGCTCGTTGAATTCAAGCGGGCTGGTGGGAGTGTCTGTTTCGCCGGCGTCGAGCTCTTCGATGGTTTCTTGCGAGTCTTGGGAGGTTTCGCCATTTTCCGGGATCTCTCCGTCCTCGAAGTCGGATGGCGAGGCGTGCATGTCGGTGCGGTCAGCGGTTCCCTCGAATACGCTGGCGTCATGCAAGAGCTGCTCGCGTGTTTGCGGAGGCGCGTCAATATTGGAATCCGCGTAATCCTTTTCGCTCTCTTCGCGCCACTGTGCTTCTTCCTGGGCACGAGCCTGGGCGCGCTTACTCATATGGCGCTTGGTTCGTTTGGTCATACGGTTCACTTTACGTGACGCCGTTCCATGCGGGTAGGAAGTTCTCTAAGCGGTGTGCTTATTGGGATGCTTCTCTCTCGTCATGGAAAAGTACCAAAATCAAACAAAAAAAGAAGCCCGCCGAAGCGGGCTCCTATCAAGTTCAACAGCGGCAGAATCTCTGCACAACTCCTTCGTTGTAACGGTAAGTCTTTCCAGTACCCGCTCAACGTAATAATCTTACTGACCATATACTTTTGTGGGTCTGCCTGTTCAGTTGTCCTTGTAGTTGCCATTATGCTCGCTTCATCTGCATTGCGCTACTCGGTTCGCCCATTTTTTGAGAAATGTTCACATCTTGTATTCTTTGTGTCGAACACCCCCTAAATGCACAAGAAATTGATGCATTCGTCGTGTCAAATCGATCGTGAAGTGTTCATTTGCACATAAATTTGGAACTCTTGGGCGTGTTGCCCAAATATCGCGCGTTCGGTTGGAGCGTAATGGTCAGCGGAATGCACAACGCCCGCGAACCTCCACAGACCTCTACAGAACTATTTCGTCGATATGTCGCAAAAATTATGGAAATACCGCAAAAAATTGGGCTTTCCGGTAGGCTCAAACCTAGAAAACACCTACAGTATTGAGGTATGACACAAAAATTTGACGCACCTTCCAAGGCTGTGCTCCGCAGCATGATTGCCGAGCATATTGCCGAGACCGACAAGCCGGAGAAAAATGATGCGCAACCAGACGCGCGTCCGCTTCCTCCGGACCGCTTTTTCGACCGCGAACTGAGCTGGCTCAAGTTCAACGAGCGAGTGCTGGAGCTCGCCCAGGACGATGATGTTCCGATTCTTGAGCGTGCCAATTTCGCGGCTATTTTCGCCAGCAACTTGGATGAATTCTTCATGGTCCGCGTGGCGGGCCTCAAGCGCCGCATCGACTCGGGCATCGCCGTCACCACGGCGGCCGGACTGAGCCCGCGCCAGGAAATGCGCGCGATCACCGAAGAAGCCCACAAGATGCAGGACGACCACGCGCACTACATCATTGACCATATTCTGCCCGATTTGGCCAAGGAGAACATTCAGCTGCTCGACTGGGACAAGCTGTCCGTGGCGGAGCAGGAGCGCCTATCGCGCTACTACCGTCAGCAGGTTTTCCCCGTGCTGACGCCGTTGGCGCTTGATCCTGCCCACCCGTTCCCGTACATTTCCGGAAACTCGCTGAATCTTGCCGTGCTCGTGGAGAATCCGACCAGTGGCAAGTCCCATTTCGCGCGCGTGAAGATTCCGGACAACATGAACCGCCTTGTTCCCGTCGAGGATATGACCGAAGACGAGGCAAGCGATGTCCGTTACGGCTTCATCACGATGGAGAACCTGATTATCGCCCATCTTGAGTCGCTGTTCCCGGGAATGATCATCAAGGAAGCCCGTTCGTTCCGCGTTACCCGCAACGAAGATATCGATGTGGAAGAGGACGACGCCGAGAATCTGCTCAACGCAATCGAGAAGGAACTGTTGCGCCGCCGTTTCGGACCGCCGATCCGCCTCGAATTGTCTGATTCGACGAGCCCGTTCCTGTCCCAGCTGCTCGCCGACCAGCTGCGCGTCAGCAATGATGAAGTGTACCGTCTTCCGGAACCGTTGGATGCGACGGTACTGTTCGAATTGAACAGCATCGACCGTCCTGACCTCAAGTTCCGTCCGTTCGTGCCGACGACGAACCGTCAGATTGCCGAGGTGGAGACAAGCCGCGCGCAAGATATTTTCGCCGCGATTCGCGAGCACGATATTCTGCTGCATCATCCGTACGATTCGTTCTCGACTTCGGTCCAGGCGTTCCTCGCACAGGCCGCGGCCGATCCGAAGGTGCTGGCCATCAAGCAGACGCTGTACCGTACGTCAAGCGATTCGCCGATTATTGACGCGCTGATCGACGCCGCCCACGCGGGCAAGCAGGTGCTCGCCCTTGTGGAGCTCAAGGCGCGTTTCGACGAGGACGCGAACATTGCATGGGCGCGCAAGCTTGAACGCGCCGGCGTGCACGTCGTGTACGGCATTGTGGGTTTGAAGACGCACTGCAAGCTTTCGCTCGTGGTCCGTCAGGAGAACGACGGCCTGCGCCGCTACTGCCACGTGGGAACGGGCAACTACAACCCGAAGACCGCGCGCCAGTACACGGATTTGGGCCTGCTCACCTGCGATCCCGTAGTCGGCCAGGACATGACGCGCCTGTTCAACCAGCTGTCGGGCTACGCGCCGAAGTCGAGCTTCCATCGCCTGCTTGTCGCCCCGCGTACCGTGCGTACGGGCCTTATCCAGCGCATCAAGCGCGAGGAAGACGCGGCGCGCGCCGGCAAGGAAGCGTGGATCAAGATCAAGGTCAACGCGATTATCGACGAAAAGACGATTGACGCGCTGTATCGCGCCAGCCAGGCCGGTGTCAAGATCGATCTTGTGGTGCGCGGATTGTGCGCGCTGAAGCCGGGAGTGCCGGGATTGAGCGAGAATATTCGCGTACGTTCCATTTTGGGACGTTTCCTTGAGCACAGCCGCGTGTACGCGTTCGCGAATTCCGACGGCCCGCAGATCGGCGAAGGCCCGATTTCGGGACCGGAAGTGTGGATCGGTTCGGCCGATCTTATGCACCGCAATCTCGACCGTCGAGTTGAAGCGCTCGTGCGCATCACGTCGCCTGACGAAATCGAGGAACTGCTGGACTATCTGGATCTGCAGATGGCCGACTCCACCGCATCCTGGCACATGCAGCCCGACGGCACGTATGTGCACCATTCCAAGGATGAGGAAGGTCGTCCGCTGGTGGACTGCCAGGAATATCTGATCCGTCGTCACATGCGTCGTCCGCACGCGAACTGACGTGACCAGTCGAGGTGGGTCGGGAAAGTCCGGCTCACCTCGAACTGTAAGTGAACGCAACAATCAACGCTCGGTGAGGGGTTATGTCGGGTAAAGAGAAACGCATTGTGCAAGCGGCCGGCGGTATTGTGTACCGCTGGAAAGCGGAGTCGGATTACGGGGCGGATCCCATGTCCGCCATCGAATTGTGCGTGGTGCACCGGCCGAAATATGACGACTGGAGCTGGCCGAAAGGCAAGCTGGAAAATAATGAGTCGTTCCGTCACGCCGCCGTACGCGAGATTGGTGAGGAAACCGGCAAATCCGTACAGCTGGGACCGTATTTGATGGAAGTCGAGTACCCACTGAATGCGGAAGGCAAGAAGTCGCGGCACAAGTCGGATCCCGCGGAACCCGTCAAGCAGGTGAAATATTGGATGGCAACCGTCGTCAATCGCAATGACGCGCGCCATTTGACCGATCCGTTCGGTCCCGTGCACCGTGCGGATATTGGCGAGATCGACCATGTGGAGTGGCTGCCGATCACGCAGGCGCGCAAACGCCTGACGCACGCCACCGATCGCGACGTGCTGGCCGCATTCGTCGACCGTCTGGAGGAGGGTGCGGGCCGCGCGCAAACGCTGCTGCTCGTGCGCCATGCGAAAGCCGAGTCGCGCAAAAGCTGGGACGGCACCGATGAGAATCGTCCGATTACGCCCAAAGGCGCCGCGCACGCATACGCGCTGGATAGGGAATTGGCGTGCTTCAATCCCGTGCGCCTGATCACTTCGCCGTGGCTCAGGTGCCAGCAAACCGTGCAAATGCTCGCCTGGCAAACGCAGCGGCCCATGGAATATCTCGAATCGATGACCGAAGACGCGTTTGCGGACAACAGCGAGCGCACGTGGCATGATTTCCGTACGCTGCTCGACGCCACGGCGCAAGGCGAGCAGACGGCGCTGATTTGCATGCACCGGCCCGTCATTGGTGGTATGTTCGCTAAAATGCAATCGATGTGCTCGTCTTCCACGCTGGAGAAGATGCTCAAGCGCAAGTCGCCTTACATGCCGACGGGAACGGCGTTGGCCATAAGCGTGGTACAGGACGCGGGCACGACGAAGATTATCGATATTCAGAAAGTGCAGCCTATTGTCTACTAACATGCGCGTTGGTTCCGGTTCCATTGTGTCGAGCGGTTCGGCGTTCAGTCATACGGGTTCGCCGCGGCCGTCTCGCCCGGGGCAGCTGGATGCGGCCATTGCCGACAACATTGTGGGCGGCATGGATCCGCAGCAGCTTAGTGAAATCAGCCATGCCACGGCCGCCGCGTTGCTTGATCGCGTGCATCATGCGACCGATGCGCGCGTGGTGGAGCGCACGCTGACGATTGTGGATCGTGAGGGCGTGGATGTGGTCGCGGAACTATGGAGCGATGCGCAGCCCGATACCTTGCCGGGCACCTTGTGGCGCTTGTACATGCTGCGTACGTGGATGCGCAGGCAGAAGGAAAGCGTGACGCGCCTGTGGCGGCTCGGGGAGCCCGTGGCCACGAGCGCGTCCGCGATTGTGGGCGTGGATGCCGCGCCTACGGAATCCGACATCGCGCGCACGGCCGATTCGATTCTTTCGGGCGCGTTTACGGGGGATTTCGCTGTTGCGCTGACGCGTGCGGCCACGTTCATTGAGGTTGTGGTGCTCGGTTTGCGTGTGCAAGCGCGCCATTCGAAAGCTTCGAGCACGCAAGTGGCCCGGCTGTTGCATACGGGCGCGAATTTGCACGCCACGGCCAAGGATCTTAAGCAAGCCGCCCATTTGTGGCGGCAGGGAAAGCTCGAGTAGCGGTCGCTTAATAGCTCAACAACACTAACTCTGCGACTCTGTGGCTCTTCTGCAGAGCGGTGCCGGTGGAAGACTGGGAAGGTTTTCCACCGGTTTCGCATATTCGGGACCGGTTGACCACACGCATGTTCTCGGATTGCCCGAGCGGGGTGCGGTCCGATTGAATCGGACTATGAATGATGCAACAACGCGGCAGGCGTCCGCGGTACCGCGTGAGGCTTACGATCCGCAACAATTTTTTGTGCCGTCCGTCAATGACGACACGGTGACGCTCGACCGCGTGCCGGCTGTGGCTCGTGTGGGCGGAGCGGAAGCGGGTAGTGGTGGAGCCGGCAGAGGTGCGGCCGTTTTGGGGGGAGGGGTCGGTGACGGGCGCGGCTGACTCTTCCGCAGAACGGTCGAATGTCATCGTATGCTCGTCCGCGAGCGGAGGGATTGGCGCAAGTACGGCAGTGGCGTTGTTGGCGCGCGAACTCGCGCTGGAATTGAGACATGATGAACGTCATATTTCGCTAGTCGACGCCGACGTTTGCGCGAGTGGTGGCGGCATGGACGTGCTGCTGGGACTGGAACGCGAGGGCGGCAAGCGCTGGCATGAAGTGCAGGCGCCGCTCGGATCCCTGGACGGGCGGGCGCTGTACGCGGAACTGCCGCAATGGCAGGATGTGGCCATACTGTCATTTGCGCCATGGAGGGAGCCGCATCCGCAATGGTGGGATGTGCAAGCCGCAGTGCGGGCGCTCGCGGACGACGGCAATGTT
Source organism: Bifidobacterium magnum (assembly GCF_000741255.1). Classification (GTDB taxonomy): domain Bacteria; phylum Actinomycetota; class Actinomycetes; order Actinomycetales; family Bifidobacteriaceae; genus Bifidobacterium; species Bifidobacterium magnum. The sequence continues at coordinate 107,095 of NZ_JGZB01000004.1, forward strand.
GTGGTGGTGGACGCGGGCCGCGGCAGCGTTGTAAAAACCGTACCGCTGCTTATGGCCGCGCATCATGTGGTGTTTCTCGAACTTTCCGTACTTGGGCTGGCGCGCGCCAAAGCGCATGTGGCGTGGCTGCGCGGGGCCGAGGAGTTTCGGGGAGGAATCGCTGCCGTGGCGGGTGTGGAGCCCACGGGATCGGCGCGCGGGCGCGGCGTGCTGTCGGTGGCGCGTGCGGAACGGTATATGGGCTGCGATGTATGCGGGCCGATTCGTGCGGACAACAGGCTATGTAGCGACGTGTTGGAAGGTATGGGACTTGGTTCGGTACCGCGCAAGGTACGCGGAGGCGTGAAACGGCTGGCGTCGCTGGTAATGGACGCGTTCGAGTCTTCGCGGGCGATGTCGCAACGGGAAGTGCGGGAAACGTCATGATGAATGTTTCACATGAAACATTTGGTTGCGGGGTTGTTACGGACGACCTGTTGTTCGGTCCGCTGGCCGCCGTGGCGGCCGATCCCGCCGTTACTGATGTGGCTGTGACCTGCGGCGGGGAAGTGTGGGTTGATTGCGGGCGCGGCATGGAGCGCGCCCATATCGACATTCCGTTGCGGCCCGCAGCCGTATTACGTGAATACGCCGTGCGCCTGTGCGCACAATTGGGGTGCCGCCTCGATGAAGCCGCACCCATTGCGGACGCTTCCGCTCCCGACGGCACGCGCATTCACGCCGTGGTTGCGCCGATCGTCTCGCAAGGTGCGGCGATCTCGATCCGTTTGCCCGACCGGCGCGCCTCACGACTTGACCATTTGGTGCGCCACGGTTTATGTCCGCCCGCATGGGAAGACCTGTTGCGGCATATGGTGGCCAAACGTGCCAACATGCTTATTGTGGGCGGCACGGGCGCCGGCAAAACCACCTTGCTCAAGGCGCTGCTGCAGGAGTGTTCCGTGCGCGAGCGCATTGTGGTGGTGGAGGAAGTGCGCGAACTTGGAGCCGTGCACCACGGCAACATGGTGTCGATGCTTACGCGGCAGGCCAATGTGGAAGGCGCGGGCGCCATTAGTCTCGCGCAGCTCGTGAAAGCCACCTTGCGCATGCGGCCCGACCGTATTGTGGTGGGCGAATGCCGTGGCGAAGAAATTGTGGACCTGCTGCGCGCGTCCAATTCGGGACATGCGGGCGGCATGACAACAATCCATGCCAATGGTGTGGCCCATGTGCCCGCGCGCTTGATGGCGCTGGGCCTGCTGGCCGGGCTTGAGCCGCGTGCCACAGCGCTGTTGGCATCCCGTGCTTTCGATGTGCTCGTCATGTTGCGGCGCAACGGTTCGCAACGCTACATCGCCGAAATCGGCACGCTCTCGCTGAACGGGGAAGGGTTGGCGGGCGCACCGCTGGCCGTGTGGAACGGCTCGGGTGAAGCGGCGGTATGCGACCATATGCATGAGCGGTGGCGCGCCTTTTGTGAACGGTGGCTGCGGTGAGTGCGGTTGTGGGTGCGTCTGGGGGTGCAGAGATAAGCGCGGTTGTAAGTGTCCTGTTGCTAGCGTTGGCACTGGGATTGGCGTGGTGGAGTCCCGACCGTCCCATTCCACTGGAGCGGCGCCGGGCGCGGTTTAGTAATAGTTTCCGTTCACGCCGTGCGGAGCCGGGCGTCGGATTAAGTGTGGCGCTCGCCTCGATTGCCGCATCCCTGCAGTCGGGCATGACGTTGCGGTCTGCAATCATGCGGCAGATCCCTGCGCATGGCTCGATTGTTTCCATTACGGACAGCGCGGGCCGCCTGGATGCGGGCCGTTTGCGGGAGGCCATTGCCGGATGTGCGGCGGACCATGATTCCGTGCGCCAGGTTGCGCAAGTCGCGCATGGCCTTGCGGCTGCCTATGCGTTAAGCAGTGTATTGGGTTGCCGTACGGTCGATTGCGTGGAAGCCGTGCGTCGTGCGTGCCTGCGGCTCAAATTAAGCGAAGATCTGACAAGAACGGCATTCGCCGTACCGAAAGCCACCGTGCATATGTTGTGCGCACTGCCCGCCGTCACGCTGTTGCTGGGCGAATTGTTGGGCGCCAATCCCGTTTGGTTCCTTGTCGGTTCCATGCAAGGACTGCTGTGTCTGTTGCTGGGCGTGGGCAGTTACGCGCTCGGATTGTGGTGGATGAAACTGCTGCTTGACCGGGATGGCTCTCCGTGATGCACATGGCATGGGTGATCGTGGCGGCGCTGTGCGCGGGAGTGGCCGTATGGCTGTGGCTTGCACCCGTGCCGCTTGCGTCGCGGCTGGAATCGGTGGGACAAGGCCGCGACCGTCATGCGGGGGATAATTGGCGCCCTGACGCTGCACTCGTCCTCGAATTGCTGTTGGTAGCGCTGGAACAGGGCGCCGCGATTCCGCGAGCGCTCCAGTGCGTGGGGGAAGTACTGGGCGGCGGTGTCGGAACAGGCCTCGCCTATGCGGCGCGGCAACTTGTATGCGCGTCATCCTGGTCAGACGCGTGGTGCCTGCCGTGCGATCATCTTGCGGAACTGATAAACGGGGCGCCGTATTCGGCCGCCGATATCGACCATGCGCAGCGGATCCTGCGTCTGGTTGGCGCCACGTTGCGTGAGTCATGGGAACGTGGAATCCGCGCCGCCGCGCCATTGCGCGCGGCCATGGAACAACTTGAATCCACGGAGCGTACGCGTATTGAACAGCGTGCGCAAAAACTCTCGGTCAAACTCCTGCTTCCCACGGGCCTGTGCTTTTTGCCGGCCTTTCTATGCATCGCGGTTATTCCGACCATCGCGTCCTTTGCCATGGGCATGTAAATGTGCATAACTTTCGCACACACCATGTACTCACTTGTGCACCCGAAGTATGTGTACAACCACGGTGGCATGTGCATAACTCCGCCGCAATCCACATTTCCACCGAATTCGGAACCATCCGTGCACATTGGCATCTCGACATACCTCCGTCCGACCACAAGGCCCCGCGAAAGTGGCGTGGCAAAGCGGCGGCGAAGAAAGTGGAAGCACCGGGACTTGGGCCCGGCGCTACCAAGGATCGGACCACAACGACAAGGAGATCGCTATGAACACTGCACACGCCATGATCGACCGCAACCTCATGGCAGACCGTCCCCATTCACTGCGCGAGCGCATGCGCCAGGCGGCCATACGCCTTGACCTACGCATGCGCGCACTTGCCGAAACCCCTGAGCGCGGCGCGGCCACGGCCGAATACGCCGTCGTACTCGTGGCGGCCACAGGATTCGCCGCAGTGCTCGTCTCGCTGCTCAAATCGGATACCGTGCGCACACTGCTTACGAACATTGTGCAAAACGCGCTGCAAGTGGGGTAGATGATGCTGCGAACAGTGCGACGCCGGTACTGGTGCCGATACCACGAAACAGCCGGGCGCATGGCCGGCAATACGCGTTGTGGCGTCTCGTACGCCGCCGACCGTGGCGCGGTTACGGCCGAATTCGCCGTCATCATGCCCGCCGTCATTATTGTCGCCTCGCTCGTGCTGTATATGGCGCACATAAGCAATCGGACGATCGTATGTCAGGATGCGGCAGCCAACGTGGCGCGCATGCTCGTGGTACACGACGCCCATGTGGACGCCACAGGCATGGTGCACGCCACTGCGGGAGCCGGGGCCGGCGTCACTGTTCACCAATCCGGACGGCAGTTCACCGTGACCACGCAGTGCCCCGTAACCTGCGACCCATGGAGCGTACTGCCGTCCTCAGTCACGGGATCGGCGACGGGAGTGCGGCCATGAACGCCAAACTCGGGAATCTCGCAAAATCGGCGGACCGCGGCAGCGCGAGCATAGTGGCGGTAGGGCTGGTAGTCGGCATCATCACGCTGCTCACGATCATCGCGGCCGTCGGCAATGTACTGATCAGCAAAGCGCAGGCGCATACGGCGGCCGATATCGCGGCGCTCGCGGGCGCAAGCGTGCAGATGAATGCCAGCGCGGACGCGTGCTCGCTGGCTGCGCAAATCGCCAGCGACAACCAGGCGCAACTCGACGATTGCGCTGTCGAAAACGACGAGGTGCAGGTGGCCGTTACCGTACGAACGCGTGTGCCGCTGGTTTCGCGCGTAACCGTGCGCTCGCGAGCCGGGCCCGTTCCATGTGCCGCATAAGGGGCATGTGGGGTGCGTCACACCTTGTTCGCTGGCTCTAGCATTTGGGTGACTAGTGCGATTATCGTGAAGATTATGAAACGTGAGCACTTAATCGTGGCGGTTATCGGTAACCCGTCGGCAGCAAAAGGCGCAGGAGCGAAGAATAGCGCGAAAGTACTCGAACTACTTCAGCAGGCGGGTGAGGGCCATGGCTTTACGGCCATAGACCTTACAGGAACCAGCTACGAAGACTCACTGAACAACGCCCGCACGTGGCGCGACGAATATGACTATCTCGTGGTCGTGGGCGGCGACGGCATGATCTCGCTCGGCGTCAACGCCGTAGGCGGCACGGACAAGCCCCTGGGCATTGTGGCCATGGGCTCGGGCAACGATTTCGCGCGCGGCCTCAAGCTGCCCGTCAACCGTTTGGAAACGGCTGTGGAAGGCATTGTGGGCGCCATTGTGTGCGGATGCCAGGTGGAAGTGGATCTGGGACATGTCACGTCCGTGCCAGGCTCGGACTCCACGGCCGTGGACACGTCCACGAGAGACGCATTGCAGAAGCCGCGCCCCATCGACCGCTATTTTGCGGGCATGCTGTCTTGCGGCATCGACGCGTGCGTGAACGACTATGCGACGCACTCGCATTTGCCGGGCGGTTCCGTACGCTACTTCGCTGGCGTGCTGCATGAGATTACGCACTTTAAAAAGTATGGATACCATGTGAAAGTCGAGCTGTCTGACGGCGTGGTGGAGGAATACGACATCCTCTCTTCGATGTTGACTATTGCGAACTCGCGTCATATTGGCGGTGGCATTGAAATTTCCCCGTACTCGCGCTTTGCGGACGGCATGCTCGACATGGTGTGGATGCGCTATATCCCGAAGCTGCCCGAGCTTGCCAAAGCCGTGAGCCGCTTGTACAAGGGCAAGTTGCTCTCCACGCCATGCTTCGGCTGGCAACGTATCCGCCGTGTGGAACTGTCGTATTCGGGAGAAGGCGCCGAACCGCCGATCCTGTCGGCAGACGGCGAATATGTTGGTACATTACCTGTAGAGGTATCTGCCTCTCCTGAGAACTTGAGGCTGCTGGTTCCGCCGGCGGTGCAGAAGTCGTTCGACCAGGAGTCGCAGGATGCGCAAGTGGTCGCCATTATTGAACGCGACGGCCGAAACCCCGTGACGGGCAATTTTGTGAGTGAAGAGCTTGAGGAAGCCAAGCGGCTTGACGAGTCGGGCCAATTCGGCGCATCCGACGAGTCTGACGCATCGCACAAAATTGAGTGATCACGATGAACAGATGTATGGATAGGTGACTTTTCACCATTCTTTGAGGAGAAGTGCGAATGGCACAGGCGTTGTACCGCAGATACAGGCCAGACACATTTGAAGGCGTCATTGGACAAGATCAGGTAACGGTGCCGCTGATGCGCGCACTTGACAATCACAAGCTCACCCACGCGTACCTGTTTTCGGGTCCGCGCGGGTGCGGCAAAACCAGTTCCGCACGTATCTTGGCGCGCTGCATCAACTGTGAGCAGGGCCCTACGGCGCATCCGTGCGGCGTGTGCGACAGCTGTCGTGATCTGGCCACCGGTGGCCCGGGATCCGTGGACGTGGTGGAGATCGACGCCGCCAGCCACAACGGTGTCGACGATGCTCGCGAGTTGCGCGAGCAGGCGAGTTTCGCCCCCGCGCGCGATCGCTACAAGATTTTCATTCTCGACGAGGCCCACATGGTTACGCAACAGGGCTTCAATGCGCTGCTCAAGATTGTGGAAGAGCCGCCGGAACATGTGATGTTCATTTTCGCGACGACCGAGCCCGACAAGGTGATCGGCACGATCCGTTCACGTACCTACCATTATCCGTTCCGTCTTGTGCCGCCAGAAATCATGGGACCGTTCATTGAAGACGTGTGCGAGAAAGAGGAGATTACTGCCGAGCCGGGCGTGCTGCGGCTCGTCATGCGCGCGGGCGGCGGTTCCGTGCGAGACACGCTCTCCATTCTCGACCAGCTCATGGTGGGCGCCGTGGACGGCGAAATCCAGTATGATGCGGCGGTCGCATTGCTCGGCTTCACGCCGGACGCGCTGATTAGCGACGCGATTGACGCGATTATCGACCGTGACGGCGCGAAACTGTATGGCGTAGTACAGAACGTGATTGTGGGCGGCTATGATCCGCGCCACTTTGTGGAAGACCTGCTCGCGCGCACGCGCGATCTGCTCGTGCTCGCGTTGGGCGGCGACGCCGCGGAATCCGTATTGGGCGAGGATGCCGAAGAGCAGGTGGACTTGTTGCGCCGCCAGCAACAGCAGCTGGACTTGCGCACGCTGACGACGATGGCCGAGACGATGGACGCCACGCTTGTACACATGGCCGGCGCCGTTTCTCCGCGTATGCGTCTTGAACTGTTGGCCGCGCAGCTTATGGCCGTGCGTGAGCTGAAACCCATGGTTGCCAGTGGTGCCGCAGACGGCACGAACGGCGGCGCCAGCAATGCGGCACCCGTGTCGCACTACCGCTCCGCGCGTCAGCCGGCGGCTCAAGGCAACGCGAACGCACAGCACAAGGCTGCTGAAAGCCAGCCAACCGTTGCGCCTCAGCAAGTTCCTGCGAAATCCGCGCCGGTTCAGACCGCCGCCAAGCCCGCCGCGGCCCAGATGCCGCCTGTTTCCGCTGCTGCTCCAGCTCCGGCCCCTGCACAGCCAGCGCCAGCCCAGCCTGCCCCGGCTCAGTCCGCATCGGCTCCAGCTGCCGCGCCTCAACAACGGCCCGCTTCGGGTGGTTTCCCGACCTTTGGCCAGACGCCGGAATCGTCGGCGCTTGGCATCATCCCGTCCACGCAAAGCCCCGACGAACGTTGGGACCGTCTCGTGGCGGCGTTGCCGCACGATGTGGCCGAGTATGTGAACCGCACCAAAGTTCCGCGCATCAACCTTGTGCTCAACGAGCAGATGCAGACGGGCAAACTGTGGATCAAGTTCGACAAGCCGCTGAGCAAATACGCGTTCGCGCTTGCCGTGGCCAAGGAATCCGTGAATGGCACCACGAGCGTCGTGGACATTGTGCGCGCCAAGGTGCGTGAAGTGTTCGGTGCCCACGTTCAGCTCGCCCCGACCAAGAAGATGGCCGATGGCGCGCAGGCTCCGGCTTGGAGTGCGTTGCCCGCTTCCGAGCAACAGGAAATCCGTTCGCAGATCTCCAAGCAGAGCATCAACGCCTTGGATATTCCGGGCGTCCACATCGGCATGAGCATGCCCGGCAAGGCATCCGAGCAGCACAAGGATGCCGCTAGCCAGCCGAATGCCGCGCAGGACAAGCCGGCGTCCCCGGCGCAAGCTCCCGCGTCCCCGGCTCCCGCGGCCGCTTCGACGCCGGCCCCCGCATCGTTGGCCGACGTCGAGGATCCGTGGGCCATGCAGATGTCCGCCGCGAACGCCACCACTTTCGGCTCCGCCGACGTCACGTCTCCGGCCGAGCCGCCGTCCGATCCGTACGCGGCGGCGGAAGTCAAGGATTCCGCGAACGGTCCGGCACAGTCGAGCAGGCCGTCCTACCGCGCCGCACAGTCGAGCGAGCCGAACGAGGCCCAGCCCGAACCGGCTGCGCAAGACGACGTTCCTGACGACCCGAACGACTATTCGATGAGCGACCGCACGATTGAAGAGTCGAATATGATGAATATCGACGATTTCAAACGCGCGTTCGATGTGAAAAAAGTCGAGTCGTTCGCGGCGAACGATCCGCACAATCCGAAAAACGAGCGCAACAAGAAGGCGCGTCTCGATTAATCGGGCCACCAATTCCCATCATCAATAATCCATGCGGTAATCGATTCCGCAACGAAACGAGGACATATGGTCATGGCGTACGACGGCGCGGTACAGCGCCTCATCGATGCGTTCGCGGCGCTGCCCGGCATTGGACCGAAAGGCGCGCAGCGTATCGCGTTCTATTTGATGTCCACGTCGGGTGACGAGTCAACGCGGCTTATCGACGCCATTAGCGACGTGCAGGAACACGTGACGTTCTGTGAAATCTGCGGCAACGTGTGTGAGCACAGCCCGTGCGCGATTTGCGAGGATCAGCGCCGCGACCACAGCGTCATTTGCGTGGTCGAGGAGCCCAAGGACGTCATGAGCGTGGAACGTACGCGCGAATACCGCGGCCTGTACCACGTGCTGGGCGGTGCAATCAACCCGATGGCCAACGTCGGGCCGTCCGATTTGAGGATCGCGCAACTGTTGCAGCGTTTGCACGGCGACGAAGTGCAGGAGATTATTGTGGCGCTCAACCCCAACATTGAAGGCGAGGCCACCACCGCCTACTTGAGCCGCCTTATTTCGCCGCTGGGCGTGAAAGTCACGCGCTTGGCGAGCGGCCTGCCCGTAGGCGCGGACCTTGAATACGCCGATGAAATCACGCTTTCGCGCGCTCTGGCCGGACGACAAGAAGTTTCATAATTCAGTTCGTATGGTGAAAGTTGTCTAAACTGCGCAACATAAGGGCTTTTATAATCGGGATGCTCACCTACGATTGCCGCCCGATATGCAACAGCGAGGCAACACGGCGTGCAGCAATTCGATCGAGTTAGAGGATGAGATAACTGTGGCCCTTATTGTGCAGAAATATGGCGGATCTTCGGTGGCGGACGCCGATTCGATCAAGCGCGTCGCGCGCCGCATTATCGAGACGAAAAACGCCGGCAACGACGTGGCCGTGGTGGTTTCTGCAATGGGAGACACCACGGACGACCTGATCGACCAGGCGATGAGTATCGATTCCGATCCGCCCGCGCGCGAAATGGACATGCTTATGACGGCAGGCGAGCGCATCTCCATGAGCCTGCTTGCGATGGCGATCCATGCGGCCGGTTCGCACGCGTATTCGTTCACGGGTTCCCAAGCCGGATTCATGACGGACGCGCAGTTTGGCGCGGCCCATATTCGCGCCGTCAAGCCCGACCGTGTGCGCCGGGCGCTTGACAAGGGCAGCGTGGCCATTGTGGCCGGATTCCAGGGCAGAAGCGAACGTGGCGACGCCACCACGCTGGGGCGCGGCGGTTCCGACACGTCCGCGGTGGCGCTGGCCGTGGCGTTGGGCGCCGATATTTGTGAAATCTATACCGATGTGGACGGCGTCTTTACGGCTGATCCGCGCATTGTGCCCACAGCACGCCGCATTCCCGTGATCGGGTATGACGCCATTTTGGAGATGGCGTCGTGCGGTTCCAAAGTGCTCGCGTTGCGTTGCGTGGAATATGCGCAGCGTTTCAACATGCCGCTGCACGTACGCAGCTCGTTCTCCCATCGTCGTGGCACGCTCGTCATTCCCGACGGCGTCAATCCCGCATCTTTGCCGAATCTGTAATCACGAATCTGTAATCATTTGTAAATGGAGGCTTTCATGAACGATCAAGACACGTTGGGCGACATGTTCCCCGACTTGGGCCAGGAGGCTCCGATCATTTCCGGTGTGGCGCATGACCGTACGGAAGTGCTTGCCACGGTCCGTGGCGTTCCCGACGAGCCGGGCATGGCGGCCCGCGTCTTCGAGGGCCTTGCGGAAGCCGATGTGAACGTGGACATGATTGTGCAGGCGGGCGCGTCCACGGGCACGGCTGACATCTCCTTTACGATTCCCGGAGCGGCGGCCAAGCGCGTCCAGGAACTCCTGTTCGACAAACAGGATGTGCTCGGCTACACCTCGTTCGACGTGAACACGAATGTGGGCAAGGTGGCCGTGGTCGGCGTCGGCATGAAGACGCATTCGGGCCTGGCTTCCAAGTTCTTCCGCGCGTTGAGCAACGAAGGGATCAACGTGCTCATGATTTCCACCTCCGAAATCCGCATCGCCGCGCTGGTGCCGCTCGCCCAGCTTGACAATGCGGTCAAGGCATTGCACACCGCGTACGGACTGGACGCGGAGCAAGTGGAAGCGGTGGTATACGGCGGTACGGGCCGCTGAAATTCCGGAACGATCCGCTGACAACCGTTGGCGGTAGCAACGAAGCTGACAAGGCCGACAACGGCACTAACGGAAGGTAAATTCATGGTACAAATCAATGAGCGCGGCGTGAATGTGGCGGTGCTGGGCGCGACGGGCCAGGTCGGCATGGTGATGCGCCGCGTGCTGGACGAACTCGATTTCCCCGTAAAGAACTTGCGTTTCATGGCGTCCGCACGCTCGGCGGGACGCACGCTCGAATGGCGCGGTCATGAAATCGAAGTCGAAGACGTTGCCAAGGCCGATTTGACCGGCATCGACATCGCCATTTTTTCCGCGGGCGGTTCCACGAGCAAGGAGTGGGCGCCCAAGTTCGCCGAGGCCGGCGCGTATGTGATCGACAACTCCTCCCAGTGGCGCATGCACGAGGACGTGCCGCTGGTGGTGGCGGAAGTCAATCCCGACGATCTTGACGACATTCCGTCGCGCATCGTGGCCAACCCGAACTGCACGACGATGGCGATTATGCCCGTGCTCAAGCCGCTTGCCGACGCTTTCGGCCTCAAACGACTGATTGTCAGCTCCTATCAGGCCGTTTCCGGCGCGGGACGTGCGGGCGTGGAACAGTTGATGAACGAGGCTCAGGCCGCGCTCGACCAAGGCGCCGACCAGCTCGTGTTCAACGGCACCGCTATTGAATTCCCCGAGCCGACCAAAGTCGTGCGCACAATCGCGTTCAACGAAGTGCCGTTTATTGGCGCGCTTGCCGACGACGGCTCGCTCGAAACCGACGAGGAGCAGAAGCTGCGCAATGAAAGCCGCAAAATCCTGCACTTGCCCGACCTCAAGGCCTCCTGCACCTGCGTGCGCGTGGGCGTATTCACGGCTCATGGCATGAGCGTGAACGCCGAGTTCGAGCGCGAGGTCACGCCCGACGCCGCCCGTGAAGTGCTCGAGTCCGCTCCGGCCGTCGAATTGAACGACATTCCCACCGCCCAGCTGGCCGCCGGCAAGACCCCGAGTTTTGTGGGCCGCATCCGTTCCGACCAGGCCGTTGACGATGGCAAGGGCCTCGCGTTCTTCGTGACGAACGACAACTTGCGCAAGGGCGCCGCGCTGAATGCCGTGGAACTTGCGCAAATCGTGGCGCGCAAGCACTTCGCCGATCAGCTGTGACGTTGGTTGTGGGTTTCCTTCTTACCCGCGTAAAAATACGCAATTTACTGGTTAGACGACGATTATTCACGTGAATTTTTGCGGTTTGCTCGTTAACCGCGCTTTTTAGTCGAGACACGCCGCGGAACGCGAGTGAAAAGTGCGGTTAAGGCGTTATTTGCAGTTTTTCACGTGAATAATCGTCGTATTAGTCGTTATTTGCAAATATTCACGCAAGAAAACTGCAGTTAACGGGTAATCCGCGTATATTTACGCGACTAATAAGGAAACTGCAAATATTCACGCAAGAAAACCGCAGATAACGGGTTAACTGCAAAATTTCACGCAACGAATCCGCAGTTAACCAGTAAATTGCAAATATTAACGCTCCGTATGAGGCAACGGCGTTCTGCATTCGCGTAACGCGCGTCATTATTAAGCGAACGGGCTATGCTGGAAGCCATGTCAGTGGCATCAGTTGAAGCACAAAAGCAGTTGGACCGCATCGTGGCGCTCGGATATCCGGATGTGGCGGATATGAGCGCGGCGTCGTTCCGGGCGCTCGCGGCACCATTGATCCGCGCGCTAGAATCGAGCGATTTGGGATCCGATATTCTGCTGGTTCCCACGCGCGAGCTGGTCAGTCCCGAATCGCTGATCGCACGTACGTCGATCTACCGTATGGCGGGCTTCACAACGATGCCGCCGCGCGATATTGCCAGCTTCCAACCGCAAGCCGGTTTCGAACCGCCCGAAGGCCCGTTTTATTTGGTGATCGAGCCGCATACGGGCACGTGCTATGTCAATCGCGAGCCCGACGTGGCGCGCAAGCTGATCGATTCCGATGAGCGCATTCCGCTGACGCTCGAAGAGGGTCTGGCGATCGCCACGCAGCATCCGGAATGGTTGCTGGAAAAGAACGGATTCAATTTGCTGGGATCGCGCAGCAACGACGGCCGTGTGCCGAGCATTTGGATGAGCCAGAACGCTCCGCGACTAGGCGCCGTATGGCCCAATTCGCGTCATACTTGGCTCGGCAACGCGTATTGCATGGCGCGCCGCGGCATCTCGTTGTTCGCGTGAATTAGTTCGCGCATTGACGTCAGCGGACCTGCTTGTACACGTTCGCTGACGCACATTTGCTGGCATACCATTTCATATAAAACGTTTCGGCGTCCAAATTGTGATAATTCTTTTGACATATATGGACGTCTCTTCCGGTTGCCGTCTCATTCTCGCTACTGTGGGGGGGGGTACTGGCTTTCCAAAGCCGGTAACGCTATATGGGGAACGATGAAGTTACTGGCTCGATCTCTGGGCCCGTGTCGCTCCATATGGGGAAATGAGGAGTATATGCAGCAATCAGGAGGAGTAATGATGGATCCGGATCGTTCGTCAGTGTTTGATCTTGCGGCTATCGCTGCGGCGTCCAACGGAGGGAACAACGATCCGTCGTTGCCTCCCGCAAAATTCATTGGGGCACCGCAGAAGCCAAGCCATATGCCGTATACCAAGTATTTGGCGTACAACAGGCAGGTGCCGTTCGACTATCCTCAGCGCACCTGGCCGGACAAGCGGTTGCGTCGTGCCCCTCGCTGGTGTTCCGTGGATTTGCGCGACGGCAATCAGGCTCTCGTCAATCCTATGGATTCCGAGCGCAAGTTGCGTTTTTGGACGATGCTCGTGGATATGGGCTTCAAGGAGATCGAAGTCGGCTTCCCGAGTGCGTCCGCCACTGATTACGACTTTATTCGCATGCTTATCGAGCGCGAATTGATTCCCGACGACGTCACGATCGTCGTGCTTACTCAGGCGCGCGAACATCTGATTCGCAAGACGTACGAGTGCCTGCGCGGTGCGAAACGTGCGATTGTGCACTTCTATAATTCCGTATCCGTGCTGCAGCGCGAGGTCGTGTTCCGCAAAGACAGGGCCGGCATTATGCAGATCGCGACGGACGCCGCGAAATTGTGCAAAGATTTGGAAGGCGACGCCGAGGGAACCGATATTTATTACGAATATTCTCCCGAATCGTTCACGGGAACGGAACCCGAGTATGCGGTCGACGTGTGCAATGCTGTGATCGACGTGATCCAGCCGACTCCCGACCATCCGATGATCATCAATCTGCCGGCCACCGTCGAAATGACGACACCCAACGTGTTCGCGGACCAAGTCGAATATGTGTCGACGCATCTGAAGGACCGCGACGCCGTCGTTCTTTCCCTGCACCCGCACAATGACGAGGGTATGGGTGTGGCCGCCGCCGAACTCGGCATTCTGGCGGGAGCGGACCGCATTGAAGGCTGCTTGCTCGGCAACGGCGAGCGCACGGGCAACGTGGATCTGGTGACGCTGGGTCTGAACATGCTGACGCAAGGCATTGATCCGCAGATCGACTATTCGAATGTGCCGCTGATCCGCAAAACCGTGGAATACTGCAACCAGCTCAAGATTTCCGAGCGTCATCCGTACGCGGGCAATTTCGTGTTCACGGCCTTCTCGGGTTCGCATCAGGACGCGATCAAGAAGGGTCTCGAAGCGCGTGAAATGGCCGCGGAAAAAGCGGGCGTGCAGCTCGAGGACTTCTTGTGGCTCGTGCCGTACCTGCCGATCGACCCGAAGGATCTGGGCCGTTCGTACGAGGCGATTATCCGTGTGAACTCGCAGTCGGGCAAGGGTGGCATGGCGTACCTGCTCAAGGCCAACCACAATCTTGACCTGCCCAAGCGCATGCAAGTCGATTTCGAGCGCACGGTACAGGCGTATGCCGACCAAACCAAGTTGGAAGTAAAGGACGAAGACATCTGGCGACTGTTTAAGGACGAATATTTGGCGATCGACGATCACGGATCCACGGCTGCGGGCAAGCTTGTCAGCGATATGCACGATTCGTCGCTGCAGCAGTGGGGCAGGCTCAAGCTGCTCAATGTGGCGCTGTCGTCGGGCGAGGACGGTTCGGATACGCAGTTGACGGCCAAGGTGCTCGATCGTGGCGTGGTTGTGGGCAAGGACGAGGAAATCGTGCGCGAGATCAGCGGGATCGGCAACGGCCCGATTGACGCGTTCCTCAACGCCGTGGCCACCTTCGGTGTGTACGCGCGCGTGCTTGATTACGCCGAGCATACGATGTCCGCTGGCACGGACGCCATGGCCGCCTCCTATGTGGAATGCGAGATTGGCCAGGATGCGGAAAAGTGCGTGATGTGGGGCGCCGGTGTGGATTCGTCCATTATCACAAGCTCGCTCAAGGCCATTATTTCCGCGATCAATCGCGCACAGCGGTAGTAGGCGGGTTGCGGCTGCATCAAACCTGACTTCTTCTTCTGCATTTTGAGACATGAACCGCGGCGTGTCTGTCGCAAAATGCAGAAGGGAACCCAGCCGCCAGATAAAAGAAAAACCTCCACGCACCCGTTAGAGGCCACTTACCCTTGCTGCATTCCTGCCCTGGGGGGATTGGGTGACATAGCGCCACATGGAGGCAACAGTCAGTGTACACGCAATTTGAAAATATGCAAACTGCCCTGTTTTGCGTCAAGCGCAAACAGGGCAGTTCGTTATGCACAAGTTAAGTGCGGTATGCCTAAATTTCAGGCCTTCCAGACATCCTTGCCCGCAGCCTGGGCCGCGGCCACATCTTCATTGAGCTGTTCTTCAGTGGCTTCGACTTCACCCTTGATGAACTCTTCAACGAGCTGGCGAGCTTCGTTGTCCTCGTGCTGCACGGCCGGGGACTTCATGAAGTAGGAGCTCGGGGCGAGCACCGGGCCGGCCAGACCGCGGTCGAGGGCGATCTTGGCGGCGCGCACGGCGTCGATCACGATGCCGGCGGAGTTCGGGGAATCCCACACTTCCAGCTTGTACTCGAGGTTCAGCGGGACATCGCCGAAGGTGGTGCCTTCCAAGCGCACGAACGCGAACTTGCGGTCGTCGAGCCATGCCACGTAGTCGGACGGGCCGATGTGCACGTTGTGCGGATCGAGCTCGTGAGGAACAATCGAGGTCACTGCGCGAGTCTTGGAGATCTTCTTGGACTCGAGGCGGGAACGCTGCAGCATGTTCATGAAGTCCATGTTGCCGCCCACGTTCAGCTGGTAGGTGCGGTCAAGACGCACGCCACGATCCTCGAACAGGCGGGCCATCACGCGGTGCGTAATGGTGGCGCCGACCTGGGACTTGATGTCGTCGCCCACGATCGGGACGCCGGCGTCACGGAACTTCTGCGCCCACACCGGGTCGGAGGCGATGAACACCGGCAAGCAGTTCACAAATGCGCAGCCCGCATCCATGGCGGCCTGAGCGTAAGCCTTGTCGGCCTCTTCGGAACCAACCGGCAGGTAGGAGACAAGCACGTCCACCTTCTTGTCGCGCAGCACCTGGGCCACGTCCACCGGCTCCTTGTCGGATTCGGTAATCATCTGGCGGTAGTACTCGCCAAGACCGTCATACGTAGGGCCGCGCAGAACTTCCACGCCCAGTTCCGGCACGTCCGCAAACTTGATGGTGTTGTTCTGGGAAGCGCCAATGGCTTCGGACAGGTCCTTGCCCACCTTTTCGGAATCCACATCGAATGCGGTGACAAATTCAATATCACGCACGCGGTATCCGCCGAAATTGTTATGCATGAGGCCAGGGATCTTGTCCTCGTCCTTGGTGTCCTTGTAGTATTCCACACCCTGCACCAGGGATGAAGCGCAATTGCCCACGCCTGCAATAGCCACGCGAATGCTCATTTTTAAAAGACTCCTTGTGTATGCTTGCGCGTTTTCAACACCCAAGCATACAGTCGCCGTCCCACCAGCGGATTAAATGCACAGCATATTTTCGCCGATCAGCAATTGATACCATTACTTTTCGCCCTTATGGGCTACCGTGGGACTCATGGTTTCAAAGACACGAACCGCAAGTTCGCACCCAAATGGGGACGGTCCGAAATCAAGCCGTTCCACGGGAACGCCTGCAGCGAATATCGACGGTCAACACATATCTGAAAATTCTCCCAAGACTCCGAAGAACAACAAGCCGAAGAAGAAGCACAAGGGCTTGTGGTGGAAGATTCTGCTCGGGGTCATTGGCGCCATCCTCGTCATTGGCGGCGCCACCTTCGCATACCTGTATGCCACTACGAAAATCCCGAACCCGGAGGACACGGCTCTGGCTTCGAAGACCACGGTCTACTACTCGGACGGCACCACGAAGATCGGTTCGTTCGCCGAGGAGAACCGTGAGATCATCAACTGCTCCACATTGCCGAACTATGTGGGCGACGCGATCGTCTCTTCGGAAGACCGCTCGTTCTACACCAACAAGGGCATCGATTTGGGCGGTATCGCACGCGCCCTGTGGAACAACATCACCACGGGTTCGCGCCAAGGCGGTTCCACGCTGACGCAGCAGTATGCGGAACGCTATTACTTGGGTGAAACGACAAGCTATCTGGGCAAGCTGCATGAAGCTGTGCTCGCCATCAAGCTTGCGCACACCCAGGATAAGAGCACGATTCTGTGCAACTACATGAATACGGTCTACTTCGGCAACGGCGCGTATGGCATCCAGGCCGCCGCGCAGACCTATTACGGCGTGGACGCCAAGGATCTGACGGTGGATCAGGCCGCAACGCTGGCCGGCATTATTCCGGCGCCGAGCACCTGGAACCCGTACGACAACCCGAAGCAGGCCGAAAGCCGTTATGACCGCGTGATCCGCATCATGAAGGAAGACGGCTACATCACGGCCAAGCAGGCGCAAGACGCCAAGTACCCTGAGCCGATCCCGCTCAAGACATTCAATGATTTTGCGGGCCCCAACGGCTATCTGCTGACCACCGTGGAAAACGAATTGGTGGGCAACAAGGCGTTCACCAAGGAAGAGCTGGAAACGGGTGGCTACAAGATCATCACGACGCTGGACAAGTCCATGCAAAGCCAGATGCAGGCCGTGGGCGACGAGCGTCCGGCGGGCATGCCCGAAAGCATCCAGGTCGGCGGCATCGCCACGGATCCGCGCGACGGTTCCGTTAAGGCCATGTACGGCGGCTCGGACTTCCTTGCGCACCAGCTCAACAACAGCACGCAGGCCACGTTCCAGCCGGGCTCCACAATGAAGCCGTTCGGCCTTCTGGGCGCCGCGCAGGACGACGTGAGCTTCAATACGCTGTTCAACGGCAACTCGGGCCTGGAGTTCGAAACCACGCCTGGCGTGTATGCGGATGTGCCGAACGCGTTGAACATGAGCTACGGCAACATCAACTTGTATACGGCCACGGCGAAGTCGGTCAACACGGTCTTCATGAACGTCAACGAACACTTGACGCCTGAGAAATACGCCAAGATCGTCAAGGAAGCCGGCATCACGAGCAAGATCAACCCCGATACGCTGTACAACATTCTGGGTATCAACTCGATTACCGCATGGGATCTGGCGCAAGGCCACTCCACGATCGCGGGCGATGGCGTGAAGCATACGCTGCACGTGGTGGCCACGGTCTCCAAGGACAAGGACACGCTGTACAAGGCGAAGGATGACGCCACGCGCGTCTTCGACGCCAACGATTGCGCGCTTGTGCAGAAGGCCATGCTCGGCACCACTTCCGCAGGCGGTACGGCGCCGACGCTGCAGTACGAAATCGGCCGTCCGATCGCCGGCAAGTCTGGTACGGCAAACGATGAGACGGCGGCTTCCTTCGTGGGCTATGTGCCGCAGCTGCTCAACGTGTGGGCCATTTGGAATCCGGGTGAGGACGGCAGCGCTCAGCAGGTGCCGGCCTTCGACGGCTGGGGTGTGTCCTCCACGGGTTACCCGTCGCATCTGTGCGCCGAGTTCATGAGGCAGGCGCTGGAAGGCCAGGAAGTCCTGCCGTTCCCGACCGCCGAGGACACGGGTAAGATCGGCGGACCGGAAGGCAACTGGGGCATTGGCGGCGGCAGCTCCGCGGCCACGCAGCAGCAGGCTGTGCCGCAGACCACCGAGAACAACAATGATTCCAAGGACAAGGAATCCACCACCACGGGTGATGGCGACAAGAAGGAAACGGAACAGCAAACGCAGCCGGCTCCGCAGCCTTCGCCAACCACTCCGGTGACGCCGACCCAGGAACCGACCACTCCGGCGGTTCCGTCCCAGGAGCCGAGCACTGGGCCGACGACTCCGTCCACCGAGCCAACCACTCCGGGCGGCGGCACGGGACAGAACCCGGGCCAGAACCCAGGCCAGGGCGGCACTACGGGCGGCACGACTCCGCAAACGGACCAGAAGGGCGCCGGCGAGTGACGTTCCAGTCATGCGATAGCGTTCCAGCTACCCGGCAACGTTCCAGCGGTGTAGTCGCTTAAGAAGCCAACAAACAGCAAGAGGCCACAATATGTGGCCTCTTGTCGTATCTATGTCATGTTCGCGCCATGTGCGGCGCGGCGGGCCCCAGCGGATCGGAGCGACCCGCGATCAATCCACAGTAATGTCCATCACCACGCGTGCGAACGCGGGATCAAGCTCTTCGTGGCGCTGCATGTCAAGCACGGGCAACCCCTGCTCGGACCAGTGCACGCGGCGGACCACGGTGTAGCGTCCGCGATACTCGCCATGCTCGTATTTGGCGGCGTGGAACACGTACAGCAAGTTGCCGTCCTCATCGTACGACCACATGCCGTGTCCCGTGCCCAGCTGCCACGAACCGTTGTAAATGCTGGACTTCTGCAACGGATAATCGAGCTTGGTCCAATTCTCGGGGTCGCTTAAATCCGCGTCCACTCCGGCCGGAGCCATCGCCAGGCCCGTCGTATAGTCGATGCCGACCGACGAACCCGAATACAGCATGAAAATCGTGCCGTCGTGCACAATCGCGTTCGGACCTTCCGCAATCATGTTGTCCCATGCGAATTCCGGCAGCACAATCTGGCGAGGTTCTCCCGTAAGGCGTGCGGGATGCTCGGGATCGAACGGCGCGCACCAGATGCTGCCGACCTGCTGCCATGCGTAATACCAGTGGTCGTCGTCCTGAATAACCGTCATATCCAGCGAAATTTGCTGGACGGGATTGAGGATGCCGCCGTCGGCGCGCACAATCGGCTCGGGAACGGTCCAGTTTTCGGGAACGCGCGGATCGAGATCATTGCCGTCCTCATCCTGCTTGAGTTGCATGATGTGGCAGCGTCCCGTCCACATGTCCGTGTGCGTCTCGCCGTTCTCGTCGGGCTCGCCGTCGAACGACGGCATGAACAGAATCGACAGCCGTCCGTTGATCACATGCAGTTCCGGCGCCCAGAAACAGCCCGTCATCGCGCGGCCCTCACTATTGAGATCGCCGCACGTGAGCAAGTCGATTTCCTGTTCTTCCGCGCGCGCCTGGTCGGACAGTTCATAAATGGACGACGCCGTGCGCAGCGGCATGTGCGTGCGGCCATGGTGCGGATCAATGCAGTTGCCGTCCGTATCGTCCGTCGCAATGAACAGGAACATCGGTTCGCCGTTCCATTCCCATGCGAAAATTGACGGATCGGCGCGTCCCTCGGCGAACGGGACAGGATATTTCTCCTGCCGGATCACGCCGCTCAACTGCCATTGGTCGCCCGTTTCCAGCGATCCGGACGCGAGTTCCTCGGCCAACTCATGCAGCTCGTCCAAATTCCAGTCGACGGCGCGCGTCGTCATTGAATCGTCACTGTAGCGCAATTTCGCACGCACTTGAGTAAGCGGATCGAGCGCTTCCTGCGCCTCCTGCTCGCTTTCGACTTCGGACGGAATCAGTTGGCGCGGCGCCCACGTGGCCGTGTTGTAAATGTGGCCGAAACGGTCGATGAGCTGTTCCATTTCGGAAACGCTCAGCGAAATCGTGTTGCCGGGAACACAGTCTGGAATATTGAAACGGTCGGGATCATAGACGTCCGGATCGAAGAACGCATGCCACCACAATGGTACGCGTGCGCAGTCGAGCGGCTGTCCGGACTGCGTCGGCTCGATCAGATCGTCCGTAATCGCGTGCCAGATTTCACCTTCGTCGGTAACCCACGAAATTTCGTAATCCTCTTCCTCTTCGCGGAAGCGGATCGCGGGACGGTGCACGCCGCCCTGCGTCTTGAACTTGAGCTGACCCCACTGCGTGTAGGTCAACAGATCGTCGCTTGTGACGAGCAGCAACGAATCGCATTCCGATCCGTCGGGCTGGCCGCCGCGGTTCGTACGCGTGGCGGCCACGCCGAACGTGCCGTCGCGCATGCGGAACAGATACGGATCGACAAGCGACTTGAGCACCAGATCGACGCCCGGCATCAGCGCGTTGTAGGCGATGGCATCGCTGGGCGCGTCCCCGTTGACAGCGTCCGTATGCTCGCGGTCGACAATATACTGGCCGGCCGTGGCCGCCCCGCACGCGCTCTTGGGCGCCTGGTCCACGGGAACGGCAGCGGCGAACAGAATGCCGTAGTTGTCGTTCAAGGCGCGCCAGTTGCCGTCGGCGCGCTCGCGGATGGCCAGATGCATGCTCGCGGCGATGTCGTCATTGTTAGCTTCTTGGCGGCTGGTGGGACGCCTGGTATAGGCCAACAGTGAATAGGTCTTCATGGAAAAACCTTTCAGCAAAACACAAATAATTCAGTAGTCTTAACTTAGCGACTTTGCCCATGGTTGTCATAACGCATGTCATCGTATGGTCGCGCCGGTTCCCGTGCGTCAGCGTATTGGCGATTGTGCCGCATTCATTCGCAAGACGCCGTAAAGTCGTTGCTATGAGTGACGAACAGACTCCCCAGCCGCAATGGCATTTGGTTCCTGAACATATGGCGACGCCTGCGCGCGTGCCGCAGCCGCAACCTGTCGCAACGCCCCGAGATCCGCAGGCGCCTGAAGATTTGGCCAGCCAGCTCGTGCAAGTGGATCCGTTGCTGAACCGTCCGCGACGCTCAAGCATGGTGCTGTGCATTGTGTTCGGCGTGCTGTTTTTGGCGCTGGGCGGCCTGGCCTACTGGCTTGGCGTGCACACGGTACTGGGCCAAAGCTATGAGGACCAGGTGATCACGAGCTACGCCTCGCGCATGCCCGCGTTCCTGTCTTCCACGGCCTTCCCGTTCTCCAATTCGCTGGTGGTCATTATTACGAGCCTCGTGATGGGGGCGCTCGCGCTGGTGGTCGCGCTGGTGCGCAAACGCTGGTGGCTGGCCGTGCAATTGGCCGGTTTCATTGTGGTGGCGTTTATTGCAAGCCGTGTGCTCAAACCTGTGCTGCCGCGCCCGTTCCTCATCCATGTGGAGTCGTCGACCACGAATTCCGCGCCTTCGGGACATGTGATGATGGCGGCGATCGCGAGCGTGGCGCTATTGTGCGCGGTACCGCGCGTATGGCGCGCGGCGTGTGCGCTTATTGGTGTGCTGTTCACGCTGTCCGTGGGATTTTCCGTGGTGACGATGCGGTGGCACCGTCCGATTGACGTGGTGATGGCCGTGTTCATTACGAGCGGCCTCGTGCTGTTGATGCTTGCTTGCACGGCGAGGTCGGGCATGGACCGGCCCGGCAAGCGCGTGCCGAGCGCCAGCGTGCAGATTGTGGCAAGTGCGCTGATCGCGCTGGGCGTGTGCGCGTACGCGTATGCGACCTATGTGATTTGGGAAATTTCGTTGGGCCTTTCCGCAGTGGCCGCGTGGACGGCGCGCGGCGCCGACGATTCGGCCACGGCCTTGATTGTGGGCACGGTGTGCGTGGTGTTCGGACTCGTGTTGTCGTTGCGCCAGCTGACGGCTTCACCGTTGAGCAAAATGGGCCTGATCGGCACGCCTCCCACTCCTCCCAAGCGCCGTTCTTAGCACAAAATATGCCCGCGAACAACGCGCAACACGCGCCTGTGTAGAGAATATGAGTAATATGGCGATCGAGAGTAGGGGAACTATTCCTCATATATAAGGAGAAACGCATGGCAAAAGGCAGCAAGCTCGTCATCGTTGAGTCTCCCACGAAGGCCAAGAAAATCGGCGGGTATTTGGGAGACGATTACACGGTCATGGCCTCGGTTGGGCACATACGCGATCTTGCGCAGCCCAGTCAGGTTCCCGCGGACGACAAGGCGCAGTATGGCAAGTTCGGTGTGGACGTGAATGACGGGTTCAAGCCGTACTACATTGTGGGCACTGACAAGAAGCGCACTGTCTCGCAACTCAAGCAGGCGCTCAAGCATGCCGACGAACTGTACCTGGCCACTGATGAGGATCGCGAAGGCGAAGCCATTGCATGGCATCTGGTGCAAACGCTTAAGCCGAAAGTTCCCGTCAAGCGCATGGTGTTCCACGAGATCACGCCTGAAGCCATCCGCGCCTCGCTCGACCACACGCGCGAAGTGGACACGCATATGGTGGACGCGCAGGAAACGCGCCGTATTCTCGACCGCCTGTATGGCTACGAACTTTCGCCTGTGTTGTGGCGCAAGGTAGGACCGGGCCTGTCCGCAGGACGCGTGCAGTCCGTGGCTACGCGCCTGATTGTGGAGCGCGAGCGTGAACGCATGGCATTCGTGCGCAAGGCGTACTGGGATGTGCTGGCCACGTTGGCCGCCGCCGACGCGCAGGGCGGGCGCACGGAATTTACCACGCGCATGATCTCCTTGAACAACCGCCGTCTGGCCGGTTCGAAAGACTTTACGGACCGCGGCGAATTGACCGGTGCCGCGCAGCGCGACGACGTGCTGCCGATGGACGAGGCCACGGCGCAGGGTATCGCCAAGGCGCTGGAATCCGCACAATTCCATGTCAAGAGCGTGGAAACGAAGCCGTACCGCCGCCGTCCGCTGCCGCCGTTTACCACGTCCACGATGCAGCAGGCCGCCGGCAACCGTTTGGGCATGAGCTCGCGCCAGACGATGCGCGCCGCGCAGGGCCTGTATGAGAACGGTTTTATTACCTACATGCGAACCGATTCCGTGACGCTGTCGCAGGAAGCCATTCATGCGGCGCGCGAATCGGTGACGAAGAACTTTGGCGCCGAATACCTTTCGGATGCTCCCAAGCAGTACGCCACGAAGACGGCGGGCGCCCAGGAAGCCCACGAATGCATTCGTCCGGCAGGCTCGCATTTCCGCAGCCCCGACGAGCTGTCCACGCGCGTGCCGGCCGACCAGCTCAAGCTTTACACGCTGATCTGGCAGCGCACGCTCGCCTCGCAAATGGCGGATGTGACGGGCTCCACGGCCACCGTGAAGCTGCAGGCCAACGCTCAAGGCTATGGCGACGCCGTGTTCCAGGCCTCGGGCACCGTCATCGAGTTCCCGGGCTATCTCAAGGCGTTCGGATCGGGCCGTCAAGCGGGCGAATCGGACGCGTTGCCGCCGCTGCATGAAGGCGACACTGTCCCGGCCGTCAAAGTGGAAGCGGACGGCCATGAGACGCAGCCGCCGGCACGCTACACGGAAGCGAGCCTTGTCAAGACGTTGGAAGCTAAGGAAATTGGACGTCCTTCCACCTATGCGAGCATCATTTCCACGATTATCGACCGTGGATATGTGTACGAACGCGGGCGCGCGCTGATCCCGTCGTGGTTGGCGTTCGCCGTCATCAAGCTGCTCGAGACGAACTTCCCGAAGTATGTGGACTACCAGTTCACGGCCGATATGGAAAACGGCCTCGACCAGATTGCGCACGGCCACGAGTCGCGCATCGAATGGCTTACCGATTTCTATTTCGGCAACGACAAGGATTCGGCGACCACTCCGCAGGAAGTCCATGAAGGATTGCAGCAGCAGGTCGCGCAGCTCGGCGAGATCGACGCGCGACTGATCAACACGATTCCGATTGGCGACGGCATCAATGTGCGCGTCGGCCGCTACGGCCCGTATCTGGAAGATACGCAGCACTTGGACGCGGACGGCAACCCGAAGCACGCGTCGATTCCGGACACGCTTGCGCCTGACGAACTGACGGTGCAGGAAGCGCGCGAACTTATCGACAATCAGGCTGGCGGCCCGCGTGTGCTCGGCACTGACCCGGCCACGGGTGGCACGGTTGAAGTGCGCAACGGTCGTTTCGGTCCGTATGTGGCGCTGGTGGCGCCCGAATCGGAAGATTCGAGCGAGCAGGGCAAGTCGGCCAAGAATAAAGAGGCGCGTCCGAAGATGGCGTCGCTGTTCAAGTCGATGGACCCGCAGACGCTGACGCTGGAAGACGCGTTGCGTTTGCTGAGCCTGCCGCGCACGGTCGGTACGTATGAGGAGACCGACGAGAAAACGGGCGAACTCAAGACGGTGACGATCGCGGCGAACAACGGCCGCTACGGCCCGTATTTGACGAAGACGGACGGCGAGGGTTCCAGCGAAACGCGTTCGCTGGGTTCGGAAGACGAAATCTTTACGGTGGACCTGGCCAAGGCGCGCGAACTGTTCGCGCAGCCCAAGTACGGCCGCCGCAGGGGTACGGCCAAGCCGCCGCTGCGCGAGCTCGGACCGGATCCCGAGTCGCAAAAGCCCGTGACGATCAAGGAAGGCTTCTACGGCCCCTACATCACGGACGGCACGACGAACCGTTCGCTGCCCAAGCAGTACGATCCCAAGACGATTAGCGCCGAAGACGCGTTCCGCCTGCTTGCCGAAAAGCGTGCGGCCGGCCCGTCCAAGCGCCGCCGCAAGGGCGCCGCGAAGGGAACGAAGAGCGCGGCGAAGGGTGCCAAATCAAGCGCCAAGTCCGGTTCGAAGCCGAAGAAGTCCGCAGTAGAACGCGAACGCGAAGCGCGCCGCAAGAAGGTGCGCGAACTGGCCGAACAGGGCTGGGCGAACACGCGTATCGCCAAGGAAATCGGCTCCACGCCGACCACCGTGAAAAGCGATGTGGCATGGCTGGAAGCCAATGACGGGTTTACGCGCCCGCCAGTGGTTCCCAAGCACTAATTGGCGGGCGCCTCACTGTGCCGCATATGTGCCTCGTACATGCGTCACGCGTGCATGAGACTGCACAGCATGGCTTCCAAATCAAGCCGCGCGTTGCCGTTGCCCATAATGCGCCGGCGTGCCGTAGCGATGCTTTCGAGCATGCGCACCACGTCGGCGCGCGTCAATGACGCGGCCAGCTCGCCGAGCTGCCCCTGATACTCGCGGTTGACAATGCCGTTCGTGTCGGCCGCGCCGTTTTGCAGCACGCCGATATCGCGGTAGACGCTGGCCACGGTGGTCAGCGCGCGGCTCAACATGTCGCGTACCTGGCGCTTGGCCAGCGCGTCCAAATCCTTTTTGCGCGCAAGTTTGGCGAATTCGGGGCGCAACTCGCGCGGCAAGTCGCGTTCGCTGGCCACGCCGTTCATGCGCAAGAACTCCTCCTGCGTTTGGCGCGCTTCACGCTGTGTCTGTTCTTCGGCTTGGGCTTGCGCGTCGTCGAGCACGGTTTTGGCCAACGCCACGGCGTCGCCGGGATGGTGCAACGTCAAAATGCCATGCACGAGTTCGTCGCGGGCGCTGCGCGCGTCCGAATTGAGCGCGTAGAGTTCGGCCTCGTTCACATTGCCTTGCGCATAGCGCGCCGAGCGTTCGGCGGTGGCCTCGTCCACGTCAGGAAGCGTGCGCAAATATGCGGCCACGTCATGGTCTTGCGGCACGGCGAGATTTACCACGCGCGTGCGCGACTGGATCGTGGGCAGCACGTCCTGGGCGCTTGGCGCGCACAAAATCCAGATCGTATGCGCGCTCGGCTCCTCGATTTCCTTGAGCAGCACGTTCGTCGTGCGCTCCAGCATGCGTTCGAAGTCTTCGATAATGATGATGCGCCACGGGGCGAAATTCGGCATCTCTTCCGAATGCGTGATCAGTTCACGCACCTGCTGGATGCTGATCGTGTTCTTTTTCGTGGTCAGCACGGTGACGTCGGGATGCGTGCCCGCGAGCACCTGCTGCGTAGCGGGGGAGAGGACGGGCTCGCCGCTGTTGACGGGATATTCGAGCGCCGCCGCGAACGCGCGCGCCATGGCCGCGCGTCCTGACCCTTCCGGTCCGCAAATCATCCATGCCTGCGCGATATGCGCGGGATCTCCCGTGGCGATGTGCTTGAGTTGTTCGACGGCCCGGTGTTGGCCGACTACGGTGTCCCATACGCTCATGTCAGTTCCTCGCCGCCATCAGGCTGTCCATATCGGCCGCGATTTGCGCGGCGATGTCGTCCACGGATTGCGTGGCGTCGATAATGCGGAACCGTTGCGGTTCACGCTCGGCCAGTTTCAAAAATTCGCGCCGCGTACGGATCTGGAAATCGTCGCCGGCTGACTCCATGCGGTCTTCCGGTCCGCTGAAACGCGTGTGCGAAACGGCCGGATCAATGTCGAGCAGATACGTGCGGTCGGGAAGCAGATTATTCGTCGCCCACAGACTCAAGTTGCGGATTTCCTCTTGTCCCAGCTCGCGGCCGCCCGCCTGGTAGGCGACGGAAGAGTCGAGATAGCGGTCCGTAATGACGATGGCGCCGCTTTCGATTGCCGGACGGATCGTCTCGGCGGCGTGCTGGGCGCGGTCCGCGGCGAACAACAGCGCTTCCGTGCGCTCGCCCATGGCCGCCGACTCGTAGTCTTTAGTGAGCAGCATTGCGCGGATGCGTGCGCCGATTGGTGTGCCGCCCGGTTCGCGTGTGGTCACCACCGTGCGGCCCTGCGCGCGCAGACGGTCGGCGAGCTTGCGCACTTGGGTGGTTTTGCCGGCGCCGTCCACGCCTTCGAACGAAATAAACAGTCCCTCAGTCATAAATTCCAAGGTACCGAGCTTTGCGGATACTCGCTACTCGTCGGCCCCGCTCGTGATTTGACGCTCCATATCGGCCGCCGTGCCGAGCGTGGATTCGCGCACGATGAGCTGGGAGACGAGCGAAATATGCGAAGTGTAGGACGGTCCGCGTTCGATCAGGCGCATCGCCTCGTCGGCGATCTGCTCAAAGGGCGGACGCAAGGTGGTGAGCGTGGGGTTGCTTTCGCGGCTCAGCGGCGAATCGTTGGCGCCAATCACCTTGATGTCTTGTGGGACGCGCAGGCGCAACGCGCGTATGGCTACCATCGCGCCGAACGCCACATTGTCGTCCACGCACACGATCGCGTCGGGGCGGTCGGTGGCAAGAATGCGCATCGTCGCGTTGAACCCGCGTTCCACAGTGGCCGGACCGAACTGGTTCCATGACGGCTGTGTGGTCAAACCGAACGCGCGCAGCTGCGTGTGCAGCATGCTGAGCATTTCCGCCGATTCGAACGAGAACTGTTCGCCGGCCAAGTATGCCACGCTTTTGACGTTCAGCGTGGCCAGGTGGCTGATCACCTGTTCCATCGACAGCGCCTGGTCGATGGTGACGGAAGACGTGTGCACGGAGCGGCGTCCCTCGCCGATTTGCACAATCGGCAATTGGCCCGCGTGCCGGTCGAAGACATCCGTAAGGTCCGTGTCCGGAGCGCATACCACCACCAGACCGTCCACGTTGCGGTCCACCAGCGATTCGATGCGCGACATTTGCAAGTCGTGCGTGGCGCCGAGGCCGAGAATGAGCTGGTCGCTGTGATCGTCGATCACAGGCTCAAGCGCGTCGATTAACGCGCTGCAGAACAGGTCGTACGTGCTGGGAACCACGACGCCCACCATTTTCGTGGTGGTGCCGCGCAACGAACTGGCCGCACGGTTGACCGAATAGTCGAGTTGTGCGGCGGCCTCGCGCACGCGACGCGAAATATCGTCGTTTTTGGCGCGTTTGCCGGAGAGTACGCGCGAGACGGTGGCTATGGAAACATTGGCCAGCGCCGCCACGTCGGTTATGGAACTCGGGGAACCATGCAGTTGGCGCACCATGATGTTGTACTCTCCTCTAATGCTCTCAGCGCTCGGCCGGTTTGCATGCACGCATGTGCGCGTACATGTGAACGCTCACCGGGTGATTACGTATGCACAATAAAAAAAACCGCCCGCTGGTGAAAGCGGACGGGCCTCTGCCGCAAATCTTTCAGCGTATAGCTTACTCGGCTGCGAGAAGAATGTTGATGAGGTTCTCAGCAACGGCTTCCGCGTTGTCGCCTTCCACGGTGATTTCCACGGTGTCGCCCTGCTTCACACCCAGGCCCATGACGGACAGGATGGAGTTGGCCGGAACAGCGGCGCCGCCTTCCTTGGCGATGGTCACGTTCTGGCCCGAAGCGGCGGCGGCCTGAGCGAACTGAGCTGCCGGACGAGCGTGGATGCCGACTGGATCGTTGATAACAGTGCTACGAGTAGCGGTTGCCATAATGGACACTCCTTTATGCCGATGAGACATTTCTATGTCAATAAGACATTGCGTACGGGTGAGGAACCAACTGTGCATGGCTCCAGAACCACTATGCTTAACTATAGCATGACACGCGGTTTTCTGAAAACGTTTACACGCTATAATTGTTAGCTTGTTGAGTAATATCACGCATGGTTTTTAAGACGGTTTACTGAAAACTTCTGGAAACGAGAGGCGCGGCAGCATCGTGGCTCTTCAGTTCTTGGTCCTAAGCAACCGTCCCCAATGAAGGAGAGCACATGATCATCAAGGGTGTTGGCATCGGTCGCGGTGTAGCCGTCGGCCCAGTGCTTCGTATGGCGGATCCACTGCCGGAACCAAAGGACGAAGCCCGCAACAATTCCATTTCCGCAGAAGCTGAGACCGAGCGCGTTATGAAGGCGCTGAACGCCGTGAACGCCGACCTCACCAAGCGCGCAGAGGAAGCCAAGAACGGCGACGAGGGCACGAAGCAGGCCGCCGAGATTCTTACGGCCATCTCCATGTTCGCATCCGACCCGCAGCTGGCCGCGTCCATCAAGGACCTCATCGCCCAGGGCAAGACGGGTGAACGCGCCGTGCTCGAAGGCTTCGGCGCCGTGGAAGACATGTTCCGCGCCATTGGCGGTTACCAGGGTGAACGTGCCGCCGATCTGCACGATGTCGGCCAGCGTGTGATCGCCGACCTCATGGGCCTGCCGGCTCCGGGCGTTCCGGACAGCGACAAGCCGTTTGTGCTCGTGGCCAAGGACCTGTCTCCCGCCGATACCGCTTCGCTCGACATGACCAAAACGCTCGCCATTGTGACCTCCGAAGGCGGCCCGACTTCCCACACGGCCATCCTGTGCCGCGCCCGCGGCATTGTGGCCGTGGTGTCCGCCGCTGAAGCCGCCGATCTGAAGAATGGCGAAGAAGTGATCGTCAACGCCGCCAAGGGCGAAATCATCACCGACCCGAGCGCCGAGCAGGTTGAAGAAGCGCACGCCGCCAAGGCCAAGGCCGCGAAGGCCAAGGAACTGCGCGGCCAGCCGGGACAGCTCAAGGACGGCACGCTGCTGCCGCTGCTGGCCAACGTTGGCAAGCCTTCCGACGCGAAGGAAGCGCACGAGTATGGCGCCGAAGGCGTCGGCCTGTTCCGTACCGAATTCCTGTTCCTCGGCAACGCCGAACCGCCGAGCATGGAAGAGCAGACCAAGGCTTACACCGAGCTGCTCAGCCAGTTCCCGGGGCAGAAGGTCGTCATCCGTCTGCTCGACGCCGGCGCCGACAAGCCGCTGCCGTTCCTGACTCCGGAAGACGAGCCGAACCCGGCTCGGGGCCTGCGTGGTCTGCGTACGCTGTCCCAGCACAAGAAGGTGCTCGAGGACCAGCTCAAGGCCCTCGCCGCCGCCGACGCCCAGACGAACGCCAACCTATGGGTTATGGCCCCGATGGTCTCCGACGAGTTCGAAGCCGACTTCTTCACGAAGCTCGGCAAGAGCTACGGCCTGAAGTTCGTGGGCTCCATGGCCGAGGTTCCTTCGCTGGCCCTCATGGCCGACAAGGTCGCCGACGTTACGGACTTCGTCTCCATTGGTACGAACGATCTGACGCAGTACACGCTGGCCGCCGACCGTACGCTGGGCTCCGTGTCCAACTACCAGACCGCATGGCACCCGGCCGTGCTGCGCGCCATCAAGCTCATCTGCGACGCCGGCAACGCCAAGGGCATGCCCGTGGGCGTGTGCGGTGAAGCCGCCGCCGATCCGGATCTGGCCGTGGTGCTCGCCGGCCTCGGTGTCAACTCGCTGTCCATGACGCCGGTGGCGCTGGACGACGTGCGCGCCGAACTGGCCCAGCACACGATGGAAGAGGCCCGCGAGCTCGCGGCCCGCGCCCTCAACGGCGAGTTCTATCACCCGGCCGAATGGTGCACGATGGAAGGCTGGAACGAAGACTGATCACTGGTTGAATTCACTTTTTATGCATAGGTAACATGGAAATGGGCCCGCTTGTCGGGCCCATTTTCGTATGCGTCCGCCTTTCAGCACGCTCATAGAAAATTTCAGTAAACTCTGAGGAAATCCGTTCGATTATGAATGGGCACAGAAAAGACGTTGGCAAGAAAATATAAAAGGAATCATCATGTTAGTGTCTGCTGATTTTGACGTCATTCCCGACGAGTACGCGAAAGCCGCTCCCGACTCGAACAAGCTCGACGGGGAACCGATTGTGTCGTTCCCGTTCTTTATCGATCGCCTGGATCCGCATACGAAATACCTGCACTGGCAATTCGTGGATCCGGACTCCATTCCAGTGTGCGGATTCGAGTGGATCCACTGGACCGTCGCGAATCTTCCGGTGGACGCAATCATGTTCGATCCGAGCGATCCGCATGCGCTGTCCATTCCGGCCGATTTCTCGCGCATGATGCCGGCCATGATTCCGCAGGCCGTCCAGGGCCGCAATTCTTCCGCCTCCCCGTTGCTGGGCCGTCCGCAGGATCCGGCGCTCACGATGCGTTACAACGGACCTGTTCCGCCGGACAAGGACCACGACTACTTCCTCGAGGTGTGGGGCTCCACGAAGCCGCTGGAAGGTTTGGAGAACGGATTCTGGATGAATGAGATGATCCACGCCATGCGCAAGAGCCAGTATGTGTGTGACGAGGGCGCCATGTTTATTACGGGAAAGGCGTGACGAACCATGGTTGAGGCGATGGCAGCGCTTGTTCTTGGATACACCGCGGTAGCGCTGGCACGCGGCATTGCCCACCACCATCAGCATCAGCACGGTGGGGGAGAGCAATAATTACAATCGATACCATGACATGGTAATCATGAGACGGATGCGCCACGTATACGGCAGTGTGCTGGCGCATCCGTCTTGTGTTTATGAAGCACAACAAGGAGAGAGTAATGGCCTGCACCACCATTTTGGTCGGAAAGAACGCGAGCTACGACGGATCCACGATCATCGCGCGCAACGAGGATAGCGCCAATGGCGAGTTCGATCCGAAGAAGCTGATCATTGTGCACCCCGAGGATCAGCCGCGCACGTACCGCAGCGTGATCAGCCACGTGACGATCGAGCTGCCGGAGAACCCGCTGCAGTATTCCTGCGTGCCGAATGCGGATCTCAAGCAGGGCATTTGGGGCGAAGCCGGCGTCAACGAAGCGAACGTAGCCATGAGCGCCACGGAAACGATCACGACGAACGAGCGAGTGCTGGGCGCCGACCCGTTCGTCGAGTACCAGCCGGCCCGCGGCGACGAGCCGGAAGTGCCGGGAGGCATTGGCGAAGAGGACATGCTCACGATTGTGCTGCCTTACATCAAGACGGCCCGCGAAGGCGTGCAGCGCTTGGGTGCACTGCTCGAAGAGTACGGCACGTATGAAATGAACGGCATCGCGTTCTCCGACGTGGACGAGATTTGGTGGCTCGAAACCGTCGGCGGCCATCACTGGATCGCCAAGCGCGTGCCCGACGAGGCTTACGTGACGATGCCGAACCAGCTGGGCATCGACGAATTCGACATCGAGGACGCCTTGGGCGATCAGGAAAACCACATGTGCTCCGCCGATCTGGCCGAGTTCATTGAGGACAATTACCTCGACCTGTCCGTGGAATCCGTCAGCCCGTTCAACCCGCGTGAAGCCTTCGGCTCCCACTCCGATTCCGACCACGTCTACAACACGCCGCGCGCATGGTTCATGCAGCGCTACCTGAACCCGTACGACGAGGTCTGGGACGGCGAGGATGCCGACCACAAGCCGACGAGCGACGATATTCCGTGGTGCCGCCAGCCCGACCACAAGATCACGATGGAAGACATCAAGTACGTGTTGAGCTCGCACTACCAGGGCACCGACTACGATCCGTACGGCAAGACGGGCACGGAAGTGACGCGTCACTTGTTCCGCCCGATCGGCATCAATCGCCAGAGCCAGCTCGCCGTCATGCAGATCCGTCCGTACCGCCCGCAGGCCAACCGCGCCGTGCAGTGGATGTCCTTCGGTTCCAACCCGTTCAACGCCCTCGTGCCGTTCTTCCCGAACGTGAACTCCATGCCGGAGTACGTGTCCAACACGACCACGCGCGTAAGCACGGACAACATCTACTGGGCCGACCGCATTATCGCCGTGATGTGCAACGCCGCGTTCGGTGACACCGCGGCCTTCGTGGAGCGTTACCAGGAGAAGATGGGCGGTCTCGGCCACCACATGGTGCATGAAGCCGACGCCCGCGTCGACGAGCTCGTGCCCGTCGACGACGAGGCCCTCGAGCCGATGGATCCCGACAGCATCATTGAAGCAGTCCGCAATGAAGACGTGCGCAAGGTGCTCGAATCCATGAACGACGACATGGCCTTCAAACTGCAACATGAAACGGATACACTGCTTAATGACACGCTGTATACGGCGAGCATGCAGATGAAGAACGCCTTCAGCATGTCCGACTTCTAAACCCAAGCAGTACGGGAATCGCGCAAGCTTACGCACAATACAGAAAGGAACCAAGTGAAGACTATTGACGAATTCACCATGCCATACGGAGTGGTGGATAAAATTGACGCATTTGGCTATCTTGAAGAGCTGAAGAAGAATCCGGATGCGCCACGCAAACACGGCAAGATCCTGCTCGTGACCTCGGATACACCGCTGAAGGCTTCCCGTGGCGAAGGCAAGACCACCGCCACTATCGCTCTTATCGACGCGCTGCGTGAGCGCGGCATCGACGCGGCCGCCGTACTGCGCCAACCGAGCATGGGCATTACCGCAGCCGGTTCCAAGGGTGGCGCTTCGGGCGGCGGCAAGTCGTCGCTGGAACACCCCGAACTGGCCGACTGGGGCCTGTGTGGAGAAATGGCCGCCATTGAAAACGCCCAGAACCTGCTCGCCTCGTTCGCAGAAAAGGCCGTGGACGACGGACTGATCGACACGGTGCTCGTGCCGCGCGTCTCCGAAGTGCCGTCGCGCATGCTGCGCGCCACCGTGGTGGACCGCGGCAAGGCGAACGTGCCCGAGCGCACCGTGCTGACGCCGGCCAGCGAACTCATGCAGATTGTGGTGCTGTCGCGTTCCATGGAAGAGATTTCCGAGCGCGTGGGCAACATGATCGCGGGCACGAAAGACGGCAAGGCCGTGCTGTTCCGTGAATTCGTCGACCTGTGGCGCATCACGAACATCCTGACCGACGCCGTCAAGCCCGTCAAGACGCAGACGCAGCAGGGTTCTCCCGTCTACCTGCACTGCGGTCCGTTCGGCAACGTGTCGCTCGGCATTCCGTCGCTCGTGTCCGTGGAAATGGCCTGCTCGCTGCATGACGTGGTTGTGGTGGAAGCCGGTTACGGCGCCGACGCCGGCGCCCAGAAGTGGCTCGATATCGCGTGCCGTGAATATGGTGCGCAGTGGCCGTCCTTCGCCGTGATCGTGACGCGCGCCACCACGTGGCGTGACGACCCGGCGCTGCAGTGGCGCTACCCGTTCCACGTGAAACATTTGGAGAATCTCGATATTCCAACGTTCCCGCTGATCAACCTGTGGGACGGCGAAGACGGCGAGATTCCGGAGCTGCGTGAAGAGGCCAAGGAACTCGGCTTCCGTACGCCGATTATCGGCAACCTGTTCCGTGACGGCGGCGAGGGCATCGCCGACCAGCTTGATCCGCTGATCGACGCGATTGAGAACCATCCGATGCCATCGGCCGTGCACAGCCACAAGGGCATGTCGCTCGTGGAGAACTTGCGTTGGACTGCCGAGAAGGCGTATGGCGTGCCGCGTGAGCGTGTGATCTTCAAGGACGGCTTCACGGATTCGCTGCTGTCCGCGGCAAGGCTGTGCAAGTCGGCCGGTTTCGACATTACGGAACTGGCGCTGCTGGCCGTCAAGTCCCCGGCCACGATGACCGACGACGACACGGCCCCCGCCGACGAGCGTACGGTAACGCTCAAGAAGGTGGAACCGCATACGGGCGCCGGCGTTGTCCAGGTGAACTTGACGACGTCGCTGACCACGCCGATGCCGAAGATCGTGTGATCTTCCCGTAATTGACGCACTACGCAAAAGGCCCGCAGCATATGCTGCGGGCCTTTTGCAATGAGTCGGATCTATCGCGTTATGCGCTGTACGGAGCGATCAGAAGTTGCTGCCGTTCCAGCCCCAGTCCTTCGTTGCCGTGTAACGGATGTAGGTGCGGTCGTTCGGAATGTTCGTTTCCGCCTTGAACGCGCCCATGATCTCGGTGGTGAGCTTTTCCCAGTTCTCGCGGGCCACGGAGTCGCCGAACACGTTGACCTCAACATAGGCGCTTGGCGTGGTGTCGTCGCCGCCGAAGTACATCGGGCTATCTTCGAAGATGCACATGAGCCACTGCTCGGTCTTGCCCGGCACCGCCGTGATGGCGCGGCCGAAATGCGCCTTGAGTGCGTCGCGCTGGCCGAGGCTCAACTCTTCAGAAGTGTGTACGTGAATGACTGGCATAATATCCTCCCGTGTTGGTCAAACTGTTGGTGGAAACCACTGTGTTCCAGTGTAGGAACCGATTGCGGTTTTTCATGGGAATTGCATGGAAATATGAACAAAAGTCGCTAGGTTTGTGCTGCGGTGTTTAATAGTATGCTGTGAAAAAATTGATTGAACAGATTTTGAAATTCGGTGTGGTCGGCATTATCGCCGCCGTTCTGGATTTCGGTATCCTGAATTTCCTGGTGATCCTTTTCCACATGCACAATGTGATCGCCGGAACGATCTCCTTTACGCTTTCGCTGATTTTCAACTACTTCGCAAGCATGAAGTACGTGTTCAAGCACCGTCCCGATATGGCGCACTGGATGGAAGTGCTCATCTTCCTGTTCTCCGCCGTGGTGGGCCTGTTCATCAACAACTTCATCATCTGGCTGTCCACCTACGGCATGAACACCGACGCCTATGTGTCCCAGCATGTGGAGTATGTGCTGCGCACGAATATGGGCAAGATCATCGCCACGTTCGTGGTCGCCATCTGGAACTTCGTGATCCGCAAGATGCTGCTCGACGATACGCACACGGCCATCATGGACAAGCTGCAGAAGAAGGGCAACACGTATACCGAAGAGGAGCTCGAAGCCAAATGGGAAAACAGCTTCTCGCACAAGCTTGGCATGTGGTCGATTGAGCATACGCCCAAGGGCTGGCGATAATTCCAGCCCCAAGGCCCATGCGACGCCGGTGTCTCACACTTCCGTGAGCACCGGCGTTTCTGTACTCGTCTTGATTTGCTTGAACCCGCAGAATGCGATGACCAGCGACGTGATGGCGAGCGCCGTCACCACCATGAAACCGCCGTGCGAACCGTAGTCGTCAATGAACACGCCCGCGATGGCTGAGCCCGCCGAGCCGCCGATCGAGTTCATGGCGCCCATCCACGCCATGC
Organism: Bifidobacterium magnum; assembly: GCF_000741255.1. Lineage (GTDB taxonomy): Bacteria > Actinomycetota > Actinomycetes > Actinomycetales > Bifidobacteriaceae > Bifidobacterium > Bifidobacterium magnum. The sequence goes on from NZ_JGZB01000004.1 coordinate 142,935, forward strand.
CTTCGGTAAGGCGCGACTGCGGCACCAAATGCAGCATGAGCTGGTTGCCGTTGACCCAGGTCGGGGCCTGGCACACGCCAATGATCAGATAGATGATCATGATGACCCACAGATGCTTGGCCAACAGGAATGTCGCCACACCCAAGTTCACTACGGCGAGGCAGAAATAGAAGCGCTTCCAGAGCGGAATCACCCAGTTTTTCGCGCCATACATAAGCGCGCCCATCAGCGAGCTGATCGAGAAGCAGGCGAACACGAATCCCGTGTACTGCTTCATGTTCGACTCGGTGGCGAACGAAATGATCGAGATGCCGGCTGCCGACTGGAACGCGCCAAGGCCGAACCATGTGGCGCATACGGCCACAAGGCCCGCGCTCCAAATCGATTCCTTCTTGCCCGCAAGCGCACGTTCGTAGGCGCCCTTCGCCTCGCGGTCGGCCATTTCCTCGCTCTGGCCTTCGGCGAGAAGCCTGGCGCGCATGTCGCGTTCGGCCGTCGTGGCGCGCATAACCCGCGCCTTCTCGTCTTCACGCAGGCGGAACTCCTTGGGCGAGATGCCTTCCTCGCGCGCCATTGCCACTTGGCTCTTGGGCTCTGTGCTCAATTCGGTCAGGAACATGAGGGCGCCGATAATCACGCATACGCCCGTAAACGAGAACGCGAGAATGCCCGAGATCACGGCCAGAATGGACGCCAGCGGATTGCCGATGGCCCACATGGCCTCGTCGAACACGCCGCATAGCGACATGGCGCGGTTGACGCCCGCACGGTCCTGCTTGAGGATATTCGTCCAACGCGAGCGGCTCATGGCGCCCCACGGCGGCACGAACGCGAGGAATGGCACAATGCAGTACAAAATCCACGGATCTACTTGTGCGTTGATGCACGAGACCATGGCCGTGGCGGCCGCCGTCCAGATGATGATAGACGGAATGGAAATGACACGTTGTCCGAACCGGTCGATCAGCGTACCCAACACGGGACTCAACACGGCGCCGGCAATGGCCTGGATGGCCGTGAGCAGTCCCGCAAGCTTGTAGTTGCCGTAATGGAACTGTACGGCGATCGTGATCGTCATGCCGACCATCGGGTACGGCATGCACGCGATCACCGCGCCTACGGTAAAGCGCAGCGTGTGGGGGATACGCAACAGTTGGGCGTATCCGTCAAAAATGCGGTGGCCTAAATCCTTCAGTAGGTTGCGCGAAGTGGAGCGCATAAGAGTCCTCGGATGCAAATAATGGGATGGTCGGATGGACGGGAGCGCTAACAACATTGCCAGCGCTGTTCATCATAGGCGATGAATCACGGCAATACTCTATCGCTATGCAATATGTGACACGCGTATTTTCGGGGCAAAATTGTGCGCTCACCGTAAGAGTTTTCCGGGACTGGAGTTTGTTACAGTAAAACCGCGTACAGTGAAGTGCAGCAAGCATTCGGGACGGAAAGGAGCCTTCATGAGCGCCACCACTATCAATTTTGTTCGCCACGGCAAAGTCTTCAATCCGGACCATCTGCTCTATGAACGCCTTCCCGACTTCCATCTGTCCGAACAAGGCGTGCGCATGGCGCGCGCCACGGGACGCTACATCGCGCAAAATCCGCAAATCAACACGGCCGTCGCTGTCTACTCCTCGCCGCTCGACCGTACCAGGGAAACGGCCGGCGAGATTCTGACGGCGCTTAACGCCACGCGCCAGGCGCGAGGCGAACAGCCGCTGGAACTGATCACGGACGACCGCATTATCGAGGCGCGCAACGAATTCAGGGGCAAGCGCATCGGACACGGCGAAGGCGCACTCTGGAAGAACGGCAACTGGCGCCTCGTCAAGAATCTGTGGAAACCGAGCTGGGGAGAGACGTACCGCGAAATCGCGAACCGCGTGCGCGATTTCAGTTTCGAAAAAATCGAGCAGTACGCGGGCGAGCAAATTATCGTCGTTTCCCACGAGTCGCCGATCTGGTCGTTCCGTCACCTGCTGGAAACGGGACATCCGGAACACAACATGCTGCTGCGCCACACGGCGCTCGCCTCCATCACGTCCATCACATTCGATTCCGAAACCAAGCGCGTGCTGTCGATCACGTACGTCGACCCGGCCGCCGGCGTGAAGTGACGAGCCACAATACAAAAGACAGGGGATACTCATGGACCAGCTGACGCAACAAATCGCCGCGACGAGCCAGATCAGGGAAGCGTGCGGGGCCGCAAGCGAACTCATGCGCCTGTGGCCGCTGACCAAAGCGGAATACATGGATAACGACGCGCGCTACGGAGAGGACCTGCAGGTGCGCCTGACGCGCGCGATCGCCACGATCACCACAGGCGAGAGCGTACGCATGAACGACGCCGAATACGTCTACGAAGGCGCCGACGAAATTCCGGGCTGCCCGCAGCGCATTGTCGACGCGCTGCTGGCCGCCAACGATGCGTATGACGCGATGGACACCTACAGCGACTCGCTGGACGTGACGGTGCTGCTCGAGGCCGCCGACCTGCTGCAAGCGGGCTGGAGCGACAAGACTGTGGAACGTGTGCAGGAGCTGGCCCAGCATTTCCAGAACGACATGCAAGCCGCCATCGAGCAGGACGAGCAGTACGTGCTCAATACCGAGGCCGACGCCATTGCGCAGCGGTTCGCGAGCATCATCGTGCATGTCGATAAAATGATCAGCGCCGTCGCGCACGTGCCCGACCACGAAATCGGCGGCGTGGACGGCAAGGAAATGGAACGCGTCGAACGTGCCGCGCTGCCGCTGCTGCTGTTCATGAACGAACTGTGCGAACTGCTGGCCGTACCGCGCGTCGGCGCGACGGCCGAACAGATCCACGGCCTGCTGGCCGCATACGCGATGCGCAACGGGGAGTACAGCGACTCCGGCGATTCGGCGCTCGCGTTCGCGCGTATTCTCGCGCCGTTGGCATTGGCTGAATGGCGCAAGCACAAGGAAGATGTGCTGTGGGATGCCGCCGAAGCGAAGCTGCGCGCCAAGGAAGAGGACGAGCGCAAGAACAAGGAGGCGCTGGCCGCCAAATTCGCGCACGTCAAGGACGATCCGACCAAACCGGAAGTCGAGCTGTAAAGCGTGTTTGCGGGGCCGGACAGGACGGCGGAACGGTGTGGGTCGAACGTCGGAACGTGAGACCACAATAGTGCTTCATGAGTGAAGATCTACAAGAGTCTGTGAAGCCGCAGCTTCCAGAGAACGTTCGTGTTCGTTTTTGTCCGTCCCCGACCGGTACGCCGCACGTAGGCATGGTCCGTACGGCGCTGTTCAACTGGGCTGAAGCCCGCCACACGGGCGGCACGCTCGTGTTCCGCATCGAAGATACCGATGCGCAGCGCGATTCTGAAGAGAGCTACAACCAGATCATCGACGCCCTGACGTGGCTCGGCATCGACTGGGACGAGGGCATCAACGTGGGCGGCCCGGACGGTCCGTACCGCCAGTCCGAGCGCGGCCAGATCTACGCCGATGTGGCCCAGAAGCTGCTCGACGCCGGCTACGCTTACGAGTCCTTCTCCACGCCTGAAGAAATCGCCGCCCGCAACGAGGCCGCGGGCCGCCCGAAGGAGTTCGGCTACGACGGCTACGACCGCAACCTGACCGAAGAGCAGAAGGAAGCGTTCCGCGCTGAAGGCCGCAAGCCGGCCCTGCGTATCAAGATGCCCGACGAGGACATCAAATTCAACGATCTGATCCGTGGCGAAATCGAGTTCAAGGCCGGTTCCGTACCGGACTATGTGATCGTGCGCCCGAACGGCGATCCGCTGTACACGCTTACCAACCCTGTGGACGACGCCATGATGAACATCAACGTCGTGCTGCGCGGTGAAGACCTGCTGAGCTCCACGCCTCGCCAGATTGTGCTCTACCGCTACCTCATGGAGCTGGGTGTCTCCAAGGAAATGCCGCTGTTCGGCCACATGCCATACGTGATGGGCGAAGGCCACAAGAAGCTCTCCAAGCGCGATCCGGAATCCAACCTGTTCCTGCACCGCGAGAACGGCTTCATCAAGGAAGGCCTGCTCAACTACCTGGCGCTGCTGGGCTGGTCCATCTCCCCGGACAACGACATCTTCTCGATGGAAGAGATGATCAAGGCGTTCGACGTGCGCAACGTGAAGGCGAACCCGGCGCACTTCGACCTCGACAAGGCCATCTCCATCAATGCCGAGCACATCCGTATACTCGAGCCGCGGGACTTCCTGAACCGTTCTGTCCCGTACCTGTTCCGCGAGGGCCTCGTGTCCGCCAAGGTGTGGGAAGATCTGACGCCGCGCGAGCGCGAGATCCTGACGGCCGCCGCTCCGCTCGTGCAGACGCGCGTGCGCCTGCTGGGCGAAGTGCCGGGCATGGTCGGTTCGCTGCTGAGCACGGACGAATATCTGGAGCCCGAAGCCGACGCCCACAAGCAGATCAAGGAATCGGCCCCGGCAGTGCTCGACGCCGCCATCGCCGCCCTTGAAGCCGTGGACGAGGCCGACTGGACGACCGACAACCTGCACGAGACGCTGAACAAGGCGCTCGTGGAGGACGGCGGCTACAAGCCGCGCCTGGCCTTCGGCCCTGTGCGCGTGGCCCTGAGCGGCCGCCGCGTGTCCCCGCCGCTGTTCGAGTCCATGGAGGTCGTGGGCAAGCCCGTGTCGATCGCGCGCCTGAAGAACCTGCGCGCGCATGTGGACGAGATCCTGGCCGCCAAGGCTGCCAAGTGATTCGTCGGATGATTTTGGTCCGCAGCCGGTAGCGATCGATACCTGCCGGCGCGGAATCGATAACTGCTAACGCGGAATCGATAAAAATCGCAAAAAATTAGTTGGCCAACTGTTGCTTCATGATGGGGCGGCGGTTGGCCAACTGGCTATGAACCGTTGGAAATACACGCGACACGCCGTGATTTGCGCAATGAGTGCATGACGCGTATATTTCTTTTCTGTTGCTTCTAGCAATGGAAACAACGCCCCCGTCGTCTAGCGGTCTAGGACTACGCCCTCTCACGGCGCCAACACCGGTTCAAATCCGGTCGGGGGTACGACCTTCAACTGGAAACAGTTGGAGCGCCTGCCAAATTGGGATGTGGTGTAATTGGCAACACAGCTGATTCTGGTTCAGCCATTCTTGGTTCGAGTCCAGGCATCCCAGCCAATAAAGAACCCTCGCTTCGGCGAGGGTTTTTTGTTTCTGTATCTCTTTTGCCCGATCCGTGGTGGTTGCGTACCATCCGCGGTACAGTGGGCGCACAAACCGGCCAAACCCTTGGAGAACCCGTACCGTCCGCGGTACAGTGGGCGCACAAACCGGCCAAACCCTTGGAGAACTCGTACCGTCCGCGGTACAAACCCTCAACACTTTCCCCAACTTCTGCATTTTGCGACAGGCACGCCGGGTTTCATGTCTCAAAATGCAGAAGAAGCAACGCAAAAGAAGCAGCGCAGAAGAAATAGAAACTACAGAGAAAGAATCCCATCCTCCAATAAAAAGCCGGGACGCCACAGAGGAAACAGAAACCTCTGCGCGCCCCGGCCCTTCAACGGTCTGGAATTTAACCTCTTAGCACCTCGAAATCAGCCTCCTAGCGGTCCGAGATCGGGCCGGCCCAGTCGGGTTCCTCCTCGGGCTCGCGCGCGGACGTCACGAATGCCTCGCCCTCCGTAACGGCGGGCAGCGTCTGCGGCTTGAACGGGAACCGTTCGGCGCGCATGACTTCGTAGGCGGCGATGTCATCCTCGTGCTGCATCGTCAGGTCGATGTCGTCGTACCCGTTCATGAGGCGCCAGCACACATAATCGTTCACTTCGAACGGCAGTACCGTATCTCCGCACGTCACCGTGCGCGATTCCAGGTCCACCGTCAGCTGCATGCCCGGATGCGCCTCAAGCTCGTCCCACAACAGCTCAATCGATTCGTGCGGCATAATTGCGGCCAGCACGCCGTTCTTGGCAGTGTTGCCGTAGAAAATGTCCGCAAAGCTTGGCGCAATGACCACACGGAATCCATAGTCATGCAGCGCCCATACTGCATGCTCGCGGCTCGAGCCGATACCGAACTCCTCGCCGGCCACGAGAATTTTGCCGTCGCGGTAGGCGTCCTGGTTGAGCACAAAATTCGGATCGCGACGCCACGCGTAAAACAGCGCGTCCTCGAATCCCGTACGCGTCACGCGCTTGAGGAACACGGCGGGAATCAGCTGGTCCGTGTCCACGTTCGATCGGCGCAGCGGAACTCCCGTGGCCGTAATGCTTACAAGTTTTTCCATGCGTATTCCTTAAGCTTCCATCAGGCTGGGCAGATCGGCGGGCGTGCAAATGGTTCCCATGACGGCCGTCGCCGCCGCCACCTGCGGAGATACGAGATGCGTGCGCGAGCCTTTGCCCTGCCGTCCTTCAAAATTGCGGTTCGATGTGGAGACGGCGCGTTCATGCGCGACCATTTGGTCGGGATTCATGCCCAGGCACATCGAGCAGCCCGCATTGCGCCATTGCGCGCCGAATTCCTCGAAGATCTTGTCAAGTCCCTCTTCTTCGGCTTGGATGCGGATGCGCGACGACGCAGGCACCACGAGTACGCGGTGGATCGAGTCCGCTTTCTTGCGGCCTTTCATGATGGCCGCGGCCTCGCGTAGGTCGTCAATGCGTCCGTTCGTGCACGATCCGATGAATACCGTGTCGACGGGAATGCTTTTCATCGGCGTTCCCGGTTCCAGATCCATGTAATCGAGTGCACGGTGTGCGGCGTTGCGTTGCGTGGCGTCCTCGAACGAGTCGGGGTCGGGAATGCTTTGAGAAATCGGGACGCCTTGGCCGGGGTTCGTGCCCCAGGTGACGAAAGGCGCAAGTTCGGCGGCTTCCAGCGTCACTTCCTTGTCGAATACGGCGTCGTCGTCCGTGCGCAGCGTCTTCCAGTAGTCGACGGCCATGTCCCAGAGTTCGCCCTGCGGCGCGTGTGGACGGCCCTTGAGATACGTGAACGTCGTGTCGTCGGGCGCGATCATGCCGGCGCGTGCGCCCGCTTCAATCGACATGTTGCAGATCGTCATGCGCTCGTCCATCGTCATATGCTCGATGGCGCTGCCGCGATATTCGATGACATATCCCTGTCCGCCGCCCGTGCCGATTTTGGCGATAATCGCCAGAATCACGTCTTTGGCGGTCACGTCGGGCGGCAATACGCCGTTGACATTGACGGCCATCGTTTTGAAGGGCTTCAGGCTCAGCGTCTGCGTGGCCATCACATGTTCGACTTCACTCGTGCCAATACCGAATGCAAGGGCGCCAAAGGCCCCATGCGTGGACGTATGGGAGTCGCCGCATACAATGGTCATGCCGGGCTGTGTAAGGCCCAGCATGGGCGCAAATGCGTGCACAATGCCCTGGTCGGCGTCGCCGAGCCCGTGCAGGCGGATGCCAAACTCCTCGCAGTTGCGTTCCAGCGTGCTCAATTGCAGCGCGGAAGTGGCGTCCGGATTCGGGCAATCGATATTCACCGTTGGCGTGTTGTGGTCCTCGGTGGCGATCAGCAATTCGGGGTGGCGCGGTGTGCGCCCAGCCACGCGCAGGCCGTCAAAAGCTTGCGGGCTTGTCACTTCGTGCATGAGCATGAGGTCGATGTACAGCAGGTCGGGCGCCCCATTGCTCCCGTGCCGCACAACATGGTCGTCCCAAACTTTTTGGGCAAGCGTTTTCCCCATAATGTACCTTCCGTACTTTTCTGACTAATGCGACAAGACTAGGGAATATGAATTTGTAATCATTTCGTAATGTCACGATGTGAAATGAGGAGATTTTATGTGCATGATAAAAATCATAAAAATAGTCTAAAGAAGCTTGATTTCAAGGGTTTTTAAGGCATATTCGGGGGGAATTCACAAAACCTGCATATCTCTGATTTGGAATTTCAGTATTTGAGATGTAATAATCGTGCGTATGACAACAACTACGCTGAACGCTGAGGTATTCCAGCAAATCAAAAATGCCCCGACACCCAGCCCGGCCAAGAGCGAAGCAAGTCGTCTCGTGACCGACAATGAAATTCATTCCGGCGTGGGTGTGCTGGACAAGACCGTCAAGATTTTGGACGCCCTGGAATCGGGCCCGGCTACCTTGGGTCAGCTGGTCGCCGCTACGGGACTTGCTCGTCCAACCGCACACCGTCTGGCCATCGCGCTCGAACGTCATCGTTTCGTATTGCGCGACCAGCACGGTCGTTTTGTGCTCGGTTCCCGCTTTGCGGAACTGGCCGCCGCCGCGGGCGAAGACCGCCTGCTGGCCGCTGCCGGACCGATTCTGCAGACCCTGCTCGACCGCACGGGCGAATCCGCGCAGATCTACCGCCGTCAGGGCGAACAGCGCGTGTGCATCGCCTCGGTGGAACGCGCCAGCGGTTTGCGCGACTCGATCCCCGTGGGCGCCATGCTCACGATGGAAGCGGGCTCCGCGGCCCAGATTCTGCTCGCTTGGGAAGATTCCGAGCGTCTGCACCAGGGACTGCGTCACGCGAAGTTCACGGCGGCCAAACTTGCCGCGGTGCGCAAGCGTGGATGGGCGGAGTCCATCAACGAGCGCGATGAGGGCGTATGCTCCATCTCCGCGCCAATTCGCAACGCCTCGGGACAGGTCATCGCGGCCATCTCCATCTCCGGTCCGTCCGGACGTATGGGAACCAACCCTGGCCGCCGTTACGCGCCGCTGGTCATGGGCGCAGGCAAGTACCTGACCGACGCTTTGCTCAAGGCGAGCCTGAGCCGCTAAGCGAGCTTCAAAATTCTGTACAGACTTTTGAGGTAAGCAACGAGGCTCGCCGACCTTGAATACAAAGAGGGATCCGCACCAATGAAGTACGGGTCCCTCTTTTATATGCGCACTTGCGGCGCGCACATCACGATTTCATGAGCGATGTGAAGAAGCGCCGCAGCCAGCTGGGCTTGTGCAGCAGGTCCACGCCTTCGCTTTCCGATTTCGACGCGGCCGTCATGCCGTACACATACGCCTTCTTGGAACTCGGCTTGCCGACAAGCTCGCCGAACTCGAGCAGTTGCGTACGCGGATTGAACGGGTGGCGAATGTCGAACTCGAACAATCGTGCCGCACGTTTGGCCGGAACCGGTCCATACGCCTCAAATCCGCACGTCGGCGTCTCGATCAGGCGGATGCCTTGTACGGATCCGTCGAACGCGTTGCGGTGGTCATGGCCGGACACAACCGCGCAATAGCCCTTCGTGTCTTCCAAGATCGCGAACTCGCCGTCGTCCGTGTCCGGACAGCTCACGCCTTCGCCCAGATAGCCGCCAGGACGCACTTTCGTCTCGTCGAGCACGTAATGCTGGCCCGCGAACATGCGGTAGCCCTCGATCGCGTGCGCCGCGTTGGCCGCGACGGGACGGAACAGTTCATAATACTGCGGCATCGCCGTGTGCTGGAAGACGACGGATTGTACGGAACGTCCCATAATCCGCGGCCAGATTTTCAGGAATTTCAATCCTCTCGCCGACGGCGTTCCGTATCCGCCGGAACGCGCGTAATCGCCTGAGTCGAGCAAGACGAGGCCGAGTACGGGACGTGTGCCCTGTTCATTGAGCACGGGCAGTCCGAATGTGCCCGGCTCACAGGCGAAAATGAGTTCGTCGGGAAGGGCGGCCGAATATTCCTGGCAGAATGTCGCGTCGCCGATTTCACTCGCGTCCCCGTTTACGCAACCTTCGAATTCCCGATAAATCGAGTCCAATTCGGCGTTGCTCAGTCCGCACTGAAAATCGTGATTGCCGTACGTGACGGCCCACGGAACGCCCGCGTCGATCAACGGTTGCACAAATTGGCCGATTTGCTGGCGTACCAGCGCTTTCGTGCGCTCCATATCGGTTTCGCTCGGATTGGTGGACCGCCAGCGGCGCTTGCGGTAGGTGGCGGCGTAGGCCGGATCGTACCCGGCAATCTGGTTGCCGGTAAAAATGACGATATCCGGTCGCGCCGCCTCCAATGCCGCGCGCATCAGCGCGATCGCGTCCTTCGAGACTTTCGGGCCGTCCTGAAGATCCGCGAACTGCAGCACGCGGAACTTTCCGGAATGATGGAACTGAAGACGTCCCAACCGTGCGGAAATCGAGAGAGGACGGCGGTCCTGACCTTCCCCGAGCTGTGCGCGTACGTCATGATCATGTTCGCTCATGATTCAGACTCTAGCTTATGGATTTATTCGGCGCACGCCTTCATCGCCACGGCGCCCACGTAATACACGGGCTGGTCGAAGTTCGGCTGGAACAGGAAGTCCACGTTCGCGAGCTGGTCGATCGTGAAGTGCGCCTGGATGGCCATGGAAATCACGTTCGCGGCGCCGGAAATGTCGGCTTCGGAGCAGAACTGGCCGCCCTTGACTTCGCGCGTCTCGGGATCCCAGGTCAGGATCGAGGTGACGGGCGCCGTCGACATCATGAATGCCGGACGATAGTCCTCAACGAGCTCGGTGGAGTTGACGGAAAGTCCGCGGCGTTCGGCGCCGGCCTCGGTCAGGCCGGAAGCGGCGAGGGACAGGTCATACAGCTGCACGGCGCTTGTGGCCTGCGTACCCATGTATTCGCGCGTCGGCTTCTCGATGTTGGCGCCGACGAGCAGGCCTTGGCGCACGGCATTGGTGGCAAGCGGAATGTAGTCCTGCTGGCCCGTCGGGTTGTAGAAGACGGTGGCGGAGTCGCCAGCCGCATACACGTCCGGAACGGAAGCCTGCATGTACTTGTTCACCTTGATCGCGCCGTTGGGCAGCATGTCCACCTGGCCGCGCACGAGATCCGTGTTCGGGCGGAAGCCCATGGCTAGAATGGCGAACTGGGCCGTGTACTCGCCCGACTCGGTGATGACGGTGACGGTGTTGTCGTCGTTGTCGTGGAACGACACGACCTTCTGGCCGAGCGCCAGCTCGACGCCATGCTCGCGGAACTTGGCTTCCACCTGGTCGGTGATGGGCTTGTCGAAGTTGTTGGCCAGCACGCGGTCGAGGCCGTCGATCAGCGTGGTGTCGATGCCCGCGAGGCTGAACTGTTCGGCCAGTTCGGCGCCGATGTAGCCGGCTCCGATCACGATGGCGGACTTGGCGCCGGCCATGCGCTCCTTGATGCGCACGGCGTCGCCCCAGTTCTTGCACTGCTGCACGTGCGGGGACTTGATGCCCGGAATCGGCGGCACCACAGGGCGCGAGCCCGTGGTGACCACAAGCTTGTCGAATTGGAGCGTGGAGGCGTCGCCCGTGGCGATGTCCTCATATTCCACGGTCTTCTTGTCGATATCCACATTCGTCACGTTCGTGTTCATGTGCATGTGGGCGCCCGCTTCCTCCAGCTTTTCAGGGGAGGAATAGAACATCTTCTTCGGGTCGGACACATGGTCGCCCGCCCACAGCGCAATGCCGCACGAAAGGAACGACACCGTGCCGTTGCGCTCGAAAACGTGGACGTCCCAATCGGGATGCTCCTGCAAAATGGCGGTGGTGGCGAACGTTCCCGCGTGGGTGCAACCGATTACAGCAACCGTAGTCATGCCTTATGCTCCTTCGCATTGTTTTTCAGTTAGATTGATGGTCTGCCGACTTCTGTTACGGATGGTAGGGGGTTACCTTGGTAAAACCTTGAGGTTACGCCCTGAGTCTTAACGGTCTTGATTCCGGATTCGACCGTGCTTGGCCATGTTTGCCGTTGACCAGTATTGGCAGCAGTGCCTTGTTCTAACCAACCACATAACGGGCCGGTAATGAGATGAACGCGGGCATTCTTTGCGATTTCTACAAAAGTTTGCCGGAAGAGTTTTTAGACGGTTCGCGGCTTGGTTTGCGCTTGGGTTACGGCTTGATTCACGGCGCGGGGAATTGTGGAGCAATTGTGGCGTTTTGCGCGGTATTTGGCAGTTCCTGAAATAGAATACCTTGTTGAGCTGTAGTGAAAGTATAACCTCGCATACGCCGATCGTGTGCGCAGCGTTGAAATCTGTGTGAATTGAAAGGGTACAACGTGGTCGAGAAGCAAGACGACGTGCTACACGTAGAAGGCGGCAAGCCGCTGAACGGCACCATTAAAGTGCGTGGAGCGAAGAACTTTGTGAGCAAGGCGATGGTGGCCGCGCTCCTGGCTCCGGGCGTGTCCGTCTTAAAGAACGTACCGGAAATCCGCGATGTGCATGTAGTGTCCGATTTGCTGCGCCTTCATGGCGTGGGCGTGGATGTGGACGGCGACAAGGGTATCGTCACGATCGACGCCACGCATGTGCAGCTGGCCGACGTGGCCGATGTCGATACGCTGTCCGGATCTTCGCGCATCCCGATCCTGTTCTCGGGCCCGCTGGTCCACCGCTTGGGCGAGGCGTTCATCCCGTCGCTGGGCGGTTGCAACATCGGCGGCCGACCGATTGACTTCCATCTGGAAACGCTGCGCAAGCTCGGCGCCCACGTGGACAAGGAACACGAAGACGGCATCCACATCACCGCGCCCAACGGCCTGCACGGCGCCAAGATCCATCTGCCGTACCCGTCCGTAGGCGCCACCGAGCAGACGCTGCTCGCCGCCGTGCTCGCCGAAGGCAAGACGGAACTGTCCGGCGCTGCAACCGAGCCTGAAATCATGGACCTTGTGGCCGTACTGCAGAAGATGGGCGCCATCATCTCCGTGGACGTCGACCGTACGTTCCGCATTGAAGGCGTCAAGGAACTCAAGGGCTACACGCACACGTCCCTGACCGACCGCATCGAGACGGCCAGCTGGGCGTCCGCGGCGCTGGCCACGCATGGAGACATTTTCGTCAAGGGTGCCACGCAGCCGGAAATGATGACGTTCCTGAACGTGTTCCGCAAGATTGGTGGCGAGTTCGACATCACCGACGAAGGCATCCGCTTCTGGCATCCGGGCGGCGACCTGAAGCCCGTGGCCATCGAAACGGACGTGCACCCCGGTTTCATGACCGACTGGCAGCAGCCGCTGGTGGTGGCGCTGACGCAGGCCAAGGGCCTGTCGATCGTGCACGAAACCGTGTACGAGAACCGCTTCGGCTTCACGAAGCCGCTCGTGCAAATGGGCGCCACGATCCAGCTGTACAAGGAATGCCTCGGCTCCCTGCCGTGCCGCTTCCAGCAGCGCAACTTCGAGCACTCCGCCGTCATCTTCGGCCAAACGCCGTTGACGGGCTGCGACATTGACGTACCGGATCTGCGTGGCGGTTTCAGCCACCTGATCGCGGCGCTCGCCGCCCAGGGTCCGTCCAACGTGCACGGCATTTCGCTCATCGACCGCGGCTACGCGGACTTCCGCGGCAAGCTGCACGCACTGGGCGCGGATATCGACTAGTCGATCCGGCCAGTTGCCTGACGTTATGTGACGTTATGTGACGGCATATGACCTAGCCTCCTATTGGATTTTCCAGTAGGAGGCTTTTTCTTATCTGTATGAGGCGTTTCCTACCTGTATGAAGCTTTCCTTTCCACTACACCGCATGCGAAAAATAAGCGCACGGTTAACAGTGCGCATGTTCAGTACATTCATTGGGGCACAATGGGTGGCATGGCATCCAAAGGAAAACCTTCACCACGTTCGAGCGTGAAACCGTTGAGCAATGAGCGTCTCGCCGAATTGCGGCGCGAGCATGTTCTGGTGGATCCCACGCGTTGGCTGCCGACAGGCCCGCGCAACGTGCATGAAGTGGAGATCAACGACCAGAATCCGAAGCTTACGCATCGGCTTCTCGAAGGCTGCGCGCGCGTGCTGCGCAACCGTTGCCGTCCGTATGCGTGGGGATTGGACAACATCCCGGAACGCGGCCCATATATTTGCGCCGCCACGCACGTGACGCTGTTCGACGTGTTCGTTCCCATGTGCGCGCAATTCCAGATGGGACGGCGACCAAGGTTCATGGCGAAGGCCGAAATGGCGTCATGGCCGATTATCGGCAAATGGTTCCAGGCCGTGGGCATGCAGCCCGTCAAGCGCCGCAGCGGTCAGGCGCGCGCCATTGAGGAAACCTCCATTCAGATTCTTACCACGGGCCGTCCGCTTACGATTTGGCCCGAGGGTACGCTGACGCGCGACCCGCAAAAGTGGCCGATGAGCATGAAAAACGGTGTGGGCTTCATCGCTTTGGAAGCTTCGCGCCGCATGGGACGCCAAATTCCGCTGTATGTGACAGCCGTATGGGGAGCCGCCAGCATCAACCAGTGGTGGCCGTGGCCGCGCAAGAACGTCGTAATGGCTTTCGATACGCAGCTCGACTATTCCGATCTGCTTGCCGACAGCGACACATGGGGAGATGAACCGCCGGAATCCTATGCCGACGAACTCGCCCGCCGCATCCGGTTGCGCATGAAGGAAATCATGGCCGACATCCGCGGTGAAAAGGCGCCGGACACGTTCTACGACTACCGTCTCATGAAACGCGTTCCGGAAACGGCGGATCCATATGTGACACCCGCGGAGCGTGACGCGGGCCGCGACATGAAAGCCTGACACAGACTTACCGACAACTACTCACCCAACGAAAGGGGACCGATAATGGCGAATGTGACTGTACTGGGCGCGGGCGCTTGGGGAACGGCGTTTGGCCAAGTGCTGGCGGATGCCGGCAACAACGTGATGATGTGGGCCATTGAGCCGGAGATCGTCAAGGCGATCCAGACGGAGCACCGTAACCCAGTGCGTCTGCCCAGCGTGGACAAGCTTCCTGACAACATGACCGCCACGGGCGACCGCGCCGAGGCCGTCAAGGACGCCGATCTTGTGGTGGTGGCCATCGCCGCCCAGCACGCGCGCGAAGCGCTCGTGGAATTCAAGGATCTCATCGACGAAACCACGCTCGTGGCATCGCTGATGAAGGGCATTGAACGCACCACGGGCAAGCGCATGGACGAAGTCGTATGCGAAGCGCTGGACCTGCCGTCCAACCGCTTCCTCGCCATTTCGGGCCCGAACCTGAGCAAGCAGGTCGCCGCTCGCGAACCAGCGGCCACCGTAGTCGGCTGCACCACAATCGCCAACGCCTACACCGTGGCCAAGCTGTGCACCACGGACTACTTCAAGGCCTTCGTGAGCCCGGACGTGGTCGGTCTGGAACTGTGCGGATCCCTGAAGAACGTGGTGGCTCTCGCCGTGGGTATGGCCCATGGCGCGGGCTACGGCGAAAACACCGCCGCCATGATCGAAACGCGCGGCCTGGCCGAGCTCAAGGCCGTGGGTGAAGCCGCGGGCGCCGAACCGAAGACGTTCGACGGACTCGCCGGCGTGGGCGACCTTATCGCCACCTGCGGTTCCCCGCTGAGCCGCAACTACACGTTCGGCGCCAACCTCGGCAAGGGCATGAGCGTTGAAGAGGCCACCAAGGTCTCCAACGGTGTGGCCGAAGGCGTGGCTACGGCTTCCGCTGTTGTGGAGCTGGGCAAGAAGTACCACGTGCAGACTCCGCTGGCCGACGCCATGAGCCGTGTGATCGCCGACGGCATCTCCTGCAAGCAGATGCTGCAGGAAATGTTCCCGGCCGGCGTCACCGAAGAGTGAGCTGCAAAGTAAGCCGAACAGCAAGTCATCAATAGCAAGGAGCCTACGGAGCACATGCTTCGCAGGCTCCTTTCATACAAGTTCCGTACGCGCCAAACCCGCAACGTTACGCGAGCGTCATATCCACCAACGCTTTGTTACGTTTCCGGTGTAGGCTCAACAAAGAGACGCGGGCCACCGGGTCCGCACCATAGAAGGATTTCAAGCGAGGGATTATGACGAAACGTCGTATCGCGATCATGTATGGCGGCAAGGCCGACGAGCATTCCATTTCCTGTATTTCCACGGCCGGCGTGCTGCGCGCCCTGGATACGGACAAGTTTGAGCCCGTACTCATCGGCATCACCAAGGACGGACAGTGGATCGTGGACGGCGACGATCCGCGCGCTTGGGACATGGCCCAGGGTATGCCCGTGGTCAAGCGCACGTCCACGAGCCGCGATGTGGTGGTCGACTTCGCGCTGGGCCAGGACGGTTTCCTCGCCCGCAACGAAGACGGTACGCTCGAATCCCTCGGTCACATTGACGCCGTGCTTCCCGTGCTGCACGGTCCGTACGGCGAAGACGGCACGATCCAGGGCGTCTTCGAAATGCTCAACATGCCTTATGTGGGCTGTGGCGTGCTGGCGTCCGCCGCTTGCATGGACAAGCATTACACGAAGGTGCTGCTGGCCGCCGCCGGCATCCACGTGTCTCCGGGCATCACGCTGGACACGCGCGACTATTCGGATGTGGACCAGTTCGCTTCGCAGGGCCGCGCATTCCTCGACCAGGTGCGTGCCGCGAACCTGCAGTACCCGCTGTTCGTCAAGCCGTCGCGCGCCGGTTCGAGCTTCGGCGTGACGAAGGTGGAGCGCGCCGACGACGCTGAAGAGCTTGCCGCCGCCGTGTTCGAAGCTTCCAAGCATGACTGGCGCGTGCTCGTGGAACAGGGCATCACGGCCCGTGAAATCGAATGCGCCGTGCTGTGCCCGGAACCGGGCAGCGAACCGCAGGCCAGCTGGCCGGGCGAGATTGTGCTCGACAAGCGCAACAGCGGCGACGACCAGTTCTACGATTTCGACAGCAAGTACACCGACTCCGCCGCCAGCCATGTGGAGGTTCCCGCGGACCTTCCCGAGGACATGCTGCAGCGTGTGCGTGAAACGGCCGTGCGCGCGTTCCTCGCCGTGGACGGTGCTGGCCTGAGCCGTGTGGACACGTTTGTGACGCCTGAAGGCGACATTTTGGTCAACGAGATCAACACGATGCCGGGCTTCACGCCGATTTCCATGTATCCGAAGGCGTGGGAGGCCACGGGCGTCGCATATTCCGATCTCATCACGAAGCTTATCGAAGGCGTACTGCGCTAAATATTTCGCGGTGTGCGCCTTCGCGCACACGCATGCGTGCGGTTACAGTAGTGACCTATGATCAACGACATTCTCACTGCTGTAACCACGTTTTTTCGTGACAACTGGCTGAAAATCCTTTGGCTCGTGATCGTGGCCGTGCTCGCCTATATTCTGGCGCGCGTGCTGGCCCGAATCATGGCCAAAGGATTGCAGAAAGCCAATATCCCCAACGCGTCACTGTTCATCAACGTGATGCGCATCATTGTGGTGGCGCTGGCGCTGACCGCAGTGTTGCAGCCGATTTTCGGCATTAATCCCTCCACATTGTTCACGGCGCTGGGCATCGGCGGTCTTGCCGTTTCGCTGGGCCTGAAAGATGTGATCGCCAATATTATTTCGGGCTTCGATCTGATGGCCGGCAAAGTCATTTCGCCGGGCGACGTCATCAATATTTCGGGCGTTACGGGAGTCGTGGAAGATATTACGTGGCGCCAGACCGTGGTGCGCAGCCGGTCGGGCAGCGTGGTGCTTATCCCAAATTCGATACTGAGTACGACCGCTGTCGAAAAAATAGATCCGTCGCTCGAGTCGCTCGTGAAAGTTCCGTTCACCGCCAAGTCCGGTACGGATGACGAGATGCTGACGCAGACGCTGCTCGGACTCGTCAATAAAGACTGTGCGAACGTCATGAATCCGAACCTGTCGCCGATCGTGAAATTTACGGGGCTCACACCATACGGAATAACGGGCGAGATCTACGCGTTCGCCAAGAAAGACGTGCTGTTGTCGACCGTAATGGACTCGGTTGCGCGCGCGATTGCGGGCTGCGATTTGCTCGAACAGCGTGCCGCGACAGGCGGCAGCGACGTGGAGGCGTCCGCCCATATTTCTCAGTGAGAATCCTGTAGTAGTCCCAAGGAAGACAGTTATAGTAGGGAACTAGAGAAGGAAGAATTCGTAACTCAATAGAAAGAACTATCATGACGCAACCCAACGGCGAGCCGGAACCACTTCCGCCGCAGCAGAATCCGCAGAACCAGCCGCAACAGCCGGACCAGATTCCGCCGCAGCAACCGCAGCCGGCCGCGCAGTATCAGGCTCCGCAATACCAGCAGCCGCAACAGCAGTACCAGCAAAATCCGTACCAGCAGCCGGGTCAGCCGGGCCAACCCGTGCCCGACTATATGCAGATGCACCGCTACCAGCAGCATCCGGACCGCTGGAACGGCTTGGCGATCGCCGGTTTTGTCTGCTCGTTCTTCATCGCGATCCTCGGCCTGATTTTGAGCATCGTCGGTCTGGTCAAGATCAACCAGACGAAGGAAAAGGGCCGCGGACTGGCCATCGCGGGCATCGTGATCAGCGTGGTCTCCATGGTGTTCGCGTTCATGACGGTCAGCGGCGAATTCAACAACTTCATGAATTCGGCGCCGATGAGCTCCGCCTCCTCCTCGTCCCAAGCCGCGTCATCCCGCTCCTCGAAGTCCGCGACCCCGCATGAGGATTTTCTCGAGCAGTATACGAGCGACCTTGAATCGCGCATCGACCAAGAGGCCGACGACCACGCCTACCAGAACGTGGAGCAGCTCGTGAATTCGAAGATGTTTCAGCAGCAGCTCCAGGAAGTCATGAACCAGCTGCCGCAGGGCGTGCAGACGTCCGTGACAGCCAAGGGCGACACGGTCACCACCACGCTCACGCTTGAGAACGGCTATGAGACGCAGGCCAAGAAAGTCATCGACCAGATGACGCCGCAGCAGGCGCACAACGACCTGCAGGACCTTGCCGATTCGCTTGATGAAATTTGCGGAGACGCGGGCAACACCACCGTCCACCTGACGGTCAAGACGCAGGATGGAGCGCAACTGTTCAACCAGTCGGTAACCGCGGACAACGACTGACCCAAAATCATCCATCATGAATGAGGTTTAATGTGAACGCACCGAACCAGCCACCACACCCGAACCTGCCGCCAAATTGGGCGCCGCAAGGCAATCCGTTCGGGCCGCCGATGCCTTACCCGTACCGGCAAGCCATGAACCAGCAGCGCACTCCGCAAGACGAGCGCAACATCGCCCTTGCGCGCAAGCGCTATACGCGCGTCGCCGCGTCACTGCTCGTCATGATTGTGGTCTGGTACCTGCTTACGGCGTTGCTCTCCAACATATTCTCGACGGCAATCCATTCGGGGACTTCGGCGGAATACGCGATGATGTATCTCGTGTCGGACGTTCCGCTGTATGGCGTGGCCATTCCGCTGGCCATCTGGAACATGAGCGGCATCAAACCCGTCAAAACGCGTAGGTTCGGGCTCTCGGCCAAGCAGTACATCGTGTTCTTGGTCATGACATTCGCCGTGATGTATGTGGGCAACATTATCGGTTCGGTGTTCATGGGCCTGTTCGCGCCGAACACTATCAACCCCATTACCCAACTCATGGGTCACAGTCCTGTGGTGGACATTGTGTTCGCCGTAATCCTGGGTCCGATTGTGGAAGAGTGGCTGTTCAGGAAGCAGATCATTTCACGACTGCGCCTGTTCGGCGAGAAAACGGCCGTCATCTTCTCGGCCTTCGTGTTCGCGCTGTTCCATGCGAACATCTACCAGTTCTTCTACGCGTTCGGCATCGGCATCATGTTCGGCTACATTTACATGCGTACGAGCAGCCTGTGGACGACGATCACGATGCATATGATCATCAACCTCAACGGCGCCGTGATCGCGCCGGCGCTTGTGAACGCCGTGGGCGGCCAGGAAGAGCTCGTCTACTCGGCGCAAAACGGCGTGGTCTCCGTGGCTGCTCTGTACGGGCTCGTGATGATGGCCGTGGCGATTGTGGGCGTCGTCTTCTTCGTCCGCAACATCCACCGCACGGAGTTCTACCACACGCCATGCCAACTGCCCAAGGGCACGGCCGGCAAAGTGGCGTACGGCAATCCCGCGAGCATCGCGTTCATGGTGCTGTGCGGACTGCTTATGCTCTGGCAAATGGTGGCGTAAGTGTTACTGGGCGTAATGCTCCAGACCACGCAAAAGGCTCCTTATGAAGCGTTCATAAGGAGCCTTTTCATATGCCATACGGCGGAATGTACCGTATGGGCGGAAGTGCGAACCTCACACCGTCATGCGGGCCATCGCGTACTTCGTGCGCGCGGGACGCGGGGAGTTGAACATGTGGCGCCAGAAGGAGTCCATGTTTTCCTGCGTCATGGAGAAGTAGATGCCCATGGCGATCACGGCAATATCCTCGCTCATCATCTCGTCGATCTGCGGACGCGACTTGACCTCGTTCCAAGCTTCCATCACGCTGAGCAAACCGCCGATCGTAAAGTGCATGAGCATCAGCGTCTTGACGTCCATCGTGTCCATGTCCAAGCCAAGCGAGGAGAGTATGGACATGCGCAGGAAGTCGCGCAACGCGTCATGCAGTTCCGGGGAGCTATGTGGGCCCGTGAGCAATCCAATGCGGTCAAGGCGTTCGCGCTGAACAGGATCGTGGAACAGACGGTTGCAATAGTCGCGCCACATTTCCTCGGGATCCACGCCCACTTGCGGCAGATGCGGTACGGGAAGGTCTTCCACCTCATGCAAAATTGCGGAATCAGCGAGCTCGGGAAGACCGGAGAAATGGTAGTAGAACGAATTGCGGTTCACTTCCGCCGTGCGCACCACGTCGGTAACCGTGATGCGGTGGTATTCGCGGTCTTTCAGCAATCCCCAAAAAGCGTTTTCTAGACGGTCCTTGGCCGGTAGGATTTCCGAATCTCGGCGTGGCCTAGGCATTATGTTCTCCTCTTATATGAAGTCTGATTCCTTGCTCAATCGCGGCCGCGTCTTGTCTGGTGCGTGGGTGCGGCACATTGAATTATCGCCCGATTGAGACCTCAAGTATATGCTCCGAGTCCCCATTCGAAGTGGTCGTATGCCTCTAGTGTATCCATAGGTGTCAATGTATGACGGCTGTTCGCTTGCAACGATTTACTTTTATCAAATGAGGCCAAGTTGTCGGGGCATGCGCCCTCAAATGGCGCGGTTTTCGAGAGGTTTTTCACTCATTCGGTCGGGTTTTGCGAGGCCTCGCCGGTCTGGCCCGCGGCACCCGTTTTCCCCGACTCGGACGGCTCGTCCGAACCGTCCGCATGCGCGGCTTCGTCCTTGGCCTTGTCCACGACGGCGTCCTCCACGGCTTCCTCAAGCGTGTCCGGATCAATCGTGTGTTCCGACTCGGTGTGTGCGGACGGGCGCGAGCGCAATGCCGACGCCACGAGCATGGCGGCCTGGTTGAGATATTCGCGTTCGTCCGAGTCGAGTCCCACATAGGTGCCGAACAGGCGCGGCAATGACAAGAGCGGCGATTCCACGAGCGCGGAGACGCTGTTGCGGCCTGAAGCCTCCAGCACGCGGAACAGTGCGTTTACGCTCTTTTCACGCTGGCGCTGGGACATGCCCATAAGCCATTCGTTAAGCGACGTGTTGAATACTTGCGAGGTTTCCGAGAGCTCGGGCACCGTTTCGAAACGGTCGCCGTCCATAAGCCAGGTGAAAGCGGAATGCTGTTCAATGCCGCTCGCGTCACTTTTGACGACCACAATGCGTTCACTGGGCGGATCGAGCATAATCATGCCGATAATCGAGGATTCGGGCACGATTTTGACCACGCGGTCCACAATCGTGGAATATTCGTAGCTGTCGACCACGTTGCGCGGGAATCCCGGGCCGTCCATCGAGTAGACGCGCTCAATGCGGTCTTTGACATCGTCTCGTACGTTCATGCCCGCATAGACGGCCAGATTGCCGCCTTTGGAATGCCCCGTGATCACGATGCGGTACTGCGGCCATAGTTTGGCCACACGTTCCACATATTCGCATGCCGTGCGCTGGGCGGGCACGGGATACTGGTAGGCCATGTTGAAGTCCTCGCGCCAGCCCACGAACGAATCGTCGGTGCCGCGGAACGAAATGATGATCGTGTTGTTCGGCAACAGGAACGTTTCGACAGCGAATTGCGTCTGCTGGTCCTCGCTGAAAATCTCTTCTTTCGCGTTCACGAGAATCTGCGCGTAGCGCGGGTTGTTGGCGGCGCCTTGGTAAAAATCGTGGCACAGTTCGGCGCTGACGAATCCCGTGGTGCCCTGCACAATGTCGGGATGGCGCCGTTCCCACACCACCACGTCTTTCTGTACTTCTTCCATCGGCAATCCGTGGAATGGTGGCCGGCGCAGCGTGCGCACGGACTGGAGCGGATGGCGCAGGCGGAACGCGCGCAACCGTGCGCGCAACGTGCCGTAACGCTGTTCTATGGACGCCAATGACGGCACTTGGTCGGGAATCCTGTCGTAGGTGAGCAGCGCAAAAACGAGCGCGTCCGCGTCGTTGAATGGAAATTCTTCAAACGAACGCGTTTCGTTGCGTACGTAATCAAGAATCGTATCCATGATCCGCCCCTCCGTATCAAAATTGCCGAAATATTATTGTAAACAAACGCAACGTGGCCGCAAGCGCCATTTCGTTACGGCAGAACGCTACAGTAAAACAATGCCATACGTATTGATTGAAATAGAACGTGTCTTTTTGTGGTTCCTGCTCTACAGTTTCGTCGGCTGGGTGTGGGAAACGGTACTCAATATTTTCACGAAAAAACGGTTCGTGGACCGCGGCATGCTCAACGGTCCGATCTGCCCGATTTACGGATTCGGCGCGGTAATTGTGATTTTCGCGCTGCGTGACGAGCACCAGTGGCTCGCCGTGTTCCTGAGTAGCGGCGTACTCGCATGCACGTTGGAATATCTGACCTCATGGTCCATCGAGAAAATGTTCCATGTCCGATTCTGGGATTACAGCAACAAGCCGTTCAATATCAACGGCCGCGTCTATTTGAACGGGTTCATCGCGTTCGGCTTGGGCGCCACGCTCGTCAAGGAGCTCGTGCAGCCGCATGTGGAGGACGTCATCGACCTGATCCCGCCTGTCGTGCTTACGGTGGTCAGCGCCGTGCTGCTGGTCATTCTGCTGGCCGATTTGGCTGTGACGATCGCGGGCCTGCGTTCGCTGCACAACCGCCTCGGCACGATCGAAACGGACATCAAGCGCTGGAAGAGCAAAGAAATTGCGAAAGCCGACGTGCATATCACAAACGCCGACGACCGCGCACAGGAGATTTCCGCAGATCTGCACAAGCGCCTGTCCTACCAGCAGCGCCGCCTGATCAACGCCTACTCCACAATGCGCACGCAGCACGCCCCGCATGTGTTGGAGGACATCCGTTCCTTCCTGCCCGGCAACAAGGCCGGCGGCAACAAGTAAATCACCAGCACATCAATGCTCCAAGCGGGCGGCCATCGGTTGGGAGGCGGTCCCGGCACGGATTGCCGGGCCGCCCGCTTGGAAACGCAGTGCTAGTAGTTTTCGCGCACGAACTTGGCGAGGCGCTCAATGCCCGCCTCCACTTGCGCGGTTTCCATGCAATAGGACAGGCGCATGAAGCCCGGCATGCCGAAACTGTTCGACGGCACCATGAACAGGTCGTAGTCCATGGCCTTCTTGCAGAAGCTTACGGCGTCGGGCTCAAGCGTGCGCGGGAAAATGTAGAACGTGCCGCCGGGACGCGTGACCGTGAAGCCGAGATCCACAAGCGCGTCATACAGCAAATTCATGTTCGTCTCATATACGCCCAGTTCGCTTGTCGCGTCCGGAATTTCGGCAATGGCCAGCTGCATCGACGACGACGGGCAGTTGTGGCCGATCGTGCGGCTGATTTGGGCGAATATGACGGCCAGCAAGTCCGCATCCGTCGCTTCGGGATGGATCGCCACATAGCCGATGCGCTCGCCCGGAATCGACAATGATTTCGAGAATGAATAGCAGCTCAGCGTATTGCGGTAATACTTGCTTGGGTACGGCTGGGACGCGCCGTCAAACACGATTTCTCGGTACGGTTCGTCGCTGATCAGGAAAATGTCGTGGTCGAATTCGCGCTGCTTGCGTTCCAGCAGTTCGCCAAGTCGGCGCAACGTGTCCTCGCTGTAGACGGCGCCGCTGGGATTGTTCGGCGTATTGATGAGCACGGCGGCCGTGCCCTCGTTGATCGTGGATTCGAGCGCCTCGAAATCGATCTGGAACGTGTCGGGATCGCTGTTAAGCACCGTAAGCGACGCTCCGCACGCTTGCGCATAGGGGCGATACTCGGGGAAGAACGGCGCGAACGTGATCACTTCAGACCCCATCATCGTCACGGCGCGCAACGCGTGCGCAAGCGCGGCCGTCGCGCCCGACACGGGGAAGATGTGCTTCGCTTCATACTGCATGCCGAAACGGCGGTTGAGCGAATCGGCGATGCGCTCACGGAACGCCATGTTGCCCGTGGACGGCGAGTATCCGTGCAACGTCTGTGAATCCGTGTTGGCATACAGGTCCATCATGGCCTTCGTAAACGCGGGGGAGACGGGCACGTTGGGATTGCCCAGCGAAAAATCGAACACGTTGCCGGCGCCGATTTCACGCCGGCGCGCGGAGGCCGTCTCCGCAATCTCGCGGATCACGGATTTTTCGCCAATCATATGTTTGTAAGTCTCATTAATCATTGCGGCAATCTCCCTTGCGTACGGTTACGCACTGTTATACCTGTTTTCTGGCCGCGGTAACGCTATTCTTCACGAAATATGGCGCGTAGTATAAAACCATGACCGAGATTTCCTTGCAAACGCCCATTAGTTCGCTGATTACCAACAAGCGGCGCGTCAATGCGTTGAAATCTCTTGGCGTGGAAAATGTGGCGGACGCGCTGACGTACTATCCGTTCCGCGTCACCGATCCCGTCAGCGTCAAAACCTTGAACGAGGCCGTGGTCGGCAGCAAAATGGCGACCGTCGTGCGTGTGCGCGGCATTCGCGCCACACCAATGAGCGCGCGCGGCGGATATCGCCTCGAAGTCAACGTGGACGACGACGAATTCGCACGCCAACGCGAAGAACGCGGAGCGGTGGCGTCCCTCGTCTATTTCTCGCGCAGGAAATCGTATATCGATTGGATGAGCAGCCGCCTGCGCGCGCAATCATTGATCGTTATTTCAGGAGAACCCAGCGAATACAACGACCGTCTGCAATTCACGCATCCCGAAGTGCTGACGGTGGCGCAAGAAGGCGACGATCCCGCCCATTTCGACGCTCCCACCGCAATGGCGGCGCTCGAACGCGTATGCCGGCCGCGACCCGTCTACCACGCCAACTCGCGCATCTCCAGCGAACATATTCACGACACGATTATGGCGCTGCTCATGCTGCTCGCCGGCAAATCGGCGGCCGACGCCACGGCGGACGCGCGTGGCAATGAAACGCAAACGGCGCCATCAATGACCACGCTCTATGAGTCGAGCAAGGAAGTGGCGCAGCGGCTCGTCATGGCCATCCCCAACATTCTGCCCGCCAGCGTGCAGCAAGAGGGACACTATATGGGCCGCGCCGAGGCGTTCAGCCAGATCCACGACCCCGACTCCGTGGCCTCGTTCCAGCGTGCACTGGCCACGATGCGCTGTGAAGAAGCGATCGTATGCCAGACTGCGCTGCTCATGGCGCGCGCCAAAGCGGGCGACTCGCCGGCCATCGCCTGTACGGACACGGCATTGCGCGACA
Organism: Bifidobacterium magnum; assembly: GCF_000741255.1. GTDB lineage: Bacteria > Actinomycetota > Actinomycetes > Actinomycetales > Bifidobacteriaceae > Bifidobacterium > Bifidobacterium magnum. Next base: position 168,414 of record NZ_JGZB01000004.1, read on the forward strand.
AGTTCATCGACGCCCTACCGTTCACACTCACCGACGGCCAGCGCGACGTAATCCGCGAAATCGGCAACGACATGGAACAGGACCATCCCATGCAGCGCCTGCTCGAAGGCGAAGTGGGATCGGGCAAAACCGTGGTGGCCATCGCAGCCATGCTGCAGGCCGTGGGATCGGGCCAGCAGGCCGTAATGGTCGCGCCGACGCTGGTGCTCGCCCAGCAGCATTACGCGTCGATCAGCAAACAAATCGCCCAAGTGGCGCCCGACGTGCCCGTGGTGCTGCTGACAGGCGGCATGAAACTTGCGGCCAGGCGCCGCGCACTCGCTACGGCCGCCAGCGGGCAGCCCTGCATAGTGATTGCCACACACGCGGCGTTCTCGGCTACATTCCAAATGCCCAACATGGCGCTTGCCGTGATCGACGAGCAGCATCGTTTCGGTGTGGACCAGCGCGAAACTTTGCGCAACAAAGGCGAGCATGATCCGCATCTGCTCGTCATGACGGCCACACCGATTCCGCGCACCGCAGCCATGACATGGTTCGGCGATCTTGACATTTCGTGGCTGACGGAGCTGCCGGGAGGACGCAAACCGATCCGCACGTTCATTATTGACGAATACGACGGCCGGCTTATGGGATCGATGTTCGCGCATGTGCGGTCGCGTATCGACGCGGGCGAGCGCGCCTATATCATTTGCTCGCGCATCGATGAGGACGAGGAGGACGCGGAAAGCTCGGGCGCGAAACGCAAAGTCTCGCATGAAGTCGTGTCCGACGAGCCCATGCTGCTAACCGACGACGACCTGGGCGAACAGGCCGTGCGCGAACCGTTGCATTCTGTGGATGAAATTTACGACCGCTTGCAGGCGTTGCCGCAATTCGCGGATGTGGCGTTCTGCAGGCTCACGGGCCGTGACGACGACGCGACGAAAGCCGCCGTGATGGAAGGCTTCGCCTCGGGGAAGACGCCCGTAATGGTGGCCACCACGGTGATCGAGGTGGGTGTGGACGTGCCGCAAGCCAGTTGCATCATCATTTTTGACGCCGACCGGTACGGATTGTCCCAGCTCCACCAGCTGCGCGGCCGCGTGGGACGTGGCGGCACGAACAGCTGGGCGTTCCTCGTGTCGCGCGCCGAACCCGATTCCATTGGCCAGCAGCGTCTTGACGTGATCGCCCATTCGTTGGACGGCGCCGAAATCGCGCGTGAAGATTTGGCGCTGCGCGGCGCGGGCGACGTGCTCGGAGACGCGCAGTCGGGCGGCAAGACGAGCCTTAAGCTGCTGCGTGTGGTCAAGGACGCCGCGCTTATTGAACAGGCGCGCGCGCAGGCGCAAGCGTTGTTGGACAAGGATCCCGCGTTGTCGCGTGAAGTCCAGTTGGCTGGGGCGGTACTGGACTTCACGCGCGGCAATGAAGGGTTCCTCACGAGCAATTAGCGGAAGTTCGCGCGGCGGTCTGGCGTGCCAAGGATCTGGCTGCGCCCAGCGCAACCGCGGTCATACCACTACTTCAACTACCTAAACCATGGCGTCCGCGCCGATGCGCAGACTCGCGCTGACCAACGAACACACGTCGCCTTCCGTAATGCGGCTGAGGAACCACACGGCCTCGTCCGCGGCAAGCGGGAAACCCGCGTCCACGAGTTCGATCGCCGCTTGCGCCACAATATTAACCACATTGTCGCTGGGCGCTACAGGAATTGCCGCCGCGCGTAAGGTGGCATGGGCCTGGGGCGTGGTGGGGATTTGCGTATCCTCATCCATGATGCTCATCAGCTCTTGCATCTCGGCGCGCGCGTTCTCGTAAAACGCCGACTGCTGGTTTTCCGTGGCTTTCACGTAACAGGCGAGCGCCACGTCCGGCGAGCCGAGCTGCCACATCGCATACGCGAGGCGGTAATAGCAGAACGCGATGTCCATTGGCATGACGGCCACGCGCAGCGCATGGATCAGCATGTCCGAAGCCTCGTCGAAATCTTCGTCGAGTTCCGCGTACGTCATGGACAGGTCGATATACGACTGCGCGGTGGTCGGCGCCAACGCCACGCATTCGCGCTGCTCGCTAAGCGCGCGGTCGTGGTTGCCGGCGTCGCGGTCGATGCGTCCCAGCAGCAGTTTCGCGTCGAACATCGCGTCGGGAACGCGTTCGTACCGTACGGAATCGTCATTGCCGTCGAGACTGACCAACAGTCGCATAATCGGGCGTTCGCAATACAGCCGTTTCGTTTTCGCGCGGATTTCCGGCGTCTTGCCATGCGCAAAGTCGACGGCGCCGTCTTGCGTCGTTTCGAATGAGAATTGGCCCGACAGTTGCGCGGCGAACTCGTCGGCCGCCTCCTCGTCGGTGTGTTCATCGGGTTGGGTGGCGTCTTCCAGCCGCAACAGTACCGACTCGAGTTCGATCGACGCCGTCAATAATGAATCCTCATTTTCCGCGACGATTTCGCTGATCTCGGCGCGCGTGACGATTTCATCGTCATTCATGACGTCGAGTTCTTTCGCGGTGTCCGCACGCAACAATTTCTGCAGCGACGGAGGCAGCGGCCGATCGTCTTCCCATAACGGCTTGCGTTGCGCGAGCAGGGAGTCGGAAACGGCAAGCGGATCGACAGGGCTGAGGCCGCGATCTTGGTTGAAACGCAACCGATGTTCCGCCGGATCGATCATGCGGTAGATGCCGAGCGGATCATTGTCGAGCTCCACATTGTCCAATTCACCGGAAATAAGCGGCGGCAGCGTATGCAGATTGAACATCGTACGGTCGTAACGCAACGACAACACGGTGTCTCCCGTAATGGAACCCGCGTTGCATGTCACGGTCACATTCGTGATGTTCAGGCTGCTCGTAAACGCGTTATATGCCATAAGCGCGTTGAGGCGCAGCGCATATGCGGCGGCATGGGCGCTGCGGCGCGATTTGACGTCCTCGTAGGAGCCGTCGACCATATCCGTGGACGGGAACATCATGGCCGTGGGCGTAGTGCACACGATGGCCATGACGCCTTCCTGCGTATTCACATCGCAGCGGTATTCCAGACGGTAAGGCAGCGAGAGCTGCTCGCACACGGAAGTGAATCGTGTGTAGGCGTCCCAATTGCCACCCTGCTGGCCCTCGACGTTGTGGATGGTGCGCCAGGGATTGTCTTCGGTGGCCGTTTGGCGGATGAATTTGGCGTGCTCGCGCATGTTGTGCGCGCTTTCCTTCACGGCGTCATAGCAGTCCTGCTCGCTTGGCGTGGCAAGCATGCCCATGCCGTTGTCGCGTTTGCGCGCCGCGATTTCCACGGTGGACAGACGGTTTAGGGCCGCTTCCACCGAAGCGATGAGATCGTGTTGCAGGCCTTGCACTTGCGTTTCATCGAAGCGAATCCAGAACATGTCCGTGGTGGTCAGACGGATGAGCTCGAGCTTGTGCTGCGCCGCGATGGCACGCAGGTCGCCCGCGCCAGCTTCCACGAGCTGACGCGCGGAGAAACGTTCGAAGTCGCTGACGTCGGTCGCGTGCGTGGTGCCGCGCCAGATCAAGGCATTGACGGCGTCGGGAAGCGGCTGGCGCAGTACGCGCAGGAACAGCTCGCCGATGCGGCCTCCGCCTGCGCCCACACGCTTGCAGTGCATGCGCGGCACATAACACAACCCGAGCCACGCCACGGTCATGAACGACAGCGGATCATGCCATTGGCCCATGTGGTCGCCAAAGTCGGTGATGGCGCCCATGAAGCGGAAATAGTCCGAGTAATGCACGTATTCGCCCACGGTCACGGGGAAATCCGGCTCCTGCTCATTCGTCACTTGGATGGCGCCACTATGCTTGGATTCGTGCCAGCGCGCCAGCCACAAGTCCGGCATATTGCACAGATGAATCATCGTGCCCGCATTCGTGGTGCTCGCCGCGCTTGCGGTGTTGGCGTTCGGGGTCGTGGCGGCTGCGGTTGCGTTTGCGCCCATGCTGAGCGGCGTCGCGGCATCCGGGGCCTCAGTAACCGAACAGCATTCCCGATCCACATGATTCGGATGGGTGTCGAGCACGTTGGGGCTGTGCTTATTAGTGATGCGTTTTATTGAAGTGTCGGGAGCGTTCACCGCGTAGGCCTTCATGGATGTACTGATCACGGCCAGCGGGAGCGCCTTGCGTTTGCCGGAAAGCTGCACTACATAACCAGCGACCTCAATGTCCTGGTCCACTTTGGCAAACAGCGCGCCATTGACCACCGCGTACGTTTCAGTACTCGGTAGTCCGGGAAGAGCGGAAATTTTCGTGACACGGGCGGTCATAGGTAGCGGTAGTACCTCAGTCATATGAGCCTCCCTTTTTCCTTGTTTGTATGCCCCAAAATCGTATCTGTAACAAGCCTTCAACGGAATAAAAATCTTGCGAAAATGCAAAATGATTTCGTAATGTGGGCGAGGTGAAGGGGAGGCGCGGATTTGAAGCGTTAGCGGCCGGTTTCAGCCTCTTTATTCTGCAGTTTTTCTGCATTGCTTCTTCTGCATTTTGCGACATGAATCGCGGCGTGTCTGTCGCAAAATGCAGAAGTTGGGGGGAAGTACTGGGAGTTTGTACCGCGGGCGGTACGCAACCACCACGGATCAGGCGAAGTAATAGGACGTTTGTACCGCCAGCGGACCAAAGAAGCCCCACAAATCCCGCGTACCCCTACAAGTCCCTCCAAATACGGAAAAACCCCGAAGATTAACTCTTCGGGGTTATTCACATTTATCTCATGCTCACGCCGCTACGCGAGAAACCTTGCCGGCCTTGAGGCATTTGGTGCACACGCGGATGTGGGTGTTTTCACCGTTGATCGTCGTGTGAACACGCTGCAGGTTCGGGCGGAACAGGCGCTTATTGCGGATATGAGAGTGCGAGACCGAGAAACCGGTCTGCGGTCCCTTGCCGCACACTGCGCAACGAGCTGCCATAATGGACTCCCTTGAAATTTCTGTTGACTTGCAAGTCTTGCGTGCAACATCCTACGCGAAGGCGTGGAAAAACACGCAACTACACCACGCTACAACGGTTTAGGGGGTTTTGCAAACCGCAAAACGCTGGGGATTGTCATAAAACATGCCGATTGTGAGGAATCATACAGATTTGCGCACCATCGTAGCGAATCTCGTCCGTTTCACACCCTTATGAAACGGACGGGTTTTGTGAGAATATCGGAAGAATGCTGGTATAGCCACCGGCGATCGAGTACAGATTGATGACAGGAATTGTAGTGAGCATTGGAACGCGCTAGAGGAGTGCGGTAGAAGATCGGAGCAATTATGTTGAGCGACTTTCTCAGTAGATTTCATGTGCAGCGGGACCATGAGCCCACGGTAATTTCCTTAGGACAAATCTGGGTCGACATCATGATGGATGTCAAAGAACTTCCCGCTGCGGGCGAGTTCATCAACGCGCGCCACGTCTCGCGGTCGGTTTCCGGAAGTTTCCGCGTACTGCAGGCCGCCAGCAAAATGGGGGCGCGCACCGAAAACGCGAGCATCATGGGAACGGGCCATTGGGCCACCTATATCCACGAAAAAATGAAGCGCGCCCACGTCGTCTCCACGGGGCAAGTCAACGGAACGCGCGACAACGGCTTCCGCATTGTCCTGAACGACGGTTCGGCCAAAACGTTCATCGCGAGCCATGGAGCGGAATCGATGGGCGACGTGCGCATGTTCGACCACGTTACGCCACGCGAAGGCGACGTGGTCTATATTTCGGGCACGTCACTCATGAATGAAAGCGCGGTAGGCGTCAACGAATTCATCAAACGTCCCGAATGTAGTCCCGACGAGCGCACGTTCAAAATCGTGATCAACCCCACGAACTCGCTGCAGCTCGTGAGCGACCAACTGCTCGAACATCTCGTGCTCGCGCGGCCCATCTGGTCGTTGAACCGTCAGGAGGCGCGTACGCTGGCCAGCCGACTGGCCGTGCATGTGGATGAATCCAGCACGCTTACCGTGGGCGGAGGATTCGACGAATCCATGTTCAAGCTTTGTGAAGCGCTCGGCAACGCGCTGCACTCCACGGTGATTCTGCGTGCTGGCGCCCGTGGCGCCTGGGTGAGCCGTAAGAATCGTCCTGTGGTGCATATCGAGGGCTTTGAAACGAAGGCCACGCATATCCGTTCTGCGGGACCGTGCCATACGGGAGCGCTGTGCGCACTACTCGCGGAAGGCTGGGATATCGAGGACGCCGTACAGATCGCAAATGCGGCCGCCTCGATCGCCATCGCCCACAACAAGCATGGCATTCCCACGTCGGCGAGCTTCGAGGAGTCGGTGGCGCTGGCTCAGACCGCGGTAAAGGAGACGGCGCAAGGCCGGATGCTAAGCTAAAACGCATGCATATCATTACTGGCCGTTTTAAAGGAACTCCGCTCACCACACCGCGGTCGGTAACGCGACCCACTACGGATCGCACGAAAGAGGCCATTTTCTCGCATCTGGATTCATGGGGCGTCCTGGAGGACGCCCGCGTGCTCGATTTGTATGCGGGCACGGGTGCGCTGGGATTCGAGGCGTTGAGCCGCGGCGCGAACGATCTTGTGCTCGTGGAGGCGAACGCCCAGGCAGCCCAGCTGATCGCCCAGACCGCTACCTTGCTGCGCCGCCAGCGGGCGTGGACCAGCGGTCCGGAACTGTCCGTGCGCGTGGTCAAGGCGCGCGCTGAACGCTATGTGGCGCGCATGGCCGCGAACAACGCGAAGCATGCTGAAGAGCCCACGCAGTTCGACGTGGTGCTTATGGATCCGCCCTACGCCGTGACGACGGAAGATTGCAACGCGCTGCTCGCCGACCTTGTGCAGGGCAAAGTCGTGGCCGAAGACGGCCTCATGATGCTCGAGCGTTCCACGCGTTCCGAACTGCCCACGCCTCCCGCGGGCTGGCAGATCAGCGAGCGCCGCGATTACGGCGAGACGGCCGTGTTCTATATGGAGCCGGAGTCCGAGTCGGCTCCAGAGTCAGCATCGAACTCGAGCGAAGAGTAGGTCGGAGCTGCCCGTAGTAGCAACTCCGTGCCCGCACAACTACTGACGGTTACCTGCGCGGATGCGCGCCTGACACATTCCAGCCAAGCGCCATAAGCGCCTTGCGGTCCTTTTTGTCGAGTGCTGTGCAGTCGAGCGCTTCAATAAGGTCGGGGCGGATACGGCTCGTTTTTGCGAGCGCCTCGTCGCGGCGGAACCGGTCGACTTTGCCGTGGTCGCCGCTTGTGAGCACGCTCGGGACGGCCATGCCGCGCCATACGGCCGGTTTCGTGTACTGGTAATGTTCCAGCAGCGCGTTGTCTCCCGTGTACGACTCCTCGACAATCGATTCGGCGTTGCCCATGAATCCCGGGATCAGTCGCGTGATGGCTTCCAGCATGACGGACACGGCCACTTCGCCGCCGTTGAGCACATAGTCGCCAATCGAATATTCGCGCACGTCCACGTCTTGCGCACGGTAATACTCGGGAATGCGTGCGTCATATCCTTCGTAACGACCGCATCCGAAAATAAGATGCTGTTTGCGCGACAGTTCCGTCGCGTCCGCCTGGGTGAACAGGGGAGCGGACGGATTCGGGAAGATCAATACGGGCCAGTCGTCAGCATGTTTCGCAACGTCGGCGTCTTCAGTGACAGACGCGTCGTCAATATCGTCCGTATTGTCGGGAATGGCCGTTTCATGAACGGTTTCGACGATTTCTTGCGGCGCCAGTCCCAGCAGTTCGTCGAGACATTCGGCCCAGACTTCCGGCTTCATCACCATGCCTGCGCCGCCGCCGACAGGAGTGTCGTCCACGGAGTGGTGCACGTCGTGCGTCCAGTCGCGCAGATTGTGGCTTGACACGTGCACAAGGCCCTTCGCTTGCGCCTTGCCGAGCAGACTTAAATTGAGTACCTCAAAATATTCGGGGAACACAGAGACGATGTCGATATCCATGAGCGCCATGCTATAAAACAAGCAATACAAAACGCGCCCATGGATATGCGGCAGTTTCGTCCGGTCACAGTCCCGGAATAAGTCCTTGCGGCGGATCGAGCGTCAAATAACGCTCTTCCGGATCGATTTCGGGAACGAGCTGCTCCACGAACGGTACAAGCGCCGTCCGCTCGCCAGGCTCTCCCGTCTGTTCGTCGATCGGCGGGTTGGCGAGACGGATTTTGAGCAGCCACTGCGGGCCGTCCAACACGTCCACGACTTTGCCGACCACGAGTCCGGCCGGGTAACCGACCATGGAGTCCTGCGTGATGCGCGCCTCGAGGCCAATCAGGTCCTTGGCGTACCACAGATCGTCTTCCATCATCGTTTCGAGATCTTCGGCTTCGCAATACAGGTCCGTGCCGTTGATCGACTCGGCTGCCGTGCGGTCGTCGATGCCTTCGAACTTGACGATCCAGCGATTGTTCATCGTTCGCGCGCGCTGTACGGTAAACACGGTTCGGCCGTCGCGCGTGAACAATTGGGCACCGGGAGCGAACCGTTCTTCCGGTTCGTCCGTAAATGTGCGCACGGTGACTTCACCTTTCAGTCCCTGTGCGCGTCCAATATGGCAGACCCTCAACAGCTCACGCTGCTGAGGGTCGTCACTATGCAAATTCTGCACCACGTTCACAGTCTCACTTACGAACATCCATGATGTCTACGCGGACCTTATGGTCGGCCATGGATTGGACCACGCAGCGCACGGCGTTCGCCGTACGGCCGTTGCGTCCGATCACGCGACCAATATCTTCCGGATTCACGCGAACGCGAATCAGTTCACCGCGAGCGTTTTCATGGGACTTGACCGAAACGTCGTCAGGAAAATCAACGATGTTCTTGATCAGATGTTCCACGGCTTGTGCAAGCATAATCAGGCTTCCTCAACGTTAGAATCAACGATTTCAACCTTTTCGTCAGCAGCGGCCACCTGAGCGGCGGTTTCCTTGGCTGCGGACTTGGCGGCCTTAAGCTTCTGGGCTTCGGCTTCGGCCTGTTCCACGAGAACGGCGGCTTCCGGCTTGGCCGGAACAGCCTTCAGGTGGCCTTCAGCACCCTTGAGGCCCTTGAACTTCTGCCAATCGCCGGTGATCTTCAGCAGCTTGAGCACAGGCTCAGACGGCTGAGCGCCAACGCCGAGCCAGTACTGAGCGCGCTCAGAATTGATCTCGATGGTGGAAGGCTGGGTGTTCGGGTTGTACAGACCGATCTCTTCGATAGCGCGACCGTCACGCTTCTTGCGCGAATCCATTACGACCACGCGGTAGACGGCGTAGAACTTCTTACCCATGCGCTTGAGACGAATCTTGGTTGCCAAAATGGCTCTCCTTGTAATCTAGGGGTGCTTTTCTTCCGCTCCATGTGGGGCATGGAACATCGGAATCGCGTGTTCCTTGTGCACCGCGGCAGTAGAGGGCCCCGCAGCCACAAATAACCCCGTGATTATACATCAAGGGGGTGGAAAAGTGCTCAGTCCTTCTTGGAACCGCAGCCGCAGGCTTTCTTAGCGTCCTTGGCCTCTTCCTTGGCTTCCTTGTCCTCCTCCTTGGAGAACTTCTTGTCGGCCTTCACGTCTTCCTTGATCTCGGACTCGGCGGCCTTGTCGCCAGCCTTCTCGAGATCTTCTGCGACCTTGTTGATTTCCTTGTCCACCACGTCTTCTTCGTGGTCGCCACGGTCCACTTCACGGCCGGCCTTGTTGGCGTCGTGGTTGGCCATGTGGATGTGGCCCTCGTCGGAACGGTCGAAGGACTCGTCGGTGGACTGTGCGGCCTTCACATATTCCTTGTAGGCGCGCTCGTCATGGCGCTCGGCGCGGTCGAATTCACGCTCTGCCTTGTGCTCGAAATGATGCTCACGCATTTCTTCAAAGTTTTCCATGATCTTAACCTTTCCCTTTCGGTGGCCTCCCGGCCGCCGTGTGGTTGTCAACGGTTTCATTAGACCATATTCGCGTAGGGTTCGGGGGTATTTTTGCAGCTGGCTATATTTCCAGATGACGCCCAGAAAATTTTATGGCTGCAAGGTTAAGAGCATGCGGAACCGCTATTTGAGCAGCGCTTTGGCGTAGGTACTGCAACGGGCGGCGAAACCCGAGAAAATGGCCTCGGCCACGGCCTGCATTTGCGGGTCGGCCGCGGCGAACGCCTCACGCAGCTGGGCTTTGGACCCGCCGGCGGCCTTGAGCTGCTTGACCATGGTCGGTTCGCTGAGCCATTCTTCGAGCAGCGGGGCCGTCACTTCCACATGGAATTGCAATCCGAGCGCCGATCCGAAGCGCATGGCCTGCACTTTCGTGGCCTCCGATTTAGCGAGCAGCTGGGCGCCTTCGGGCAACGTGGCGCAATCTGTATGCCAGTTGAGCACGTTGACGGATTTGTCCCACATTTCCAGGAATCCCTGGCCGGCCACACGTTTGATGGGGCCAATGCCGATTTCCGCGGAAGAGCCGTGCTTGATTTTGCCGCCCAGCGCGAGTGAAAGCAGTTGATGGCCCAAGCAGATGCCCAGCACGGGCTTTCCGGAGCTGACGCAAGCGCGGATAAGCTTCATTTCCGTTTTAAGTCCCGGGAAGTGGTCGGTGTCGTCGGCGTCCATCGGTCCGCCCATCACCACAAGACCGGCCGTTTCGTCAAAGTCGGACACATCGGGCTTCTTTTGCGTCGCGATACGCAACGTTTGCGTGGGAAGTTCACATTCTTCCAGATACGAGAGAATCCGTCCGGGACGCTCCCAATCGGCGTGCTGCAGTATGAGCACCTGAGGTTTCGCCATATTCCTGCCTTCCATATCGGCGGACATGTTCCGGTACCGAGTGTAAGTCCTGCGGTCGTGGCGCGCGGCCACGCACATACTCAATTTCCGTCAGCAGATTTTAATAGATAAAATCGACCGCAGAAAGCGGGCCCGGAACCCGCGCAAGTTTGTCTTAGAAGATCGGTAGGTTCAGAAAATATGACAAACGCCGAAAATCTGCGAATTTCCAACGGCTCCGCGGACTCTTCCGTAACGCGGGCCGCGCAGGATCTAGTACTGTACGACACCGCCACCCATACGACAAGCGCGTTCCAGCCGCTTCAGCCCGGCAAAGTGGGCGTGTATGTGTGTGGCGCGACCGTGCAGAGCTCGCCTCATATCGGTCATATTCGCGCCGCCGTCGCGTTCGATATTGTGCGCCGCTGGCTCATGCGCCTGGGATACGACGTCACGTTCATCCGCAACGTCACCGACATCGACGACAAGATTCTCGACAAATCCGCGGCCGCCAGCCAACGCTGGTGGGAGCGCGCCTATATTTATGAATGCGAGTTCACGCATGCCTACAACGAACTCGGCGTGCTCGCGCCGACTTACGAACCGCGCGCCACGGGCCACATGATGGCCATGATCGACATGATCCAGCGCCTGATCGACCGCGGCCACGCGTATGTGGTGCGCGAAGAGAACGGCGAACCTACGGGCAATGTGTACTTTGATGTGGCGTCGTGGCCGCATTATGGCGAGCTCACGCACCAGAAGCAGACGACCGAGGTGGATGAGGCCGCCGCCATCGCCGACAGCATGGGTCCGTCCGTGGACGCGGCCGGCGAGGACAAATACAATCCCGTCGATCCCGCCGACATGTCCGAAGACAAGAAGGACGTGCGCGATTTCGCGCTGTGGAAAGCGCCCAAGGACACCGATCCGATTACGGCGCGCTGGCAAGCTCCGTTCGGCGTGGGCCGGCCGGGCTGGCATATCGAATGCTCGGCCATGAGCCACCGTTATCTGGAAGGCATGTTCGACATTCACGGCGGCGGCCTTGACCTGCGTTTCCCGCACCACGAGAACGAAATGGCGCAGACGCGCGCCGCCGGCTACGAATCGGCCAACCGCTGGATGCATTCGGCGTGGGTGACGGCCAAGGGCGAGAAGATGAGCAAGTCGCTGGGCAACGGCCTGTCCGTGCCGGCCGTGCTCGCCGAGCACTCCGCGTGGGTCGTGCGCTACGCGCTCGGTTCCGTACAGTACCGCTCGATGCTCGAATGGAGCGACCAGACGCTCGACGAGGCGCAGGCCGCGTATGAACGCGTCAACGGCTTCATTGAGCGTGCGGGGGAGACGCTGGGCGAGCAGCCCGAGCGCGAGGAGATCACGGCCATTACGGCCGACATGCTGCCGCAGGATTTTGTGGCCGCCATGAACGACGACATCAATGTTTCGGGCGCCACGGCCGCCATTTTCACGGCCATCCGCCAGGGCAACGGCCTGATCGACCGCGTGCTCGGCGGCGAGAACGCGGCCCGCGGCGAACTGCGCGAAACGCTTGTCGCCGTGCGCGCCATGCTCGACACGTTGGGACTTGATCCGCTGGCCGAACCGTGGTCCGCGCAGCGCAACTCGAACGGCGAGGATGCTCCCGAGCGTGTGGCGCTTGACGCGCTGATCGCCTCCCAGATCGAGGCCCGTGCGCAGGCTCGCGCCAACAAGGATTTCGCCACGGCGGACGCGATTCGCGACGCCCTTACGGCCGCGGGCATCACGCTCGAGGATTCGCCGCAGGGCACCACCTGGTCGCTGAAGTGAGTGAGGGGCTTGGGGCTTCGGAGGTTGCGGCTTCTGAAGCCCCCAGCTTTCTGAAGATTGCTTGAATTACTCGAATACGAAGTCCACGTTCACGAGATGCAGTTTCTCCTGCAACGCGCCTTCCATGCGCTGGCGTGCTCCTACAAGTTCGTCCACATCAATCGACTGGCCCGTGCCATGTAAAAAGACCTGAACATCGAAGTTCATGCCCGTCTTGAACAGTTGCACGCGGTCGAGCTTGAGGTCCGCCGGCACGAGACGCGCGATGCGGTCTTCCACATATTCCATGAGATCGTCGTTCTCATGCACGCCGCCCACCAGCTCCACAAACGCTTCGCGCAACACCGACCATGGTTCCTTGGTAGTAAGGATCACAATGGCCGTGGTAATGAAGAAATCGCCCGTGTAATGCAGGAAGTCGAGCGGCGAATGTTCCGGAATGAGGAATACGATCACGGCTACAATGCCGATGCCCATGGAAATGATGCCGTCCACCCATGTGCCGTTGGCTTCGGCCTTAAGCATGGTCGAGACGTTGCCGATGCGCTTGTTTTCATGCCGGTAGTACCAGACGAGCCATAGGCACAGCGCCACGGCCGCGATCTGGTAAATGACCACGGGACCGAATTCCAGTTTGTGGCGCACGCCGAGGAAGAAGTAGTCGATCGCTTCGCGCAGCACTTCGATGAACGAGAATGCGAGCAGGGAGATCGTAAAAATGGACTTGCCGATCGCATACATGGGTTCCAGCGCGAACTTGCCGTTGGGGTAGCGCTGTGTGGTGCGGGCCGTGGTTTTGGACAATATCGCGGCCACGCCGCCCGACGCTACGGCGATTGCCGTGAACGCCGCGTCCAAGAACATCGCTTTAAGTCCTGTAATGAAGAACACCACGAATCCGCCGACCATCGTGATGATGTTCACCACAATGCCCACGACCAGTGCGCGCTGTTCAATGCTTTTCTGATCCATCCTGCTATTCCGTGCCATATATGTATTATTCCGCGCCGTTTTGCGTCGCGCGACTTGGATTCGCCGGCGGCAATCGGGCTTTTGTGACGGGCGAACTTGGCGAGGAAGATTTGGATAGAAACGGGTAGAAATGGGAAGAAACGGGAAGATTTGGGTAGAAATAGGGAGAAACGGGGAGAAATCGAAGATAACGAAGATTCACCGTACCGATCCGACATTCGCCTATCCCAAAGAATGAAAGATTCGCTGTTCCTGCCGCCCTACGTTGACCGGATTGCATAAGTTTGCCGGATTTCTCTGCTAACCATTAAACTTGGGGGCATTATGGCAGCTTTTAGTTCGTTAACAGATAAGTTCTCGAATGCGTTCAAGCATTTGAAGAGCAAGGGTAAACTTTCCGACGCGGATATTGACGGTACGATTCGCGAGATCCGCCGCGCGTTGCTGGACGCCGACGTCTCGCTCGACGTGGTGCGCTCCTTCACGAGGCAGGTGCGCGAACGTGCGCTGAGCACCGAAGTGTCCCAGGCGCTCAATCCGGCGCAGCAAGTGGTCAAGATTGTCAATGAGGAATTGACCGACATTCTGGGCCGTGGTGTGGAACGTCCGCTCAACTTCGCCAAAACCGGCCCGACCATCATTATGCTGGCCGGTCTGCAGGGCGCCGGCAAGACGACGTTGGCGGGCAAGCTGGGCTACTGGCTCAAGGAATCGGGCCATACGCCGCTGCTCGTGGCCGCCGATTTGCAGCGTCCGAACGCAGTGACGCAGCTTGAAGTGGTGGGCGAGCGTGCGGGTGTTCCCGTCTACGCTCCCGAGCGCGGTGTGCAGGCCGACGGCGGCGAAGCCGTGGCCGCTCCGGGCCAGACTACGGGCGACCCCGTCAAGGTGGCCGAGGATTCCATCGCTTACGCGCGACAGCACGTGTATGACACGGTGATCATCGATACCGCCGGCCGTTTGGGCGTGGATGAAGAGCTTATGAAGCAGGCGCGCGATATTCGCGACGCCGTGCAGCCCAACGAGATCCTGTTCGTGATCGACGCCATGATCGGCCAGGACGCCGTGCGCACGGCGCAGGCCTTCGACGAGGGCGTGGACTTCACGGGCGTGGTGCTGTCCAAGCTTGATGGCGACGCGCGTGGCGGTGCCGCGCTGTCCGTGGCGAGCGTGACGGGCAAGCCGATCCTGTTCGCCTCCAACGGCGAAGGACTCAAGGACTTCGAGGTCTTCCACCCGGACCGCATGGCTTCGCGCATCCTCGACATGGGCGACATTCTTACGCTTATTGAGCAGGCGCAGCGCGAGTTCGACGAGGAAGAGAGCCTCAAGGCCGCGCAGAAGATGTCCGAAGGCAGCTTCGGCCTTGACGACTTCCTGGCCCAGCTCCAGCAAGTGCGCAAGCTCGGCTCCATGAAGTCGCTGCTCGGCATGATCCCGGGCATGGCCCAGCACCGCAAGGAACTCGAGCAGTTCGACGAGCGCGAGATCGACCGTACCGAGGCGATTATCCGTTCCATGACACCGGAAGAGCGTGCCAACCCGAAGATTATCGACGGTTCGCGTCGTGCCCGTATCGCCTACGGTTCCGGTGTGACGGTATCCGCCGTCAACGGTTTGCTCCAGCGCTTCGAGCAGGCGTCCAAGATGATGCGCCGCATGACGAACAAGGCCGGTCTGGGCGGTTACCCGGGCATGGGCGGCGGTTCGTCCAAGAAAGGCAAGAAGAGTAAGAAGGGCAAGAAGGGCAAGTCCGGAAACCCGATGAAGCGCGAGGCTGAAGAGAAAGCGTTGCGCGCCAAGCTTGCGGGCGGCAACCGTTCGGGTTCCGCGTTCGCCAAGCAGCCGAGCGTCCCGCCTGAGCTGCAGGGCCTGATGAACGGCGACACCGAATTGCCGCCAAACCTGGGCGGCGGATTGAGCGGACTGCTGCACTGACAAACATGACGATGAGGACGTGTTCCACGTGAAACACGTCCTCATTTTTTCTAGTTTCACGTGAAACAATGGGATGGTTTCACGTGATGGAGAGAGGAAAAAACGAGGACGGGCATGGTTATTCTTTGGATTTTGCTGTTGGTGTGCGGCATCTGGCTTGCTCTTACGGAACTGCCGGCCGGCAAGGACGGCCATAATCCTTTGCCGTATGTGCTGGCGCTGACGCCATTCTTATATATTCCGCTCACGATATTCGTGGTGTTCGGCGTACTGGAGAAGGACTGGCCGTACGTGGTGTGCGCGGCCATGGTGCTGCTCGCGGCGCTGGCGCGCAAGACGCAATACATCCTCAACAACATCCAGGCCCCGAACACCGCCAAAAGGGTCGCCGAATATTACGCGAGGAAGCGCGAACTGGCCGAACAGGCCGGCAAATCCGCAGACCAGACGAGCAAGGAACATCGTGCCGCACGTCAACGCCTTGACGGCAACCATCCGGGAACGTTCCGCGTCATGACGCTCAACTGCCGATACGGACGTGCGAACGGCATCGAAATTATCCATGCCGTAGAACGCAACGATATTGCGTTGCTCGCGCTGCAGGAAGTCTCCGACGATCTTATCGCAGACCTGAAAAATGAAGGCATCGAAGCGCTGCTGCCATACCATGTCCAAGGCGTCGAGCTGCCCACTGACAACGGCGGATTCAACGCCATCTTCAGCCGCGTGGAACCGAACGAAACAACCGCGTCAGCCGTGGAAATCCCGGCCGCCGAAGTGCCCGCCATGAAATTCACGATCAACGAGGACCAGTCGATCACCTTCGCTTCCGCCCATCCGAAATCCCCGATGCGCGGTTGCCGCGAATGGTCGGAAGGCATCCGCGGCCTTGGCAAACTTGCCGAGCAAGTGCAGCCGAGCCGACAGCGCCAGATGTACAGCTACACGGGCCGTCCGCTGGAAGTGGACGACATTCGTACCGACGTGGAGGCCACGCAAGACAGCCAAATCAGCGTGGCCACGATGTCCGCGCAAAATGCCGCGGGTACGGCCGATCTCAACGAGGACAACACCATCCGCGTACGCCAGGAGGACGGCACCAGCGAAACGGTGACCTTCGAACCCAAGCAGCCCGACGCTTATGAGGCCGTGGCCGGATTCGCAGGGGATCCCACACAGCAGAAGGGTGCCGTGAACGCCCGCGGATACGGATACGGAACGGATGCGAACCGTCGCGACATGGTCGTGATCATGGGCGACCTCAACTCCAGCATCCCGCACCCAAGCTTCCGCGCGCTGCTCAACAGCGGACTGAACGACAGCGCGCTCGTGGAAGCCAAAGGCATTCACGCCACCTATCCGAGCTGGTTGCCGTGGCCGCGCATTGTACTCGACCACATTCTGTTCACGCGATACCTCACGGCCTCACAGGTCAAGCAGATCCGCGTGGACGGCAGCGACCACTTGGGACTCACGGCAACCCTGCATTTCACGAAGTAGCAGCAATAACAAAACGATAACGAAGCACTAATCCGGCCTGCATCACCTCCACCGTTTGCGCAAGGTGAGCAGGCCGGCTGCGCATAGCAGCAATCCCGCGCCGCCCATGGCGAACGGCATAAGCGCAATGCCCGTCTTCGCAAGCTTAGGCTCCTTGACCTGTACGGTTTCGCCGCTTACGCGCGGCTCACCGTAGGTGATGCGCTTATGGCTGGTAGCGTGCTCCAGCCGCTCACGGAAATAGAACGTGCCGGCCGTTCCCGCCACCACGTCGGGACTGTTCACGTGCGTGGCGCCTTCGGGAACCGTCACGCAGGCCGTAGCGGTCTCCAGCTTGTCCTCGGCCACATCGTCGCCATCATCCTGGCGCCAATATTCAAACGTGACGCAATGGCCTTGCGGAACATGGCCCGTAATAAGCGCCGTATCGTGAAGCACGTCGCCCACGGTGGCTTTCGACCGCGAGACCTGTGTGGTGATGCGGATAATCGACACCGTTTCATTGGTCACACGCGCCGCATCCGTAAAGAACGCGGCCGTGGGTTCGCCTGTTTGAATATTGGTAAGCGTCAGATCTTCGGCGCTCGCCAACCGACCAGTATTCACTGTCCCGTCTTCGCCACGCGCCGGAGCGGTCAGCGAGAACACGAAGTACACGCGCTGTCCCGCTTTGCCGCGGTAGGAGAGGGGACTCGTGATACTTACCTCACCATCATGCATCGCGGTGGCGGCGTCGGCCTGCGTGAGCATGTAGGCGCCGTGGTCGGCGTCCGTCCAGCTCGCCACTTCCTGGTCGTCGGCCGCTTCGCCATTGCCCAACGCATACACGTTCCACGACACCATCGTGCCCGCGAGCACGGGTCCGCGAATCGTGACGGTATCACGGATCTCGGTACGTTCCTCGACTACGGGATCCGTGGACGACTCGGCCTCCACCACGCGAACCGTTTCCGCAGGCTCGCGGGCCTCGCCATACGCCACCGTGTCGCCGTTGGGTGAGCATACGCGCGCACGGAAATAGTAGACGCCCATCTCCTTGAACAGATAGGCGGGGCTGTTCGCTTCAGTGGCCCCGTCCTCAAGTTCCAGTGCGTCCAAGACGGCCAGTTTCGTGTCGGTGGACTCGTCTCCTGTGCCTTGTCTCCAGACCTCCCACGCAATCGTAAGCGGACCGGCCAAGTCGTCCCGCAATTGCGGATCGCCATCATATACGAGATTCTTGAGATCCGTATAGTCGGACACGGCCGTACCTGCGGCAACTTGCGTGGCAGTGCGCGTACTGGCCGCAATGGCGCGCGTGGACTCATATGGAACGCGGTCATTGCCGCGATGGAACTCATCTTCGGGTTCATTCGGCAAGCGCAACGATTCCACGAAATAGTAATCCTTCGCCTCCGGCACGGAGACGGCGGGACTCGTGACCGTTTGCACATTGGAACCATGCGAACACGACTCGTAACCGAGCTCGCCAAGCGTCACCTGGCCCGTTTCGCCAATCAGATCGCCCGTGTCATAATCGTGCAGTTCGAAATTCGCGGTGGCGTCTTGCGGTACGCAGCCCTCAATGCGGGCCGTATCCACCGTAGTGCCGCCCGCGCCGCTCCACGCGTTCGTCACCGTGGTGATGCGAGCCGCCTCGAACGTCTCCTCGACCACGCGTTTGGGGGAGAGCACATAAGGCGCGTTGTCGGGAAGCCATGCGGAACCGTCTGCTTTCGCGAACCGAGTCACCCAATAATAGGTGCCCGGCTCCGTAAGTTCGCGGATCTGCGACTCCAATTCGGTAGTGGCGCTCGCCAACGCGACAGGTTCGATCGATTTGATGAGCTGGTCCGCGTCCGCATCTTCGCCGGCGTCCTGCCGATACAAATCGAAACCGAGCGTGTAGCCGTCCGCAAGATTGCCTTCGATGACCGCGCGGTCCTGTACGGAGGCGCCATGCGTCACGTTGACATAGTGGCGTCCGTCCGCATCCGTATGGACGCCGCTCGTTCCCGCCACATTCGTACTGATGCGTACGATTTCCATATGTTCTGCGGGCACATTGGTGCCGTCGTAGACCAGATGGTGTGACGCGTAGCCGTCACCCTGTTTCCAGTCGTCGGGGACGCGTACGGAGGCGTCTTCGATCGTGGGCTCGCCGCCGAGTTCGTCGGGCGTCCATACGCGGAAGCGCCATTGATAGGCGCCCGCTTGCTGCGGTGTGGCCATGACCGGCAACGTGAGCGTCGTGTTGGTGACATCTTCTTCCAGCGTCACACGTGTGGTTTGGCCCACGGGCTTGACGCAATTGCCATCGGCGTCCGTCGTCCACAACTGCGCCTCATAGGAAGAGCCTTTCGGCAGCGTGCCTTCCACGCGCAACGAGTCTTGCACATACTGGTTGTCGGTGGATACGAGCGGCTCAACGCTTTGCGACGCAAGCGACACCACACGGAACGATTCGCTTTTGTCGCGCGCCGGCGTGTAGGCGACCACATGGTCACGTCCTTCCACGCTGCGGTCCACATCGGGATGCGTTACGAGCACGCGTACGTAATACGTGCCCGCGCCCCAGTCGGCGCCGATCGTGAACGTCTCCGACTTCATCTGCTGCCAGATCGCGTCCGCGTTCTCGCCTTGCGGTGCCAAGCGCGACTGCGGCATGGCGTGGGCGTCTCCCGAGAACATCAAGGTGTCCGTGGCAACATCGCCCGCGCCCTGCTTCCACACCTCAAACAGGTATTGCGTGCCGGGAGCGGTCTGGGCCACGATCACGCCCGCATCGCCTTCCTGCTGACGCCAGGCGGTTTGCTTGAGCACGTCGTATACGCGAACGGTCTGTTCGGCGTATTGGGTGTTGTTCACGCTGAACCACTGTTTGGCGATCGTAGTGGAGTATTCCTGCACGGGTGTGCGCTCTTGGGATTCCACTCCCGTGCCGTGCTGGTCGCCCGACTCTCCGTAGACGGCCTTGTCCAATACGGCGCCGTTGGCTGTTTTCAGTGTTGCCACCCAATACACCACGCCCGCACTGTCCAAATGGAAGGATTCGTGCGCGGCCTTGAAGGTGAGTTTGCCTTCGCGCATGGCCGCCACATCCACGGGGAAATCATGGGAGGCGATGCGGTTCGCCTTCGACGCCGTATTGTGGCCGTCCTGCCGGTAAAGTTCCACCGTCACATACGAGCCTTGCGGAATCGACCCGACCATGCCCGACGGGTTCGCGTTGCCGTTGCCCTCGTGGCCTTCGGACTCGTGGTAAACCGTGACCATGTCATACAGCGGCTCTCCCGCGCCGCCCATGGGTTGGGCCTCGGAAGACACATAGCCGCCCGGAGCCACATAGGTGGTTTCCTCGGGCAATCCCAAATCGTGCGTGGCCACGGCCGTGCCGTCCGCCATATGCAGCGTGGCGCGCCAATATACGGTGCCCGCGTGCGCCGTTTTGGTGGCGGGGCTGCGCACCACCACAGGTTCCGATGCGCTCGCGTCGGCTTGCCGGTCGCTGATAGGCACACGTATGGCGTCCAACAGTTTTGCATCCACGGTTTCTGGTCCGGCCGTTACAGGCGCATACGCGTCGAAGGTCACGTAGGAGCCGCGTTCCACGCTGCCTGTGATGCGTGCCGTGTCATAAAACTCCTCATTCGGTTTTACGGCGGTACGCGACACATTGGTAGTGATAGAGGGGTGGAGCACCAGTACATCTTCACCGGCCGCGCCGAGCTCGTGCGAAGCGAGCGGATGGCCGTCGGCACGCATAACACGTACGTGCCAGTACACGCGTCCCGCACGCGTCGCCTTCACAGTGGGACTGACCACGTCGAATGTGGTGTTCCAATCGCTTGAATCCGCCTGCTGGTCGGTGACAGGCACCTTGGCGTTCTCCAACAATTTGGTCGTGGTGGTTTCAGGACCGCCGTCCACGGGATCATAAGCCTCAAAAATCACGAATGTTCCACGTGAAACCTTCCCATGAATCGTAGCCGTATCGCTGAATTCCTGATTCACATACACCTGTTCGGCGCTTGTTTTCGACGTGACGCTGATGCCGCGCACCTTCACCGTTTCCGATTCGATGCCGAACTCGTGGGACGCGAGCGCCTTGCCGTCCGGCGCGAACAGCTGCGCCTTCCAATACACATTGCCCACCGTGTCCGTCGACGTTTTGGGGCTCAATACGTCGAATGCGCGCTCGCCGCTTTCGTCTGCCTGCTTGTCGGTAACATCCACGCGCACTTCGCGCAACAGTGTTGGCGCGGCGAGATCGGGGTCGCCATGCACAGCGTCATAGGCCGTGAACAGCACATAGGAGCCGCGTTCCACGCGTCCCGTAACATGCGCCACGTCGTAGAACTGGTCTCCCTGGCCCACTTCCTCGTGCGACACATGGGAGGTGAGGCTTATGGGCGAAGCCGTCTGCTCAATAGACGACCGTTCCCACGGATCGTTGTAGTCGCTGCGGAAGGCCGTGGCGCGTGACGATCCGGGGAAGTCGTATATGAACACGTAATATCCTGTTTCTTTGGCGTCACTGGCGCGAATGGCGACGTCTTTGGCCACCGTTTTGGCTTGTTTGGTACCGTGTTCCAGCAATGTGATCGCGCCGCCGCCCACTTTGTAGGTGCCGTTTCTTGCCGGGACTTCCCATTCGCCGAGCAGCTTGTGGTGCTCGTCCTGTTTGGGCTCCTTGGGGGAGTCCGGCTCGTATTGCATGTCCTGTTCTCGGTTTCCCGTTCCCGAACCGGCCCACCATACGCGGATTGTGGCATTGGCGTCCGCGCTCATGCCGTATTCGTCGTTGCCCGCAAAGTCGCCATAGTCCGCGGGCAGCCCCGCTATCGTGATCGTGTCCATGATGTCGGTGTCGAGTCCCGACGCTTGTTCCAGCACTGTGGAATCGTGCACGATCGAGGACGGGTGGGATGAGGTTTCGTTGATTTTGCCCAGCAGATCGTTGTAGGAGTGCGTAATATAGTCGCGCGTTTCCTCGGGCTGCTCCGTTTTGCTGATCGTCCAGTACCACGATCCGAAGGTGCCGTTTTCCGGAGAGATGTAGTCTTTGCCGCCGGCCTGCGCCGTCACCGTTTTCGTTTCGCCAGGCTTGGTAAACGTGACGGTCGCTTCGCCGACCGGTTCCCCATAGGCGCCGATCAGGCGGTGCAGATAGTCGACAGGACTTTCCGGATTGTCAATATCGTTGGTGTGTCCTTTTCCGTCGTCCTGCGGGATGGGGGAGAGCAGCGTCTCGTCGCCCGTGAAATAGTAGCCGTGCGCCAACACGTGCACGCCGTCCGCCCAGCTGTCGCCCTGTTTGACGCCGCTCGTGACAGTGTCGGTAATGCGGTCGCCGGGATGGACTTCGCGCGTCGAGACGTTCGTGGTGACGGTGGGCTGGAAGTCCGACTGCACGCGGAACGACACATAACCGTTTTGCGTGGATGTGGTTTGTAGCGGTTTGAACGTGTTCTGGTAGCCGTCGATAATCTGTTTGCCGCCAGTAGGTGTGGCATAAGAAACGGTGGCCGTCACGTCACCGTTGCCTGTGGCGGTCCAGACGATTGATTGCGCGCCGCCCGTAGTGGTTCCTTTGTATGTTTGCGCGCCGTCCTTGGTGTCGTTGAAGCGTGCGGGACCTTTGAGCGTAACGGTGTACGCAAGTCCCGCTATGCGTTTGCCTGCGGCGTTGAGGATGCCCGGATCCACGGATCCCGTGCGTTTGCCGCTTGTATAGGCCTGTTGAATGTCCGCTTTTGCGGGCACGGCATTGCTGGCGGCCTGCCAAAGTTCAGCGGCCTTGTTGGCCGTGGCATTCCAGTCTCCGTCTTCCAGGCCGTTGTTGTTGGCCTTGAGCCACGACCAGTTGTTCGCGAGGTCGGGATCGAGATGGTCGTGAATTGCATATGCCACGGCCGACTGGATAAAGTCGTCATTGATATGGCGCAGATTCTGGTTGACCATGACGGCCGCGATCTGCGAATCCTTGTCCGTGGCGGGCGCCCAAGTGGTTTCCTTGCCGCCCCATTGGCCCATTTCAATACAGTAGACGGGCAACCCGTCGGCGAGGGAAATCCATTGGACGCCCAGATTCACCTCATGCAAACCGATAAGGCTTACGGGATTGATAAAGCGTCCGGCCCCGTATTTGCCGCCGTCAATGCCAAATCCGTTGGGACTCATGGCAAGCGCCTGCGCGGGCCCCAATCCCGCGAAAATCATGGCGAGCGCGGCCAGAAGCGCTCCCCACCATGTACGTAATGATCGTTGTGGCATGAGTTCCCCCTTTTCGCTGGTGTGCCACGTGGTCCGGTATCGCCAACCGGACGCGTAGATTCCAGCTTCAGCTGGCGGCGCGGGGATGTCCATCGCAGGCCGGGGGTGTGGTCGGACGGGTGTGTCATCCACCCCCCGGCGCATCCTTGACGCACGCATGCCGTTTGTTAAGCGTGGTGAATACAGTGGATGGTTATGCCGACGTATGATTTAGGACTTGAGCACGTTTCACTCGCGTTTGCGACCAAAACGATTTTTACGGATGTCACGCAGGGCGTCTTTGAAGGTGACCGCATTGGAATTGTGGGCCGCAATGGTGACGGTAAATCCACGCTGTTACGCCTGTTTGAGGGCACGGTCCAGCCGGATTCGGGCAGGGTCACGAAGCGCAATGGCCTGACGTTCGCCATGCTCGACCAGCGCGACCAGCTGGACGACAACGCCACGATCCGCGAGGCCGCGTTGGAGAACCGCGAAGACTACGAATGGGCGAGCGACAATACGTCGCGCGAGATTGTGGAAGCGCTGCTCGGCGGCATGAATTTGGACGCCAAAATCGGTTCGCTGTCGGGCGGCCAACGCCGTCGCGCCGATTTGGCGCGCCTGCTGCTGCGCGACTGGGACATTCTCGCGCTTGACGAGCCCACGAACCATTTGGACGTGGTGACGATCCACTGGCTGGCCGAACATTTGAAGCGCCGCTGGTCCAAGGGCACGGGCGCCCTGCTTGTGGTCACGCACGACCGTTGGTTCCTTGACGAGGTGTGCGAGTCGATGTGGGAAGTGCATGACGGCCAGATCGAACCGTTCGAAGGCGGTTACAGCGCCTACATGCTCCAGCGCGTGGAACGTGACCGCCAGGCCGATGTACGCGAAACGAAGCGGCGCAATCTGGCGCGCAAGGAATTGGCGTGGCTGTCGCGCGGTGCACGAGCCCGCTCCACGAAGCAGAAGTTCCATGTCAAGTCGGCCCGCGCGTTGATCGCCGACGTGCCGCCCATGCGCAATACGCTGGAATTGAAGCAGATGGCCACCAGCCGACTCGGCAAGCAGGTCATCGACCTGATTGACGTCACGCAGATTTTTGACAAGGCCGCCGACGCTTCGGGCATTGATCCGAACGCCGCCGCGCTTACGGCCAGCACGTCCCGCGTGGACGTGGTGCCGCCGCTGGTGGAAGAACCTCAGGCGTTCGGCTCCGTGACGATCAATGTGGATTCGGACAAGGATCCGCGCATTTTGTCGGCGCAAGGCATCGAGAACCCGCGCAACGAGGCGAACCATACGGGACGACTCGGCGAAGGCAACCGTACGAGCGAAGTCGAGACCCATATCGACCGTCCGTCTCCCGTCCAATCCGCGCAAACCGACACGGAATCGAATGAAGAGGAAATCACGGCGGCCCATGAAGTGACGATTTCGGGACGCGAGATTTTGAACAACCAGACGTGGCTGATCGGACCGGGCGACCGTTTCGGCATTGTCGGCGCGAACGGCGCGGGCAAGTCGACGCTGCTCAAAGTGCTGGACGGATCGCTGACGCCTACGGTCGGCCATGTCAACATTGGCAAAACCGTCAAATTTGCCGTGCTTTCGCAGCGTCTCGACGAGCTTGAGCGTCTCGGCAAGTACAAAATCAAGGAAGTCTTGAGCCGCTACAAGCCGAGCTATGTGGTGGCCGGCAAGGAAGTGACGCCCGGACAGCTCATGGAACGCCTCGGATTCGAGTCGGCGCAGCTGATGACGCCGATCAAGGATCTGTCAGGCGGTCAGAAGCGCCGCATGCAGCTGCTGCTGATCCTGCTCGACGAACCGAACGTGCTCATCATGGACGAACCCGGCAACGATCTGGACACCGACATGCTGGCCGTAATGGAGGATCTGCTCGACACGTGGCCAGGGACGCTGATCGTCGTGTCCCACGACCGTTACCTGCTCGAACGCGTCACAGACCAGCAGTTCGCGCTGATGGGTGGCGAAATCCGCCATCTGCCGGGCGGCGTGCAAGACTACTTGGACATGGTGGAAAACCAGCAGCACGTGGAACGCATGGAGTCGAACACGGCCAAGGCTGAGCAGTCGGCCGCCGCGAACGCCTCCAGCGATCAAGGCGCTTCCGAGAAGAAAATCGGCGGCAAGGAGTTTACGAAGATCAGCAAGCGCATCAGCGCCATTGAACGCAAGCTCGCCAAGCTGGAAGCCCAGCGTACCGATCTGCAGCAGCGCATGGCCGCGAACGACCCGAGCGACTATGAGGGACTCAACGCGCTCAACCAGGAGTTGCAGAAGATGAACAACGAGTCGAATGCGCTGGAAGTCGAGTGGCTCGATTTGAGCGAAAAAATCGAGTAGGAGGGCAGTGGGCGCCGGGCTGGCAGACGGCTGTCAGGCGCCCACCAAACGACTAGCGGCCCGTGATTTCCGAACCCGCCACTTTCTCGCTCAGCGCCTTGGGGCCGCGGCCCATGGCCACGGTTCCCGAGCGCACGAGCTCAATGATGCCGTAAGGCTCAAGCAGCTTGAGCAGCGCGTCGATTTTGCTTGCGGCGCCCGTGGCTTCCACGGTCAGCGACTGCGCGTGCACGTCGACCACGCGCGCGCGGAACAGCTGAACCGTATCGAGCACGCTCGGGCGTGTCTCCTGCGTGGCCGCCACCTTGATAAGCACAAGCTCGCGCTCCACGGTCGTATGTGCATCCAAATCCACGATTTTGAGCACATGCAGCAGCTTGTTGAGCTGCTTGGTCAGCTGCTCCAGCGGCACTTCCTCCACATCCGCAGTAACGGTCAGGCGTGAAATGTCGGGCCGTTCCGTGGGCGAGACGGACAGCGAATGAATGTTGAACGCACGCCTGGCGAACAGGCCCGCAATGCGCGCGAGCACGCCCGGCCGGTTCTCCACGAGTACGGACAGCGTGTGTAATGTTGCTTGGCGAGCCATCACATCCCCTTACGTTTCGCGTGATTCACGGGTTCGTCGTTATGCGCGTGCACGGATCCCATGCCTTCGCCCACAATGCGTGCGGCGACGCCGGGTTCGCCCTCGCTGGGCGTGGACTGCTTAAGCGGCGTGATACCGGGCATGTATAGCACATCGTCGTTCGAGGCGCCCGCGGCCACCATCGGCATGACCAGCGCATCTTTCCAGACGAGCAGTTCCACAAGCACGGGCCGGTCGTTGATCTCCTGCGCGCGCTTCATGGCCTCGACGGCCTCCTCAGGCGTCGTGGCGCGGATCGCTTCCCAGCCATAAGCCTCGGCGAGCTTGACGAAGTCGGGAATGCCCACAAGCGGCTCGTCGTGCAAAATCGTGGCCGAATAATGTTGCTTGTAGAACAGCGTCTGCCACTGGCGCACCATGCCGTATACGGAGTTGTTGAGCAGCGCCACCTTGATGGGCGTGCCTTCCAATGCGGCCGTGGCCATCTCCTCGCTCGTCATCTGGAACGAGCCGTCGCCGTCTACCAGCCACACTCCCGCGGGCTTTTCGCGGTAGCGTTGTGCGCCAATGCTCGCGCCAATGGCGGCGGGCAGTCCGAAGCCCATCGTGCCGAGGCCTCCCGAGGAGATCCAGTCGTGCGGATGCTCGAAGTCGATAAACTGTGACGCCCACATCTGGTGCTGGCCCACGCCCGAAACCCAAATCGTGTCGGGATCGGCGAGCTTGCTGAGCTGCTCGATCACCCATTGCGGCGAAAGGCTGCCATCGGAGGGCTGCGTGTAGGTGAGCGGATACTGTTCGACCCACTGGCTGATCATCGTCCACCAGTTCGTCAGGTCGGGCCGGCCGTGCTGCTCGTGCTGACTTTCGATTTCGACGAGCAGATCGTCCACCACGGTCGCGACGTCGCCGACAATCGGCACGTCGACATCCCTGTTCTTTCCGATTTCGGCGGGATCGATATCGATATGGATCACTTTTGCGGACGGCGCGAACGAGTCGAGCTGTCCCGTAACACGGTCGTCAAAACGCGCGCCGATCGCGACAAGCAGGTCCGAGCGCTGTACGGCGCCCGTCGCGGCGATCGTGCCGTGCATGCCGAGCATGCCCAGATTCGCCGGATCGGAATCCGGAATAATGCCGCGCGCGGGCAGCGTGGTGACCACGGGCGCGCCCGTCAGGTCGGACAGCGCCTTGATCTGGCGGCTCGCGTCGGAACGGACGGCGCCGCCGCCCACGTAGAGTACGGGACGCAACGCGCGCTGGAACAGCATGGCCGCGTCGCGCAGCGTACGACCGTGCGCCTTGGTGACGGGATTGTATCCCGGAAGAATCATTTTTTGCGGCCATGAGTAGTGCATCATGCCCGTTTGCGCCGTTTTGGTAAGGTCCACGACCACAGGTCCGGGACGGCCCGAATTCGCGATGTAGTACGCTTCCGTGAGCACGCGCGGAATGTCCTGCGCGTCCGTGACCAGATACGAATGTTTGGACACGGGATATGTGGCGCCCACAATATCGGCTTCCTGGAACGCGTCGGTGCCAATGGAATTGACGCCCACCTGGCCCGTGATGACCACCAGCGGCACGGAATCCATGTTCGCGTCGGCGACGGCCGTGATGATGTTCGTGGCGCCCGGCCCGGACGTGACAATGCACACGCCCACGTGGCCCGTGGCGACGGCGTAGCCTTCGGCGGCATGACCGGCGGCCTGTTCGTGGCGCGCAAGAATGAAACGGAACTTCGTGTCCTCGTTGATCGCGTCGTATACGGGCAGGATTGCGCCTCCCGGAATGCCGAACACGTCCTGAACGCCCAAGTCCTCCAGCGAACGGATCAACGCCTGCGCACCGGTCATCGGTTCGCCGGAGACGTTGCGGTGTGATGGCGTGGCATTCTTCGAGGGAATGCCGCTGAAGCCCAGCGGGCGTGAAGGCAGCATGGTTCGTTCCTCTCATTGGTCAGTGTATTGGTCTGAGTCATACTACTGAACGCGCAAGGGGGCATTGAAGGGACTGCCCAGAATATAAGAAGGTTCTGTTCGCCACATAAACGGGCGGACAGAACCTTGAAGCCTGAAAATTGGGGAAAGCGTGGGAGGCCGTGCTTATTCCTTGGAGTCGGCGTTGCGCTCGTCCAGCGCCTTCCACGCCTGCTCGGCGGCCACGAGCTGCGCCTTGCGCTTGCTGCTGCCTTCGCCTACGCCGAAGACTTCGGCGCTGTCACCCAGCATGGCTTGCGCCGTGAAGACTTGCGCGTATTCGGGGCCGCTGACGGCCATGCGGTACCTGGGCTCGCCCAATCCCATCTGGTGCGCCTTGACGGTCAACGACGTCTTCCAGTCGAGGGCCGGGCCTTCCGTGGCCACTTCCTCAAGCGTCTCGTCAATCAGGCGGTGCACCACGGCGCGCGCATGGTCGATACCGTACTCCACGAAGGTGGCGCCGATCAGCGATTCGACAATGTCGCACAGGATCGAGCTCTTGTTGGCGCCGCCCTGTTCCGATTCGCCGTGGCCGAGCAGAATGTACTGGCCCACATGCAGCTTTTCGCGCGCGATTTTGCTCAGCGACTCTTCCGAAACGGCTTTGGCGCGCATCTTCGCGAGCTGGCCTTCGGTCATGTCCGGGTGCTTCTTGTACAGCGTTTCCGTGGCGACGAGTTCAAGCACGGCGTCGCCCAGGAATTCGAGGCGTTCATAGTTCTTGGTGCCCGGGTTTTCATGGGAGAAAGAACGGTGCGTGAGCGCTTCAATAAGCAGCTCCGGGCACAGTTTGGTGCCAAGCGCCTCGAAGAGGCGACCGGCCGCCGACACGTTATCGCGGGCTACCTCTTCCGGGGTCTGTGAGCATTCGGCAATAGCAACCTCGGCCAGCTGCGTCGCCGGAATCTCGACTTCGTGGTTATGCTTGCTCATAAAAGCGCTTCTCTCCATACAACATACTGCGGAATAAGAGTCCAGAATATCGCCAACTATGGCCTCAATATTGAACACGGCGCAGTGTTACAACGTTTGCTCGGCGGTTCTCTTGACAACCGTCATATATGTTTGTCTATTGTCTCGTGCCTAAGCGCGATAGTCCATACCTATTCCAAAAAAATTCCCCCATGATGAACCCCTTGCTGAACATGCCACACCAATAAGAAAACCCCGCCACCCGTCGATGGCAGGGTTCTCATGAAATGCTGAGTACGCTCAGAATCACTTAGCGATTGCTTCGCGGTACACGCGACCACGGTAGGAACCGCAGTTCGGGCATGCGATGTGCGGCATCGTCTGTTCGCCGCAGTTCGGGCATGCGAGAGTCGCTACCGGCTTGGCCTTCCAAGCGGAACGACGAGTGCGTGTATTGGCGCGCGACATCTTGTACTTTGGCAGTGCCATTTCTTATCCTCTGTTTCGTTCGAACAATATGAGCTTAAGCGTTCAGAAGTTTAACGCGCCCTCCGTACAAGTGTGTGTGGTGGCGCGTGGATGATGCACGCGCCACGCCACGCTCTCAGTCCTGTTCCGCTTCGTTCTCTTCGAGCTTCGCCTTGAAATCGGCCAGCGCCGCGAAACGGATGTCCGGAATGTCGTGCGAATGGTCGGGCGTTTCGTTCAGGTCCGCGCCGCACTGCGAGCACAGGCCCTTGCAGTCGGGCTTGCACAGCGGCTGAAGCGGCAGCGTGGTCACGAAGGTGTCGCGGATCAGCGGCTCGATATTCGCGAATGCGCCGTTGTCGAGCAGCGGATAGACGTCCTCGGCCTCTTCCTCGCCCGCGATAATGTCCACTTCCTCGTCGTTCTTGCCAGGCTTGGCCGACTTGTCCTCGAACGGGAAGAACGCCGTGACCTGCTCGCTCAAGGTCTGGCTGATGTCCTTGTCGCACCTTGCGCACACCATGTGCGCGGGAGCGGAGAGCGTGCCCATGAAAATGAGGCCGTCCACGATCGAGTCGAAATGGCCCGTCACGTGTACGTCGGCGCCGGCGTCAATGCCCACAATGGCGTCGCCAATGCCTTCAGGCGCCGGGAAAACGGCGTCGATATCCTTCGTCTGGCCCGGCCGGCTGCCGACCTGCGCCACGGAAATCGTCCAATCGGTAAATGGTACTCGTGCCATGATGTCCTTTACTGTTTGTTACTCCGGTTTAGCGAGGATAGTCCTCGTCCGTGAGATGTTCGAGTTCTTCGGCGGCGTCTTCCTGGCGGTCCTTCAATACGGTAAGGCCTCCCTGAACGTCGTTGCCGAGCTTGTTGAGCTGCTGCTGCAAGCTTTCCATGACCTTGATGCAATAGCGGTCGGCGCCCTGCGTGAGCGTGTCCGCCTTCGCCTGCGCCTGGTCGAGCATGTCGCGCGATTTTTGGCGCGCGATCTGCGTCACATGTTCCTGTCCTGCCAAGATTTGCGCCTGCTGCTGGGCTTCGTGGACCATGTCGGTGGCGCGGCTTTGCGCCGACGTGATAATCACGTTCGCCTGCGACTGTGCCGTTTCCAGCCGATGTTCGGCTTCCCTCATAAGCGCGCTGGCGCGTTCCAGCTGCACGGGCAGCTTGGATTTGAGTTCTTCGAGCTGGTCGAGGAACTCGTCACGGTCGATTTTGACGAGTGACGGGGAAAAGATCGTGCCTTTGGCTTCCGTAATCGTGTTTTCCAGTTGGTCGATGATGTCGTAAACCGTCGTGAATTCGGCGCGATTTTGGTCGATATCATCGTCGTTCTGGCGCCTCAAGTCGGGAAGCTGGTCCATGGGGACGCGCTGCGCGGGTCCCGCGTTTTCCTCGATCACTTCACTTTCCTGGGTGGAGTCGTCGATGCGCTGGTAACTTGATGATTGCGTAAAGTCCTCGTCATGCGGTTGCGTTCCTGCGTTGTCCCGCCCCCACATGGTGCGCGGAGAGACGTGTTGCGAATCCTCACTCATTGATATTCCCCGATCCGGCCAAGCGTTGCGTTTGGTTCAGCATTGTAGATGGTTTGTTTGGGTATTGTCAGACTGTGTCAGTTGGCGTCGCGATTGCGCAGCATCGTTCCCAAAATCGGCACGACGCGGTCGGGAACCATGCCGCTGATGTCGCCGCCATGGCGCGCCACGTCCTTGACCACGGAACTGGAAATATGCTCAAGAATGGGGTCGGCGGGAAGGAACATCGTTTCCACGCCCGCAAGCTTGCGGTTGACGAGGGCCATGCCGAGCTCGGCTTCGTAGTCGCCGTTTTGGCGCAAGCCTTTGACGATGACGGTGGCGCCCACCTGCTTGCAATAGTCGGTGATCAGGCCTTCCGTGCTGGCGACCGTGAAATTGGAAACACTTTTGGCCTCCAAGGCTTCGCGGATGATTTCCACACGCTCTTCTTCAGTGAAAAGCGGCGTTTTTGCGGCGTTGACGGCCACGACGACGTGGACCTGGTCGAACAGCTTGGCACAACGCATGATTACGTCGAGGTGGCCGTTGGTTACTGGATCGTAGGATCCCGGGCATACAGCGATTGTCATGGTTCCTAAGCGTAATGCCGCCGGCCGATGAAACAGGCCGATAACGGCGTGAAATCAGGCAGTAAGCGAACGGGGAAACGCGATTGGTGCGCGAAAGTGGCGAATTTGGCAAAGATATCCGCGATTGGTGGCGTATATGGCGCGGTTTTTCTATGATGAAAGGTGCATAAATAGGCGTATTGGAGGGAATCATGAATCAGGAAGCATGGCGCGACGCATTGCAGCTCGCCAGCATGATGGCGGAATCGAATCCGGCGGCGCCGGCCTCGAACCCGGATTTGGGCACAGCCGTGCTGGAACGTCCCGAGGAAAAAACCGAAGAGCAGCGTTCCGACACGGGCGACGCGGACCGTTTCGCGCACTACGTGTCCCGCGACCGCATCATGGAGTCGCAGATTACGGGACGTCCCGTAGTGGCACTGTGCGGCAAGGTGTGGGTACCCAAGCACGATCCGTCGCAGTATCCGATTTGCCCGGATTGCAAGCGCATTTATGACGAAATGATGCGCTAGTTCGCGCGCAGGTGGGCGAACGGGAACGCGGGCAGTCCGGCTTCGTTGAACAGCGGGGCCGGCCCCCAGCTGCGCCATGCGTAGCGCACCGCGGCAGGCGTGAGCTGCCGCGGAATCTCAAGCCTTACGCGCGCCGTGCCGGTGACCGTGTCGATGGACTCGATGGTCGCCGGCACTTGCATATAGTCGCCGCTTTCGTCGGCCACTTCGAAGCCTGATTCAAGCGGCACGGCAAAATCGGACTTATGCGGGGCCATATGCAATCCCGAAGCATGCAGGAACGTTTTTGTGTTCCCGACTGCGGGACGCAGCGACCGTGGCGTTTGGGCGCAGATCGTCTGGTCGGCCAAGCTCGCCGTGCTCAACCCGGCCAAAGCGTTCATGACGCTGGTGCTGTTCGCGCTGCCCGTGCTGCTTATGATTTTCGTGCCCACGGCCACGATGTGGGTGCCGTTTGTATGGCTTATTGTGGGCGGCGGAGTCACCATGTGGCTGGTCATGCTGATGACGCGCCGACTGCGCCGCCCGATGTGACGATATTCGCTAGTCCAGGAAGGCTCAGCGCGACGAAATCTCGTTGATCTTGTCGAGCTCCTCCTGCGTGAACTCGGTGTTGTTCATCGCGGCGATGTCGTCGAGCACCTGCTGCGGACGCGAAGCGCCCACGAGCACGGACGTGACGGTTTCGTCATGCAGCAACCATGCGAGCGCCATTTCGGCGAGCGTCTGGTCGCGCTGCTGCGCCATCTTGTTAAGGTCGCGGATCTGGCCGAGTTTTGTTTCGGTGAGCGCGTTCTTGTCGAGGAATCGCGGATCGTGGCCGATGCGGCTGTCCGCGGGCACGCCGTCCAGGTAGCGGTCGGTCAGCAGGCCCTGCGCGAGCGGCGAGAAGGTGATCAGGCCCTTGCCCAGTGCGTGCGCCTCTTCCTTGAGTCCGTTGCGCTCGATTGTGCGGTCGAAAATGTTGTACCGGTTTTGGTTGATGATGAACGGCACGTGCAGTTCATCGAGAATCGCCGCGGCCTTGCGCATCGTGGGGCCGTCATAGTTGGACAGGCCCACATATAACGCGCGTCCCGAACGCACGATTTGTTCAAGCGCCAGCATCGTCTCCTCAAGCGGCGTCTCCGGATCCATGCAGTGGTGGTAGAAAATGTCGACGTACTCGAGTCCCATGCGTTCCAGGCTCTGGTCGCAGCTGGCGATCAGGTACTTGCGCGAGCCGCTGACTCCTCCGTACGGGCCGGGCCACATTTCATAGCCGGCCTTGGAGCTGATGATCATTTCGTCGCGGTACGGGCGCAGATAGTCGTGCATGATGCGGCCGAAATTGCGTTCCGCGGCGCCCGTCATCGGCCCGTAATTGTTGGCCAGATCGAAATGCGTGATGCCGTTGTCGAAGGCCGTGAACGCGATTTGGCACATCGTGTCGAACGGCGTGATGTCGCCGAAATTGTGCCACAGTCCCAGCGAGACTTCCGGCAACTTCAATCCGCTGTCGCCACTGCGCACGTAGCGCATGGATTCATAACGCGTGGGATCGGCCGTGTACTGTCGTGAAGGTTCCAGCATTGGTTTCCTTACTGTTGGTCGGATATTGATTACTGCTTACGCAAGAATCGTAGCGCTGTCGCTCACCGTGATCAGCGGCGCGTATAGGGACATCAGATCCAGCGCGAGCTGGTGGTTCTCCGGTGACGTTCCCGCGCATGCGTCCGCCGCCACGCGTACGGAGACGCCCGCATCGCACGCGGCGAGCGCCGTCTGCAGCACACAGAAATCGGTGGCGACTCCGCAGACCGTGATCTTGCTGGCTCCACCGATAATGCGTGCGAGTTCCGGACCCCACTTGCTGAACACGGTTTTCGTGACTACCGGATGGCCGGCGACAAGATCCGCCATATCGTCCGTCCAATCGAACATCGGATCGGTGGCGGGCACGACAAAGTCGGGCCAGTCGGCGAAATAGTCGGCCCATGCCCCGGTGGGCGGTTCGGGAGACACATATTTGGTGTAGACCACATGGTCGTCGAACTCGCGCGCGAGCCGCTGGAACGGTTCGGTAGTGGCGTCGTAGGAATGGTCGGGGACGGCCCACGTGGACCAGTCGCTTTCCGCAAACACTTTCTGTCGGTCGACAACGACCAGCCATTCTCCGTCTCGAATCATGG
This sequence comes from Bifidobacterium magnum, assembly GCF_000741255.1. GTDB lineage: Bacteria > Actinomycetota > Actinomycetes > Actinomycetales > Bifidobacteriaceae > Bifidobacterium > Bifidobacterium magnum. The sequence continues at coordinate 202,714 of NZ_JGZB01000004.1, forward strand.
CTCACCTCACATCCACAAGCGGTTCGGGCGAGAATCCCTCGGGCGTCTCGTCTTCGTGGTCGATGACGGTTGCGGTTTGCGGCTCCTCATGCAGCGGGATGCTTTCCTGTGCGCGAATATCGGAACGCTGGAAAATAAGGGCTCCGAACAGGCCGATGGCGAGCGCGATGATCACGCCCAGGTTGGCCGACGCCCACGTGCCGTCCTTGCCTCCGAAAATGCCGAGCAAATAGCCTTGCCATGCGAGCCAGTTCGCGGCGCTGTTGACCACCAGGCCCCAGCCGACGATCGTGCCCACAATGAAGATGATGAAGGACTTCGTATTCCAGGCTCCATAACGGCCCTTCGGATTATAGAGGTCCACCGTATCGTAATCCTTCTTGCGCAGGATCACGTCCGCGACGAACATGCCGGCCCAGACGGCCAGCGGGACGCCCAGCGTGGTCAGGAACCCTTGGAACGGTCCGATGAACGAGTCGGAGAAGAACGACACATACACCACGCCGATCACGGTGAGTACGGCCGTGATGGCCGCGGCCGCCGTACGCGGAATCTTGATGCCGAACGAGAGCAGTGCCAGGCCATTGGAATAGTTGTCCATAATGGCGCCGGACATGAGGCCCAGAATGGCGATGATCGTGAACGGAACCAGATACCAGGTCGGCAGGATGGACGAGATGGCGCCAATCGGGTTGTCGCTCACGGCTTGCTCGAGGTCGGCGTTCGACACGGCCAGCAGCAGGCCGTAACCCACGAGGAACACATTGGCGATGGATGCGCCGAACGTGGTCCAGAACACGATGCCGCCATTGGACGCCTTACGCGGCAGATAGCGCGAATAGTCGGCGGCGATGTTCACCCAGCCAATGCCGAAACCGGTCATGACAAAGAAGCAGCAGCCGAGCATGCTTGGCACCGAGCCCGCCGGAATCGAGCCGATGGCGGAAAAGTCGATGCTTCCCCAGCCAAGAATAAAGAATCCGATCGTTACGATGCCCGTGACGATGGTGATGACCTGCTGGCATTTCATGATAAGGTCGTAGCCGAAGATGCCGGCGATGGCCACAAGGCCGACCACGATGATCGTGGAAATGATTTTGGGTCCCGCTCCCGTGCCCCAACCGAGCGATTCAATGGCCGCTGACAAGGCGAGCACTGCGGTGGTGGTGAGCGAGATTTCCCAGCCCAGCGTGGCGATCCAGCTTAACGCCGAAGGCACTTTCGCGCCTTCAACGCCGAAGGTCGCGCGCGTGATCACCATGGTGGGCGCATTGCCGCGCTTGCCGGCGATGGAAATGATGCCGACAAGCAGGAAGGAAACCACGAGACCCACCACGGACATGGCGAGCGCCTGGCCGAAGGAGAGCCCGAAGCCCAAGGCCCATGCGCCGTATGAGATGCCGAAAATGGAGATGTTCGCGGCGAACCATGGCCAAAACAGGTCTTTCGGCGTTCCTTTGCGATCCTCCTCGGCAATGGTGTCAATGCCCGTATCCTCAATCAATGAGGTGTCTTTTTGTTTTTCCATAATTCCCTCAATTCTCTCTTCAGTGGGATGTAATGGGGGTTACTGCATTGCCCGCAACGCCTCCTCATACGTGGGGCAAGTTGCCGGACCAGGCCGGCTCACTGCAATGGATGCAGCAGCATTGGCGATGCGCGCCGCCGCGGTCAGCGAATCTGCGCAAACCAGGCGCGCGCATAGGACACCGGTGTGGCAATCGCCCGCACCATTGGTGTCAACGGCATGCGTGGGGTAGCCGCAAATATGGTGGGCACAAGTGTTCTCGGCGCCCACCCAAGCGCCGCCTTTGCCGACACGCGCCACTACGGGCGCATGCAGCTTACGGGCGACGGCGGTTGTCATATACGCGAAAGTGTCAGAATTGCCTGTGGCCTCTATGCCAAGACGGTGCGCGAGAATCGAGAGCTCGCGTTCATTGACCGACCAGATGGGCCGGTAGTCGACCAACAGTCGCAAGGCGTCCTCGGGCAAGTCCTCGAGGACGGGGCCCGGATCGAATACGGCCTTGAAATCCCTGTGCAACGTGCGGCGGAGAAATGCGTATAGTCCGGCGCGTGTTTCGTGGACGAAGGTATAGCCCGTCATGTGTACCACATCCGCCGCGGACGGGTGGACTTGGTGGAAGGTGCCCGCGCCGCCATACGCTTCAGCGCCGCGCGTGGACACGAACGTACGTTCCGCGCTCTGGTCGGTCATCGCCACACAAAATCCGCTGTCACGTTGTCTGTCGGTAGGCCCGATGTGGCGGATGCCCGTTTCCTGAATCGTGCGGGAGATGATGTGGGCCATGGGGCCAGTGCCCAAGATGCCGGCCCAACAGGCGTCCACGCCCATTTGGCGCACGGCCTGCAACGTATTGAAACTCGCTCCCGTATACCAACGGGGATCGTCCGCGAACACGTCCTCGCCGGCTCGCGGCACGGACGGGACGCGCATGGCGATGTCCACAATGATCTGGCCGAGTGAAATTACGCGGCCTGTCATGAGCGCGGATCCCCTGAGTGCCGCGGATCCCGCGTGTGCAAAGTGCGCAAACGAATGTGCACAAGACCGGCCACCGTGACGTCAAGGTCGAGATGGTTGTCTTCCTTGAGCTGGCGTACGAGTTGGCGGACCAAATCGGGGCGGAACACTTCGTCGCCATACTGGGCGCCCAACATCGCTCCGCACATCGCGCCGATCGTATCTGTGTCTCCGCCCACCGACGCGCACTGGTACAGGGCCTCGTTCGGATCCCGGCGGAACCGCGCCGCGAATGCGAATGCCGCGGCCACGGACTCGTTCGCCTCCACGCTTGTACCGCATTCACGGCGCAGTGTTTGCGCAAATTCGGACGCTTCCATACTGCTGCCGGCGCCCGTGTTCGCCCAGTCAAAGAACCTGCGCACGCGCGCCAATACGGAGGCCTTGGCCGACCAATGGCCGCTTTCGGGAAGCTGCGACACATACGAGATCGCGTCTTCCAGCGGGCGCTCGCTTCCTGAAATGCCGAAACTGACAGCCGCGGCGACCAGTGTGGTGGCTTGGATGCCTTGCACGGTGTTATGCGTGACGAGGCAGGATTCCCGCGCCATGCGCGCCAACAAATGGTCGGGCGCGTCAGGGGAGAACGCGATGCCGATGGGAGCCGCACGCATGGCGCCGCCGTTCGTAGTACCCGTGGTGCCCGTATGCTCAATATCCACGCCGTCCGCAAGCGCATGAAGCGCCAACCGCGTGGAGGGGCCCAACAGGTCCAACGACCCTTTGGCCTTCATCGCCGATTCCCAGGCCAGCAGATCTTGCGCATAGGCATGATTGTCCAATGTGCCGCCATCCGCAATCAGACGGTTCGCGAGCACAAACGCCTGCTCGGTGTCGTCGGTGACGGCGCCCGCTTTCATATTGGGCGCAATGGGCTGTTCGGCGACGGCCCGCACGAATCCATGGATATGGCCGCCGTAATAGTGCTGAATGTCCGCGGCGGACATGCTTTGCGTGGGCATGCCCAATGCGTCGCCGAGCGCGAGGCCCGTAAGGGCGCCTTTGGCGCGCACGTACGTCAGTTCTTCGTGTTCAATCTCTCTCATTTATCCGCTTCCCGTAGCGAATGCAAGGACGATTTGCGTTGTTTTGCATCATTGCGTATCGTCACGCGACCCATCATACTTCTTCATACGTGGTTGGGTTGCGTCTTGCTTACTACGGGGATGGGGCATATCGGTGTCGCCGGAAAGCTGGGAAGATTCCCGTATTAAACGTATTAAATAGGACCCTCTCTGAAGTCGGAGGTTGCGTGAATCTTCGCTGTTTCGTTTTAATCTCACTTTTGTTGCGTAAAAATACGCGGGTTTCTCCTTACCCGCGTGAAAATACGCAGATTACTGGTTAGACGACGATTATTCACGTGAATTTTTGCAGTTTGCTCGTTAACCGCGGTTTTTAGTCGAGACACGCCGCGGAACGCGAATGAAAAGCGCGGTTAAGACGTTATTTGCAGTTTTTCACGTGAATAATCGTCGTCTTGGTCGTTATTTGCAAATATTCACGCAACAAATCTGCAGTTAACGGGTAATCCGCGCATTTTTACGCACTTAAGCAGCAAACTGCAGATTTTAACGATCGAAAACCGCAGGTAACGCGTAATCTGCGTATTTTTATGCAACCAATGAGAAAGCCGCAACTATTCACGTAACAGAAATGCGGTTAATCAGTAACCTGCACAATTTAACGCAACGAATCTGCAGATTACCCATTAACCGCAATATCTCACGCGCGGGCAGGTCTCCTAACCGCCGCATGATGCGCGCTTATCGCACGCTACGCACCCACTTTGCAATCTCGGCATCGGACGTGCTCGCCGAGAATCGTTTCGCGTCCAGCCAGGTGCCGCGATTGCCGGCCAGGCGCGCCAATTTCGCGCCGCTTTGACCGGCCGGAGACGATCCGGAAGTGCAGAACGGAATCACGGTCTTACCCGAGAAGTCGTTCCCTTTCGCGAACGTCTCCAGAGGCCAGGCGGCATCGCCCCACCAAATTGGACTTGAAGTTGGTGATGAAGTACTGGATGACGATTGCGCACCGCAACCATCCAGTGTGGCGGCAATAATCATCGTTAACGCGGCGGCGCCACACCAACGCCTGGCGCGCGCTTTGTGAATGCTAGTGGTGGGGCCGTCAGATGAAGTGATCATGATGGTCTCCTTTGTGAACTACCGGTTCATCGATTCGGTATGTGCCAACTCCTCTTTGACGCGCTTGGGCTGCGCCGATTCGGGGAAGTTGGGCAAGTCGTCCACGCCGTCGAGCCCCATGTCGGACTTGAGCGCCGCGAACATGGGCGCCAACTGGGCGTCCGACTGTGCAGGGCCGGGAATATCCACCAGTTCCAGTGTCTTTCGATTGGCCGATTCGCAGCCCAGAGCAGTCACGAGCGTCTGCGCGATCTGCTGGCGCGAGACGGCGCCATCTTGCGGGCCGAGGGCCGGACCGCGGTCGCCCTGCTGGAATTCCAAACGGTGTGCGCCATCCGGTTCCATGTCGAACCAGCCCGGACGCACGATCGTGTAGTCGTTGCCGCTCGCCCGGACCAGGCGCTCGCTACGGCGCTTCCAGTCGTGCGCCTGAGTGGAACGGTTGTATGACGTATCCATATGCGTCACGCCGATCGAAGTCATCGGCGCGATGCGTACTTTGCGGCCGTCCAACGCTTTCAGCGCATTGCGTACGGCGCCGTAATCCACGTTTTCCGTAAGCGTGGGACCGCCGTTGGAACCGTGCGTGAACACTATGCCGTCAATCCCCTCCAACGCGCGGCGCATGTCGTCCATACTCGTCAAGTCGCCGCGGACCACGTCCACATCGGATCCGAAACAGGCGCATGTTGCGGGCCGGACCAGCGCGCGTACGCGGTAGCCTTGGTTCCTCGCTTCCGTTACGGCGAATCGTCCAACGCTGCCCGTCGCGCCCACAATCAGCACGTGGGTGGGTTTCATGTTGGTCTCCTTCAGTGCGGGGGGATCGATGAAACTCAATATAAAAAAGTTCATATTCCATTACAAATAGAATTGTTCTATATAATCGTATGCAAAAAATGCATGTAAATAGAGCCGGACTATGACGTTGCGAACGCCGGAAAAGGGGAGTCATGGATCTGCATACGTTGCGCAATTTCCTTGCCGTTGCGCAGGAAGGCGGCATCTCCGCGGCCGCCGACGTGCTGCGCATCAGCCAGCCCGCACTCTCGCGCCAGATGCGCGATTTGGAAAAGGAACTCGACACTACGCTGTTCATTCGCGGCAACCGCAGCCGCATGACCGAACTGACCGCCGAGGGCATGGTGTTCCAGCGTCGTGCGCGCGAAATCGTGGAGCTCGCCGACCGTGCGTACGCGGAAATGCACCAAGGCGACACGATTGAGGGAACGGTCCATATTGCCGCCGCGCAAACCGTGGCGATGCGCACTGTGGGACGCGCCGCCGGCCGCGTGCGCACGCGCCATCCGGGAATCACCTTCGATTTGTATGACGGATACGGTCCCGACAACACCGAGCGCCTGGCCAATGGTCTGGCCGATTTCGCCATACTCGTGCAGCCCGTGGATATGAGCAGGTTCGACTATCTGCCGCTTCCCGAACATGATGTGGCGGGCGTGCTGATGCCCGAGGACGATCCGCTTACGCGATATGACGCCATTAGCGCGGACATGTTGCGCAATCTTCCGCTCTTCATTGCCAAAGGATCGGCGCAACGCCATGATTTTGCGGGATGGCTGCCGGCGGACGCGCAGTCGGCGCCCAATATTGTGGGCACAATGAACCTTGCGTACAACGTGTCCTGTTTTGTGAAGGAAGGCTGCGGATACGCGCTCGGACTGGCCGGCCTCGTGGATGCGAGCGAGGGGAGCGGGCTGGCGTTCCGTCCGCTTGAGCCGCCCTCGTATACGAACTTGTGTATCGCATGGCGTTCCGGTCGCACGCTCACGGCCGCCTCGCAGGCGTTCCTTGATGAACTGCGCAACGTCATTGCGCAGGAATAGCCGACAATAAAAGCAATATCAATGCGGGGCGGCCAGCCGGCAGGAGCCAGGGCAAGCCGCATGGCGCGCCCCGCAAGGATTGCTTACAGCAGCGTCACTTCCGTGGGGATCACGGGGTCGCCGCGCATCAGCGACTGCGCCGTGATCGGCAGCTCGGCAAGCGCCTCGGCATGGTGGTTCTGGGCGTCCATGATCGCGTCATGGCCGCGGAACGTATCGTCGATCTCGCCATGGTCCACGAAATCCACAAGCAGGTCTTTCCAACCCTCTTCCGGCTGGTAGGCGTCCAGCTGGGATCTGTTGCCCGCAATGACATGCTCGCAGTCGGCGAGATTGTATTCGAACGAACGGTACGCAAGCTTGCGTCCCGGGATGTTGGCCTTGTTCGTCGACTTCTTGGCCACGGGCATCATGGTGCCGTCCGCGCCTTCGCGTTCCACAAGCTTGTAGACCATCGAGCAGGTTGGGGCGCCCGATCCTGTCACGAGCTGCGTGCCCACGCCGTAAGAGTCCACGGGCGCAGTTTGCAGGGATGCGATGGCGTACTCGTCCAGATCGTTGGTCACCGTGATCTTCGCCTGCGTGGCGCCAAGCGCGTCGAGCTGGTTACGTACGCGTTGTGCGAGGGCCGCGAGGTCACCCGAATCGATACGCACGCCGCCCAAGTCGGGTCCGGCCACTTCAACCGCCGTTTTCACAGCCTGTTCCACGTCATAAGTGTCGAGCAGCAGCGCCGTGTTCTTGCCGAGCGCGGCGACTTGGGACTCGAACGCCTGACGTTCCGAATCGTGTACAAGCGTGAAGCAATGGGCCGCGGTGCCGATAGCCGGCAGGTCGTATTCCTTGGCGGCCAAGAGGTTCGCCGTGCCCTGGAAGCCGCCGATCATCGAGGCGCGCGCCGCCGCGACGGCCGACCACTCGTTCGTGCGGCGTCCGCCCATGTCCATGCAGGGGCGCCCGTTGGCCGCGGACGTCATGCGGCTCGCAGCGGACGCGACGGCGGAATCATAATTGAGCACGGACAGCACGAGCGTTTCGAGCAGCGTGCACTCGCCGAACGTGCCTTCGACCTGCAGGATCGGGGAGTTCGGGAAGAACATCTCGCCTTCGCGGTATCCGCGGATCGATCCGGAAAATTCGAAATTTTCCAGCCACTGAATCGTCTGCGGGCTGACAATATGGCGGTCGCGCAGGAATTTCAGATCGTAGTCCGACAAATGGAAATCTTTCAGATAATCGAGAATGCGGCCCGTTCCAGCGACCACACCATAGCGGCGGCCTTCAGGAAGATGGCGCGTAAAGACTTCAAAAACGCACGTACGATCGGCCGTGCCGTCCTGCAACGTCGCGTCGAGCATGGTGTATTCGTACATGTCAGTCATGAGTGCGGGTGAATAGTCCATGAAAGCCCTCGTAATAATGAATAATTCAACAGATAACAGCTGGTTCCCAGAGTAACGCAAGATTACGTAATGCGGGTTGCCTATGATCAAATAGGTTGAAGAAAACGTGAAATGGGGTACCGAAATGGTCGCTATCAAAGACATGCTGCAAGCGGGAACGGCGATCCGTCCCGACGGACGCGCCGTGGACGAGCTGCGTCCCGTGAGCATTACCCGCAACTTTACCGACGTTCCGGAAGGTTCTGTCCTGATTTGCTGCGGCAATACGCGCGTGATGTGCACGGCGACATTCACGGCCGGCGTGCCGCGCTGGCGCAAGGATAGCGGACTGGGTTGGGTCACGGCCGAATATTCGATGCTGCCGCGCGCCACGGCCGAGCGTACGGACCGCGAGTCGATCCGCGGCAAGGTCGGCGGTCGTACGCACGAAATCAGCCGTCTGATCGGCCGCGTGCTGCGCGGTGTGGTCGACATGAAGGCGCTGGGCGAGAACCAGATCCAGATCGACTGCGATGTGCTGCAGGCCGATGGCGGCACGCGTACCGCGTCCATCACGGGCGCCTACGTGGCGCTCGTAGACGCTTTGCGTTGGGCGCAACGCAAGCGCCTGATCCGTTCTGCGGATAAAGTGCTCAAGGACGCGGTTTCCGCCGTGTCCGTAGGCATTATTAATGGAACGCCGATGCTGGACCTGCCTTATATTGAGGACAGCCAGGCCATGACGGACATGAACGTGGCCATGACGGGCTCGGGCGATTTCATTGAGATCCAGGGCACCGCCGAACACCGTCCGTTCAGCCGCAAGGAACTGGACGAGCTGCTGGCGTTGGCCGAAAAGGGCAACAAGGCGTTGCAGGCGGCCCAGCGCGCGGCGCTGAACGCCTGATTGCTTACGAAAATATTTGGTACTGACGTAATTATTGACGTGCGCAGACGCACCACATAGGTGAAGGGAGGGCGACATGAAAATTGTTGTGGCCACTCATAACGAGGGAAAACTGGTGGAAATCCGCCAGATCATCGAAGAGCATCTGGAAGATGCGGCGGCGGATGTAGAACTGGTTTCGGCCGGTTCCCTGGGACTGGCGGATCCCGTGGAAACGGGCGTGACCTTTGAAGAAAACGCCCTCCTCAAGGCGCGTTTCGTGGCGGCCAGCACGGGCTGCCCGGCCATCGCCGACGATTCGGGACTGATTGTGGACGTCATGGGCAACGCCCCAGGTATCCTTTCGGCGCGCTGGGCCGGCGTGCATGGCGACGACGCGGCCAACAACAGGCTGCTGCTCGCCCAGCTCGAGGACATTCCAGACGAGCGTCGCACGGCGCGTTTCCGTTGCGCCGCAGTGCTGGTGGTGCCTAAAGAGCAGGCCGTCAACGGTGTATACGACATCGATGACGAAACCGTGTCGCTGGGCGAAATGCCGGGCACCATTTTGCGCGCCTCGCACGGCACGAACGGCTTCGGTTACGATCCGCTGTTCATGCCTGACGACCAGCCCAAGGAAGCGGTCGAGGGCGGCGAACTCGTCACAAGCGCCCAGATGACGTCCGAACAGAAGAACGCCATTTCGCACCGCGGCAAGGCGCTGCGCGCGCTCATGCCGGCCGTGGAAAAGCTTGTGCGCGGCTGAAAATTTGCGACGCGACTGTCGCCGTGAGGGGACAGTCGCCATCAAACGGCCACCCGGGACTATGCTTGGGTGGCTGGAACCAGCTTGAAGTAGCTTGAAGTGAAGTGCCGGCCCATGCCGGTCAAAAGGAGCCTGAACAGTTTATGAGGTCATTCGAATTCGCACTCATCTCCGCCGCCGAGTTTACGGAATTCGCCAACAAGGCTCCGTACGGAAACTTCCAGCAGACCGCCTCCGCGGCCAAACTGCGCGAACATGAAGGTGCACAGGTCGCGTTCATCGCGGTCAAGGAAGCCGGCGCCGTGGTCGCGGCCGCGCTCGTAAGCACGCGCAAGGCCCCCATGGCCACGTTCTGTTCCATTGTGGACGGCCCGCTGTGCGATTTGACCGACAAGGAGCTCGTCGACTTCTTTACCGAGCATTTGAAGGTGTATGCCAAGCAGCAAGGCGCGATCCACGTGGATATTACGCCGGAAATGCCGTACCAGATCTTGAGCGCGGAAGGCAAGCCCCTTCCGCCCGATTCGCCCGTGGTGGCGAATTTGCCGGCGCACTCGACCGAACCGAACGAGCGCGCGTTGGACGACCTCAAGGACGCCGGATTCCACCATGAGGGCTTTACGGTGGGCTATACGGCTGTGCCGCGCTGGCGCTTCCTCAAGGACCTTACGGGCCTGAAGAACGAGAAAGAGCTGCTGGCCTCCTATTCCAAGCGCACACAGTGGAGCGTCAAGCGCGCCCTGTCGATGGGCGTGCGCGTGCGCGAGATCGCGGTCGAAGAGCTGGAGACCTTTGCGAAAATCGAGCAGCAGACGGCGCAGCGTCGTCATTTCGCGTATCGCGGCGCCGAATACTTCCGTTCCTTCAAGAATGCGTATGGCGAGCATGCGCATTTCATGGTGGCCGAGATCCATACGGAGGCATACCGCGCCAGCATGCAGCAGCGCGTTGACGAGCTCGGCAAGCTCGTCAATTCGTTGGAGATCAAGCTTAACCAGCGTGAAACCACGAAGATCCGCCGCCGCTACACGGAAGAGCATTCGAACCTGTTGGCGGCGCAGAAGCGCTTGCAGTCGGCTGAAGAACTGTGCACGAGGGGAGCCGTGTTGCCGGCCGCGGCCTCGCTGTTCGTGACGCATCCGCGCGAAACCGTGTACCTGTTCTCGGGCAGCGTGGAGGAATACAAGCCGTTCTATGCTTCGGCGCTGATCCAGCATGAGGCCATGCTCGAGTTCTGCGTCAAGCGCGGCGTGAACCGCTACAACTTCTATGGCATTGACGGCGAGTTCAACGATCCTGAAGACGAGGGCCGCGGTGTGCTCGAGTTCAAGCAGGGCTTCAACGGATATGTCGAGGAGCTTATGGGCGAATTCATGCTGCTCGTGCACCCGCATATGTATGGGCTCTCGCAGTTGGCGCACAAGATTTTGAAGCACTGAGCGCGCATTTTTGCCGCTCCAAGCTCACAGCGTGCACGGCGTTCCTGACCATGAGGCGTGGCTATAATTGCCTCTGGTCAATTGAGCAATGATCATTTGCGCGCAAGTCCCCGATGGTTCAGATTCATGGGGCCGGCTTGCGCCAAGACTTGCAATAAGAGAGTGTGTGCGAATGCCTGTTTCCTCTAGCATGCTGGAACAAACCGTGTCCGGCCACGTAGAGCAATACTTCAAGGAACGTGCTCATAACGAGCATGCCGCGGACCGACTCAAGGTCCGCAAGTTGACGGACGCCGAGTTTGACGCGCTGTCCGCGGCCCTTCCCGAGGGCAACTTCCAGCAGACCACCGCCATGCGCGACTTGGCGAACCATTCGGTGGAAGACACGTCGTTGATCGGTTTGGTGGATGACAACGATGTGCCCGTGGCGGGCGCGATGGTGGCCTATACGCCGTCCAAGTTCGGCGAGACGGGCTCCATTTGGGTGGGTCCTCTGGCCGATCCCGACGATGGTCCGCTGCTGGGCAAGTTGACGGACGCGATTCGCAACGACGCCAAGGCGCACCATGCGATCAGCGTGAGCGCATGGCCGGGCGACGTGTACCGCAAGCATACGTCCGAAGGCGCTCCCGACGGCGACGCCGATTCGACGATGATGAAGAACTTCGCGAACCTCGGCTGGAAGCATGGCGGCTTCGACGTCGGCTATGGTTCCGTGGTGAACCGCTGGGTCTATGTCAAGGACCTCACTGAATTTTCAGACAGCAAGGCGTTGCTGTCCTCTTACGCGAAAAATACGCGCCGCAATGTGAAGATCGCGCGCAACAGCTGCGTGACGGTACGCCAGGTGAGCCGCGACGAGCTGCAGGTGTTCCACGACATTTGCGAGCTGAGCTCCGCCCGCCAGGGCTTCCACAACCGTTCTGTGGAGTATGCCGAGGAAGTGTTCGATTCCTTTGTCGATGCCGCGCACTTCATGATCGCCGAGATCCACTTGGACGAGTACATGAAGGTGTGGGAAGACAAGCTTGCAGCGGCCCGCAAGGTGATCGCGCAGCTTGAGCCCGAAGAGGCCCAGGGGGAATTGAGCGACAAGAAGGCCAGCAAGCTGCGTACTGCACGTCAGAACGAGGCGTCGGCCCTCAAGCGCATCGAGCGCGCGAAAGAGTATATTGCCGAAGACGGCACCGTGGTGCCCGTGGCGGCCGCGTTGTTCATCGTGCACCCGCACGAGATGGTCTACCTCATGAGCGGCAGCAACGACAAGTACGCGAAGTTCTATGCGCCCACGGCGCTGCAGCATGAGGCGATGAACTGGTGCATTGAACACGGCATCGACCGTTACAATTTCTACGGCATCTCGGGCTACTTCGACGATCCGTCCGCCGAAGGCTATGGCGTGCTCGAGTTCAAGCAGGGCTTCAACGGATATGTCGAGGAGCTGCCGGGCGAATTCACGCTGCCCGTCAACTCACTGCGTTACGGCATCCAGGAGTTCATCCACAAGTTGCGCAAGTAACATCGGCAAAGTGCAAGGTTGAGGTCGCACTAGACCGTGAAGAGGCCCGCGAGCAATCGCGGGCCTCATTTTGTTTCGATTTCATTTTGATAGTTCGTTCTTGCGTCGTGTGCAACACGAAATTTTCTACAGAATCCGTTAAAAAGTCGAATCTCGACTAATTGAAGAAGAAGTGTCATATAAAACGGCGTCCATCATTCTTCTAATTTCAGATATCAAAAATCGCAAATCAAAATAAAAAGATATCTAAAAATAGATTATCGTAATTTATAAATTAGAAATTAAATAATAAATAAAGAAGAAAACTGATAAGATTAAAATATCTGACTATAAAATATCTAAAAAATATAGTCGACTTTAAAAACGATTCTGCCGTGAATACGTGGCGTAATAAAAGATGAATAATGATTGAATAAAAATATTCATTTATACGCAACCGAGTATGCACAGTTATGCATAATGGTTGTATACAAATGTATAAAGTTATGCATAAGTATGCAATGTTGATATATCCGGATAGGGGATAATGGCTGATTTTCAGTGCATAACTTTGAATCAAGGTCGTTATTCAGACTTGTAATGCCCTTATTTAGAGCCTATATAGGCCATATGTCGTCCACTCACGGCCTTTTGTGCCATATGTGTACCGATGTATGCCAAGATGGGTGAAAATTACCGGTTTTACGCGGGTTTCCGCCCGTTGATGCCCTTACAAGTGGAGATAGCGTGACGTCCCTTGATTAACGTTATGTCAGAAAATGACGTATAAGAGCCTTCTTTTCGTAAAAAAGAGGCGCGGCGATCATAAAAACGGGAGAGGAATATAAAAATGTGGATAATCGTGTGGATTGCTTATAAAAAGAGGAGTTATGCGCCGCAATAATTCACAGGGTGTGCATGATGACGTGCATAAGTTGCCGAATGCAATGTTTTCCACAGCCTTTTTGGGCATAACAAACCGGAGGAGCCTCTCTCCATGTCCCTCAATTGCCGGTAACGCCACTATTGATTTCATATAAGAGCGCTTGCGCGCCCATGCCAGGGTGCAAAAATTTGCACTGGTGCGCGAGATGGGACTTGAACCCACACGACCGAAGTCACAGGAACCTAAATCCTGCGCGGCTACCAATTACGCCACTCGCGCCCGTTCCCGATCCGTCCTGGAAAACTTCCCAAACCGCACATAGGGCTCCGCAGGAGCCAAATTTCCGCGATTTTAGGGCATTTTCCATAGCCGGCACCGTGAATCGACTTACCACTGTATCACAACGGTGTCTATGAATCGACGTGGCGGCGCAAGCGCCGCGATATGGCTTGGATTTTGTGAGGTGTCGGCCGTGGTGCGGTCTTGGATCCCCTTGTCCTCCGGCATTCCTGTTGTTTGAGGCGTGCGTAACGTCGTCGCGCGAAAGTTATGCACAATGCTGCTGCGGGAAAGACGGTGGATAACTGAAGGAACAATGCCTTATACACTGCATAATCAGAAGAACAGAAAACAAAAAAGCCCGAAACCGAAGTTTCGGGCCAACTGGAGCCATTTGACAGAATCGAACTGTCGACCTGCTCATTACGAGTGAGCCGCTCTACCGACTGAGCTAAAATGGCACATTGCTAATCGGCTGTACCGATTACCGCAACAAGATAAGGAGTATAGGGGAGCGTTCCGCAAATTTCAAATTCTCGAAATTTCGGCGTGTCGTTTACGTGCCTACCATGCGAAAATATCCGCTCGGAAGAGCAGCAATAAAGCCGCTATGATGAATGACCATGAGTGTTTCCAACGGATTCGACGATTTTTACGCCATCATTCCCGCCGGCGGCACGGGCACACGCCTGTGGCCGCTTAGCCGCGAAAGCCGCCCTAAATTCTTGTATGACCTGCTCAACTCGGGCAGCACGCTCATTCAGTCCACTTTTGACAGGCTTGCGGCCATCGCCGGCATCGACCATGTGTCCGTTTCTACGGGCCGCGCCCATGTGGACGCCATCCGTGAGCAGATCCCCGTTCTTGCCGCCGACCACATCTTCGCCGAGCCGTTGCCGCGCGATTCGACAGCGGCCATTGCGCTCGCCACCGCAGTGTTGAGCCGCCGCCACGGCGACCAGATCATTGTGGGATCCTTCGCGGCCGACCATGTGATCCGCGGAACCGCGGCGTTTGTGGAAGCCGTTCGCGAAGCCGTGGAGACGGCCCGCGCCGGGTACATCGCCACCATCGGCATCGCGGCGTCGCGCCCGTCCACGGCCTTCGGATACATCCATGAGGGCGAATCAATCGCCGACCGCGTCCCGGGTGCCCCTCGCGCACATGTCGTGGAACAGTTCGTCGAAAAGCCAGACGCCGCCACGGCCCAGGCGTACCTGTCTACGGGCGAATACCGCTGGAACGCGGGCATGTTCGTCATGCGCGCCGACGTGCTGCTCAACCATCTGCACGAATACAAGCCGGCGCTCGCCGCCGCGATTGACGAAATTGCGGACGCGATTATCGAGGACGACCGTGACTATATGGAGACGCTGGAAGCGGCGCGCACCGCGGCGGCCGAGTCGGCGCAATCGTCGGGAACTGCGGAACCGGTCAAAATAGTGGAAACGGTCGATATTGACTATGCCGACTTCCACGCCCACTGTGACGAGGCGATGGAACGCTGGTGGCCGGGTATCGAAAAAATCGCGTTCGATTACGCCGTCGCGGAACCGCTTTCGTTGGCTGGCGGCGTGGCCGTTATCCCGGGAGATTTCGGCTGGGACGATATTGGCGACTTCAATTCGCTCGCAGCGCTCTTGCCGAGCGTGAACGAGCGCAATTTGAAGGTGCTCGGGGATGTAGACCAAGTAGTAAGCATCGAATCAGCTGGCGACGTGGTCGTGCCCAAATCTGGCAGAATGATCGCACTGCTCGACGTGGACGACATGGTAGTGGTCGACACTCCGGACGCCCTATTGATCGCACCGCGCGCCCGCAGCCAAGATGTCAAGAAAATCGTGCGCCATCTGGCCGATGAAGGCTATGAAGACGTGCTTTAATGAGCGATTTTGATGCAGAATAGGAACAAAACAGATTGGATTTGTGTACTCCACGTTTCGTCCTGTCTGTTTTGTGTCTTATTTTGTGAGTATAAAGGAATGCAAACGGTTGCGGAAAACGTATTCCGTACCGAGCAGAGCCTTTGAAACGAAAGGACCGACCAATGGCTATCAATCCGCCTATTGACGCCACGCAGACCCCGTCTTGGGCTGCGCTTCAGCACGAGTATGACGCAATGCAGGCTGAAGGCATCGACTTGAAGAAGTGGTTCGCCGAAGACGAGAACCGCGTGGACAAGCTGAGCTTCGACGCCGGTACGCTGCACTTTGACCTTTCCAAGAACCTCATCAAGCCGGAAATGCTTAAGCTGTTCGCTGACCTCGCCAAGGACGTGAAGCTTGACGAGCGCACGAAGGCCATGTACTCCGGCGAGCACATCAACAACACCGAGGGTCGCGCTGTACTGCACACCGCGCTGCGTCGTCCGAAGGAGGACGAAGGCAAGTACATCGTTGACGGCCAGGACACCGTCAAGGACGTGCGTGAGACCCTCGACCGCATCTACGCGTTCGCCAACAAGGTCCGCTCTGGCGAATGGAAGGGCGTCACGGGCAAGGAAATCGACACGATCGTCAACATCGGCATCGGCGGTTCCGACCTGGGTCCTGTCATGGCTTACGAAGCTCTCAAGCCGTTCGCTGACGCAGGCATCTCCGCCCGCTTCATCTCCAACATCGACCCGAACGATCTGGCCGAGAAGACGCGCGACCTGAACCCGGAGACGACGCTGTTCATCGTGGTTTCCAAGACGTTCACCACGCTGGAGACGCTGACCAACGCTCGCGAAGCCCGCACCTGGCTGCTTGAAGAGCTCAAGCGCATCGACGCCATCGACGATTCCAAGGAAAAGGAAGCCGAAGCTGTCGCCAAGCACTTCGTCGCCGTTTCCACGAACCTCGAGAAGGTCGCCGAGTTCGGCATCGACCCGCAGAACGCCTTCGGCTTCTGGAACTGGGTTGGCGGCCGCTACTCCGTGGACTCCGCCGTCGGTACCTCCCTGGCTGTGGTCTTCGGACCGGCCCGCTTCGAGGAGTTCCTCTCCGGCTTCCACGAGATCGACGAATACTTCGCCAACACGCCGTTCGAGAAGAACGTCGTGGTGCTCATGGGCATCCTGAACGTGTGGTACCGCAACTTCTTCAAGGTCGCTTCCCACGCTGTGCTGCCGTACGACCAGTACCTGCACCGCTTCCCGGCCTACCTGCAGCAGCTGACGATGGAATCCAACGGCAAGTCCGTGCGTTGGGACGGCACCCCGGTGACCACCGAGACCGGTGAGATCTTCTGGGGCGAGCCGGGCACCAACGGCCAGCACGCCTTCTACCAGCTCATCCACCAGGGCACGCAGCTGATCCCGGCCGACTTCATCGCGTTCGCCAACACGCCGAACCCGCTCAAGGACGGCGACCAGGACGTGCACGAACTGCTACTCGGCAACTACTTCGCCCAGACCAAGGCTCTCGCCTTCGGCAAGACCGCCGACGAAGTGCGCGCTGAAGGCACTCCGGAAGAGATCGTGCCGGCTCGCGTCTTCACGGGCAACCGTCCGACCACGTCGATCTTCGGCGTGCGCCTGGATCCGTTCGCACTCGGCGAGCTCATCGCGCTGTACGAAATGATCACCTTCGTTGAGGGCACCGTGTGGGGCCTCGACTCCTACGATCAGTGGGGCGTCGAGCTCGGCAAGCAGCTGGCCAAGCAGATCACCCCGGCCATCTCCCAGGATGACGAGGCGCTGCTCGCCCAGGATGCGTCCACGCGCAGCCTGATCAACTACTACCGCAAGGTCCGCGAATTCTGATTCGCGCTCACCAACGGTAGCGTTTAAATCTTCCTTTCTAGAGGTGAAGGCCTAGAAAGGATACGAGGAAAGCGAAATAAGTCCGGCAGTCTCTCGGAGGCCGCCGGACTTTTTTAATTAAAAACACTCGCGGTCGCCGGCCGCACCTGTCTTGCGAACCCCCTATAATTGGCTCTCGTTGTGCCGGAATACCGCCTGCCGCATAAGTCGGTGTTCCACTAGGTCCAGCCGGACTCGTCTTTCGGCGGATCGGCGCGCTTTTCAAGGGCAATCCCTTGAAAATACAGTATTCGGGACGCGGTAATCGTACGCATGTATGGATCCGGCCCGCCAACCCATGCGCTGGTATGCGGCGGCGAAAGAGGAATTATTATGGTGAACGCAATCGAGGCATTCGACGCCAAGCACATGAAGTCCGCCGAGGAGATCCCGGCTTTCCGTCCGGGCGACACCGTCGACGTGAACGTGAAGATCCAGGAAGGCAACAACTCCCGTATCCAGACCTTCACGGGCGTGGTTATCGCTCGTCAGGGCTCCGGCGTGCACGAGACCTTCGTGGTCCGCAAGATGAGCTTCGGCACCGGTGTTGAGCGTCGCTTCCCGCTGCACTCCCCGTCGATCGATTCGATCAAGGTTGTGCGTCTGGGCAAGGTGCGCCGCGCCAAGCTGTACTACCTGCGCAACCTGCGCGGTAAGGCTGCTCGTATCGTCGAGCGCCGCACCAAGTGATTCGCGTATTGCAATCGTGAATTGCCGCCATTGGGCGGCAAACAAGAAGGCCGACACTTTCGAGTGCCGGCCTTTTGCGATCAGGTTCCCAAAGCTGTACTGCAGGTCAGGTTCCGTAAAGCTTTGGATGATGTTCAATTCTGGTGAATGGCTGGGCGATTCCGCGCCGACTTTAAAAACTCGCTTATGCCTCCGACGCGTCGATGGACACGTGTTCGGGGCGGTTGCGCGCCGCCGTATTAGTAATGCCTCCCGTGGTTTCCGCAAGCATGGCCGCGTCTTCGCTGGCCGTGGGATCGGTTTTGTATACGGGGCCCGTCGGCTCCGCATTCTGGGTTTGCACCGCCTGCTCGTGCACGTCGAAACGATACTGCTGGCATAGCGGACAGGTCGGGATTTCCGCGGAATTTTCGTTTTCCACACGGTTGCGCATGATGTCCACGGTTTCTTCCGCGGTCTTGAGCATCCACTCCTGTGTGGGAGCGTCAAGACGGTTCATGTATTGGCCGACCATCGCGAGCATGCACGCCATGTATTCGTTCAGTTGGTCGCGGCCCGCTTCGGTGAGCTCCGCGAGTACGACGCGATGATTGTCGTCCGACCGGTTGCATTCCACAAATCCCATTTTGCGCAATGCCTTTACGGCGCGGGAAACTTGTTCCGGCGCGTATTCCAACCTTCTGCTCAATTCTCCGATCGACTGCTTCCCGTTGAGTTCCAAGGAAATGAGAATGAATACTTGCGTACGTGCCGTCACGTCGCGCGGTTTGCCAGACGATACAGCGTGCTCAAAAAGTTCCGCCCACCCTTGCGCTGCTAATAAAACCGTCTTCAATTGTGTAATATTCAACGAAAATCACCCTTTTCGCCGCAGCATTGCAACCCTCCCCAAAGTTGCAACACCAGTTCTATATGATGAAGTTCAAGTGTATAAAAATATTGAAAACTTTTCCAAGAGTAGATCAATACGTACCACGTAAACTCATGAATTGTATCATATTATGGACATCTGTAGTGGCACTGTGGTAGTGACTTGAGGATGTGACAGATTATATGGTCGATTGTGGGGAAAAATGAGACTGTCTCCTACCGAGGAAGCTGCGCACGCGACGCGGGATGACGAGCCGGCGTCCGCAAAATGGCGCGACTTCGCGCTCTGGTGTGCCATTCCTGTCATTATTGTGGTGCTGTTGCGCGTATTCGTGTTCGGAATGTATGTGATTCCGTCACGTTCCATGGAAGACACGATCATGCCCGGCGACCGTGTGGTCACCACGAAACTCGCGTCGCATATCCAAAAACTGCAGCGCGGCGACATCGTGGTGTTCAAGGATCCCGCGAACTGGCTCGCGAACGAGCCGAACGCCAACTCAAGCTTCCTGATCAAACGCCTGATCGGTCTGCCCGGAGACACGGTGGCCTGCAAAGGGCCCGGCTATCCCGTCACGATCAACGGCGTGGCCATTCATGAGGAATCGTATTTGAAGCCGGGCGTCGAACCGAGCTCTTTCGCGTTCCAAGAGCATGTCACCGCGGGCCATTTGTTCGTGATGGGGGACAACCGCGCGAATTCCGCCGATTCCCGCTACCATCAAAACGACGGTGACGAAGGACTTGTCCCCGTCAACGACGTGGTGGGTGTGGCGTTCCTGCGCTATTGGCCGCTCAATCGCATCGGCTGGCTCAGCGCCCATCATGACGTGTTCGCACGTGTGCCGGAACCGGCCAACGAATAGTCTGCAATTGTCAAGACTGTAAGAAAGGTGTCCTATGGCCGGTTTGATCAGCGCCATGGAAGGTTTTTGCGTTATCGGCATCGTGATCGCGGCCGGCTATCTGGCGGCCCGGTTGCGTTTGGGAGGCCCCCAGGCGCAATACGTGTTCAACCGGCTGAGCTTCTTCATTGCGAGCCCCTGCCTCATGTTCGCCGTGCTCGCCAAAGAATCGATTGGCGCGATTTTCCATTCCTCGCTGATTGTGGCTTTCGGATCGGCCATGCTCGTGGGTGTGGTGTTCCTTGTATTGAACAAAATGTTCTTCCACATGAAAGCCGGCGACGCCACGATTGGCGCGCTCAACTCGCTGTATGTCAACTCGAACAACATCGGCTTGCCCGTCGCCACCTATATTCTCGGCAACCCCGCGCTGGTGGCGCCGATCCTGCTCATGCAGCAGCTGCTGTTCACTCCCGTGGCGCTCACCACGCTCGACATCTTGGACAACGGCAAAGTTTCGGCCAAACAGATTCTCACGCAACCGTTGCGCCAGCCGTTGCTGCTGGGCTCGTTGGCCGGCATGATCGTATCGATCATTTCCAGCAATGTGGGCTTCTTCGTGGTGCCATCGTTCCTGTTCGATCCCATCAGCATGATCGGTGACTCCGCCGTCCCCATGATCCTCAGGGCGTTCGGCATGTCCTTGTGTGGCACAAAGCCCATGCAAGACAAGGAAGGCCGCGCCGCCACGATCACCGTGGCCGTGCTCAAGAACGCCGTCATGCCCGTCATCGCATTCCTGCTCGGCTATTTCGTGCTCGGCTTCCGCGGACCCGAACTGTATGGCTGCGTGGTGCTCGCGGCGCTGCCCACGGGCCAGAACGTCTACAACTATGCGGCGCGCTACAACGTCGGCATGACGTTTGCACGCGACGGCATCCTGCTCAGTACGCTGACAAGTCCCGTATTCATCGCCATTATTGCGGCGCTGTTGAGCTGAGCGGGCTGCTGGCTCAACCCAGCGCGGCTGCGGCCGCATGTCCCGGCGCTCGCCGCAGGATTACTTGAATCGAATCGCTATTGCAAATGCCAGGATGTACGATGCAAGTCGGACGGCCCGAATTCGCGGATCGCCTGCTTGTGTGCTGCGGACCCATACCCCTTGTTGTGGTCCCATGCGTATGGCGCATAGCGCTCCTGCGTGGCCAAGCGTTCCATAATGTTGTCTCGCGTCACTTTCGCGATCACCGCCGCACACGCCACCGTGGCGCACGACTGGTCGGCCTTGACTTTTGTGGTGATGTGCACGGGCGCGGGGGTGGCGGGCGCGTCAATCGCGTTCGCGGCTTTCGTGATGTAGTCGTACGGACCGTCCAAAATCCCGGCGAACGTGAGTTGCGGATTCCAGTCCATCGGCAATTCGGGTTGCCATCCGTCGCGCGCGCGTGGCGCTCCCGCAGCCTGCGCGATCATATGCTCCTCGACTTGCGCAATGGCGCGCAACGCCGCCATGCCGAGCGCCGCCGAAATGCCGTATGTGTCGATTTCCTTGTTGCTTGCCGATCCCACAGCCCATGCCGCACACCAGTCCTTAAGCGACTGCACTATTTGTTCGCGTTTGTGTGGCGTAAGCATTTTGGAATCGGCCACGCCCTCGGGAACGTTCAAATTTTCCACATCGCGCGCCCATATGGCGGAAGCTCCCACCATTACGGGACCGGCCAGCGCGCCACGTCCCACTTCGTCGAAACTGATAATAACGTCCGCGCCGCTTTCGGCTAGAGAATGCTCGAGTTGCAGGGTGGGAATTACTGAAACGCTCATGTCTGCATTGTAGGGCAATTATCCAAACCACTCGCTTTTTCCGTTACGATTGCTCCACAGACTACGCGACTTTATATTGAACACGGAAAGGGGGAGTCGATGACCGATCAATCGAACGATTTTGATTTCGGCATGCAGGCCGCTCCGGTACACCATAACGAGGGTTCGCATACGCTCGATTTTCCGAAAATTGATCATGACGATACCGTCGTCCTGCTCGACAATGCGGACAAGCAGGCCGCACTGAACTCGCTGATGGAACAGATCATGAATGTGCAGTCCGTAAGCGGGGACGAGACGGTGCTCGCCAACATGGTCGAGAAATTCCTGAAAAATTTGGATTATCTGGAAACGAAACGGCACGGCGACACCGTGGTCGCCTCCACGAATTTCGGCAAGTCCCAGCGCGTGATTTTGTGCGGACATCTCGATACGGTGCCGATTATCGGCAATTTCCCGCCGCACTGGCTCGCTCCGGGAGACGCGCGCATCCGTCCGGACGTGGCCCGTACTCACGCAGGTGAGCGCATCATGTGGGGCAGGGGAGCTGTGGATATGAAAGGTTCCGACGCCGTCATGCTGTATTTGGCGGCCGTATTGAACGCTCCGGAACGCGTTTCCTATGACATTACTTACGTCTTCTACGATCATGAGGAAGTCGAAGGCAGCAAGAACGGCCTGCGCAAAGTGATCGCCGCGCATCCAGACTGGATCCAAGGCGATTTCGCGATTATCGGCGAGCCCACGGATACGGGCATCGAAGGCGGATGCAACGGCACCATGCGCTTCGACGTGGTGTTGCATGGCACGGCCGCGCATTCGGCGCGCGCATGGATGGGGCACAACGCCATCCACGACGCTGCCGAAGTGCTCAACCGCCTGAACCAGTATGAGGCGCAGACGATTGCCGTGGACGGCCTCGAATACCGCGAAGGCTTGAACGCCACGATGATTTCGGGAGGCTCGGGTACGAACGTGATTCCCGAGGAATGCCGCGTACACATCAACTACCGTTTCGCACCCAACAAAACGTTGCAGGAAGCGAAGGCGCTGATGTTCGGCCCCGATTGCGAGGCCCAGATGGGCAATGGTGAACACATGGTCACGGGAGGCGTGTTCCAAGGATTCAATATCGAGATGAAGGACGAGTCGGAGTCGGCCAGGCCAGGCCTTGACGCACCGCTCGCGCGCTCGCTGGCCGCGCTTGTCAAAGGGCGTACTGGGACTGATCCCGTGGCCAAACTCGGCTGGACGGATGTGGCGCGTTTCTCGGAACTCGGCATTCCGGCCGTGAACCTTGGAGCGGGGTCCCCGCTCCTTGCGCATAAGCACGACGAGCAGCTGCCCGAATCCGATTTGCTGAGGATGGCGCAGATTTTGGAAGATTGGCTGCGTTAATTGCGCAGTTTGGTGTTCTTGTCTGCGTTGTTGTGCCATACTTGCATATAGTGATGTTTTCCGGCGGTTTTGCAACGGCCGCCGATGAACGTCTCAGGTGGCGTCGATCCCCTTATGCTTGAGCTTGTCGGTCGGTCTGTACGATTTGGCTCGCGTAAGCGATGGTGTCCGCCACTGAGGAGTTTTGCTTGTGAGTTGCCCCCGATTCGGGCGCGAGAAGCGCGGCTGCGGTGAGAGCGTAGCGTGAGACCGGCACGGGGCTGGAACGTGGCGAGCGCAGGTTGCAATGCGCGCGCAAGGAGCATCGTGCCCGAACAATTGAATAAGGACTTCGCCCATGACGAAGCCAACGAAAACGAGAAGGTAAACCAACCAACCCGCAGGCGTGGAAGTCATGGCCGCAGGGTCGTGCGCGGCGCGGGAGCCGCGGACGCGAATGTGACCATGAAGGTTGAGGAATCCGCCAAGGCCAAGCGCGCCGCCGAAACCGAACCGGCCGCCATGCCGCCGGCTTTGCCTGCCGCTCAGGAACATGCCGCGCTTCCCGCCGGTTCTTCCGAAGAACAGCCTGTTCACCGTCGCCGTCGCCGTTCCGCGTTGCAGGACGCCGAGGACGTGACGCAGCACCGCCGCGGTTCGCGCTCCGCTTCGCGCGTCTCGCATGAAGAATCCGATACCGAGGAATCCGCGCAGCAGCCCGTCCGCCGCCGTCGCCGCCGTATGACGCATGTTGAGGAGGATCCGTTCCTCGAGCCTGTCACGCGCCGCCATTCGCGCGCGGAACGCAACGATCGTAACGACGACGATCATGAGGAATCCATGCCCGCGCAGCCGGCTCGTCCCATGACGTCGCTGTTGTTCCAGGAACCCGTGTTGCCGAGTGTGCTGCCTGAACCTGAACCGCATGAGTCGCGCGACCATGGCGACGCCAACGAGACGGGCGACGAGGAACTGCAGAACCCGCGCCGTCGCCGCAGGAACCGCCATCACAAGGGCGAAGAGTCGGCGCAGCAGGAATCCGAGTCGTCGCAGGAGACTTCCGAAGAGCAGCCGCGCCGCCACAAGAACCGCCGTTTGAACGCGGAAGAACGCGCCGCCGCAGCCGAAGTCGAACAAATTGAAGAGGACTTGCTGCTCGACGACATCGTCTATTCTCCGATCGACGACGAAACGAAGTCGGAAGAACAGCCCACGCGTACGCGTCGTCGTCGCCGTCGCAAGTCGGCCGACTCGGCAGCGCAGGAAACGGAATCTTCGGATAACGAACAGCATGCCGAGGATCACGAATCTTCCGATCATCATGACGACGATGCGGAAGAGACGACCACGGTACGCCGTCGCCGCCGCCGCCGCAAGAACAGTGCGGAAGAAGAGGCGCCGGCCGCTTCCGCGCACCGTTCGCGCAAGCAGCAGTATATTGACGAAATCACGGATGTGGAAGGCTCCACGCGTCTGGAAGCCAAGAAGCAGCGCCGCAGGGACAACCGCCGTGAACGCAGCCGCCAGAACCAGCTGCTCGAACAGGACTTCCTTGCACGTCGCGAGAACGTGAACCGCCTTATGGTGGTGCGCGAGCGCGGCCAGCATACGCAGATTTCCGTAATCGAAGACAACGTGCTTGTGGAACATTACGTGTCCGACATCCAGGAAGTGGCCACGGTAGGCAACATCTATCTGGGCCGCGTGCAAAACGTGCTGCCGAGCATGGAAGCCGCTTTCGTGGACATCGGCCAGGCGCGCAACGGCGTGCTGTATGCGGGCGAAGTCAACTGGGACGCCACGCGTCTCGACGGCCAGCCGCGCCGCATTGAGCTCGCGTTCAAGTCGGGCGATCCCGTGCTTGTGCAGGTGACGAAGGATCCGATCGGCCACAAGGGTGCACGTCTGACAAGCCAGGTGACGCTCGCTGGCCGCTTCCTCGTGCTTGTGCCCAGCGGCGGCATGACGGGCGTCAGCCGCAAGCTTTCCGACCATGAACGTTCGAGACTCAAGAACATTGTGGCCAAGATCGCGCCGAAGGACATGGGCGTGATCATTCGTACGGCCGCAGACGGCGCTTCGCAGGAAGCCATCACGAAGGATCTCGAGAGCCTGATCCACCAGTGGGAGCAGATCCAGGCCAAGAAGGAAGAGTTCCTGCATGGCAAGCGCCCGAAGCTGCTGCAAGGCGAGCCGGATGTGGCCATTCGCGTGGTCCGCGACATTTTCAACGACGACTTCAGCAAGCTCGTGGTGGAGGGTGACGGCGTCTACCAGCGCATTTGCGAGTACCTCGACGCCATGGCTCCCGACCTCAAGGACAAGCTGGAGAAGTGGGATCCGGCCGAGCATGCGGGCAAGGACGTGTTCGACAAGTGGCAGATCGACTCCCAGCTGCGCAAGGGCATGGAGCGCCAGGTCTACCTGCCGAGCGGCGGATCCATTGTGATCGACCGTACCGAAGCCATGACCACCGTGGACGTGAACACGGGCCGCTTCATTGGCAAGGGCCGTTCGCTGGAAGAGACCGTGACGCGATGCAACCTTGAGGCCGCCGAAGAGATCGCGCGCCAGTTGCGCCTGCGCGATATTGGCGGCATGGTCATGATCGACTTTGTGGACATGGTGATGCCGGCCAACCGCGACCTCGTGCTGCGCCGCCTGGTCGAATGCCTTGCGCGCGACCGTACGAAGCACCAGGTGGCCGAGGTCACTTCGCTCGGCTTGGTGCAGATGACACGCAAACGTATTGGCCAGGGTCTCGTGGAGGCGTTCTCCGAAGAGTGCCCAACGTGCCATGGCCGTGGTTTCATTGTTCATGATGAGCCGACGGTCTCCGCCGACTATGCGGATCCATACGCTATGAAGGGCGGGGATCCGTTCGTGAAGACGAACAAGCACGGTCACGGTACCCGGGCCGAAGAGGCCGCCGTGAACAACGCATCCAAGGGATCTTCCGCGGATGTGAGAGCGAAGCTCGCGGAGATCGCCGCCGCGGCGGCCGCCATAAACGATGGGCGCGCCGCCAACATTTCCGCCGAATCCGGTGACGGATCCGGTTCGGAAAATATTAAGGCTCCGACGGCCGCTGGATCGGACACTAACGACTGACCACGCACAAGCCGGGTATGACGTATAAAACGCCGATACCAGCATAAACAGCCCCGTACGCGTCGCGTCGGGGCTGTTCGCGTTTGCGGCAACTTAGATCCGGCGGCGTGCCGTCGGGCGGTCCGCGTGGGGTGCCAGCCATGCTGTTGCTTCGAAATGTCAGCCTGAGACCGTTGTAATGCTTGTCTCATGTATTGGAATGAAACGACAATTATTCGGGATCTGACTGAAAACTTACGTGAGGGAATCGTGAAGATTCATATTGCGCAATATCTTCGGACCAAGCGGGAACACAGCGGGAAAAGCCTGTGGAATCGCTGATATTGGGGGTGATACAGACTTTCAGTCATTGAACGTGCTCTTCCACTCTGTTGGGAATTTTTCTATACTTTTACCAATAGTGAAATTTGGAGAAGTGCGCTCAAACGACAGTACGCCTTGAGGAGTGATTGCCCGCCACAGAAGGGTGGTGCGTACATGGATTGAGGCAACGAAATTCGAGATGGGTAGGAATGGCAGACCACAATCGTTATGTCCCTAAGCCTTTGCGTTCCCATTTGCCAAAACGCCGCTGGAAGGCGGCCGCGTCAGCCATCGCGGCAATCGTTGCGTCCGCGATGGTGCTATCCGTAGGCGTAAACGCGTATGCGGACGATATGCGGGTAGTGACGCTGGTGGAGGACAGGCTCGCACGGTCAGCTGAGACTCAGAGCAATGACAATGGTCTATTTGCGAATGACAACGATAACGATATGGAAGAGGCGCCGGTACAAGGTACTCATGAAAAAGGTATCGATATCAATGCGCTCGAAGGATGGTCGCGCGCCAGCGAACGCGATGTGATCATTGGCAAGACAGTTGCCCTGTTCGATGAACTCGCTATGGTCGCCATTACCAGCGCACTTACCGATGAGGGCACACTTTCAGCGGTCCCCGTAGATGCATTGACCATGGATGATATTTCCTGGCAGTGGAAAGTTGTCGCGGCGCAAGGCGACGCCAAGGATCCGGTACTGCTGCAGAATGCGGAATCCGGCGAATATGTGGCGACCGATACGGGCGGCACGTTGTCGTTGGCGGAAAAGAAAGAAGAGGCCGCTGAATTCGCGCTGTCCTTCACCGATGCTGACGGGGCCGCGGAAAGCGGCGGTCTCGCGGAAACATTCCGGTTGTTCAATGTGAAAGCGGGCGGACGCGGACTGGAACTGACGGATAACGCGAAGTATGGCACCGCCAAGGATGGGAATGCCACGGCGCTTATTGTCTACGCGAAAGACATTGACCAGCAGGACAGGCTTGCCGGGGTACTTGCCTCCGGTGAAGACGGCAAGGCGTCCGAGCCGGACATGCAGGCCAACCATGGCGAATTCGATGATCTTGTTATAGACGAGCATGTGGTGAATCCCAAGAACACGGTAATCAACCTGTTCGACTACTGGGAGCGGCCAAACCGCAATGATCCCACGCCGGGCTGGGGGTTCCAGGATCAGGGACCCGTGAACCATCCGAATGGGGGGATCAATGCGGGGCACGCCTTCAAATTTGTGACGAACTCCGGCAGCAATAAGCCCGACAATAATAACGGATTGGGCCTGTATAACAATTTTACGGAAAGCGATGGTGTGCGTCAGGGGATCGTTGCGCCGCTGCTTGACAATAACGGTTATCCCCGGCTATCGGGTAGCGGTAAGCTTCTAGGCAACGATTCAGGACTGACCAATGGCACCAGCGAATCGTTGGCCTATCTCTTCGATCCTACGGTTAAGCATCAGGGCAAGCAATCATTTGCGGATACCACAGGGTTGTTGCAATATATTGACGGCTACTACATCTACGATGCCGTTAAGAATTTTGCGGAATTCAATGAACAGTCGAATTCATTCACACTATACAACTATTCCGGAGCCTGCAATACTGGCGAGAACGGCCAGTTCTTCCCGTTCGACCATCCTGAGGACCTTGCCAATCTCGCTAAGGAATACCCCGATAAAGACGGTTGCCAGTCTGGTTCGCTGAACCATTTCTTCGGTATGAGCCTGACGTCGTCGTTTACGCAGCGCTACGGTGGACATGTGTCGAGTGGTGGAGACCCGACTGTTTTCGAATTCTCGGGAGACGATGATGTGTGGGTTTTCATCGACGGCGTACTTGTCGCCGATCTTGGCGGCGTACACCAGCCGGCTTCGGTGAAAATCGATTTTTCGGACGGCTCCGTCAATATCAAGCGTGTGTATGAAAGCGGTACGGTTTCCCCCTACTATGGGGCGGCCGACGCCACAAGTACCATCGCATACAATACTGCGGCTGAAAAGACCACGCTACGCAGCCATTTTGAAGCGGCCCAAGGGAATGCCTTTGATCCCGACCAATGGAATGGTAACACTTTCGCCGACGGTACCGAGCATACGTTCAGCTTCTTCTATCTGGAACGTGGATCCGGCCAGTCGAATCTGAAGATTAAGTACAACTTTAAGGAGCTTCCGGAATACTCGCTGCGGAAAACCGACCAGTACGGCGAGGCGGTGAAAGGATCCGCTTTTGCCGGATACCGCGGCAAGTTTGACGAACAGACCAAGGAGCATCTGTACTGGGCGAATGGCAAGTATCAGAAGATTCCCGATAATGCCAAAGTCGCCGTTGACACGGCCAACAATCTCATAGTGAATGGTGAGCAGTGGGCGACGCCATTGTTCTTCGGTGAAACCGACAGCGAAGGCGTTATGTACTTCCTCAACGAGAGGGGGGACTATTACGAGGTCGACGAGTTCCTCCAAAAGAATGGTGGCGACAAGTCGTTTATTATGAGGGAGATCCGTGTCCCTGAAGGCTACCGCACGGTTTCCGACGATTTCGTGTTGGAATTCGCCGGCGAGGTCAAGGAGAATCCTGATGGGACACCGATGTATGACGATCTCGTGCTGGTCTCCAAGGATCCCTATGGGACCGGCGTATGGGCGTCTCTTTCGGGAACGGTGATCTCCGGCCGTACGCTGTATCCTGTTGAGGATATGCACGGGGTGAACGCGGCGATGACATATCCCGAAATCGAGTATTACGATACTGCGACGAAGGACTACAAGGGCACGCTCTTTGCCGTGGTGCAGCATCGTCATTTAGATAAGGCTTGGGACTCGCTTAGCGATACCAACGGCTGGTATGCCCTATACGGTAGCGATGATGAAGGCTACCATGAGATGGAAGAAGGCGGCAAGCAACAGAGTATCGAGGCTGCCCGTAAGCAGGCGAAATACGGATATAACGTGTTTTCCACCAATGGCAATGAATCGAAAGCTACGTTGCATAACCTTCCGGGCGATCCCGAACAGTACTACACCTTCGTGGAGCAACAGTACTTTGATGGCAAAAGCGATAAGATCGAGGAACTGCTCGGCATGTGCCCGGCTTCAAGGACGGGCGATGGCGCCATTGACCAGACCGGGCGTTTCGCCAATTGCCAGGCGGCAAAGAATGCGGACTATACCGCCGAGCAGCTTGAAGCGCTTGATAAGGTGCGTTTCGTGGTGACATACTACTGGACTCCAGGGTCACTGGAGGCCGCGGATGTGAACAATACCGTACGCGTGCATTCGCATTCAGGCCTAAACCCGGCCTTGTCGACCGGCTTCGACATCGTCTGGGGCTCCGAGGTGCTGGTGCCGAACGTGATGAACACGCTGTATTACCAGAACTTCATCTATGAGTACGATCCGAAGGATACGGATGGGCAGGATGACAACCGTCCGTGGCCTAATGTGTATTTCGCGCTCTATGCGGTAGGCGAAGGCGTGGGCGTAAAAAGCGCCGAAGACACTTCAACGCTGTACTACATCCCTACCGGAGGAGATGCCCTTCCTGAAGGCGCTGCGGGAATCTACCTGCATCCGGATCCGAAACGAGACGGTGTGCTCGCCGATATCGCTTACTACGTGAAGGAAGACGGGTCACCGCTATATCCCGATGACGAGCCCGGCAAATACATCATTGATCAGGGGAATCCTGATCCTGGTGTGGAAGACCCGGAGCGAGGCGTCATCAAAGTCGAGATCGGAGACAAGAAGTTCACCATCGCTCCGGCGGAAAATGCCGGTGGCACAAGGTGTATCGGGAAGACAACCGGTGTCGATGATGCCAAAAACTATTTCAGCCGCCTGAAAGAAGGACGCTATGTGCTGCGCATGATCACGCCTTCGCAGAACGTTCCCTACAGGCTGGAGAACAATACCGAGGTCCGCTATGACGAGAATTCCGCGGAGGAGATCACTTATAGTCTGAACATCACGGAAGTGCCGGTGATTGTGACGGCTGATGCCAATATCTACGCGAACGCCGGTAGTAATCGCGACCATGTGACAGTAGGCAACGGCGCAGGATATCTGGTGAAGACACTGAACCAGTTTGCGTCACAGGGCGTTATCGATGAAACACTGACATGGATTGCCTTGTTCCTGCGTACCAACTATGCGCGCAATTTCACATATTTTGATGAATTCCTGTCTGGCGTGGACAACCAGTGGAGCCAATCCGCACTGTTCGGCACCGCATCGCATGTCGACTCCGAAGGCCGCATTGATGATGACCAAGACGGCTATATCAAGCCGAATAATATGGAGTATGCGATCTCCCGGTATCAGACTGAGGATCTGTCCCAAGCGATGACAACGTATCTGCAGTACGATCCTGACGCAAGCAAACAGAACGATCTGGAGGATGGCAGGCGTGTGGCATTCTTCGACTATAAGGCTACGGAGGATGCCGAGGTGGACGGCCAAACCTATGAAGGCCAGAAGGCTCGAGGCGCCTACAAGCAGACGAATGATGACGATCCGTCCCTAGGCGAAGGTGAAGGCAAACTCCGCCTCTATACGGATGAGGGTTGGAGCACGGTTAACGTGTACCAGGACAATACGTTCGGCAATCTCGTCAGGAACCAGCATGCCGGCTATACAAGCTTGCTGGAACGCGAGATCACGCCGCTGTATTCGAATTCCACGTTTGTGGCTTTCTATAGCTCGCCGTCTACGATTCCGCAGATCAAGAAAGTCGCCGCGGAAACCGAGTTTGTCGCGAAGAACTGGACACAGGCTTCCCTTGACGCCACGGGGAGGCCCGAATGCACGGGCATCAACAACAGCCGTGAAGAAGAAGGTGTCTGGTATTGCCGTTCCGATTACAGTACGGAAATTCGCAACGCACAGTTCACGGTGAAGCGCAATACGGATGGACTGTACCGGACGGCAACCGGATGGGGCAATAAAGAGAACGCGAAAATCTACACCTCTAATGTGGAAGGCGTTCTTGAAGAGGCGCTGGCATGGGCCGCTGGAGCGATTTACGCCACGGACTCGGGCACTGCGCCTCGCTACACCATCGAAGAAGTTAGCGCGCCCGCCGGATACTCGGTGACGAATCCGCAGATCACGTTCTGGCTATACAACAAGGACATGGATCCAGCGGAAACCTATATTGCTGTCGAGCCTGGAACCCCGGGTGTCACGGTTTCCGAAAGCGGCCAGACGCTGTACATCGAGAACGAGCCGAGCCTGTCGATCGTGAAGGTGGCCACAGGAACCGATACATATATGTATGTTCAGGTTCCTGAAAACGAAACCGGCGCCAACAGGCCCTCGCTCGCCGAGGTGTACGCGGACCAAGAGCTTCCGGAAGACCAGAGGAAATATACGGTTGTGCCGGAATCGAATGGGGCCCAGCCGAATGTCGAGAAGTATTTTACTGGCTATACCAAGCCGGTGAATGATGCGACATTCATACTGAGCAGGACCGAATCCGGCAATACCGAATACTATTCCCAGACCACCGAGGATGGCAGGGTACAGGTCAAATGGACGGAAAGCCCGACGGACGGCGGTACGTTCACATCCAAGGAGTTCGGCGTCATAGTCAGCCCGCGTCTTGGCGCTGGCGACTATGTGCTGAAGGAAATCGGTTCCCCGGAGGCGTATCGTCTGGTAAATCCGGATTCGGATGGAATCCGTTTCCGTGTGGCGGGCAACGGTGGATCCCTGACTTTCGAGGCTGACGCGGACGGTACGAATATTTCGGACGATGGCACCATTCTCTACGTGGAGAATGCCCCTATCCCGTCGATTGTGAAAGTTGAGCAGGGGACAGCGAAATACGTATCGGTCCTGCTGGACGACCAGTATGTCGGCAGCGTGAATTGCACGGATATCGCCGCGGACGGTATGGAAAAGTACACCTCATTCGGCACCACGGATGTCAGCGGCCTTACCGATACTCAAATTGAAGAGTTCAAAGCGAGTGGCAAGCTGCTCGAGAACTGCTTCGTCGGATATTCGAACAACCTGCAGGGCGCGAAGTTCCAGTTGGAGAAAACCTCTAATGGTGTGACTACGCACTACAGCGGTACCGCGGAAGACGGAACTCCAATTTGGGGGGATTCCGCGGCGGATCTGGTATCCGCGAGCAGCGGCCTAGTCATTGCCCTGAAGGACGGCACAGCCGGCGACCAATATAAGCTCACCGAAATAGCCGCCCCTAACGGCTATGCGCTCGTCGCCACAAGTCCGATTGAGTTCTCGCTGAATGCGGAAAGCCTTATTGAAATAACCGGCCAGGAAGGCCTGAGGCTTTCATTGGACGGTACGACTCTCTATGTCGAGAACAAGGCCGGATACGAGCTACCTGCTTCGGGCGGCAAGGGCTTGCTTTGGTGGCTGCTCATGGTGGGCCTGCTGCTTGTAGGTATTGCGCTCGGATTTGCTTACCGCCAGCGCAAGCAACTAGGCAGGTAGCGGATGTGAGGTAGTCCTCGTGTAACAAAAGGCTGTCTTCAGGCAGCCTTTTGTTGTATTGCTTGAAGTGGGCGTAAGGGCGAGCGGGATTTTGCGTTCGCGCTTGCGTTTTTCCGCTGAATTTCGCAAGTTGCAGCACGGATGCTTGCTTGCGCTTGCGCTTTTCGCCCGAAAACCGCAAGTTTTAGCACTGATACCTGTCTGTGCTTACATTTTTTGACCGGAATCTGCAAGTTTTAGCAGGGTGCTCTGCTCCGGTTCACGGTTTTGGGCTGTTTTTTGCAAGTTTTAGCAGGGTGCTCTGCTCCCGTTCACGATTTTTCTTCGATTTCCGCACCTTTGAGCACAACCTTCTGCTTCCGTTCACGCATATAGCTTCACTAGATAGGCTTCTATAGAATGGCTAGTTTTTGAAGATCCTGTGAAGGTCTGGTCCGCGGCTTGTAGATGGCCTTAAATCCCTTATTTTCCAAGGGTTGTGGATGTTGGGGAAGTATTGAGAAGAGCCTTCAATGTACCCCCTACTTCCGTTAGGATGATACTTATAGCGAAACTGTGTTTATTTCCTAGTTTCTCCCAACAGGCACGGTTTTGGAGGCGCATCGCTTGATGCGCTTAAAGGGTAAATGAATAACAAGGAGAAGTGATGAATAAGACATGGAAGTCGCTTGTCGCGTTGACCGCGGGCGGCGCCCTTGCTATGAGTGGCATGGTGGGGGGTGTCGAGTGCTCTGGCCATTAATGGCACAGATGCCGCCAATATCGAGTCACCAACCACCAACGTGACCGACAACAAGATTTACAATGTAAATGCGACGCTGACCATCAACAATGTGGTTCAGGGTGACGCATTCAAGGGTTACCAGCTGCTGTTCTTGGATTCCGAATCCGATGCCGGCAAGGTGTATCTCGTCAACGATGTGTATAGGGATGCCATTAAGGCTGGTATTAAGGCTGTATTGGGTACTAGCTACCAAGATACTAATTTTGATACGGACGCCAAGATCATCAGCTGGCTGACTACCAACTTGACTGGTGGCACGTTGAATGATGATGGTACGGTCACCATGGATGATACCACGAACATCGACAAGTTCACCGCAGGGTTCATGGGCGCAAGCCCAGATAATCCGGCGTTTACTGCGACTGCGGCCGAGGGTGCAACTTCAGTGGAAGTGTCTAACGTTCCGGTTGGTTTCTACCTCATCGAGCATACTTCGGTGGGCGATGACAATACTGGCGACCTGACGACCTACACCACGTCCAAGTACATGGCGATGAACATTTCGTCCCTGAATGGGGGAAATAATGTCATCAACCTGAAGAACGGCACGGTGACGCTGGATAAGACGATCACCAACCCGAATGCTCAGGATGTAAACGGCACGGAAGATGCCGCCAGCTACAAGGTTGGCGACGTGGTGGAATACAAGCTCGTCGGCACCTTGCCGGACAACTTCGCTGATTTCTCGACGTTCAACTACACCTTCAGCGATACCCTCTCCGAGGGCCTGACGCTGAATGAGGATTCCGTAGAGGTAACGGTTGATCCTGATGGTGAAGGCGGAGAGAAAGATCCAATTAAGGTATATAGTAAGGGGGCGCCTGAGGACGAAGGCGTGCCGGAAGTTACCTTTGGTACTGATCCTACCTTGAGTGTTGCCATGGGTAACTTGGTGAACTACACGAATCCTGACGTGACGAAGGCTTCGGTCATTACCGTTACGTATTCCGCGACGGTGAACGCTCTCGCCAAAATGGGTGCTGCCGGTAACAAGAACGAGGCGAAGATCACGTTCTCGAACAATCCGAACAGCGACACCGATAGCGAAACGCCAAAAGACATTGTTACAGCCTACAGCTTCCAGCTGGACGTGAACAAGACTGACGGTAATGAGGATCCGCTTGCCGGCGCCGGCTTCACGCTGTACCGTCAAGGTGAAGATAAGGAATGGCATCCGTGGTACACCGATAATGAGGGTAACGATGTGGCCAAGGAAGTGAGGACCTCCCAGGTAGGGGATAAGTACGTCGCCAAATTCCCGCAGCTGAGCGCAGGCATCTACAAGCTTGAAGAAACCACGGTCCCGGCCGGCTACAACAAGGCCGACGACCAGTTCCTTCAGGTGGTGGCTACCTACTACGTGGCGACCGACACCATTCCAGCAGATAAGAAGGTAGGCGACATCAAGAGCCTGACCGTCCAGCTCGGCACCGTGGACGAGAACGGCACGTTCACCGCGACCGGTGACGCCGAAAACGGCAACATTACTGACGGCATCGTCGGCACCACCGTTATCAACGTGGCCGGCTCCGAACTGCCGTCCACTGGTGGCATGGGCACTGTCCTGCTCTACACCGTCGGTGGCCTCGTGGTTCTGATCGCCGCCGCTGGCCTGACGATCGCGCTCAAGCGTCGCCAGAGCTAGTCACTATCAACCTAATACCTGAGCCTGCATAGGCTCAGCGAACGCGGGCTCGGCGCCATCCTTTCCCCTTCCTGGAATAGAGCCCGGGCCCGCATTCGTATTCAACGAAACTTATGCGCAACCATAATGAAAGGAAGTCTGATGAGTGAGCACACTCCGGCAGGGTCTAGTCAGACTCCTGCCAACAAGACCACAGCCGTACACAAAAAGAAAAGCAACGTCGGCGTGAACATCATGATCGCGTTCTTTTCGCTGGTACTGCTTGCCGGAATCGGTGTGCTCTGTTATCCCACGTTCGCGGACTGGTGGAACCGTATGCACCAGTCGCGCGCGGTCGCAACCTATGTGGAGTCGACTGAGAATCTTTCCAAGGAAAAGAAAGCGGCGATGCTGGAACAGGCGCACCAATACAACCAGGACTTACTGAACGTCTCCGACCGCTGGCACCTTACCGACGACCAGCTCGCCACCTACAACAACACGTTGGACGTGACGGGAACGGGCATCATGGGCTACGTCAGTATTCCGAAAATCAAGGTGCAGCTGCCCGTATATCACGGCACGTCGGAAACGGTGATGCAGATCGCGATCGGGCATCTTACGGGAAGTTCGCTTCCCGTGGGCGGCGAGAATACGCATGCCGTCGCATCCGGTCATACGGGTCTGCCGTCCGCTCGACTGCTTACGGGACTCGATCAGCTGGAAGTCGGCGACAATTTTTACGTCACCGTCCTCGATGAACAACATTGGTATCAAGTAAGTGAGATTAATGTGGTACTTCCGACTGAAATGAGTAAGTTGGATATTGAAAACGGAAAAGATTACATGACGCTCGTTACTTGCACGCCGTACGGAGTGAACAGTCACCGACTGCTCGTCCGCGGGCATGCGATACCGGCACCGCAGACGGTAGATGAGACGAAATACGACAATCCGAAAACAATGATGGCGATTACGATTGCCGCCATCGCGCTGGTATTTATTCTGCTGGTGCTACTTGTCGTGTGGCTTATCCGTCGCAGGGCGAAAGCGAGGGCAAGGTTAACTGGTGTGAAGTATAGGAAGGATAATGAGTCATGACCAGGACCATGAGTCGAGTACGAC
Organism: Bifidobacterium magnum; assembly: GCF_000741255.1. GTDB lineage: Bacteria > Actinomycetota > Actinomycetes > Actinomycetales > Bifidobacteriaceae > Bifidobacterium > Bifidobacterium magnum. The sequence goes on from NZ_JGZB01000004.1 coordinate 239,199, forward strand.
TGTTCTTGGCTGGCATCATGGCTGTGCTGTTTGTATGCAGCGGGTTCATGGCGGTGCCTGCCAATGCGACGGAATCTGGGGACGGTTCCATCACGATCCGCTACCAGTATGGGGGACAGTCGGTTGCGGATTCCGCATTCTATTTGTATAAAGTCGCGAACTGGGATGAGAACGAGCCGGATGTGCCGTTGTCGGAATCCGTTACCAGCGGATTCTCAATTCCGGAACTCGCCGACGTCAACTGGAAATTGTTGGATTCAGAAAGTGCGGAAGATTGGCGTGATCTGACCGCCACTTTATTCAACGACCTTAAGTTGCACGAATTCGACATTGTCGATCCCGTTGCGGACGGTTCTACCGATTCCGATGGCGTGGTTCGGTTCGACAAGTTGACGGATGGCGTGTATTTGGCGATTTCTCCGCTTTCCGCGCTGCCGAAGGCCGTGTATTCAGCACAGCTGATTTCGATACCGTCCAAGACCAATCCGACAACGGCCGAGAATCGTGATGTGGAGATTACCGCGAAGGGCAACGCATGGAGCGGTGAAGATCCGATCCATGTGAAAAAGGTCTGGGAAGACGGCGATTCCGCGAACCGTCCGAAGTCGATTGAGGTGACGCTGTACTACCAGTACGACGAGGACGAATCGTTTGAACCGTATGAAACGGTGACGCTGAACGCTGCGAACAACTGGTCGTACGAGTGGACGCGACTGCCGGAATCCATAGATTATGTGGTCCGGGAAACGAATGTTCCGGAAGGCTATTCCATGTCGATGACGGTGGACCGCGTTTCTGACACCACGAGCTACTGGACGTTCACGAACACGGCCGACGATCAGGATAAGCCGGGCACGCCGGGAACTCCGGGCAAGCCGAGTTCGCAGTCGAACCCCGTAAATCCCGCGTTCACAGGCTCCAATATTGCGCTGATCGTATTCATTGCGGCAGGAGCGCTGGGACTGGGTGTCATTCTGATGGTGGAAGTCAGGAAAATGAGGAAGGCCGAGCGCGAATAACTCGCCGCTTTCCCCAATAATTTCATAAAGGCCTCGTCTAGGCTTCATATAGACACGCGCCGCACCCCTTCGCCAACAATTGTCGAGGGGGTGCGGCAATATTCTGTGATGGTTCCACGGGCTGTAGGAACTACTGGGCATTTCCTGTGAAATGTGCCGGAATTGTGCGGGCGGGCTGCTAGATGACGCTGGAGACGGCCGCAGAATTCAGCGAGGAAATTTGCGGTACGAATCGTAATTTCTTTGGCGCTGCCGGAAGTGTGTAGCTTTTGAATGTTGGCGCGAGTACATGCGGCGCGAATGTTCCAAACAGAATAAAGGATGAATATGTACGCAATTGTGAAGGCCGGCGGCCATCAGGAAAAGGTCGAGGTCGGTGACGTGATTCTCGTCAACCGCCTCGCTGCTAAGAAGGGCGAAACCGTGGAATTCCCGGTCGCTCTCGTGGTAGACGGTTCTAAGGTTGTTATGGCTGCGAAGGATCTCGCAGGCATGACGGTCAAGGCTGAAGTCGTGAACGACGAAGCTAAGGGCCCGAAGATCAACATCATGAAGTTCAAGAACAAGACGGGCGTTGCTCGCCGCAAGGGTCATCGTCAGAAGCTGACCGCCGTTAAGATCACGGCGATCGCCTGAGAAAGGAACAGACATGGCACATAAGAAGGGTGCGTCCAGCTCTCGTAACGGTCGCGATTCGAACCCGCAATACCTTGGTGTGAAGAAGTTCGGCGGCGAAGCTGTAGTAGCAGGAAACATTATTGTGCGTCAGCGCGGCACCAAGTTCCACGCTGGCCACAACGTCGGCATGGGCAAGGATCACACGCTGTTCGCCCTCGTTGACGGCAACGTGAAGTTCGGTGTGCGCCGCGACCGCAAGGTTGTGGACGTCGTCGAAGCTGAGTGAAGCTTTTAAAGCGTTAAAAGGGCTGCGGGCTTATGGCTCGCAGCCCTTTTTGTATGGGTTTTGTGTTTTTGTATAGGTTGGCACGGGCTGGCAGGTGCTAGGCGCGCCAGTGCTTTCTAGGCTCGTTTGGGGCGCTGGTGCTCGTTAGTGCACGTTGGGGCCGTCGACGCGCGTTGGAGCTCGCCAGTGGTCGTTAGCGCCATTCGCAGGCGATGCCGTCTCCATCTCGATCAAGGTGGCGTCCATAGCCAGGCTGGCCCGCATATAACGGCGCCTTGCCTGCGGCTCTGACAGCTGAGCAGTTCTTGTAATATGCGGAACCGGAATCCAGCTGGTGTTGCTGCAACTGCTGCTGTTGCAACTGTTGCTGCTGGGCACGCGCGGCCTCCTCGGCTTGCCTGCGGGCTCCTTCCTCAGCCTGCCGCGCGGCTTCTTCCGCTTGGCGACGGGCTTCCTCTTCCGCCTGCTTGCGGGCTGCTTCCTCTTCTGCTTTCTTGCGAGCCGCTTCTTCTGCCGCTTTCCGTTCGGCTTCTTCTTTGGCTTTCTTTTCAGCCTCGGCCTTCTTCTTGGCCGCTTCGGCAGCGTCCGCATCGGCGCGGGTCTTGCGCGCCGCAGTCTCCTGGTCCTGCATAATGAAACCGTCGTTTTCCGGAATCATTTGAGTCGGGCAACTGGTCAATACGGAATCCATCGCATCATGTTCGGCCTGCGTAACCCACAATCCATAGCGCGCTTTCACACCAATCTGACGCGCCACATACTGGCAACGGAAGCCTTTATTTGACGGGAGCCAGGTCGCGGCGTCACCATCCGATTTCTGCTGATTTGTCGGACCATCCACGGCCAACAGATTGTACGGATCATTAGCGAGCTGCTTGCGCGTCTCCACAGTCAACTGTTGGGCACCAGTCTGCCAAGCGTTCGACAGGCTACCACATGATCAATCTGTACGGCTTTCGACGTTTTTGACCACGCTGGAACGCAATATTGCCGCCCGTATACGGGTCGGCCAGCGTGCCAGTCAGTACCACGCAATCATGAGTGCCGCTTTTGAACGTCGTATCGGTCAAATCACGCTTGAGAATGTCGTTGCGCGTATCGCAGCCGTTATGGTCCACGTCCGACCATGCGGGCCCAAATTGGTCGCGCGCATACCCCGTTTTGGGAGCGCGGCCCTTTATCTCCAACGTAGCCAGCACTTCTTTGGCGTACTTGTGCTACTGATGGACTTCCAAATCCACATTCGAAACGGTGCCCGATTCATCTAGGGAATCAAGGATTTCCGTATCCGACGCACTTTCTGGATCGGTCGCTTCCGCCTCGGCAATCGCGGAGTCCACCTCGTTTTCTTTAGTTGGCTTGGTAGTCTCCACGGCCTCGCGCACTTCATTTTGCGCGACGACGACATGTTGCTGGTGGGTAATCTGATCAATGCCATATGCCGCGCTCGAAATAAGCGAGGCTACGAGCAGCAGTGTTGCACAGATGAGCAGGCTCAGATCTTTGCGCCATGCGGCCTTGCGCTCGGCCTTGCTCGTGATATGGCGCATTTTCACAAGTTCATAGACCGTTACCAGCATCATGCCAACGATGGCTAGCACTAGGGCGGCCACCGCGCCGATTCCCATGGTGCACAACGCGATAGTGATAACAGCCCAGATCACGACAGGTCATCGCAAGTTTCCATTGGCGTACCACGGCTGTATCGCGGCTGAAGTGGTTGCGGGCGCATGGTGTTTGTTCTCGCCCCGAGATTTGTGTGTAAACATGTTGCCCCTTCTCTATAGCTGATATATTCCGCGCTCCGTTGCGCTAGGCGTTATGAAAAGTGGGTAGTTGTACCGTCAATGGTATTCCCGCGCGGGAGGGGAGAGGGCGGATGTTTACTATCGTGAATGGATGCAGGGGCGTGTGCTGAAAGGCGCGGGAATCGGGCGAAATCCGTGAACAGACGCAGGGGCGTATGCTGAAAGGCGCGGGAATCGGGCGAAATCCGTGAACAGACGCACGGAAGCATGCTAAAAAGCGCGGAAATTATCTACGCACCCGCATGGGTACGCCCCACTCCATTAGTCTTTCTTTGATCTGTGACGGATTTCGTAAGATGTCGGACTTGAATCGATGTATTTCATCCACGCCGCACCGCATCAACCGCTGCGTACGTGCTTCCTGATCCCTGACCACTTCCAAAATATCCCGACTGCCGGCCATCGCGGGATCCACGTACTTTTGCGCGCCGTCGAACTCCACCACAATGATATGGCCGGCCTCATCTACCCACATGAAGTCGGCGTAGCTGGAAATATTGGTCTGGGAATCATAAAAATGATGCTGCAAAATGGGCGGCTCAAAACCGAACTCAATAATGAACGCGCGCAAACAGGACTCTCCGCCGCTACCGCTCGCCGCATCCGCATGCTGTAGCAGCCGAAGGAACTCGCGCTCGTGAATTTCGAGCGGATCCGAAAAAATATCCAAATTATGCTGCAGTGCGGAGTCGAATATCGGAAGCGCGTGATGGAACGGCAGTCCCGCGCAATCTTGCAATATTCGACTGGGCGAGCACACGCGAATGCCGTTAACGCTCTTGACTGTTGCGCTCTTGGAGACCACGTACTGAATGCAGCGGGTATCGTGGCGGTCCTTGCATGCGCGGACGACTTGCAGTGGCAGCCGGCAGGCGGACCACGGCAGATACAACTCGTACGCTGCTGCGGCGGCGACTCCGGTAAAAATCCAGTCCGGATGTTTGCGATTTAGCGCCCGCGCAATATGCAGCATCCTTTCGGGCGGACTGAGCCGCGCCCATTGCTCCGTGCGCGCGATCAATCCGGTCATCGGCCGCGTGAGGTAACCGTTGCGGACGCGGCGGTAGATGGTGCTGCGATATTTGCCGCGTTCTATGACGGTGCAGCGTGCGTGCCGCTCGTCTTGATTGAGTAAATCTTCCAGCTGGTCCGATTCAGGCATAATTCCACGCTAAATTGCGCTCTTTGTGGCTGTCTAGCTGGGGAGGGACGTGTGGAAAGACGGGTATGTCGTGAACGTGAGCAGCTGATCATGCTAAAAGGTGCAGAAATCAGCCGAAAACCGTGAATATGAGCAGATGGCCGTGCTAAAAGGTGCGGAAATCAGGCGAAATCCGTGAACGGATGCATGGGAGCATGCTAAAAGGTTCGGGAATCTGGCGAAATGCGTGAACAAAAACACAAGAGTTTGTAGAAAGGTGCGGAATCCTGGGTTAAACCGTGAACGGCAGCGTAGAACTGTGCTAAACGGCACGTAATGCCCCTCCAACGGGGGCCTCTAGCCACCTTCGAGCCATTCTAGTAGTCTGAAAGATTATGAGTGACTTTGTAGATCGCGTAACAGTACATGTAAAAGGTGGCGATGGCGGCAACGGTTCCGCCGGTATTCGTAGGGAAAAGTACAAGCCGATGGCCGGCCCGAACGGCGGCAACGGCGGTCGTGGCGGTTCGGTGATTTTTGTGGCGGATCCGAACGCCAACAGCTTGCTTGATTATCGTTTCATGCCGCATCGTACCGCGGAAAGCGGCACCATGGGCCTGGGCGACGTCAAGGACGGTTCGCAGGGTGCCGATTTGATCCTGCCCGTGCCCGTCGGTACGATCATTTTCAAGGCGAAGGGCGCGCAGGGCGAGCCGAAGCGTCCGGGAGAGCTGCTGGCTGATTTGCGTCACGCGGGCGACAAATTCGTGGCGGCCGCGGGCGGCGCGGGCGGTCTTGGCAACGTTGCGTTGGCCAATAAGACGCGTCGTGCGCCGGGCTTCGCTCTGCTTGGCGAGTTCGGTGAGGAACGTGACGTTATTCTGGAACTCAAGTCCATCGCCGACGTTGCGTTGGTGGGCTTCCCGTCCGCCGGAAAGTCGAGTTTGATCGCGGCCATGAGCGCCGCCAAGCCGAAGATCGCCGACTATCCGTTCACGACGCTCATTCCGAATTTGGGTGTCGTCAAGGCCGGCGACATGCGCTATACGATCGCGGACGTGCCGGGACTGATTCCGGGCGCTTCCCAAGGCAAGGGCCTCGGACTCGAATTCCTGCGTCATATTGAACGTACCGAAATCATTGCGCACGTTATCGATTGCGCGACGCTGGAACCGGACCGCGATCCGATGAGCGACTATCTGGCTCTCGAAAAGGAGCTCGGAGAGTACGCGGCCGAATTGGAACTGCCGCTCGGCGCGATTCCGATTCCGGAACGTCCGCGCGTGATCATTTTGAACAAGGCCGATATGCCGGAAGCCAAGGAACTCGCCGAGTTCGTGAAGCCGGAATTTGAAAAGCTCGACCTGCCCGTGTTCATTATTTCGACGGCGTCGCACGAGGGATTGAAGGAACTCAATTTCGCGCTCGCCAAGCTCGTTACGGAAATGCGTGAGGACGTCCGCAAGCGCGAGGCGGCCGAAGAGGAAGCGCGCGTCGTCATCAAGCCGCTGGAACAGCCGGTGAAGCGTCCGATGGGACGCCGCAAGCCCGTCGAATTCACGATTGAAAAGAAGGACGACCACGGCGTCACGTTCTATGAAGTGATCGGCGAGAAGCCGCAGCGCTGGGTCATGCAGACGAACTTCGACAATGACGAAGCCGTCGGCTACCTGGCCGATCGACTGGCGCGACTCGGTGTGGAAGACGGCCTGCGTCGTGCGGGCGCGCATCCGGGCGACGAAGTGCGCATCGGCAAGGGCGAGCGTGCTGTGGCCTTCGACTGGGATCCGACCATCGCGGCCGGCGCCGAAAATCTGGACGGCACCACGCTCGGCCAGCGCGGCAAGGATCTGCGACTTGAAGATGAATCGGGCCGTTCGCACCGTCGTACGAACACGGAACGCCGTGCGCAGTACCACGAGATGATGGACGCCCGCGCAGCCGTGCGCGCCGCCATGAACGAGGAGCGCAAGGTCGGCCACTGGGCCGATCCGTCCGTGGACGACGACCGCCATGACGAGCACTCGCTGTTCGGCCGTGGTGAGGACGTCTTGGAAGAGGGTGTGGCCGAGGAGGCCGACCTCGACGCAGCGAACTACGAAGACGGTGACCGCGCATAATGACTCGCGAAGATGAGATCCGAGGCCGCGTCGCGGCAGCCAAAACCGTAGTGGTGAAAGTGGGCTCAAGCTCGCTGACACAACCGTCGGGCCATCTGGATGTGCAGAAACTGACGCGGCTGGTAGGCGCCGTGGCGGAAGCGCGCCTGTCCGGCGCGCGCGTCGTGCTCATTTCTTCGGGCGCGGTCGCGGCGGGATTCGGACCTCTCGGATTCGAATCGCGCCCCACTGACGTGGCCACGCAGCAGGCTACGGCCTCCGTGGGCCAGGGCCTGCTCATGGCACAGTATGAAATGGCGTTCGCGCGCTATGGGCTGCGCGTGGGCCAGATCCTCATCACTGCCACCGATACGATCCAATCGCAGCAGTACCGCAATGCGCGGCGCACGCTGGAAACGCTGCTCGACTTGGGCGTGGTGCCGATTGTCAACGAGAATGACGCGCTGGCCAGCAACGAGATCCGTTTTGGCGACAACGACCGCCTTTCCGCGCTCATGGCCAATATGGTGCGCGCGGACGCGCTCGTGCTGCTCACCGACGTGGACGGCCTGTATACGGCGCCCCCGAAGGAACCGGGCGCCCGTCGTGTGAGTTTCGTTCCCGACATTCGTACCGCTTTGGAAAGCGTGCGCGTGGGAGGTTCGGGCTCGGGCGTGGGCACAGGCGGCATGGTCACGAAACTGGAAGCGGCGCGTATTGCCGCCGTCTCCGGTATTCCGTGCGTGCTGACGGCCGCGCAGAATGCGGGTCCCGCGCTTATGGGCGATCCTGTGGGCACGGCGTTCGCGCCAATCAAACACCGCGGTTCCGCACGTCGGCTGTGGATCAAATTCGCGTCCCAGCCGCGCGGCACGCTGGTGGCGGACGACGGCGCGGCCAAAGCCGTGCGCGGCGGTCGCGCGAGCCTGCTGGCGGCCGGTGTCTTTGAAGTGTCTGGCGATTTCTCCGCGGGAGACCCCGTTTGGATTGACAATGAGGCCGGCGAGCATATTGCGCGCGGTCTGGTGAGCTTCGATTCGGAAGAAATTCCGAACATGCTGGGTCGCAACACCGATCAGCTCCACCGGATTCTGGGCGAGGAGTACGCCCATCCGCTGGTTCACAGGGACAATTTGGTGCTGGTGTAATGCTCGTCTAAAAAGCGGAACACTTAAGAGAACTTAAGAGAAACGGGCTTGTCCAAACCGGTTGCACGGTTTGAACAAGCCCGTTTGCGTTAGAGGCGTCAGGTGCGTTAGGGCGGCTCTGGGGACGTTAGTAGCGTTAGCCGGCATTAACGGCGTTAGCGGGCGCCCCGCAGGTATTCCTTACTTGGCCCACTCCTGGAAGCGCTTCATGCCTTCCACAAGCGCGTCCGGATCCAGCGCATACGAGAAGCGCAAGTAGCCTGGCGCGCCAAACGCCTCGCCCGGAACGGCGGCCACATGGGCCTCTTCGAGCAGTAGGGCGGCCAGATCGGCGGACGTTGCGCATACTGCGCCGTTCTTGCCGATCGCGCGGTTGAGCAGGCCCGTCACCTCGGCGAACGCGTAAAACGCTCCGCACGGGCGCGGGCAGTTGACGCCGTCAATCTCGTTGAGCATGCGCACAATCACTTCGCGTCGCTCGTCGAAGGACGTGCGCATGCGCGCCACCTCGTCAAGCGGACCTGCCACGGCTTCCAGCGCCGCACGCTGCGCGATATTGTTCACGTTCGAGGTCATATGGCTCTGCAACTTTGTTGCGGCGGCTGCCACGGGAGCGGGCGCCACCATCCAGCCGACGCGCCAGCCCGGCATCGCGTACGTCTTCGCCACGCCATTGAGCACAATAAGCTGGTCGCGCACTTCGGGCACCACGGCGCCCACATAGGTGGTCTTCACGCCGTCATACGTCAAGTGCTCGTAAATTTCGTCGCTGATCACCCAAATGTTGTGCTCCACGGCCCACTTGCCGAGCTTCGTGATGGTTTCCTCGCTCCACACGGCGCCCGTCGGATTGTTTGGGGACGTGATGATGATCGCCTTCGTGCGCTCGCTGCGGGCGGCTTCAATGGCGTCCATGTCGGGCTCGAAATTGCGATCCGCGCCAGCGAACACCGTGACGGGGACGCCGCCGGCAAGCTTGACGGCTTCCGGATAGCTCGTCCAATACGGCGTGGGGATGATGACTTCGTCGCCATCATTGAGCAGCAGCTGGAAGGTTTCGTAGACGGCCTGCTTGCCGCCGTTCGTGACGACAACCTGTTCCGGAGCGACTTCGAATCCGGAATCACGTAGGACTTTGTTTGCGATGGCGGCACGCAATTCCGGCAGTCCTGCGGTCGGCGTGTAGCGGTAGTTCGCGGGATCTTGAGTGGCAAGCAACGCTGCGTCCACAATCGGCTTGGGGGTAGGGAAGTTCGGTTCGCCCGCGCCAAATCCGATCACATCAATCCCAGCGGCCTTCATGGCTTTTGCTTGTGCGTCGACGGCAAGCGTGGCGCTGGGAGCCACGCGGTCCACGCGTTCAGAAAGAGGCATAATCATACGGCTTATGGTAGCCGCAAGTATGCAGAGGAATGCATATTCGTTTCGCCATGATGAAACGGCTGTCGTCATAAAAATCGCGGGAACGGGGGGGGGGTAATCGTTGGAAAATCGAGAAAATAGACACTCCGAATAAAATCGCGTTATTTAGCCCTAAAAGTGAACATTTGGTAACGCCGATTGGACGAAGTCGCATAAAACCGCTACTATCATGTCTTGGCGGTTTTACGAAGCCCCGATTCCGGAGCCCCGCAAAACTAACCTAGGGAAGTGGCGCAATTGGTAGCGCAACGGTCTCCAAAACCGTAGGTTGTGGGTTCGAGTCCCGCCTTCCCTGCAAAGGGTCCGGGTAAGCAGCTACGCGCGAGTGTGGCATCGATCGATCTATTGGAGGGACCTATGTCACGCGGTAACGAAGCGAATGTGGCGAAGAAACCAAATATTTTCATGCGAATCGGCTTGTTCATTAAGCAGATCATTGCGGAAATGCGCAAGATTGTGACGCCGACGCGCAAGCAGCTGTTCATGTGGGCGCTCGCGGTATTCATTTTCGTGCTACTGCTCATGGTTGTGGTGACGGCCATGGACTTCGGCCTGGGAAATCTGGCGTTCCTTATTTTCGGCTGATTAGTACTGCTTATATTGCGTTTCGCGGTTGGGATCATATGATTCCGACCGCGATTTGCGTTATAGGGGCGGCGAAAGTATACAAATTTGGCCGTCGATCCAATAAATCGCAACCGGAACGTACACTGGAATATTGAATTCATACGTAATCCGTTTTTCCACTTAATCTCACATAAAGGTGAACGTGCATGACTGACGAAGAGAATCTTGAGCAGGCTCAGGCTCAAATCGACGATATTGAGGCTGAGTCGTTGAGCGAGGACGCCGCCGAAGGCGTGGCGCACGATATGGAAGAAGCCGGCGAGCTCGCTTCCGAAGTGGCCGAAGACATCAAGTCCGAGGAAACCGGCGACGCCGACGAGCTGGATCAAGAAACCGACGATCGCGCGGAAATGCTGGCTGAAGATGCCGTAGCGGCAGTGGCCGGTGACACCTTGGCCGAGGATGAAGTCCGTCTGGCCGAGGAGGACGCGGAAGCTTCCGAAGAAGCCGCCGAACAGGCCGAGGAAACCGCGCAGGCAGCTGAAGAGGAACAGCCGCTTGACGCCGGCGAACAGGCCGTGCGCGAGTTTTCCAAGTCCCTGCGCACGCTCGATGGCAAGTGGTACGTGCTGCACACGTATTCGGGCTATGAGAAGCGCGTGAAGAGCAACATCGAATCCCGTGTGGCCAGCTTCGGTCTCGAAGACACGATCTTCCAGGTGGAAGTGCCGATGGAAGAAGTCGAGAAGCACACCGAAAAGGGCAAGAAGGTCATTACGCGCGTGCGTATTCCGGGCTATGTGCTGATCCGCATGTGGCCGGACGAGAACGCCCGCCGTATTGTGCGCGAAACCGAAGGCGTGACGGGCTTCGTCGGCCCGACGCGTGAACCGGCTCCGCTGACGCGCAAGGAAGTTGTGCAGATGCTGGCCCCGATGATCGCTTCCGAGGCTCTCAAGGCTGCTGGCGATAAGCCGGCCGCCGCCAAGAAGCGCACGCTCGAAGTCTCCTACGCCGTGGGCGACCAGGTCACCGTTACGGACGGCCCGTTCACGTCGATGGAAGCCGTGGTTTCGGACATCGAGCCGACCACGCAGAAGCTCACCGTGCTCGTCTCCATCTTCGGCCGCGATACGCCGGTGGAGCTGGGCTTCAACCAGGTGGAGAAGCTCGACTGATCAAAGCCGGCCAAGCTATCCATTCGGGAAAAACTTGAGTATGAAGGCGGTCTTCGGACCGCCTTTTTGCTACCTTCCGTCCCGCGTGTCGGGGGTATTGGAAATCGTCCGGAACGAATGGCATACTAGAAAAGTTGTGTCTGGAGGTAATTCGCTCCGGAAACGGTGCGAACCACCGCTAGCACAGCACAGCAAACAATCGATGCGGAAGGTACCTTCGGGTACCGTTTGACCGCTTGATAGAAAGTAGACCATTACTATGGCTAAGAAGAAGAAAGTCTCGGCGCTGATCAAGCTCCAGATTGAGGCTGGCAAGGCCAACCCGGCCCCGCCGCTGGGCCCGGCTCTGGGTTCCCATGGCGTGAACATCATGGACTTCTGCAAGGCATACAATGCCAAGACGCAGGACAAGATGGGTCAGGTCATCCCTGTCGAGATCACCGTTTACGAAGACCGTTCTTTCGACTTCATCCTGAAGACCCCGCCGGCAGCAGACCTGCTGAAGAAGGCGGCTGGCATCAAGAAGGGTACCGAGAACCCGCTGACGCACAAGGTTGGTTCCGTTACCAAGGATCAGGTCCGCGAAATCGCTGAAACGAAGATGGCTGACCTCTCCGCTCGCGACATCGAAGCCGGCATGAAGATCATCGAGGGCACCGCCCGTTCGATGGGTATTACGGTTACCGACTGAGAGGAGAAGGACAGATGGCTAAGCACTCCAAGAAGTACCGCGCAGCCGAAGAGCTCGTGGATCGCAACAATCTGTACACCCCGGAAGAGGCTATCGCGCTGCTGGAAAGCATGCCGAAGTACAACTTCGACCAGTCTCTTGAAGCTGTTCTGCGTCTGAACGTGGATCCGCGCAAAGCCGACCAGCTCGTTCGCGGCTCCGTGAACCTGCCGAACGGCACCGGTAAGACCGCCAAGGTCCTCGTGTTCGCACGTGGCCCGAAGGCCACCGAAGCTCAGGAAGCCGGCGCTGATATCGTCGGTGATGACGAGCTCGTGCAGAAGGTCGCCGACGGCTTCCTCGACTTCGACGCCGTCGTCGCCACCCCGGACATGATGGGCAAGGTCGGCCGCCTCGGTCGTATCCTCGGTCCGCGTGGCCTCATGCCGAACCCGAAGACCGGCACCGTGACCATGGACGTCACGAAGGCGATCAAGGACATCAAGGGCGGCAAGGTTGACTACCGTGTCGACAAGAACGGCAACCTGAGCTTCCTGTTCGGCAAGATGTCGTTCACGCCGGAAGCCCTGGATCAGAACCTGCGCGCCGTGCTCGACGATGTGAAGCGTCAGAAGCCTTCCACCGTCAAGGGCCGTTACATCACGAAGGCTACGATCTCCTCCACCATGAACCCGGGCGTTCCGGTGGACCTGGCCTCCCTCTGATAGGCTGACAAGGCTGATTGCGCCTCGTGCGCATCACTAGCTGTGAACCACAGCACCTTGCGAACTCCGCGGCCTCACTGGTTTCTGGGCCGCGGATAGCCGCAAGAGTGGTTCCCGCTACAATAAAACCCCGCAAGATAATCGACAATCTTGCGGGGTTTCTTGTATGTGCGTGCAGTTCCCAGCGCCGCGTTTCGGCCGCCCGTTCCAGCACGGGCAGCCGTTCGGCGCCAGTTACACCGCCTTTGCAGGCCTGCGCGAATCCCTCCAGAATTCGAGAATCAGGAATCCGAGGCAGAACACGAGCGGCAGCATGTGCCGCGCGAAATTGTTGGCCGGGGCAAGCACCATGACGCCCATGAGCACGAGCAGCGGCAAGTGCCAGCTCAGCGCCCTCCAGCGGCGCAGCACGAGCTCGGCGGCGCCGATCAACAGCGTGGCCACCACATAGGTATTGCCGTGCACAAGCCAGCCTAGCACGGGAATCTTGCTCCACGTGTTGGCGATATGCACTACATGGTCGCGCCAATTATGGTTCCAATCCTTGATCCAGGTGCTGGAATCCTGTACATATCCGTTGTTGATGTAGTACGACATCGTCACGTACGGCGGATCGAACACGTCAAAATAGCCGTAGCATTCCGCAAAGAACGCGTCCATGGCGATGCGCGGATTGGCTTTCACAATTTCCAGCCACGCCGCATTGAACTGTTTCATGTCCGCTTGCGTTACGGTGCGCCACTTGTAGCTCACTTTTTTCGATTGGATGCCGCTTGATTTGACGGGGTCCGCGTCCTGCCGGTTGTATGCGGCCGCCATCTGGTCGAGATTGAAAATCGGCGCGAGTTTCTCACGTGCGCTTTGCGGAATCGAAGTCGGATCCATTTTTGCGACGCGCGCGATCATCTGAATCTGTACTCCGCGACTTTCGATCGGGTCGCCGCCGATTATTTTTCCGGAATTAATCAAATATTGCGTGCCGCCATGGATGAGAATGACGGGCAGCAGCAGCGCGAGCACATATATTTTCCAGCGTTTGCGGTCCGCAATAAGACTGCACACGACTTGGATGACGATGATGTACCATCCGTATTTCGCACTGATCAGCATGACGACGCTCGACAATACGAGCGCGGCTACCGTCTTCGGTCGCGTATGAACGGCGCCCGTTTTTCGGTATGTCATGAACAGTTCGTAGAGGCAGCCGAACCACCATACGAACGCGAACGCGAACAGTGGCGACTTGGTCAGCGAGATCGCCGAGAACAGGACAAGCGGGCAGCACAGATAAAATATGACAATCCAGAAACGACTTGTTCCACGTGAAACAAGTCGCGCGCCGGGAGCTCCCATGCCGCGCGAGGGGCGCAGGAAATCAAGCGGTTTCATCATCTGTGGGCGTTCGGGATGGCTAAAATCGTGCGTTCGGGACGTATCGTGCAGCCAAGGCAGATTGAAGAACCGGTTCGCCGTGGCCGAGCATACGAAGGCCGAGAACAGCCATTGCAAGGCCGAAAGCGTGACGAGACCCGCGTCGTTGGATCCCGTGAAGTATCGCGAAATGGCCGTGGCTGCGCCATACAACACTGTAAGCACAATATTGTGCTGGTCGGTCAGATAGACGGGATTGTGCGGCCATAAATAATGCGCGGTGGGGTAGATGTCCATCGGTACGAACGAGAAGAAACCGATATAGGGCTGCTGCAGGCCCGTCCACTGGTTCCATGCCCAACTGAATTCACGAGCCTGCGAGTTGACGTCGGCGCCGTAGGCGCTCAGCAGCGTTAACGGCACCCAGAGCCATCCGACAATGAAGATCAGGAAGATTTTCCACCATCGATCCGTACAGCGCACGGCCACGCGGCCAATGGCGGAGCTGATGCGCGCCAGGCGCTGGCCCACGGAAGTCAGGCGGAATCGCGACAGCCACGAATGCAGGCTGCTTGGGCTTGAATTCGTGGTCAGGCGTGTGTAGGCGCGGCGGTGCATCTTATGTTTGCCATAGGAAACGAGCGCCCATACGATGCCGAACGTAATGGCGAACGTGATCACAAATCGCACCGCATTGCCCCATCCGAAGGCCACGAGTCCAATGTCTGCGCGCATCAGCGGCCCGATGGCCGTGCACCACGAGATCCATGTGCAGGCCAGCGCCGCGATAAGCCAGTGCACACCTGCACCAAATCTTGACACTTTATGTGAGACAGGGGCTTCAGCAGACTGTTCGTCTTTGCTAAGCTCGCTTGCAGCAGAATCGGATTGTGTTGGGGCTTTGGTCATAACTCGCGATTCTACCGTGCCTCCCAGATGGGCGGGAACCATTGCGAGGCAACGAAACCACAGGACTATTGCCGTCGCATGGAAGCGCGGACTTTGGAGCATAAGGTATGACTGATTTCTTTGGGGCGTCGACTCCTGCGCGCATGCCGCGTCTCGAGCGCACCAGTGCGTGCACATGTTTCATGGAAGCGTACGAGTCGGTGGACGCCACGGGGCTGCGCGCCGCGCAGCTGCTGGAACGCCGTGATGTGGTGGGCGCCCTCAAGTCGGGCGGCGCCACAAAATTGAGCGTGGGCGCCGTGGTCGCGGACATGGAATTCCAGTCGCAGGGCAGGTTCGGCCGCCATTGGCATTCCGTTCCCGGAGGATCGCTTGTCGCGGCGCTTACCGTGCTGGTACCGCGCGTGGTGGTTGAGGATTCCACCGTGCAAGGCTGGCTTACCCCTTTGGGCAGCCTTTCGCTGTTGCGCGGCCTCAACGCCGTGCTGCGCGCCAACAATGTGGACGCTGAATCGTTGGAACTGACGCTCAAATGGCCCAACGACCTGTACTGCCGCGGCATGAAGCTTGGCAGCGTCCATCTGGATATTGCGAACGTGCCGGACGAGCCCGATTATGTGGCGCTCATATATTCGCTGGGCCTCAACTTGTCGGTGCGCGCCGAATTCCTGCCGATGGTGGGCGCTACCTCCTTGGGACTGCACGCGCCGGCCGGCCTGCCCGAATTCGAGGAACTGCGCGACGGCGTGATCGCCGAAACGATATTCGACCTCGGCTCGCGCCTCATGAAACTCGTGCAGCGCCCGGACAATACGGTCAGCGAACTGTTCGCGCAAATGAACGTGGTCTGCCATATGAACGGATGGGAGTACACGTTCCATTTGCAAAACGGCGGCGAGGTGACGGGATGCGTCTCCAGCCTCAACCAAGACGCCTCCCTGACACTGCTCACCGCCGAAGGTTGCATGTGCCTGCGTACCTATGACGTGGGATTTGCCGCCTGAAGCCTGCGCAACGTGGGCCACGGCCAATGGATTGGCGTGTCTTGCGGCCAATGCATTTGCATAAGTTTCGAACTTGTGTATAATGGCTCACGTTGCGTTGTACGGATACGTATCATGGGTTAAGCACCATCACAATGCAGCACGCGGATGTAGCTCAATGGTAGAGCCTCAGTCTTCCAAACTGATTACGCGGGTTCGATTCCCGTCATCCGCTCTCTATAAAACGTTGAAATTCCAACGATTCTCACTACTAAGAGCTTTAAAAAGGTACCAAAAAGGTACCAAGCCTAAATCCTTCTTTTAATAAACTTAATTCAGTTTAAAAAGATATTAAAAAATAATTATGCATGCAAGATAGAGAGACACATATACTTGCGTGTCCACCCGTCCACCCGTCCACCCCTTGCAATCATTGGGTTTCGAGCGTCCACCCCAAGCGTCCACCTGTCCACCTTTAAGAGCAATGAACGTGGACGCTGCCGCCGTTGCGAGCATGAAGGGCAGTGGAAACATACAAAAACAGGGCACCCAAAAAGTTGAGCGCCCTGTGGAAAATTGTCCGTGTGAAAAAAAGCCCTATGCCGTGGTGGTCATTGACAGGCTTGGCGGGGTCTACTCCCCACCCTTGATTGAGTTGTGCATGGCCTGTTGCGCGTTGGACATCATTTCGGTTGCTTCGTTCACGAGCGTTTCCGTAAGCGCTTTGGCTGCGTCCTTCGTGAGGTGCTTGACGTAGACTTCGATCATTTCGATTGAATCGGCGATGCGTGCGAGTGCTTCGAGCTGTAGCTCTTCTACGTTGTATTCCTTGCAGCGCTTGGCTTGGATGATGCGGCCTTCCATGGTGCCGTCTGGGTTTTCGTAGGACTTTTCGAGCAGTTCAATAAGTGACTTGGTGTGCATCTTGTTTTCCTTCTTTGGGTTACATGTCGGCGTGAGGATGGTGGAAGATCTTCGCCGTGAGTTGTTTGATGGTCTGCTGGTGGGTTAATGGGGGTAGGTCTCCGTCTTCCGGCTGGCGGTCTACTCCGTCCAACACGGGGGCGTGTACTGTCCGCAGTAGGGGTTTCAGTTCGGCGGCGTACTGTCGCATTTCTTTCTCATTGTTGCCGTAGAGGACGTTTTCGGGGACGCCTGTTTCTTTGGAGATCTGCTGGCGTAGCTTGTTGTTCTGTTCGGCTGTTTCGTATGCCTGTAGCTTCGCCTGTAGTTCCGCTATCTGTTGGGCTGCGTCCGCCTGTTCTGCGGCTTCTGGCGCGTCCTGTTCGGTGTGTTCGTCCATCATGCCTGTGCTTCCTTGAGCGTGATGATGGCGAGACGGTTCGGGTGGATGACACCCCATCCGATGCGGAACGTCTGGCGGATGGCCATGCTGTCGTAATCGAAGTAGCGGTCTTCGGTGCTGGAACATACCACGGTACCGTATGCGGACATGACTTCGCTAATGGAGTTGATGAGGATCTTGTTTGCTGGCGCTTGGTTGTTGAGCACGACTGGAAGGCCGTAGAGCACGGGGTTAGCGCTGTTTGCCGCCGTGGGGTCGATCATGGGGCGTCCGTCCGTGTATTTGAGCTGTAAGAGCTTCGCCCACGTTGCCGGACTGAGGATGATGGAAGACGGTTTGCCGCCGTTGATGGTGACTTTCGCCATTGCGCTTACGATCGGGTCGAGATTGGTGTCGATCGGGTCGGCGGTTACGGTGCCCTTCGTGTTGAACAGGCCGGTTGGCGCGTTGGGGTCGTTGGTCGGGTTGTTCTGAAGGAAGAAGGCGTCCGCCTTGTCGGTGAGGCTGCGTGCCATGGCGTCCACGATCTGTTCTTGCACGTTGTTTCCCATGTTTGCAATCTCGTTGCTGAATGCCTGAATGTTGGCGATCTTGCGCGTATGGGCTACGAGCGTGTTCATGGTTGCGCCGCCGTCGGGGATCTCTTCGCCTTCGGCCACGACTTGGCTTGCTGGCGGGGTGTCCACGTAGGGGATGTTCATGGCTGGCGCGTCGCCTACGATTACAGCGCCGAACGTGGTCTGGGTGTTGATGAGCGCGGTTGGGATGAGGTCGTTCGGATGGTATTCAACGGTTTGGCTACCGGCTGCGCCCGTCTGGGTTGTGGAGATTCCACTCATACTATTGTTTCCTTCTATATGGTTAATGGCCGTCTCCCGCGCGGGGAAGCGGCCATTAGAGGATATGGTAAGAAAAGAAACTCTCTCATGACTGCAGCCGGCGGGATTGGACTGTTCAGGGGTATCGACGCCGACTGGCTGTCATGACTGCATAGATTGCCAAGTTTATTCTATCTCATTTTTGTTGATTTTTCTAGTGTCCGCTGGCTTTATCGGGGGTGTGCGAGTTGGTGTCGGCTTGTTCTCGTTCGAGTGCGATCTGCTTCCAATACCGTTTTCCCTGACGGTATTCTCTGGCTTCCCGATTGAGCCTTCGAATGAGTTTGTAAAGATACTGGATGTGCGCTAAGGCTTCTTCGAGCGTCTTCGGGGTTACGGGATCTTTTAGATTCATTGGTTTCCTGTTCTTTGGTTATGCGAGCGTGTAGCGTCCGTTGTCTAGCTTCCTGATTTGTCCATCGTCAAGAAGCCCGTTAAACGCGGCATCGAACTGGTTGCGGTAGTTGCTGCGTACGGCACGCTTTAGTTCGTTCTCGGTGCAGTCGAAACCTTTGTGGAGTTGTTTGAGTATCGAGTTTTCTGCCCGTTCTCGGTGGGTGTCCTCTAGCCGTTCTTGCGCTTCGTCCATGTCGGTCAGCGCCTGTGTTTTCCGTTCGACACGTTTCGCACGGACTGTTTCTTCGCACATCTTGCGTGTTTCGCGGCTCTTGGCGAGGATAACTTTCGCGAGCTGGCAGTCTTCTTCGTTCACTTCATACCGGTTTTCAAGCAGTGCGAGCAGCGCCGCCGTTCTCCCGTAGAGTTCGATCTGATGGGAATCCTCTTCGGCGATAAGCCCCCGAACGCCGTTCTGCCTTGCTTGGAGCACTTCCTTTTTCACGCTTGCTGGGAAGGTGATGCGTCTGAGGGGGTACGGGTTGCGCACGCCTGTAGCCGTGTTAACGCGCTGCATGAGGCTATTGAGGCTTCCGGCTTCAATGGCGGCTTGCATGGCTTCCAAGCCGTTGCCCTTGGGCAATTCGGCCGTATTGTAGGGGAACGGGGTTTCCGGCAACGGGGTATCAGAAAACTCGGCGTCCGAATCGTTTACGGGAAGGTACAGGAATCTTGCCGTAAGTCCGGCTGAAGTCTCGTTGAAGATGATATTGGACTTTGCCGGTTGCATGCCGATAACGCTGGAGTACCTGTAGACGTCTTCGGGCAATGCGATTCGGAACTCTTTGCCTTTTGTGCTGTCGCCTATATCTTCGCCGCTGAATGCCGCCAGCAGCTTCGAGATCATTGATGAGCCTTGACGGTTCATGGAAGCGCCAAGGCCGGTAATCTCCGGCACGTAGGCGAAAAGACGGTCGGTGAGCACTTTATACTCGTATTCGCCTTTGACGGGTTTGCCGTTTTCACCGATTTTGGGTTGAGTGTCGATGAAGTAGGACGCGATTGCTTCGCCCGTCTTGGGGTTGATTTCTTTTAGAGGATTTCCGAACGGGGTGGGAAGCAGCTTTCGCGCGATTTTCATGGAGAGGCTCTTGCCGCTGCCAGTGGTGCCAACAAGAGCAACGTTGAGGTTTAGAGAGAGATCCACCATGGATGGAGCCATCTTTCCTACGATGTTGGGCGGGATTAATCCGCTGAATCGTGCTAGGATGGTTGCCACTAGTCCCCATTGGGCTAGCCATGCCGCATCAGCGTACTGTTTCACGTATCGAAGCCATTTTCTGGATTCGAAGAAGTCGCTGTCTGCGCGGTTGGGGGTCATTATGACTTGTCCTTTCGATAGGAAGGTAAGGTCTGGAACTTTCCAAGGGTCAGAAAGTGGAAGGTTCCAGATTTTTTTCTTTGAACGGGTCGTATGGGTTTCCGCTGAAGTCGCGGGGGATGCCGTCGCCGATGAAGTAGCCGTGTGGTGGTCGTCCGGCGTTTTCCTCTTCCGCGAGCTTCACGCGCCAGCGTTGCCAGCGGTAGCGGTATCGCATGTAGGATTCCTGACGCCCGTCCCACTTGGGCTCTTTCCATATGAGCGCGTCGGCGTAGGGGATGCCGTATTTTTCGCTTATTTCTTTGGCGGTAAGGGTTCGGATGTCATGGGCTTGTTCACGCTGCAATGGCGTCACTGGTTTTCACCACCTTCGAAGCGAGGAAGGCGTCGAGATCCGCCTTGCGGTAGAGGACGCGCTTTCCGATCTTGATGTAGAACGCGCCAGTGTTGCGGCTGCGCTGCATGGCCATTTGGCCCTTGCTCATGCCGGTGTAGGCTGCGGCTTCGTCCACGCTCATGGTCATGTTGTCGGGGTCTGTGGATGCGCCGATGCGTTGCATTACTTCGAGATACAGGTCTGATGTCTTCATGGTGCCTTCTTGGTCGAATTGGTAACTTGATGATTCGATTTAGAATCGTAACACTATGTTTCGTTTTTGACAAATCGTTTTCGATAAAATGAGTTTCTTTTTGGTAACGGCACTGTATAGAATCAAGCCATGACTGAACTCAGGGAGACAATAGGGCAGGCGGTCGCAATGCTACGGCAGAATGCCGGAATGACGGCGGAAGACCTTGCGGAAAAGATGCGAGATCGGGGATTCCGCTGGAACACGGTCACAGTGTCGAAGATTGAAAATGGCGAACGCCAATTGAAGCTCGAAGAATCTGCGGCCATGATGCAATGCGTGGGCATGGGAGCCGAAGATCTACCAAAACTTTTCGGAACGGGATTAGATTTTAAGATCAGCCGTCAAGCGAACATTGTTGAATGGAGCCACAACGATCTCAATAGACACATTGCTCATTTTAGGCATTTGCGCGATGAACTAGCGGAAATCGTGGCGGAAGCCGAAGGAAGCAATAACGTCTCTGAGGAGAAGCTTCAGCATGCAAAAGAAGTTCTTGGAAGAAGCTCTAATGAAGAGATCGTGAAACAAGTGAAAGATGGTCTTGGCGGCTGGTTTGTCAAGTGGTGAGCAATGGCGTCGATTACTTCATATACCAAGAAGAGCGGTGAACGCGCATGGCTGGTAAAATTCCGCGATAAAAACGACGCCAACCGACAAATCAAGAAAATGGGTTTCCGTACCAAAGCGGAAGCCAAGGCGTACGCGGACGAAGCGGAAAACGCCGTCAATCACGGCACTTTCGTACACCCGTCCAAGGGCAAAAGCGTAACAGTCTCAACGTTGGCGGCAACATGGCTGAAGAACAAGCGGGGCACGTCCAAACGCAAGTATTACGATACGTTGGCGTCCACATGGCATACGCATGTGGAACCGGCATTCGGATCACGAGCTGTGTCTTCAATCATGCCTTCAGAGATTCAAACATGGGTCAGCGCCATGAGCACTGGAGACGAGAAACGCGGCATACCGGCACGTAGCGCGAGCGTGGTGCAGCGTGCCGCCACCATCCTGAAGGGCGTGCTTGACATGGCAGTGGCGGACAAAATTATTAAAACGTCGCCCTACGTCCACATCGTCACACCCAAGAAACGGCATAAGGCGCGAGTGTACCTTACTGCGGAACAACTGTTCGCCCTAGCAGACGCCACAAGCCGTGAAGACGAACATCTCATTATTCTCACGCTTGGCTTATGCGGCTTGCGGTATGGAGAGGCGCGGGCGCTGAGAGCCAAGGACATCGATTATGAGAACGGTAGATTCCGTATTACAGCCAGCATGACGCGGCTTGCTAGCGGAGAGCTGGAAGTCACGACGCCGAAAACAGGAAAGCCACGAACCGTGCCGGTACCGCCACAGCTGCTGGACGCGCTGCGAAAGCATTGCGAACGTAAACAGCCGGATGACCTTGTTTTTACCAACAAGTACGGTGCGCCTATACAGGAATGCAGTAGGGCAAACCCAAGAACATGGTATGCAAGGGCGTTAAAGAAGGCTCATGTGCGTACCGTGCATGAGGACGGGACAGTAACCATGGAACCGGTTCCAAGCCTTACAGCGCATGATTTACGGCATACCGCCGCAAGTCTGGCGGTATCCAATGGAGCCAACGTGAAGGTTCTGCAGCGCATGCTTGGGCACCAGTCGGCTGCAATGACATTGGACACATATGCGGATCTCTTTGACAAGGATCTCGATGACCTGGCAAACAATATGGGCGCTACGATTAGCCGTGTCCGTGGCGGTGGAGAGAGCGATTAGGGGCAATGTTGGGAGCGAACACAACGATGAACCGCTTCAAGCCAAGAGACCCCTTTAACTCATTTGAGCTAGCAAGGCTTCATGTTCTCTAGCTCATTTGAGTTAGTTCGCGCCCTGATGGTCTCTTCGTCCGGCAGCTTGCTGAGGTCGTCATAACCCGCCATTTACCGCCAAGGGGTGTAGTGAATTGCTATACCCCCTTATCCCCTTCGCCCACATGATCACGGACGGCCTTCCGTAGATTTGCATAGCTGAGGACTGTCGTCACGTCGTTTGTTCCATTCGGGAAAAGGCATGAGATCACGTTTAACTCATTTGAGCTAGCAACGCTTTATGTCCTTAACTCATTTGAGCTAGTCTGCGCCTTGCTGGGATCGTCGTAATTCGCTATTTGCTGCCAAGAGGTGTAATGAATCGTTACACGTCTTGTCTTTCTACGGGGGTATCCATTTCGGATACCCCTTTGTCTTCGTCAAGGCAGCAGAGCGTTTCATGTCCCGTTATCCGGCTCATGGCTCATAAGGGCATTAACGGAAGGTGGACACTTTTAGGGCGGGTGGACAGTCAGGGTGGACGCCGGAAACGTTGAAATTTCAGGGGGTGGACGGGTGGACAGGGTGGACACTACACATATAGATACTTCTTCATGTCGTAATACTGGATGAAAAAGTTAGACTCTCTTACCACAGTAAATAAATATTAAAAAAATTAATTAATATTAAAAAACTAGATGGTACCAGAAAGGTACCATCTGTAAATAGTATTACCTTAATCAAAGAATGATGATGTTAAGCAATACGTTGCAATCATTGGGAATGTGAAGAGTGATAAATACCCATTAGTCGCTTTCGATTCCCGTCATCCGCTCTCTATCTTTTCTTCTTCTTTCTCCTCCTTTTGAAAATCCCGATTTCACTGCGTTCAGTGTACGGTTACTTGACATTCATCTAATATTCAGCTTGTTTTTAAGTTCGAATCACTTGATTTTTGGCATATTTCCGCCGATTCGTCGCATTTTTGCGACACGGGCTTTCAGGTTGCGTCATCTATCGATGAAATCCCAGTAATTCTCAGGAAACGTTTCATACGATGCAATGCGTTTAGGAAACGGACAACCGGACAGTAGGTGTTGCGGAGGCTGATACAGCCGGCCCAATACTGGCGCACGTGAAAGGGATGCGTGATTCATTATGAAGCGAACAGTGTGTTACGTACTTGCAAGCATTGCTGCGTTCGTATCGATTGTTGGCTTGGCGGCGCTTGGAGACAGCTTTCTGCATATGCTCATTTGGTTCGTCGCGTGGGCGATCGTGGCGATCGTCCTGTTGTATGTGGCCATGACTACTCCCGTTCCGCTCGACGATGATGAGCGTGACGAACACTGCAACGACTCCTACCAGCCCCATTTCGCGCGCAACCTTGCGGGCCTTCCCAAGGACTACACGGCCATCAATCTCGTCACGACGGGCGACAATCCCGCGGAAAACCAGATTATGGAATTCGGTGCCGTCCGTATGCGCAACGGCCGTCCCGTCAGCAAAATGAGCATGCTCGTCAATCCAGAACAACAGATTCCCGAATCCGTGGTCAAGAAAACCGGACTTACTCAAGAGACGCTGGAACGCCAGCCGGAAGTCGGAGTCGGACTGCGCCAGTTTTTTAATTTCGTGGGCTGCGATCCGCTCGTGTCCCCTTATATCGACCGTGATCGGACGTTCCTTGAGATCAACGCGCGACGCAACGGACTGCACATGCCGCCCAACGAACAGGTCGACACTCTGAAAATCGACCATTCCCTGTTCGACCAGGACCACAAGCGCCAAGATCTGCTCAACCGTTGCGCCGTGAACGACGCTCCCGTGGCGCGCGCGTTGCCGCGTGCGGAAACGACCGTGCAATGCTACGAATGGCTCAACCGTTGCGCCGACGAGCGCGTGCTGCAGGCGGCCGCTGTTCCCACACAACGTTAGACTTGACTCAAGTTCACTAAAATCATGACGTTCCATGGCGCTCGCCCGCGCCCGGAGCACATGCGGAACTTGAGAAAGGGGCGGGGCGTGCCGCAGATTGAAGTGTCGAAACATCCCGAGGCGTCCATTCCCGTAACGGACATGTCGCTGGCGGACATCAAACGCCGCCGCTCCCATCCGGCAATGTGGATCGTGCTCATGGTGCTCGTGCTGGCCGCCGTCATTGGGCCGTACTGGTACGGACGCCACTGCGCCGTCGCCTATACGCAGCAGCTCATCTCGCTGTTCTCCATGGTCCAGCCGCGCGCCGTGGCCATGCTTTCGTGGGACGCGACGGTGCTGGGCTTCATAGGACTCGGCATGACGGTGCTCGATCGCCACAAAATCCCGTGGTTCGTACTGTTCCTGTGCGGACTGGTGACCGAACAGTTCATGGCCGGCATTTCCATGCTCAAATTCCACTTCTGGGGCTCCACCTATGTGATGTACGGGCAGGCGAGCAATGTGCCCGACGCCGCGAATCTCGGCATTATCGCCGCCGTGATGGGGCTGGCCGTGTTCGCCGTGCTCTGGATCGGCCTGCTCATCGCAGTAAAGAAGAACTCGCCGCTTAACGTGCTCGCACGTACTTGGGTGTCATTCCTGTTCTACATGATCATTGAAGTGGCCGCGCTGTGCGTCGTGCTGTTCGGCGGTTTCATTCCGCGCCTGTAGCGAACGCGTTGCCGCATTTGTAGGGTTTGCAGTGTTTGCAGCCCCTAGAAGGCGGCGCTCGAGGAACACAGGAAATCCTTGCCCTCCGGTATGCTTGCTTGTTGGCGTGTTTCGCCCGCGGATAGAGAGCGCGCCAGCATAGGGCTGGCAGCACCGCGCAGCAACTATTAGGAGGAAACCGTGGCACTTACGGTCAACGAAAAGCAGCAGATTATCTCCGAGTACGCTACTCACGAGGGTGACACGGGTTCGCCTGAAGTCCAGATCGCCCTGCTGTCCAAGCGCATCTCCGACCTGACCGAGCACCTGAAGGATCACAAGCACGATCACCACTCCCGTCGTGGTCTGCTCCTCATGGTTGGTCACCGTCGTCGTCTTCTCGACTACCTGAAGAAGACCGACATCAACCGTTACCGTTCCATCGTGGAACGCCTCGGCCTGCGTCGATAATTGAGGCTTTAGCCCGAGCTTCGGCTCGGGCTCTTTGTATATTGCGCCTCCTAGAATCAGTTGCGGTGGATAAAGCGGCAAGGTGCCGCGCACGTTGATGGAAAAGCAAAGCAGTACAAGACGTACTTGAACCGAATTGACCACGCATCAACGTTTTGTTTGGAAGTTGGATAAAGAAAAATCAAAGGAGGAACCCTATGGAGGGTCCCGAAATCAAGGCCGTAGAGGCCGTTATTGACAATGGTTCGTTCGGTACGCGCACGTTGCGTTTCGAAACGGGCCGTCTGGCCCAGCAGGCCGATGGCGCTGTGGCCGCATACCTGGATGACGATTCCATGGTGCTGTCGACTACGACCGCCGGCTCCAGCCCGAAGGAAAACTACGATTTCTTCCCGCTGACGGTGGACGTGGAAGAGAAGATGTACGCGGCCGGCAAAATCCCGGGCTCGTTCTTCCGTCGTGAAGGCCGTCCGAGCAGCGAAGCCATCCTGGCTTGCCGCATCATCGACCGCCCGCTGCGCCCGCTGTTCCCGCACACGCTGCGCAACGAAGTGCAGGTTGTGGAAACCATTCTCGCCGTCAACCCTGAAGACTCTTACGACATGATCGCCATGAACGCCGCTTCGGCGTCCACGCTGATCTCCGGCCTGCCGTTCGGCGGCCCGGTCTCCGGCGTGCGCATGGCCCTGATCGACGGCCAGTGGGTCGCGTTCCCGCGTTGGAGCGAACGCGAACGCGCCGTGTTCGAAATCGTCGTGGCCGGCCGCGTCATCGAGAACGGTGACGTCGCCATCGCCATGATCGAGGCTGGCGCCGGCAAGAACGCCTGGCACCTGATTTACGACGAAGGCCAGCAGAAGCCGGATGAGGAAGTCGTCGCCGGTGGTCTCGAGGCCGCCAAGCCGTTCATCAAGACGATTTGCGAAGCCCAGAACGAGCTCAAGGCCATGGCCGCCAAGGAAACGCGCGATTTCCAGCTGTTCCCGGAGTACACCGACGAACTGTACGCGCGCATTGACGAAATCGCCCACGCCGACCTGAACGAGGCGCTCTCCATCGCCGAGAAGCTGCCGCGCCAGGAGCGCATCCACGAAATCAAGGAGAAGGTGCGCGAGACGCTGTCCGTGGAATTCACGGACATGGACGAGGCTGAGAAGGACAAGGAACTCGGCAACGCGTTCAAGGAGCTGCAGCGCCAGATTGTGCGCCGCCGCATCCTGACCGAGGATTACCGTATCGACGGCCGCGGCCTGCGCGACATCCGCACGCTGTCCGCCGAAATCGGCATTGTGCCGCGCGTGCACGGTTCCGCACTGTTCCAGCGCGGTGAAACCCAGATCCTGGGTGTGACCACGCTCGCCATGCTCAAGATGGAGCAGCAGATTGACGCGCTGTCGGGCCCGCAGTCCAAGCGCTACATGCACAACTACGAGATGCCGCCGTACTCCACGGGTGAGACGGGCCGCGTGGGCTCCCCGAAGCGCCGTGAAATCGGCCACGGCGCCCTCGCCGAGAAGGCTCTCGTGCCGGTACTGCCGAGCCGCGAAGAGTTCCCGTACGCCATCCGCCAGGTCTCCGAAGCCATCGGCTCCAACGGT
This sequence comes from Bifidobacterium magnum, assembly GCF_000741255.1. Classification (GTDB taxonomy): domain Bacteria; phylum Actinomycetota; class Actinomycetes; order Actinomycetales; family Bifidobacteriaceae; genus Bifidobacterium; species Bifidobacterium magnum. The sequence continues at coordinate 266,166 of NZ_JGZB01000004.1, forward strand.
TCGACCTCCATGGGTTCCGTGTGCGCTTCGACGCTGTCCCTGCTGGACGCCGGCGTTCCGCTGAAGGCTCCGGTGGCGGGCATCGCGATGGGCCTCGTCTCGGGCGATGTGGACGGCGAGCACGTCTACAAGACGCTGACCGATATTCTGGGCGCTGAAGACGCGTTCGGCGACATGGACTTCAAGGTCGCCGGCACCTCCGAGTTCATCACGGCCCTGCAGCTCGACACCAAGCTCGACGGCATTCCGGCCGACGTGCTGGCCGCCGCCCTGAAGCAGGCCCACGAAGCCCGCGCCACGATCCTCGACCTGATCAACGAGTGCATCGACGGCCCGGCCGACATGAGCGACTACGCTCCGCGCATCATCACCACCACGATCCCGGTGGACAAGATCGGCGAAGTCATTGGCCCGAAGGGCAAGATGATCAACCAGATCCAGGAAGACACGGGCGCTGAAATCGCCATCGAGGATGACGGTACCGTCTACATCTCTTCCGAAGGTGGCGAAGCCGCCGAAGCCGCGAAGAAGATCATCGACCAGATCGCCAACCCGCACGTGCCGGAAGCCGGCGAAACGTACACGGGTAAGGTTGTCAAGACCACGAGCTTCGGCGCGTTCGTCAACCTGACCCCGGGCACCGACGGCCTGCTGCACATCTCCCAGATCCGCAACCTCGCCGACGGCGAGCGCATCGACGCTGTGGAAGACGTGCTCAAGGAAGGCGACGAAGTCGAGGTAGTCGTGCAGTCCGTGGACGACCGCGGCAAGATCTCGCTCGCCATTCCGGGCTTCGAGAACCAGGAATCTTCCGCTCCGGCTCGCCGCGAGCGTTCCGAGCGCCACGATGACCGTCGTCATGACGATCGCCGCCATGAGGACCGCCGTCACGACGACCGTCCGCGTCGCCGTTCCCACCGCGATGAGGATCGCGACGATCGCGATTATGAGGATCGTCCGCGTCGCCACCGTCGTGAAGACGACCGCGATGAGCGTGACTACGAAGATCGTCCGCGCCGTCGTCGCGAGTACGACGACCGTGACGAGCGCGATTACGACGACCGTCCGCGCCGCCGTTCGCACCGTGATGACGACCGCCGTGATGATCGTCCGCGCCGCCGTTCGCGCCGCGACGACCGCAACCCGCGTTACGTGGAAGACGACCACTACGACGAGTACCGCGCTGACCGCGAAGAGCGTTCCGAGCGTCCGCGCCGCCGTATCCGCCGCGACTTCGATCCGTACGACGACTGAGCGATGACGGCCGGTACCGATCTTGCGTGGCATACGGTGCGCAGGTGACGTGACGGCATAGCCAGATACTGAAAGGGCCGAGCTCCTGATGGAGCCCGGCCCTTGTCATATTCGGGACCGCTAGCCGCCCAACCGATGGGCCTCGAACGGTCGCGAACTATCGTCCGCCGAACGAACCACCGCCAGCGCCGCCTCCGCCGCCGCCGAATCCGCCGGAACTGAACGATCCGCCGCTGGAACCGGACGATGAGGGCGCGGCCGCATGGATCGTGGAACTGATCGAGCTCATGCTGTCGCTGAACATGCTGCCGAAGTCCATGGCGCCCGCGCCGGCAAATCCGCCCATGAACGCGTCGCCACCGCCCGCACCGTGTCCGCCGCTGAAATGGTCGTCCACCGCGCGCGAGATCGACCAGTACATGAGCACGTCCATGCCAGAAATGGAAGCGCCGTCACCGGGCTCGTACAGTTGCGCTTTCTTGAATTCGCGCAACGCTTGCGCCGAAATGCCGAAGGCCGTGGCGTATACGAGATAGCGGCCCCACATGGGCAGGTCGGCGCTCGAACGGTCCTTGAACGAGCTGAAATCTTCCAGGTACCGGCACAATCCCAACGTTTTGCCGGCCAATTCCTGTCCGCGCGGCACGGTGAGTACCGTATAGCTGCCGTAACACAGCGAGAATACGGCGATGAAGGTGCACGGCAGCGAGAACAGCACGGCCAGCGCGAGCTGCTGCGCGCTCAGCGTGAAGAACATGAGGCTGGTAATCGCCACAATGAACAGCAGGATGCCGCACATCACCGTGCCGCCGCCTGACGGTTTCGTCGCATCCAGCGCCTTGTACTCGTCGGCGGCCGCATCCGTGAACGCCGACAGGTACGTGATGCCTTTCTTCCACGATTTAAGCGCGCCCTGCATCTGCTCGAAATCGAAGACGGGAACGTTGTTCAGGCGTTTGCTTACTTTGAGCAGCAGCGTGAGCTCGGCCTCCTCCGATTCGCAGAGCCGCAGCGACTGCTGGTTCTGGTATGCCACGGGCTGGATCACGATCGTGCTCGTCTTGGCCATGCGCGAGCGCGACTCGTTTTGCTCGGCCAACTGTTGGCTCGCCTGCAGCGCCAACTGCGGATTGCTCATGTCGATGCCGCGGTACAGCGTGGACGGTCCCGGATACACAGCGATGGCGCCTTTGGAAATCAGCGACATGAGCGTTGCGGCCAGCTGCCGGTTGCTGAGTTTCGTGGGCGATTCCGAGCGCAGCATGCCGTAGAGCGCCGCGGCGGCCGCGGGACTCATGTCGAGCGGCTCGCGCCAATATTCCATGTCGCCTTGGTATTGCGCGCGCTTGCGCGTACGGATGGCGTTGCGCAACGCGAACACGCTCAAGACCACGCCGAGCACAAGTACCACGATCCACATGGCTACCACTAGGCGCGCATGACGCTGTTGCGCCGCACGCCAGGCCCGCTCTTGCTGGTCCTCATCCTGAAGAATGTACTGTTTACGCGGGCTATTTTCCATACGGCTCGCATGGACGAGCGAATGGTCCACCATAAGCACCAGATCCACGTAGTTGCTCGCGTGAATGTCGGATGCGCTGAAATGCAACGTGTCGCCGTCGCGTGAGGTGGTGGACTGTCCCGAATAGTGCAGCCACGCCCATGAATTGTCTTTCGTTGCGCCATCGGGCAGTTTGACGGTCGCCGTCAGCTCCTCGATGGGCGTACGGTTTGTCGCTCCGAGCGGCTCCCATTGGAATGTGGCGACATCCGTATACGACGTGCCCACATTGTGCCAAGTCATGCCGATTTCGAATTTCATGCTGTGTGCGGAGGTGGTGGTCGGAATGTTCCAGCCGATTTCCACCGTCTTGTCGGGGTCGGCGTTACTGTCGCCCACATTGGCGGGAATAAGTCCGTCAATATCGGAGTCGAACGGCTCAGGATGCGATTCGGAGGTCGTTACGTCCCCGATATACCAATGATTTTCGTACTGGTCCCATGATGAAGGCGACACATACTCGGCGTTCACGGGATCCATTTGCGTATACGTGACGCCCGTCGTCAGATCTTTGACGGAAATGTCGGAAATATTGGTCAGGTCGGTCGCGCGCAGACGGTACTGCTGGTACAGCTGGCGCCACGGTACCGTTTCGTCGTCATCCTCGCGCTTGTCCAGGCGCACGTCGACCGTTTCCACGATACGCAAATTGCCGTCCTCTTCGACGGTAACGTCATAATCAAGCGCGTTGTACGACAAATCGGGCCGGTTGTAGGCGATAACGGCGGTGATGCCCAGAATAAAACTGAACGCCACCGCCGTAACCACCACGGACAGCACGAGACATTTAAAAAAGTGCGATTTCGATTTCATGGGACCGTACTGCCTTTCTTGCCGCGCGTCCGCCGCGCCTCATGCGCGCTCCGGACGGCAGGGAAGTTACGAGAATGAGACGGTCGGCACATTGGCGGCCGACTCGGGGGCCTTGAAATATTGCGCTGCCTCGAAATGGAACAGCGAGGCGACAATATTGCTGGGGATCTGCTGCGTCGCGTTGTTGTACTTGAGCGTCACATCGTTGTAGAACTGGCGCGCGTAGGCGATCTTGTCTTCCAGCGAGGCGAGCTGCTGCTGCAAGCTCATGAAGTTCTGGCTGGCCTGCAGCTGCGGATAGTTTTCGGCCACGGCGCGAAGCTGGACAAGCGCTTGCGTCAGCCGCGCCTCGATGGCCGCACGATCCTCGCGCGTCAGGTTGGCGTTGCCCGCCGCCTCCACAGCCTGGGCGCGCGCCTTGGTCACCTCTTCAAATACTTTCGATTCATGCGTGGCGTATCCCTGCACGGTCGCCACGAGATTGGGAACCAGGTCGGCGCGCTGTTTGAGCGCCACGTCGATTTGCGCCCATCCGTTGGCGACGCGGTTGCGCAGCGACACCAGATTGTTGTAGGCCAACACAAGCCACAAGATCAAAATCACTGCGATAACGGCCGCCACAATGCCACATACCATTGCCATATCCCGTTCCTGCCTTTCCTAACGTTTGTCATCACCAGCGTATGGGGAGGGTGGAGGAAGGTCAAAAAATTCTCACGCATTCACGCGCAAGCATGGTTTGCTGAACAAATGCTGGAGATACGTGTTTGGCGAATTTTCATGGACTTTCCAAGCTCAGTTGGTATAAAGTGGCCAACAAGCTAGCCGTTTAAGGAAAGGATCCGTCATGGACGCAATTCGTATGACTTCCGCACACACCGCTCTTATGGAACAGTTCCCGATCGAGAAGGACGCCGTTGAGCACCACTCCATCATCGAGAACCCGCTCGTGCAGAACGACCTCGTCATTCTCGACGCCGGCCAGAGCATCGCTGAGCACGCTTCCGACCAGCTCGTCGTGGCCACGCTCGTGTACGGCTCCATCGAATTCACCGTCCAGGGCGAAGTGCAGTACATGCACGCCGGCGATGTGATCTACATGGCTCCGGGCGAGCTGCACTCCATCAAGGCCATGGAGCAGAGCTACATGTCGCTGACCAAGATCAATTCCAAGGCTGTTGACTGTCTCGAGGACGAAGAGGCCGAAGAAGAAGCCGAAGCTGTGGAAAACGAAGAAGCTGAAGCCGGCAAGTGCGGCTGCAACTGCAGCAAGTGATGCGCCGCTAGAACGCTGATTCAGACTTATTGACCAACGTTCCTGGATTGCAAACCGAAGGGCCCGCAATGGCAATGCCATTACGGGCCCTTTCATATATCTCTATATAACGCCTAATGCCGCGCCAAGCGCCTTACGGCAGCATCTGCAGCTCTTCTGGCGTGAGCTTCAGATCGCCGGCCTTGAGTGAATCAAGAATCGTCTCGGGACGGTGGGCGCCCGGAATCACGAACACGTGGTCGTCCTTGGCGAGCTCCCATGCGAGCACGACCTGCTGGTAGGAGACGCCATGGGCTTCGGCGATCTTGCGGAACGGATCGAACTTCGTTTCGTCCTTGGGCTTGCGGAAACCGCCCAACGGGCTCCAGCACACGAAGGAGATGCCGATGCGCGCGGCATGTTCCAACGTGTCCTGCGTTTCCAAATAGATGGGGGAGTACTGGTTCTGCACGGCCACGAGCGCGTCGCCCAGAATTTTCTGGGCGATGTCCATCTGCTCGATCGACGCGTTGGATACGCCCAGCGTCTGCGCAATGCCCGCATCGTAGATTTCCTTCATGGCCTCAATCGATTCGCCATAGGGGATCTTCGGGTCCGGGCGGTGGAGGTAGAGCAGGTCGATCGTGTCCACGCCCAGCTCGTATGCGCTTTCCTTGGCGCACTTGATGAGGTTCTCGGGGCTGCCGTCCACATCCCACGTGGGCTTGCCGTCCGTAAAGTTGCGGTAGTGGCCCACCTTCGTGGCGATCAGCACTTCGTCCTTCGGGCCCTTCCAGCTGCTCATGGCTTCGCGGATCAGCTTTTCGCCCGTCTGCTCCTCGCCGCCCGAGCAGTAGTATGCCCAGGCCGTGTCGATCTGGCGGCAACCCGCGTCAAGCGCCGCGTGAATCGTCTCGACGCCTTTGGCCGGGCCAAGGTTGTTTTCAATGGTGAGCGGCATTTCGCCCAATCCGATGGCGGTCGTGTCGAACGGACCGAGATTACGGTGCAATACCATGATGTTTCGCTTTCTTTCAAGGAATCGGTACTTCCTAGGTTTAGCAGAAAAAGCGGGGCGGCGCGTGGAGGCGCTACTGTGCGGGCATGCCTATAGAATGGAACGCGTTGTTTTTCCAGAAAAGCGTGACAAGAAGAGACGAAGAGACGTGACAATGAAGCATCGCAGAAAGCCGGAAGTGCTTGCCCCCGCAGGCAATTTGCGCGGACTGATCACCGCCGTGGATTACGGCGCCGACGCCGTCTATTGCGGCGGCAAAGCGTTCGGTATGCGGTCGGCGCCCAAGAACCTGAGCCTGGAGGATTTTGAAGAGGGCAGCCGTTATGCCCATGAGCATGGCGCGCGTGTATACGTGACCTGCAATATTTTACCGCGCAACGATGAAGTCAAAGCCATCGAGCAGTATTTGGGCGATTTGAAGGACACGGGCGTGGACGCGCTGATTGTCACCGACATCGGCGTGCTCATGATGGCGCGCCGTGTGGCGCCCAACCTTGAACTCCACGTGTCCACGCAGGCGGGAGTCACGAACTATCTGGCTGCCAACGCGCTCTACGAGCTTGGCGCGCGCCGTGTGGTGCTCGCCCGCGAAATGGACTTGCAGGCCGTGCGAGACATTCGCGCCAACATTCCCGACGACATGGATATCGAAACTTTTGTGCATGGCAGCATGTGCATGGCATTCTCGGGCCGTTGCCTGATCTCCAACTATTTGACGGGCCGTGACGGCAACCATGGCGAATGCGCCCAGCCGTGCCGCTGGAAGTACTCGCTGGTGGAAGAGAAGCGCCCGGGGCAGGTGTTCCCCGTCAACGAGACGAATGACGGCACCTACATTTTCAACTCCCAGGACATGTGCATGATGGAGCACATTGACGACCTGATCGATTCGGGCGCCACGAGCCTGAAAATCGAAGGCCGTTCCAAGTCCGCGTACTATATCGCGGCCATGACGAACGCTTACAAGACGGCCGTGAACGAATACATGGTGCAGCGCGGTTTTGAGGACGAGGAAGGCCACGAACTCAAGCCGTTCCGCGACCGTGTGGTGCGCTCGGCGGACAACTACGAGGACAACCGCGTCGATTCCATCATGCAGGAATCCGCCCAGTCGTTCCACGGTATGGTCGATCCGGAAGGCCCCGGCGAGGACCTATCCATTCCGGCCCAAGAGGACACCGAAGCCACGGGATTCCGCCATGCCCAGACCGTGCCGGCGCCCCCCGTCACGTTGCCCGACTGGCTGCTCGAAGAGCCCGGCAAGGTCGCGCACCGCGACTATTCCACAGGCTTCTACTATCCGCGCCAGAAGGTCACGCAGAACACGGACCGTTCCTCCTACTTCCGCGAATGGCTTGTTGTGGGCGAAGTGCTGTCCTGGAGCCCCGAGGACGGCGGCCGTGTCACCGTCATGAGCCGCAACAAGATGGAACCGGGCCAGCTCGTCGAATTCCTGCTGCCGGGCCAGCCGCCGCTGGAATTCACGGTTCCCGACAACGGCATCCGGGACGAAGACGGCAACCCCGTGGCGCTGATCAACAACCCCGCGCATGTGTTCTCCATGCCTTGCGCGGTCGAGGTGCCCGTCAACGCCGCCATGCGCTCGCGCACCAAAAAGCCGACGCTGAAAGCCGCCTAAGTCTGACAGCAAAACGGCATGACCATGCCGTGGCGAGAGGCTACAGTGTGCATTATGAACAAGAACGATGATGACAACATTGAAGCCTTCTCGGCCGAAGAGGCCATTCAGGAAGCCGAAGAAACGGTAAACGAGGAAGCCGAAAAGATCGCCAAGTCCGAGGCCAACAAGGCCGCGGACTTGAGCGCGGCCCTCGGCCAGGCCATTAACGACGCCATCGCGAAGGCCAAGAACCAGAAGATCCAGGATTCCATGGCGGCTCCCGCCCAAGAGAAGCCTGAAGACAGCAAGATTCTCAACAGCACCGAAATCGCACCCACCGACCAGGACGGCAACCCGATTCCCGTGACGATTCCCGTGGCGCTCACGCCGAACACCACCGTCGTATACACGACGCGTTTGGGCGGTGTGAGTGAAGGCGACTTCGCCCACTTCAACCTGGGCGGCAAGGGCGGCGACGACCCGGCCAAGGTGCGCGCCAACCGCGAGGCGCTCGCCAAGGAACTCGGCGCCAAGCTTTCGCTGATCAAGCAAGTGCATTCCGGCGACGCCATCGACGTGGACGAGGTCTACACGGACAACAGCCCGTTCGGTTTCGACGCGTCCGGCAGCGTGGACGCCATGCTCGGCGCCACCTACAACCCCAAGCTCAGCACGGTCGACAGCGTGGACAAGGTGAACGGCGACGTGCAGGTGCTGGACGGCGACGCCCAAGTCACCACGAAAACGGGCATCGCGCTCGGCATGTTCGCCGCGGACTGCCTGCCCGTGCTGCTGGCCGACGATGAGGCCGGAGTTATCGCCGCGGCCCATTGCGGACGCCTCGGCCTGCAGAAGGGCGTCATTCGCGCCACGCTTGACATGATGCAGGAAAAGGGCGCCGACCCGGCGCGCATCGTGGCCACGCTCGGCCCGTGCATTTGCGGCGACTGCTACGAAGTGGGCAGCGACATCGCCGACGATTTCGACGCGCAATTCCCGGGCACGTTCACGCTGACGCGCTTCGGCGGCCCCGGCATCGATTTGGCCGCCGCCGCGCTGCAAGAGCTTACGAAGGCCGGCATTAGCGAAGACCACATCATCTCTTCGCGCCCACGCGTCAACGCCGCCACCCAATACCTGTCCGAAGACGCAGAACTGGCCCAACTGTGCCAGGAAGACAATGAAGGCGATCCGAACCTGCACGAGCGCATCGGCAAGATCCGCCACAGCATGTGCACGCTGGAAAACCCGCTGTGGTTCTCCCACCGTCGCGCCCAGCTCGCGCACAAGGACCATGAAGGCCGCATGCTCGCGTTGATCGTGCGCCGCTAACCCACGCATTTACGGATAAGGAATGGAACCAGGCATGGAACAAGCAACCCCAGCACCAGTTATCGCCATTGTGCTCGCCGCCGGCCATGGCGTGCGCTTCGACGCGGACAACCCCAAGCAGCTCATCAAGCTTGAAGGCAAGCCCGTGGTGGCGTGGAGCATCGACGCCTTCCAACGCAACGAACGCGTCAGCGATATCGTGATCGTTGTCAACGAACGCGTGCGCCCCGCCATGGAACAGCTCGTGGAAGACTACAACTTCACCAAAGTCCGCGCCATCATCAATGGTGGCGCCGAACGCGTGGACAGTACCGAAACGGCGCTCGCCATGCTCGCCGACCATAATGTGCCGGCCAACGCGAAACTGCTGTTCCACGATTCCGTACGTCCGTTCGTCTCCCAGCGCATGATCGACGGCTGCATCGACACGCTCGGCGAATTCTCGGCCGCGACCGTCGCCTGCCCGTCCACGGACACGATTCTGATGTCGCAGGACTTGGGCGACCGCAAGGTCATCAAAAGCGTTCCCAACCGCAAGGAATGCTTCCGCGTGCAGACGCCGCAGGCTTTCCGCTTCGAAACGATCCGCCGCGCCTACGAACTGGCCGCGCTGGACGACGGATTCCAGCCGACCGACGACACGCGTGCCGTCGTCGAATATCTGCCGGACATTCCTGTCGCCATCGTCAGCGGCTCTCCGACAAACTTGAAGATCACCACCCAAGACGATCTGCCGCTCGCGCAGCTCATCGCGCATAATCTCAAGAAGTGACGGCGCGCGCAGAACGCGCCACAGGAGAGCAGACATTATGCAGGAACTGAACGTACTGGTGTCCGGATTCAACCCGTACCACGATGTTGACGACAACCCGTCGCTACTCGTGCCGCAAACGCTCGCGCAGCAGGGACTCGACTACGATCCGACGGATGTGAACGATCCGCTCTACAACGTGAACGTCCACATCCACAGCGTCATGCTGGAAGTGAGCTTCACGAAAGCGTGGCCGCTGTTACGCGAGACGATCGAACAAGTCAAACCGCAGATCGTGATCGCCACGGGACTCAAACGCGCCTCGCGCGGCATTCTGCTGGAACGGTGCGCGGAAAACAAAAAGGACACCAGTCGTCCGGACGCGGACAACATCATTCCCACGCGTCCGAAAATCGACGAGAACGGCCCGGCCGCATACTGGACGGGGCTGCCGTTGCGCGCCATCCTGCAAGCGTTCACGGCCGACCATATTCCGGCCACGCTGAGCTCGGACGCGGGCACCTTCGTGTGCAACGCGCTGTTCTACCGGCTGCAGGACTGGATGACGCACCACGACCACATGCTCGCGGGATTTGTGAATCTTCCGTTGATTAACGAGCAACCGCATCCGCAACATGGGCTGCCACTGCGCTCGCAGGTCACGGCGGTGCAAGATATGGTACGAGAAACGGTGCGCTATTACGTGCGCAACGGCAACGGCGGCGAATTGCTTATATAAATCCGCCGAGGGCGCTACCGCGCCGTGCCATAATCATGAAAATGGTATGAATAGAAACAGTTGCGGGCGGTGGGCTCGGTTGAACGAAAGGATATAGACGATGGTGGATCGGTTCCCTGTCGTATTGCGCGGTTACGACAAAGAGAGGGTGGACGAGGCATTGTCTGTCGCGCAGACGACGATCTCCCGCCTTCGCGAACAAGTAAAGGCCAGCGACGACACGATTCTGCAACTGCAGGCGCAGGTGCAGGAGGCGAAGAACAGCAGCGGCAACCAGGACAACACGTTCGCATCGCTCGGCGCCAACGCGCAGCAGATGCTCGCGTCGGCCGAACAGACGAGCGGTGAATTGCTCGAACGCGCCAAGAAGGACGCCGCTTCCACGCGCAAGGAAGCCGCTTCCCAGGCGCAGACCTTGCTCAACAACGCCAAGCTGGACGCCCAGCGTATGGTGGAAGAGGCGACGAAGAAATCGGAAACGCTCGTCAACGACGCGCAGGCCAAGGCCGACTCCATCGTCCGCACGGCGCAGGATGACGCCCAGCGTATGCGCACGCAGACTTCGAAGATGGTTGCCGACCAGCGTCAGGCGCTTGACCTGGAACTGACGAACACGCGTGAAGAGCACAACAAGCGTTTGGCTTCCGAGCGTTCGCAGCAGGAACGTGAACTTTCCGAGCAGCAAGCCGAGGCCGCCCAGGCCATCGCCGAACAGCGCAAGACCGCCAACGAGGAGATCACGCGCCTCAAGAGCGAGACGAACGACCAGATCGAGGCCGCGCTCACGGACGCCAACAAGAAGCTCGCGGATGTGCGCGAACAGGTGTCCAAGATGATGACGGAAGCCCAGCGCAAGGCCGGTGAGATCACGGATGCGGCCAAGAGCCACGCCCAGGAGATCACCGACAACGCCGAAGTGGACCGTACTCGCACGATGAGCCAGGTGAAGGCCGAAGTCGAGCAGATCCGCTCCGACATTGCCGCCCAGCAGGACGACGCCACGAAGAAGGTCGCGGAGTTGCTCGAATCCTTGGAAGAGCGCCGTGCCGCAGCTAAGGAAGAGTCCGAGTCGCTCGTCAACGAGGCCAAGTCGATCCGCGACGAAGCCGAGGAATACGCCAAGACGAAGAAGAAGGACGCGGACGATCAGGCCGTGACCATCGTGGAGAAGGCGCAGCAGCAGGCTAGTGAGCAGATTGAGGATCGCCGCAAGGCGGCCCAGGGCGAGCTTGACGAACTGCAGAACCGCATCGACGAGCTGCAGGCCCGCGAGGCGAGCATCACGCAGCGCGTTTCCGAACTGCGCTCCATGTTCTCCAACGCGTTCGCCGGCTTCGGATTCGGCGCTCCGGCACCGGAACCGACGCCGATGAACCTGCCGATCATGAACGCTGTTGCGAACGACGCCAACGCTTCCGCCACCGTGCACGCCACGGAAGATCTCGGCAGCGTCATGGAATCGATGGGCGCGGTCGCTTCGAACGAGCCGATCGTCGCCTCCGACGAAGACGACGACGAACCGACGGATCTGCACGCCGACATGCCGGTGTCGTTCCCGCCGTCGAACAAGCGCCACACGGACGCCGTAGTGGAAGAGTCGGTGGCCGTAGTCGAAACGCCGGCTTCCCAGGATGAGCCGAACTTCGTCGGCGACGTGGACGGAGATCCGGAAGCGGACAACACGGGCGAGGCGGAACTCGTCGACCATGCCGACGAGCAGCCGGCCGAGGAATTCGCGCAAGTTCCGGAACCGGAAGACAGCGACGACACGGGTGAATCCGTGGAAATTCAGCAGATTGCGGAAACGGATTCGCACGAACAGGAGACGACGGTACTCAAGATGGTCACTCCCAACGAGTGAGCGTCGCGGTGTAAGCCATACCTGAGATTACACTGAAATCAACCATGAACAACGGCACCCCGCTGGAAACGGCGAGGTGCCGATTTGTATGGTGGCAGAGAAGGATATGAATCAAGGAGCACTATGTCTGACATCACGCCATTGAGCAGTGACCGTCTGCAGGACCTGCGCGACAAGTTCGACAGCACCCCGCACGACCGTTTGGTGATGAACGCGGTAACGGCCGCCGGCATCCAGAAGGTGGCGCGCAACTACGATCGCGAACGCCTGCTGCAGCACCGCTTCTCCACGATCGTGGACAACGGCGAAGTGACGCACCAGGACCGTTCGGGCCGCTGCTGGCTGTTCAGCTCGCTGAACGTGGCACGTTTCGTGGCCAAGCAGAACATGAACCTCAAGGAGTTCGAGTTCTCGCAGAACTACGCCATGTACTTCGACAAGCTGGAGCGCGTGAACTACTTTATGCACGACATCGCCGACCTGATTCGCGCGGGCGAGCCGACCGATTCGCGCCTGTTCCAGCACATGCTGTCCGACGTGATGGGCGACGGTGGCCAGTGGACGATGGCCATGAACATCTACAAGAAGTACGGCGCCGTCCCGAAGGACCTGTACCCGGAGACGGAATCCTCCAAGAACACGGGCGAACTCAACACGCAGCTGCGCCACATGCTGCACACGGCCGTGGCCCACATGGAGAAGGAGCCGAACCGCATCGACGAGATCATTGAGGAAGCTGTGGCCGCCGGTCACCGCATCCTGACGATCCACTTGGGCGAGCCGCCGAAGTCATTTGACTGGGAGTGGACGGACGCCGATGGCGAGTTCCACCGCGATGGCGAGCTGACGCCTGTCGAGTTCTGGAACAAGTACGTAGGCGACGCGGATCTGGAAAGCTACGTGTGCCTCGTGGACGATCCGCGTTCCGAGCACGCCAAGGGCAAGAAGATCGGCATTGAGCACCTGAACAACGTGGCCGGTGGAGACCCGACCGAGTACCTCAACGTGCCGGTGCAGTTCATGAAGGATTGCGTGCGCCAGATTCTCGTGGAGCAGGGCATCCCGGTTTGGTTCGGCGCCGACTGCCACCCGATGATGGACCGCGAGTCCGGCGAGTGGGCCACCGACCTGTTCGAGTACGGCCGCGTGTATGGCGTGGACTTCGACATGGACAAGGAAGAGCGCGTGCGTTACGCCGATTCCGCCATGAACCACGCGATGGCGTTCGTGGGCGTGGATGTGGCCGACGACGGCAAGACGACGCGTCGTTGGCGCGTGGAGAATTCGTGGGGCAGCAAGATTGCCGACCACGGCTACTTCACGATGGGTGACGACTGGTTCAGCCAGTACGTGTACGAAGTAGCCGTGCCGAAGGCCATGCTGCCGGCCGAGTACCAGGCCGCTCTGGACGAGCCGGCGACCATGCTGCCGGCTTGGGATCCAATGGGCGCTTTGGCCTGATTGTGGGCTAATCCTGGTTTGATTCCAGCTTAATTTGCGGGCGTTCGCGTCATTATGGCGCGGGCGTCCGTTTTTATTTTCTGTTTGCGTCGATGATGGTACAGCTGCATCTAACAGGCGCAAGTGAAAGTAAAAAAGAAAAGACGCGTAGATTGCGTAGAAATTGGGAATTCGAGTATCCATAGCGCCCGCGTATGGCTATATTAGACGTTCGAGAGTCTCTTCGCGCGGGCGGCACAGCGGATTGGTGCCGAAATACGGTGAGCGTGAACGGACCGACAACAAAACGATATACGAAAACGGAAGCTCGGATACAGAAGCTGCGGAGGAACAAGACGATGAATGCGATGCGCGGTCCAGACAGTTCACAGGATATGCAGTTGCGTGCGGACGCGGTGGTTCCCGAAACCGTCGACGTCAATATCCGCCAGCTCGATCCGATTCCGGCGCCGCGATATTTTATTCGCGAACTTCCGCTTACCCCCAAGATGAGCAATCTTGTGCTCACGTCGCGCCAGGAGATCCGCGACATCATTCGCGGCCGCGACGACCGCATGCTGGTGGTCGTGGGACCGTGCTCGATTCATGATCCGAAAGCCGCGCACGAATACGCGCAACGCTTGGCGAAGCTGTCCGCCGAAGTGCGTGACGAGCTGCTTATTGTGATGCGTGTGTATTTTGAAAAGCCGCGCACCACGATCGGTTGGAAAGGTCTGATCAACGATCCCGATCTTGACGGCCGGTTCGACATCCGCAAGGGCATGTGGCTTGCACGCAAGGTACTTACCGATGTGCTGAGCCAGGGACTGCCCACGGCCATCGAGTGGCTCGACCCGATTACGCCGCAGTATCTGTGCGATTTGATCAGCTGGGGCGCGATTGGCGCCCGCAATACGGAAAGCCAGGTGCACCGCGAGCTGGCTAGCGGCATGTCCATGCCGATCGGATTCAAGAATGCGACGGACGGCTCCGTGCAGCCCGCCGCCGACTCCTGCTATTCTGCCGGTTTCGAGCACCACTTCCTGTCCATCAACCTCGACGGCCATGTCATTTCCGCGGAGACGAAGGGCAATCCGGACTGCCATATCGTGCTGCGCGGATCTAACAAGGGCCCGAACTATGACGAGGCTTCCGTAAAGGAAGCGTTGGAAGCATTGCGCAAGTCCAAGGCGGACGGCCCGAACAATGTGGGGCTTATGGTGGACGCGGCGCACGGCAACTGCGGAAAAGATCCTGAGCAGGAAGTGCGCGTGGTGGAGAATATCGCGGACCGTATCGCGGCCGGCGAGCGCGGCATTTTCGGTCTCATGATGGAAAGCTTCCTCGTGGGCGGCAGCCAGAAGCCCGGCCCTCTTGATCAGCTGGTGTACGGCCAGTCTGTCACGGATCCGTGTGTGCCATGGGATGAAACGGAGCGTGTGCTGCGCAAACTTGCCGCGGCCGTCGCCGAACGTCGCAAGTAAGATTCGTCGCAAGTAAGGTTCGCGCGTAAAGCGCCGCAAGTAGAGTCGCGCGCCGAGCATAATGTGCCGACTGCCCCAAGAGAAACGCGAGCGCCAAGCGCGTATCTCGTCATGCCTTCTGGCCAATATTGATATGCAAGTCATGATGGGACGCAGAAGGGGCACAAATATAATGGCGCGTACGATTCGATCCACGCAATCCCGCCATTTCAATGGCATTGACGGATTGCGTGCGCTCGCGATTATTGGCGTAATCGCCTACCATACGCGTCCTTCCATGTTGCCAGGCGGTTTGCTGGGCGTCACGTTGTTCTTCGTGGTGTCGGGCTTTTTCGTTACGCGCAGCGTCTATAGCGAGATCGGCCGCCAGAAGTTCCGTTATGTCGCGTATTTGCGCAAGCGTCTGACGCGCATTTGGCCGCCCGTGTTGGCGACCATCGGGTTCGCGGCGCTGCTCATGTACTGCTGGTTGCCGTCGCTGCTGCTCAAAATCAAGTCGGACGCGCTGTCGAGCGCGCTGTTCGCAAGCAATTGGGTGTACATTTTCCGTCACGATTCGTATTTCGCGGCGGCCGGCCTGCCGAGCCCATTAACCCATTTGTGGTACACGAGCTTGATCATGCAGTTCTATGTGTTGTGGCCCGTGGTGCTTGTGGCGCTCATGATCGCGTTGCATTCGCGCAAACGCCTGATTGCCGGCGTGGGTGTGCTGATCGCGCTGTCCACCATAGAAATGGCAGTATTGTTCGGGAACGGTGCCAATGTGTCGCGCGTTTATTACGGACTCGACACGCGTGCCGCCGAGCTGTTGGTGGGCGCTCTGCTCGCGTTATTGACGGTCAATGTGCAGCGTACGGCGCGTATCGCCATGCGTCCCGTATGGAACCGCGTGCTGCCGTGGCTCGGTTGCGCCGCCATTGTGATCTATATGGTCGCGTTCGTTACCGTCGACGGACAGTCCGCGGGCCTATACCGTGGCGGACTGCTGGTGTTCGCGTTGTTGGGCGCGTTGGTCGTATATTGCTGCACGACGCCTTCGTGGTTCTCGCACGCATTGTCGATCAAACCGTTGCGGTATTTGGGTTCGCGCTCGTTCTCGCTGTATTTGGTGCATTATCCGTTGCTGGAAGTGATGCATCCCGCCACACGTACGACTCCGATCCATTGGTGGGAGTGGATTCTCCAATTCCTGCTGATTTTGATAGTGGGGGAGATCTTCTACCAGTTTGTCGAAGCGTTCCGCGGAACGCCTGTGCTGCCGTGGTCCCATATTTCGTTGCGTGAATGGTGGCGTGCGGTGGTCGTGCCGAAATTGCGTACGACTGCGGGCATGGCCCGTGACCATGCGCCCGCCTGGGCGTCGCGTTTGCGCATGCCGAATATGCCGAGCATGCCGGACATGTGGACGTGGCACGGCAGACGTACGGCGACATTCAACGGCACGAGCCGCGCGCACCGCCTGCGCACGAGCGCCATAGTGCTGGGTGCGATTGGCGCCGTGATCGTGGCGGCCCTCACATTCGCGCCGCTGAATTGGAACCAGATCGTGCAGGCGCGCGCCATACAGTTGCGCCCGGAATTGGCGGCTCCCGCGGTGAGCAAGCCCAAGCCTAAGTCGCAGCCCAAGGACGGTCAATCGCAGGCCGCGCAACAGGCCGGTCCGCATCCGCAGGCCGAAAAAGTTCCGCAGAACTTGGCGCAAGTGCCGCGCAATTGCAATGCGCAAGACGCCACATGCGACGCGCATGTGCTGATCGTGGGCGATTCGGTGACGGTCGGGGCGGCTCCCGCCATCCAACAGCATTTCCCGAACGCCATCGTGGACGGCCAAGTGTCGCGCTCGTTCCTGGCCGGCGTGGATATCGTACGCAACTCTATTGCCGCCGACCATCCGCAAATTGTGATTGTGGCGCTGGGAGCCAACGATCTGATTGAAGAGAACGAAGTCAGGGCGATGATGGACAGCGCGCAAAACCTTCCCATCTATTTCGTCACTCCGCGAGCGCCTGTCGCCTGGGTGGATCCGGGTATCGCCACGTTGCGCGCAATGGCGCCGAAATATCCGAACATGGGCATCATCGACTGGAACGGACTGTCGGGACAGCACCCCGAATATCTCGTCGACGACGGCACGCACTTGTCCCCAATAGGACAGGTGGCGTACGGAAACATGATCTATGCGGCCATTTGCGGCGCCCAATAGTCATACCTGTTATGCTTGGGCAGCATGAATCGTGAGAATGCCAACGCCTCGCAAGCCTCCGCACAGCGTAGCGAAGCCTCGTTGCGTCTGGATGCGGAACAATTGGATGCCGTGCATCAAGTGATGCAGGAAGGCGGCGACCCGTTCACCGAGGTCGCCGACCTGCCGCGCTGGGAAGACCAAGTGGGCATCGACCGCATTATCAACCGCCGTGTGCTCGAGCTTGATCCGCTGCCCACGCCGGCGTCCATGCTGTCGCAATATCCGCTTTCCCCGCAAGCGCGCGACGTGGTGCTCTATTCGCGCGACGAAATCCGCGCATGCCTGTATGGGCAGGACGACCGCCTGTTGGTTATTACAGGTCCGTGCTCCGTGCACGATCCGGCCGCCGCGTTCGACTATGCCGAACGTCTCGCGCGCGTCAAAGAGCAGGTCGAAGGGGAGCTGCTTATCGTGATGCGCGTGTATTTCGAGAAGCCGCGCACCACGGTCGGATGGAAAGGCCTGATCAACGATCCGGACATCGACGGTTCGCACAACATTCCCAAGGGCCTCGTGCTCGCGCGCAAAACATTGCTGGGTGTGCTCGACCGCGGCATCGCCGCCGCCACGGAATTCCTTGAACCCACGAGTCCGCAGTTCATCGCCGACGCCGTCAGCTGGGGCGCGATCGGCGCTCGCAATACGGAAAGTCAGGTGCACCGGCAACTGGCCAGCGGCCTGTCGATGCCCATCGGTTTCAAGAACGCCACCGACGGTTCGGTAAAGGCCGCCGTCAACGGCTGCTTCGCCAGCGCCCAGCAGCACACGTTCTTCGGTATCGACCATCAGGGCAGGGCGTGCGCCGTGGAAACGCTCGGCAATCCCGACTGCCATGTGGTGTTGCGCGGCTCGATTCATGGTCCCAATTACGACGCCAAGTCCGTGTCGGACGCGCTGGCCATTATCCGCAAGACGATGCCGGCCGATTCCGCCGCGGCCTGTGGTCTCATTGTGGACTGCTCGCACGGCAATTCGGGCAAGGACGACGTCCAGCAGGCGCGCGTGGTACGCAATATCGCCGGGCGCATTGCGCAAGGCGAGCGCGGTATTGCGGGCATCATGATGGAAAGCTTCATTGAACCCGGCAACCAGCCTGAGGGGCCGTTGGACACGCTCGTATACGGCAAATCCATTACCGACAAGTGCATCGGATGGGATGAAACGGAAAAGTTGCTGTTCGAGCTTGCCGAAAGCGTCCAGTCGCGCCGGTGGGTGTGAAGTGGCGATTTTTGGGCCGAGCCGCGCGTTGACGCTCAACGCGTGAGTGAACGTATCGTTAGAGACTGCGCCGTAGTATGGGTTTTAGCACGATTGTTATGGAACAAAGGAACTTGTTATGACCTATTACGCAACGGTAGCCATCATCAGCGCCATGGACGAGGAAGCCGCGCATATCGCCGACGCGTTGAGCGACGTGACTGTCACGAAGGCCGCCAGCCTCAACGTGATCCGCGGCACCTACAAGGCCGATTCCGGCCGCACGCTTGAAGTCGGCGTCACGGTGGGCGGCATGGGCCTCGTAAACGCGGCCGCCACCACGCAGTACCTCGTGGACTTGCTGGAGCCCGACGCGATCATCTTCTCGGGCATTGCGGGCAACCTCAACAAGGAACTGCATACGAACGACATTGTTTTGGGCAACACGCTGCGCTATCTTGACACGGACATGCGCCTGGTGGGCCAGTGGACGGGCACCGAAGAATTCCATTCCGATCCGAACCTCATGCACATGGCCGAGGAAGCGCTCGAAGACATGGGCATCAAGCACATGCAGGGCACGATCGCCTCGGGCAACTACTTTGTGGACAGCCCCGCGAAGATCAAGGAAGTCAAGGACACCACGCAGGCCGACGCCGTGGAAATGGAAGGCGCCGCCGTGGCCCATGTCGCCGAGCGCAACAACGTTCCGTCGCTCGTGATCCGCGCGATGAGCGACAACGCCGACACCGACTACGAGGAATTCAAGGACTTCGATGTCACCGAATATGCGGACACGGCTGCTAAGCTTGCCGTGGCCATTCTCAAGCGCATGTGACCAATCGGCCGCATGTGACCGGGAACAAGCTAAGGATTAGCGATGAACACTGAAGAAGTAATGTCGATGGTCACCGACCTCATGCCTTCATGGGGTATTGTGGCCGTGATCGCCGTGGTGGTGGCCGTGTTCGCCATCAAGCATTACGTCGATGAATACCGTAAGAAGAAGTAGGAGGAACGTGACGCTATGAGCACATCAACGATTCGACGGATCGTTGCCGCAGTGGCCGGTGTCGCGTTGCTCGGCTCGGTGGCCGCGTGCGGAGACAACGCGGCGATTGACGACCCCGATACCGTGCCGTCGTCGAAAACCGAGATTTCCGGCAATTTCGCGGGCGCGGGAGCCTCTTCCCAGCAGGCCGCGGTGGAAGCGTGGATCTCGGGATTCCAGCGTGTCAATCCCCAAGCCAAGATTTCCTACAACCCGTCCGGCTCGGGCGCGGGCGTAACGACGTTCCTTACGGGCGCCACGGCGTGGGCAAGTTCCGACAAGCCGTTGGACCATGAGGAAGTCAACGAGTCCAAATCCGTGTGCAAAGAAGGCACGGCCTTCGACGTTCCCGTATACGCCACGCCGATCGCGGTGGCGTTCAACCTCAATGGCGTGTCCGACACGGGTCAGCATTTGCGCATGGACGCTTCCACGATCGCCAAGATTTTCAACGGTTCCATCACACAATGGAACGATCCGGCCATCGCCAAGCAGAATCCGGACGTGACGTTGCCGCATCTGCCGATCACGATCGTGCATCGTTCCGACAAGTCGGGCACCACGCTCAACTTTGTGGAATATTTGAAGGCGGCCGCTGGAAATGATTGGAAATACGATCTTTCCGAAAACTGGCCGAACGAACTGGGCCAGGGCGCGAAAGGCACGTCGGGCGTGGTCAGCACGATTACGCAAGCCAACGGCACGATCGGCTACGCTGATCTGTCCCAGGTGGGCGAACTTGGTACCGTGGCCGTGAAAGTCGGCGACGACTACGTGCCGATTTCCGCAAAATCCGCGTCCAACGCGCTGGTCGACTCCAAAATCGACGAATCCGTGCAGGGCGCCAACCGCGTAGTGGTGGCCATCAACCACAACACGAAGGCGGAGAACGCCTATCCGATCGTGATGATTTCCTACGACATCGCGTGCCCCGTATACAAGGACGAGAATACGGGCAGGTTCGCCCAGGCGTGGCTGACCTACATCACGTCCCAGCCCGGACAGATCGCGGCGCAAAAGGCGACGGGCTCCGCGCCTTTGCCCAGCAATATTACGGACGCCGTGGAAGCCTCGATCGAGGCGATGAATTAGCCCTGAACAAGAGGGCGTCGCGCCGGTGCGGGCGCCCCAGCATGTGGGGAAAGGAGTGAAGGTGAGTTCGTTAACGAAACCCGTGAGCGGCAAACGTTTCGACACGGTATTTCGTGGCATCGTGTACGCGTGCGGCATCCTGATTCTTGTGGTGCTCGCGGCGGTGACGGTGTTCCTGTTCGTGCGCGCATGGCCCGCGATTGGCGGCAACCATGAGGATGTGGCGGACACGATCGGCAAGTTTACGGGCGGCAAGATCACCAGTTTCTGGGGATATGTGGGGCCGCTGTTGTTCGGTACGGTGTTGGTGGCCGCGATCGCGCTGGTTGTCGCGTTCTTCGTGTCGATGGGCATCGCGTTGTTCATTTCTCATTACGCGCCCAAGAAGTTGGCTACCGTACTCAACTACATTGTGGATCTGCTGGCGGCCATCCCGTCCGTAATCTACGGTTTGTGGGGCGGATTGGTCCTGGTCCCGGCAATCTATCCGTTCTGGAATTGGGTGGCGCAATATTTGGGATGGATCCCGATTTTCGCGGGTCCCGCCGCGAACCCGGCCCGTACGGTGGCCAGTGTTTCCGTGGTGCTCGCCATTATGATCCTGCCGATTATCACGTCGATTTCGCGCGACATTTTCCAGCAGACGCCGCGTCTGTTGCAGGAAGCCGCGCTGGGACTTGGCGCCACGAAGTGGGAAATGATCAAGCTCGCCGTGATTCCGTTCGGCAAGTCGGGCGTGATTTCCGCCTCGATGCTCGGCTTGGGCCGCGCGCTGGGTGAGACGATGGCCGTGCTCATGATTCTTTCTCCCGGCCTTACGTACTCGGTCCAGTTGCTCAAGGCCTCCCAGAACCAGACCATCGCGGCCAATATTGCCGCGCAGTACCCGGAGGCGAACGGTCTGGGCGTATCCGTGCTTATCGCCACGGGCCTGGTATTGTTCGTGCTCACCTTCCTGGTGAATTTGTTGGCCCGTAAGATTACCCAGAAAGCGAGTGTGAAATGAGTACGCCGCGAAAAACCGCCGAAGACGACGGCAGTATCGCTTACGCGCCCGTGATCGACTGGGACAAGTTCAAGCCGTCACGTTCCTCGTTGGCCGCGCGCAAGCGCAAAGACGGATTGATGCACGCGCTGATCATTCTGGCGTTCATTGTGGCGTTGATCCCGTTGATTTCCGTGCTGTGGACCACGCTGGTCAAAGGCGCGCAGCGTTTCAACTGGGATTTCCTGAGCCATAACATGACGAACGTGATTGGCGGTCAGCAAACGGCCAGCGGCGGATACGGCGGCATTTTGCACGCCATTATCGGCACGCTCGAAATCACGTTGGGCGCCATGGTCATTTCCATTCCGATCGGTTTGCTGTGCGCCGTGTATCTCGTGGAATATTCGGGAGACGGCAAGCTGGCGAAAACGATCCGCCTGCTTGTAGACGTGATGAGCGGCATTCCATCGATTGTGGCCGGCCTGTTCGCGTTCTCCGTGTTCACGATTATTGGCGGCCCGGGCACGGCCAACGGTTTTGAAGGCTCTGTGGCGTTGTCGCTGCTCATGATTCCGACCGTCGTCAAGACCTCGGAAGAAATGCTCAAGATTGTGCCCAACGATTTGCGCGAAGCGTCGCTGGCATTGGGTGTGACCAAGCAGCGCACGATTACGAAAGTGGTGTTGCGTACGTCGCTGCCGGGCATCGTGTCCGGCGTGATTCTGGCCATTGCGCGCGTGATCGGCGAGACCGCGCCGCTGCTGCTTACCGCGGGATATATCGTGTCCACGAACATGAACCTGTTCTCGGGACAAATGACGACCTTGCCAGTGTATGTGTATCAGGAATACAGCAAGTTCCGCGCGTACTGCCCCGAGGATGCGGGCGCTTCCTGCGTGGCGGCCATTCCTATGCAACGCGCGTGGTCGGCCGCATTGATGCTGATTGTGATCGTGCTGATCCTCAATCTCATCGGACGAATCGTGGCCAAGATCTTCTCGGTAGAGACGAAACGGTAGAGGAACGAATATGGGACAGCGTATAGACATTAACCATCTGAACATCTACTACGGCAACTTCCTCGCCGTGGAAGACGTCAACATGCATATCGACGCGAACAAGGTGACGGCCTTCATCGGGCCGTCCGGATGCGGAAAATCCACCGTGTTGCGCACGCTCGACCGTATGCACGAGATCACTCCGGGCGCCCATTGCACGGGCGAGGTGCTGCTGGAAGGCCAGAACCTGTATGCCAAGGATGTCGATCCCGTGGCCGTGCGCCGTGACGTGGGCATGGTGTTCCAGCGCCCGAATCCGTTCCCGACCATGTCGATCCGCGAGAACGTGCTGGCTGGCGCGCGCCTGAACAACCGTAAAATCGCCAAGTCGGACGCCGACGACTTGGTGGAATGGGCGTTGCGCGGCGCGAACTTGTGGAATGAAGTCAAGGACCGTTTGGACAACCCGGGCATCGGATTGTCGGGCGGCCAGCAGCAGCGCCTGTGCATCGCGCGCGCCGTGGCCGTGCATCCGTCCGTGCTGCTGATGGACGAGCCGTGCTCGGCGCTTGACCCGATCTCCACCTTGGCCGTGGAAGATTTGATCAACGAGCTCAAGCGCGACTACACGATCGTGATTGTCACGCACAACATGCAGCAGGCCGCGCGTATCGCCGACTACACGGCGTTCTTCAACCTCAAGGCCGTGGGCCAGCCCGGCCATCTCGAGTACTTCGCGGACACCACCACGATGTTCTCGAACCCGCAGAACGAAGAAGCCGAACGCTACATCTCGGGCCGCTTCGGCTGATCGGCAACGGACCAGAAATTGGCCGGTCATGGCAACGCCATGGCCGGCTTTTTTATGCTCAAACGCGCGCCACGCCGGATTTTTCTCACATTCTTGCTATACGGACGCCGTTTGTTCGCATTGTGGAACCGCGAATGGACTGGGGTAACGTTTTACCTATTGCAATGCGCCGGTTCTTTCCTGTGTTACAGGTCTGTAAACGGCGGAATTTCAACGATTTCTTACTGTGGAACGGCCCGATTTTTGTAAACGGGTTTTTGTTAGGTTCAAAGGGTCTTCGAAATTCCCCAAGCCTTTTCAAGGTGGCTTTTCCTATTGGGGAGGCGCAAGACGGCAATTAGAGGGTACAGCAGAGAATTACGGAAAGAAATCGGGTTCTAATGGAGAAGTTTTTCCAGCTGAAAAAGAACGGTACTACGGTATCCACCGAAGTCGTGGCCGGCTTGACCACCTTCTTCGCGATGTCGTACATCATCATTGTCAATCCGCAAATCCTGTGCCAAACGGGCATGCCTTGGGGTGGCGTATTCCTCGCCACCATCATCGCATCGGTTATCGGCACGCTTATCATGGGCCTGTTCGCCAATGTTCCGTATGCATTGGCTCCGGGCATGGGCCTGAACGCATTCTTCACCTACACCGTATGTTTCGGTCTCGGCTTCACCTGGCAGGAAGCCTTGGCCATGGTGTTCCTGTGCGGCCTGATCAACATTCTCATCACGGTCACGAAGATTCGCCAAATGATCATCAAGGCGATTCCTGAATCGCTGCAGCACGCGATCGGCGCCGGCATCGGCCTGTTCGTGGCTTACGTGGGCTTCCTGAACGTCGACTTCTTCCAGTTCACTACGAAGGACGCCGACGCCGCGGCCCAGGGCTTCGCCACGGGCGCCACCCCGGGACTGGCCGTGTTCAATACGCCGACCATCTGGCTGTTCCTCATCGGCCTGGCGCTCACCATCATCTTCACCGTGCTGCACGTCAAGGGCGGCATGCTCATCTCGATCGTCGTCACCACGCTGATCGGCATCCCGATGGGCCTGACCACGATGGGCGACTCCGTGTCCCTGGGCGAGACCTTCGCCCAGCTGCCGCAAACGTTCGGTGCACTGTTCTCGGGTGAAGGCTTCGTCGCGCTGTTCTCGAACCCGGCGCGCCTGCCGCTCGTGCTCGTCACGATTTTTGCATTCTCCATGTCCGACGTGTTCGACACGATCGGCACCTTCATTGGCACGGGCCGCCGCACGGGCATCTTCTCCAAGGCTGACGAGGAATCCGTGGAAGACGGTTCCGGCTTCAAGACCAAGATGGACAAGGCCCTGTTCGCCGACTCCATCGCGACTTCCATCGGCTCCATCTTCGGTACGTCGAACACCACGACCTACGTGGAATCCTCCGCGGGCATCGCGGCCGGCGGCCGTACGGGCCTGACCTCCGTGGTCACCGCGGCCTGCTTCGTCGTCTCGATCTTCTTCGCTCCCGTCATTTCCGCCATTCCGGGCGCCGCGACGGCCTCCGTGCTCGTGATCGTGGGCTGCATGATGATCGCGTCCCTCAGGGATATCGACTGGGCCGACATTTCCGAAGCTATCCCGGCCTTCTTCGCCGCGGTCTTCATGGCGTTCGCCTACTCGATCTCCTACGGCATCGCCGGCGGCTTCATCATGTACTGCCTCGTCAAGACCGTCAAGGGCCGCGCCAAGGAAGTCCATCCGATCGTATGGATTGTCTCGGCCCTGTTTATCATTGATTTCATCTCTGTGGCTGTTATGTAAGGAAAACTTGCATAACATTGGTGTGGTAAACATTAAAAAAGAGGCCCGTCGCCGCAGCGACGGGCCTCTTTTCATAAGCGGGTACCGCTTATTTGTCGCTCTGCTGGGCCTCCTGGACCTGCTTGACAATGTCCTTGATCCAGTCGGTCATGCTCTTGTACTTGCCCGGCATCTGTTCCGTAATGTCCACTACGGGAATGTTGCCGGAATCCGCGGCGTTGAGAATCTCGTCCGTCGCGTTTGACGGCTCCTGCGAATTTTCGATCACCATGTTCACGTCGCCCTTCTTGAGCAGCGTCATGAAGTTGTTGATGTCCGCGGAGCTCGGTTCGCTTTCGTTGGCCGTCGCGTTCTTGTAGCCTTCCGGGGTGTTGTCGGTCAGGCCTAGGTCCTGCGCCAGATAGTCGGCGATGGATTCCGTCGCCGCATACGACAAATGCTTGTCGTCCTTGGCCACTTCCTTCATTTCCTGTTCCAGATCCTGCTCCTTGGCCTGCCATTGTTCGTTGAGCTTCTGGAATTCGGCCTTGTGCTCGGGCATGAGCTTTTCGTAGGCGGCCGTAATCGCGTCGGCAGTGGAGACGCGGACCTTGGAGGAGAACCAGACGTGCGGATTGTCGCCCGTCTTCTTGCCGCCTTCCTGGGCGGCGTCGATCACGATCTGCTTGTTCGACGTGGCCTTGCTGGCCCACGCGTCATATCCCGCGCCGTTGACGATGGCGACCTGCGCGTTCTCGAATTTGGCAATGTCGCTGGTGGTGGGTTCGTAGTCGTGCGCGTCGACTCCCGTGGAACTCAGGATGCTCGTCACGTCCACATATTTGCCACCCAATTCCTTGGCCAACGATCCCCATACGTTCGTGGACGCCACCACGGTGATGACTTTGTCGCCGGACGCGTTCCCGGAGGACTGTTTCGACGAGTCCGAGGATCCGCACGCGCTTACGGCCGCGACCATGGCCACGCCCGCCACAATCGCCGTGATCATGCGAACGATTTTCTTCATGAAGGCTCACCCCTTCTCAAATTTGCAAGATGGTACTGATTTCTAGTGCTTGTCTATTACTATAAAGATTTCCCGATATGTAGGGGGAGGGGATTCCCCTTCAATCGAAACTTGGGAATATATAAGACGACACGCCGCATACATGACGTCCGTCCGATCATATTGGTAGGTTCTATATCTTGTAAACCACAGACCGTTGGTTGAAGATCGTTACGATTTTCCGAAGTTTGGTTCGCCAAGCCAGCGCAGGTTGAACATATGAGTCCATGTTTTGGATGTGCGAGTGTGCTCTGCCTGTGTGCAGGGCTTTTTTATTGCCTAGGCGCGAGTTCCAAAGTCAACGGCCGACTTAGGAAGGAACGCCATGAAGAGGCCCGAAAAGGAAGCGGTGGTCGCTCAGCTTACGGATGAGTTCCGTGGCGCTGACGCAATCTACCTGACCGAGTACCGCGGGCTTACCGTTCCGCAGATTTCCGATCTGCGTGAAAAGCTAGGCCGCGATACTTCCTACACCGTGGCAAAGAACACGCTGTTCCGCATTGCAGCTAAGGAAAACGGCATCGAGGGTCTCGATGAGATGCTCGCCGGCCCGACCGCAGTCGTCTTCGTGAAGGGCGACTACATCGACGCTGCCAAGGTTCTGCGTGACTTCGCCAAGGAAAACAAGGCTCTCATCGTCAAGGGCGGTTTCGCAGACGGAACCGTGTACGACGCTGAGGGTGCCAAGCAGCTGGCAGATCTCAAGTCTCGTCCAGAAATGCTTGCCGAAATGGCTGGAGCACTCAAGGGCACCATGTCCAAGGCTGCTCGTCTGTTCAACGCCCTGCCGACGAAGATGGTTCGCACCGTCGACGCGCTGCGCGAGAAGCAGGAAAAGGCTGCCTGATTGTTCTGCGGCTCGCCGCATGAGAATCAATTCGGAAAACAATATAAAATTTTCGGTGCGGAAACGATTAATTACCCAATCCGCGCCACGATTGAAAGGAAGCCATAATGGCTAAGTTCACCAACGATGAGCTGCTCGAAGCTTTCGGTGAAATGACCCTCGTTGAGCTCTCTGAGTTCGTCAAGGCCTTCGAAGAGAAGTTCGACGTGGAAGCCTCCGCTCCGGTCGCCATGGCTGCTGTTGCTGCTCCGGCCGCTGCTGCTGAGGACGAGAAGGACGAGTTCGACGTCATCCTGTCCGCCGTTGGCGACAAGAAGATCCAGGTCATCAAGGCTGTGCGCGCTATCACCAACCTCGGCCTGGCTGACGCCAAGGCTCTCGTGGACGGCGCTCCGAAGCCGGTCCTGGAGAAGGCTAAGAAGGAAGACGCTGAGAAGGCTAAGGCTCAGCTCGAAGAAGCCGGCGCTACCGTCGAGCTCAAGTGATAATCGCGGCTTGAGCCGCTATCGCTTATTAGCTTAAGAACAAAACCCCTGTGAGCTATCGCTTGCAGGGGTTTTGTTATAGTCGAGGAAAACCTTGAGGAATTATGGCGTAATGGCGCGCATCCGGGTTGTTGTACGGTAGCGTAGAATACAAGGGATGGGCAGCACGCGGGGCGAATCGATCCACCACGCGTTTTCTGCGGTGAACCTTGTAATGGAAAGTAGCGGTAGCTACATTGCGGAAGGAAGGCCGGTACGGTGAGCGGTGACCAGCGAACGGCAATGCAGTGGGTGATTCGTGTTGATGGATCTAACACGGCGGTAGTGGAGCCCGGGGAGACTGTGGAAATCGGACGCAAACCAATTCGTCCGCTGCCGCAAGGCCTGTACCGGCGCGTGGAGATTACCGACGATACGCGTTCCATGTCCAAAAAGCACGCCCAATTGACAGTGAAGTCTGACGGGTCCGCGATCATCCGCGATCTCAATTCAACAAACGGAACCTATTTTGTGCACACGGGCAGCCAGCTTGACGCGCTGCCGGCGGGACGCGATTTCCGCATTCATGGCGCGTCCGCGCGCCTTATGCTCGGCGATGTGGCCGTCGAATTGATCGCCCAGCCCATGCGTATGCAAAGCCAGCAGTTCCATGTGCCTAACCTGTTCGACTATGCGACCGACGATCATGCGGCGCAGCCGTCCCAGGAGGCGGATCCGCAGATCTCCGTCGACAATATTCTCAATTTGCGCGCGGGCGAGCCGACCAACCTGTTCAACGCGGAATCGGTCAAGCGCCGCGCTCAGCAGTTGCGCCAAGCCCAGCAGCGCAGTTTTACGCCATTCGACCCGCTGGCCGCGCCGCTGACATCCGAATCGTGGACAAGCGAGGAGGAAGCCGATCCCGAGGAGCATCCGCGCGACCTGTTCGCCGACGCGCAAGACATTGCGGCCGGCAAAATGGAAGAGCCCGCTCCCAAGATTGAGGAATTCGTGCCGCGTGTCACTTCGGGTCCGCGACACAAGGGCGCCGAGACCCCTGTAGTGCGCACGCCGCGCGCTGCCATGCCCGCGCCCAAAGATCCTGTACAGGCCGCGGCCCAGGCCATGCGTTTCCAACCGCAAAGCATGGTGACGAGTAAAGCTCGCCATGCCGTGGAAGAACCCGTGCAGGCACAAGAACCGGAACCTGTGGCAGAACCGGCGCAGGCCGCTGAAGTGCCGGAAGCGGACGCCACGGTAGCCGTAGAACAGTCGACTCCTGCTCCAGTCATCGAAGTGGTGGAAGAAGCCGTCATCGTAGAACCGGTGGTGGCAGCATCGCAGGTCGAAGCCGATACCGAACCGGCACAGCCTGAAGAGTCGGCGCAGCCGCAGGAAGATGCCGTACCGCAATCCGAACCGGAACCAGAAGCTCAAGCCGCTGAACATGTACCTGCCGAGCAGGCCGAAACGGCGTCTGAAGAGGTGTTCGGGACGGTGGCGGAACCGGAAGAGCCCGCAGTAGCAGACGAATCGCAAGTCCTCGAAGAACAGGAAGTGTCCGAAAAGGCGGCGCCATCCGAGGAAATTCCGGCACAGAATGAGACGGCAACGCTGTTCGAATCCGAAGTGGACGCATTGGATGAGGAATCCGCGGAACCGGAGTCGGGCGAATACTATATTCCGATCGAATCGCACGAATCGCTGGAAGCCACACAGGCCATGAATCTGTCGTTCGCGGACGAGCAGGAGGATTACAGCCGTTTCCAGCGCCCCGCGCAAGAGCCGCAGCCGGTGGAAGAACCTCATTATGAACCGGCTTTCGAACCGGGATCCATTTTTGAACGTGTCTCGCAAGGCGAATTTGACCAGCCGCAGGAACTCGTGGAAGTGGACGGCTACACGTCGAATGACGCACGCCAAAGCGACGATTTCGCCGAACAGTTCGAAATGGCGCGCCATCCGCAACTGTTGCCGTTCCTGGCTATGAACCCGTCGCTGTACGACGACTTGTACGCATGGCTTGCGGCTCAAGGCGACGCGGATATTGACGAAGCATTGACCAACAATCCTGGCTACGAGGATTACAAAAAAGCAGTGGGAAAGTGAGCATTGATGACTGAAGAACAACCGCAGTCCAACGAAGCCCTTGAGCGCATCCGTCAATGGCGCCAAGACTTCAAGGCGAATCTCGTGCCCTCTCCGCTCGAAGATTTGACACAACTTTCCGCCAAGCTCGACTTGTCCCGCGCCAATCCGAACGCCATCGCGCGCCTGTTTTCCAAGGGCAGCGAGACGCTGCATGAAATGTTCAAGGAAGCGGGAACCTTGCGTGCCATGGCGCGCAGGCTCGAACGCGTCTTGGACGACCAAGGCGCCAAGCGTCGCATGAGCGGTGTGGCCGAACTGTCGCTGGTGGTGGGCGTGGCCATGTGGCATGGCAACCAGATGCCTGTGCTGCTGTATCCCGTCGATGTGCGCAGGGACGGCAATCCCGTGGAACAGCACACCACGATCATGTTTACGGGACATCCGCGCCTGAACGCCTCGCTGGTGGCCGTAATGCGCGAAAACGGCGTCATCCTCAACGAGCGCGAACTGTTCGACGGTTCCAACTACGCGTCGGGATCCCCGGCGACGACCGCCGTGCTGGAAGCCATCACCAAGGCCGCGCGTACCCAGTTCGAGGACTTCCATATTGAACACCATGTGATTCTGGGCTGCTTCATCGACCCGTCGGCGCAGATCCTTGTGGAAAGCCAAGTCATTCTTGAAGACCTCGAAAAAGGCCCTACGGGCAATACGCTGCTCGACGCGCTTGCCGGCGACAAGGCCGCCCGCGAAAAGCTTTCCCACGACAAGCTCGACGAATACAGCCCGTTCGACGGCGACCCGCACTCCGAATACGAAGTGGGCGACGTGGACAATACCGTGCGTTATGCAGCCAACATGACGGCCGCGGGCCACTCGCTGTTCGTCGACGCCACGCTGGGCACCGATACGGCCCAGCAGGCCGCGGCCATCGCGTCGCGGTGCATCATGAAGGGCAAGTCCGTCCTCTACGTGCCGTGCGTGGCGGACCAGAGGCGCCGTTTCCTGCGCAATATGCGCGCCAACGAACTCGACGGACAGGTTCTGGACGCGGCGGACATGAACGCGAACGCGGCCATCGATCACCAGCTCATCAGCGCCGTGGGATTCCAGCAGTCCGTGGCGGCTTCGCGCTTCGACCAGCTCGCCGACGAACTCGTGGGCGTACGCGCGCGACTGACGCGATATCTGGGCGATCTGCACGGCATGAACGAAACATGGAATGTTTCCGCATACCAGACGATCCAGAATCTGGCCAAGATTTCCGAACTGCCCACGCATCCGGTCACGCACGTGCGCCTGTCCAAGCCCGTGGCGCAGAAAATCGGCCGCGACATGGACGAATGGTCCGCGAAACTCAAGCGTGCCGGCGAACTGGGCGAATACACGATTGGCCCGGATGACACCGCTTGGTACAAGGCGTCCATTTATACCGAGGAGGAGGCCATCGGCGCATACCAGCGCGTGGTCAACCTGCTCAACAAGATTCTTCCCGCCACACGCAGCCAAGTGGCGTCGACCGTGGAAACCTGCGGCTTCCCCGTACCGAACACGGCGTCCGAATGGGGACGCCAGGTGATGGTGCTCAAGAACCTGCGCCGTGTGCTCGACGTGTTCCAGCCCGAGATTTTCGAACGCGATATTGACGCGATGCTCGAAGCCACGCTTCCCAAAGCCGAGCGCAAGTCCTCCAACAGCGACATGGGCTATTGGGAGCGCCGTCGCCATATCAAGGAAGCCAAGAGCATGCTGCGCGTCGGCGCGCAAGTGGAAGACCTCCACGACGCGCTGCTCGTGGTCCAGAAGCAGGCGGAGCAGTGGCGCATGTTTGTGCCGCGCGGCGGATGGCCCGTGCTGCCGCCCAAGCTCGACAACATTATCGCCACGCAAGACGAGCTGCTTGCGAACATGACGGCCCTCGACGCATTGCTGGCCACCACGCCCAAGGGTGGCGATCTCGAATCGTTGAGCTTTAACGACGTGGAAACGCGTCTCAAGGCGTTGTATGACGATCAGATGGCGCTCGACTCGCTGCCGGAACGCTCCGTGCTCGAACGTGAATTCCAAGAGGCCGGCCTGACGGAACTCGTGGAAGACTTGCACGAGCGCCACGTGAAGACCGACGCTGTGGGCGACGAGTTGCGCTTGGCATGGTGGACCACGGTGTTCGACGACATTGTGCATTCCTCCGCCATTATTTCCAACCAGGACGGTTCCGTGCTGCAGAACGCGTCCGACCGCTTCGTGCAGGTGGATACCGAGCATGTACGCTCGGTGGGTCCGATGATCATGCAGGAATCCATGAAGAGGCTGTGCGACCTGCTGTTCTCGCGCACGCAGGAAGCCAACATGCTGCATACGGCGCTCGCCTCGGAATCCTCCGTGTCGCTGGACCGCATCCACCACGACCATCCCGAGATCTTGGCCGCGGCCAAACCTGTGATTATCGCGACGCCCGCTACGCTCGCTTCCGTAATCAGCCCCGTGCCGATCGCCGACGTGGCCATTGTGGACGCGGCGGCCCACCTGCCGTCCATTCTGCTGCTCAGCATCCTGTGCCGCGCGCGCCAGGTGGTCGTGCTCTCGCATCGCCAGACGATTACGAGCGAAAGCGTCAAGACGCTGATCGACATGCTGCCGAGCGTGGGCGTCAAGCCGCGCCCGAGCCGCAGGGATCCGCGCGTCAGCACGTTCCTCAAGGAACAGGGCTACGGCGATGTGACGTTCAACATCATTCGCGAAGGCATGCAAGGCCACGTCAAGTACCACCACATCGAGGCCAGCGCCATCCCGTCGATGGCGTCCAGCGGACTGGTGGAAAGCAGCCAGCAGGAGATCGACGCGATTGTGCAGCTCATTACCGAGCGTGCCAACTCGTTTACGATTGTGCCGTCGCAATACGTGCTTACCGTGGTGACGCTTACCACCACGTTCCGTATCCGTTTGGGCGCGGAACTCAAGCTCCTGGCTTCCAAGAACGAGTTCATGAACCGTTTCCTGCGCCACGTACGCATTGTGGACATTACGGATGTCGCCGGCGCCCAGGCTACCGACGTGATCCTGTCCATGAGCTACGCAAAGACTCCGCATGGCCGTCTGCTCCAGCAGTTCGGCGTCATCGAGTCCGACGGCGGCCGCGGCATGCTGCTTGACGCGCTGGCGTTGGCGGACCGTTCCCTCGACATTGTGAGTGCCTTCAGCAGTGAGGAAATGCAAAGCGACCGCCTGCACCAGGAAGGTCCCAAGACCTTGAAGACGTTGCTCGCATGGGCCGAGCACCTGGACGAGCAGCCCGAACCCAAGCCGAAGTCGTATGGCAACTTCGACAACGTGCTGTTCAACGATCTGGCGCAACGTGTGCGTGAGCGCGGACTGGAAGCGGAAGTCAACTACGGTTACAAGGACGGCGCTCGCATTCCGCTGGTGGTGGGCGTCAAGGGACAGCCATATACGCTGGCCGTGTTCACGGACGATGCGCACTTCATGAGCATGCCGTCCACGCGCGAACGCCACCGCATTTTGCCGCAGCGCATGGAATCGCTCGGCTGGTCCGTCATGGACGTGTGGAGCGTGGCCGCGTTCGTGAATCCCGAGAAGGAAGTGGACCGCATTGTGGCGCGTCTGGGCGAACTGTACGGGAGCGCGGAACGATGAGTGAAACGCATGCCTACAACCCGCAACGCCATACGCCGCGCGTCCACAAGCGCGTGGTCATGAAAGGCACTGAACGTTTCGACGCCGACGGCGTGAAACTCGAGCCCTCGGACATGCAAACGCGCGACCAGCGCAATGCGGACGACGACCGCCGCATTCTTGGGGAATTGCCGCCGCACTGGGGCGTATTCCAAGAGCGCGAATAGGTGCGGCCGCCGATTATTGTTGCACCGCGATAATCGGCCCCGAAGCGCCGATCACGGCAAGCGCGTCACTTGCCGGTAACGCCATAGGTGTCAGCGGAGAGCCCATGTCATCGACATGGGCTTTTCCCATAACAAGCGCCTGCGTGGTGAGCGTGCAGGAACCGGCGAAGGCGGAATTTTGGCCGGACGCCTGCGTTTTTGCGCTTTGTGCGGCTTGCTTGCCTTGTGTTTGTTGGGATTCTTGCGCTTGCTGGGTCTCGCATCCTGTTCCCGTGACAAGCGCTACTCGCGAGCCGACGGGGAATGAATCGGTGGCGCTTGCCAATTTCACGTCCACAATGGTGGCGTCCGACTGGGGCAGCGGGGCGTTTTGGACCATGGAGAACGTCACGACGCTGTGTGCGGGAATGCTTACTGTAGCCACCATGCCCATAACGGCATCGCTTGCGGTGACGGCGTCTTCGAGCGCCATATGGTAGGGGATGCGCGTTTGCGCCACATCGGCGGCGTCAATGGTTTCGCCTTGGTGTACGGCATTGGTCGTCACCAAGGCGGGCATCATGCGCGTGGACGATTCCACCGTGATCAGCGCTGCTAGCAGCGCGCCTATGGCGCATATGCTGGCCACTATGCGGCGCAACCTTCGCTGTGCCACCAAGGACTGGCGCAATAGCATGCGCTTGCGCCCGTTACGGGAAGTGGCGCCGGTATTGCGTTCCCGTTCACTATGAAAAAAGGTCACCATAACGATATGGTGACCTTGCAACGCCTTGTTTGTCTAGGCGCACGGGCTTGTGTGGAAAACTGGTCTTACTTTCCCGAATCCGTACGGTAGAAGCCCGAGCCTTTGAAGCTGATGGGAACCGCGGAATAGACCTTGCGGACTTCCTCCTTGCCGCAAACGGGGCATACATGGATCGGCTCGTCGTTAAAATCCTGATGTTTTGTGAAATCGTAGCCACAAGCCTTGCAACGATAGTGATAGTTAGGCACTTCCAATCCTTCCGCCAACGGTTCCGCCTCATCTGGATAATCCTCATTTATCCTAGTACCTGCCATGACAGTTTCAGCCGATCCGTGGCACAATACAACGGTGGGAATCTTTCAATATGTCCGGGATGCGTGGGAACGCCGCAATATGCCCATGTTCACTGTTCCCGAACGGCTCATGTCGCCAGCCTTGGCTCCCGAACTCATGTTGCGTCCGCTCAGGTACTCCGACGAAGACGAATGGATGCGCGTGCATGAGGCCAACGCGCAATGGCTCGCCCCCTGGGAATCCGAGGATCCGTTGCACGGGCCGGGGCTGACGTTCGCGCAGTGGATCCGTATGCTGCGCCGTGGGGAACGTGAGGGAACGGGCGTGGTGTTCGGCATGTTCCAGCAAGGGCGTTTGATCGGTCAAATTTCACTGGGTGCGATATCTTACGGTTCCATGCGCGAGGGAATTGTGGGGTATTGGATCGACCGCAATCATGCCGGCAGGGGATTGACACCATTGGCTGTCTGCATAGTGGCCGACTGGGCGCTGTTTTATGAGACAGGACCTTTGTTGCACCGGCTGGAAATTGATATTGTGCCTAGTAATCAGCGCTCTCAAAGCGTTGCTCATAAAGTCGGGGCGATATATGAAGGGGTGCGACGGCAATATATGTATATACGGGGCGAGTGGAAAGGCCACGAGTGTTACAGCTTGATCTCGAGTGATGCTCCCGGCGGGTTTACGGCCAGATTATTGGGCGACACGCGAGGAGAAAAGTCACACATGTTGTCATGATTTCTTTTATTCTTGAAGACTATGGGATATGAATCGCTCAGCGCGCTTGTAGTGGTGGCGATTCTCGTTATTCTGTTAGCTGTTTGGCTGCCGCGGCGGACGGTCAAAGGCATGAAGCAGGTAATCAAACATCGGGAGGATCGCTACTCATCATCCCTGCATTTGGTGGATGAAGAGAGCGGCACGAATTTTTCCGATGAAGGCACGCCGAAGGTGAAAGGGGCAATCATGCCATCGACGCAGACGCGCTTGGAGAAAAACCGCGCGTATATTGCTCAGGTGCGCGCTCAACGCAGGGCGGCCATTCGGCGCCGTCAGGTATTGTGTGCAGTGCTGTTCGCCATCGCGGTTGTAGTGCTCGTACTCGCCTTTGTGTTGCATTTCAGCCCGTTGTTCGCGCTGATTCCCGCCGCGTTGCTCGCGGCCGCCCTCGTCATGGGCGTGCAGGCCAACAAGCAGGCCAGCGCATGGGAAAGCAAAATGGCCCAGCGCATGGCGAAGGAAGAACAGCGTCACAAGCGCCGGACCGAAGCCACCAAGCAACGCATCAAGCTTGCCCAGCAGGCCGCGCAAGCCAAGGAAGCGGCAAAGCGTCCGCAGGTTCATGCCGCCCCCTCCCAGGAACAGGCCACGGACGTGATGGAAGTGCGCGAAATTCGCCGCGCCATCCGCGACACCCAGCGTGAAAAGATGCGCGTCATGCAGGAACGGTCCCGCTTGCAGCAGGCGATGCGCCAGGCACAGCAGCAGGCGCAGCATCCTGTGGTGAACGAAGTGGTGGTGGAAAACGTGCATGTGGCCATGCAGCAGCAGACCAATGAACAGGCCCAGCTCGTCATGCACCAAGATCCCAAGCCCGAGGCCGGTACGTTGGCACCGCGCTCCCAGACGCTTACCACGGGAGACAGCGTGGCGGACAATATTGCGCAGGATCTTATTTCATTCTCGCTTGGCGAGGCCCGTCCTTTGCCGGACAATGCTGCGGTGGACATGGAAAGCCTCGAAATCAAGTCGATGAAGCAAGTGTCCAAGGCAGAGCCGGCGGCGCAGCAGGAAGAGACCCAGGCGAGGGAACGCGAACTCGCCGAAGCCGCCCAGCGTGCACGCCAGGAAGCCGCCGCCATGCGCAAACGTCTTGCCGAAGAACAAGAACGCAAGGCGCGCGAAGCCCGCGAACGCAAGGAAGCCGAAGAACGCAAGCAGCATGAACAGCTGCTGGTACCGGAAGGCGCCTCCAAGGGCAACGCTGCCGCCCAGACTGCATCTGAACCGGCTTCTTCCCAGAACGCTTCCCAAGTAGGCGTCAATGATTCTGCCGGTTTCCATGAAGCCGAATCCGCGAGCGCCGTGGATGCGCCGACCCAGTCGTCTGACTCGCTGGGAACGAGCCTCGATTCCATTCTCGCCCGACGCGGCAACTGATACGCATTTATGCGACAATTGTGCCAATAATGTCTTATTGTCCATATTGTGACGTTTCTTATGTGGAGGTCTCGTAAGAAGCGTCGGCAATATGGACATTTTTTTCGTGCTTTCCCAACGCTCTTTCATTACTGTAGTGAGTAGATGACGGGCGATGATGTCATGCTCGGGCGTGGTTGCCCGCAGTGATGGTTTACCCGCTAGTGAAAATGAACATGCCTCGTCAACTATGCAGTACCGTCCGGCGGTGCATACAGGTTGGAAAGATGGGAAATACGTATGAAGAAGCGGTTCGCTTCCGCCGTAGGTATAGTTTCCGCGGTTGCCATGCTTATGAGCGGCGCGGTGGGTGCCTCGGCCCGGGAAGCCACTGATCTCAACAATCTTATTACCAATAGTTATG
The DNA here is from genome assembly GCF_000741255.1 of Bifidobacterium magnum. GTDB lineage: Bacteria > Actinomycetota > Actinomycetes > Actinomycetales > Bifidobacteriaceae > Bifidobacterium > Bifidobacterium magnum. The sequence continues at coordinate 303,361 of NZ_JGZB01000004.1, forward strand.
TTGCCTTGAATGGGAACGGCATGACGTTTGAAAAAGTGAGCCACCCCACCAAAGGTCTTGAGACCACCGACGGTGTGGTCGACTATGTAGGCGGCGGCAATATTGACACTTTGGCTGACGGCGAGGGAGACCGCGGCCAATCGTATAGCTATGCGGCGCAGTCGGAAGGCGACTGGGTCTACATTGGCACCATGTATGGCGGCTTGGGCGTCAACGCCATCCTGAACTCGGGCATTGGCGGCATGGGAATTTCTCCCGAAGCCGCCTCCTCGCTTATTGACGCCATGTATTCGGGACATATGTACAAGGGTGAGCCGGACGGCAAAAGTGCCGGCGGTGTGCTGTTCAAGTTCAACGTAAAAACGGGCGAAACCAAAATCCTCATGTCCCAAAGCCAGGGCATTGATGGAGGAACGGGCATTATCCCCACGTTCCGCAGCGCTTACAAGATGAACGGCAAACTCTATTTTGTCGGCATGATCATGGATACGAACAATCCGGAGCTGACACAACGAGAAATCCAGATGGCCATGGCCATGCAGAACGGCTTCCCCTGCGTATATGAAATCGATCCGAACAATGGCGACAAGCTCACGCGCGTGTACAACAGCGTGGATGTGAACGGGTTCCGTCAGCTCGTGAACAACAAGGTGTTCACCTCCACGCGAGCCCTCGGCTCGTTTGGCAACACGCTGATCGCGGGCGACGTCAAGCTACCGCCGATGGCGGCAACGCATCGCTCGTGGCCCTCCAACAATCCGTCGGACCCCTCCTCCTGGAAGACAATCGCCGATTCCGCGACCTTCGACAACCTGCCGGCTGTCAAGCGCTCCGACGTCAATGGCGGTGGCGGCATCTACCAAGTGCAGGAATACAACGGCAAACTGTATGTGGTAATTTGCATGGGCTCCGCGGACACGGAAAACGAGGAGACGGGCACCAAGCGTTCCTTCGCCATTTACGTGGGCGAGAACCATGGCGACGCCACCAACGCGGCCGATTGGTCGTGGAGGGCGCTCGCTGGTGACACGCAAAAGGGCGCACGCTACTCCTATGGCTTGGATCCTGAGCGTATCGCGGCCGGCGCCTGCACGCTGCAGGTGTATGGCGATCATCTCTACATTGGCGACTACAACGACGTCTCCAGCGCTTTGCAAGGATTCGCCACGCATCAGGAGTTCGTGACGCAGGCCACGAACCTGGAGCAGTCGATCAACCTCTACCGCATGGACGCCAACGAGAATGTCGAGATGCTCGTTGGAGACCCGACCGAGCAGTTCCCGCAGGGCGGTTCCACCGGCCTGGGCAGCGGTTTTGACAACCACATGAACCAGTACACATGGCAGACAACCGTACATGAGGGCAAGATGTACCTGTCCACCATGAACACGACCACGTTGCTCGAGCCCATGGCCCAGTTCACGAATGGCGACATTCTGCATATGAGCAAGCAGGAATGGACTACCACGCTCAATGCGCTGCGCACGTTTGTGGAAATCCTTATCAAGGACGCTCAGAAGCCCGCCGTGTATTCGCTGCGTGAAGGTGAGACGGGTGAGACTGTGGAAGCGACTGAGGCAAAGCCTTCGGCTGACGACCCCGAGGCCCTGGTCGATTGGGCCGTGGCGCGCGCCAATGACAACGCCGGCAAGAGCGGCGCGTCCATGTTCAGCGTGCAGGAAGCTGAACCCGTGACGCTCAGCGATGCCGACCGCGCCACGCTTGTCGACGGCATCCGTGACGGCAGCATTGTCCCCGACAGTGTTGGAGACGCCCAGACCATTGACGACCTGTACCGCATCAACGACTCGCTTGGTTCGTTGTCCGCCGCTCTCGACGAAACGGCGAGCGAAGACTTCTCCAACACTTATGGCGAACTCGTGGACCTTGCGGCTTCGATCGACGGTGTTCCCGAGAGCTTCACCAAGATGATGGAGACCTTGCTCAAACTGGCATCCGCACGCAATCTCGCGGCCTTCTTCAAGTCGCTGCCGTACTTGGCCAAGTCGAAGCGCGGCTTCAACCTGTTCGAAATTACCGACAACGGTAACGGAGTACAGATAAGCACCGTGTCCGATGACGGCTTTGGCGACCGTTTCAACCATGGTCTGCGCATCTTCTGCCCGACGGACGACTACCTGCTGGTAGGCACGGCCAACCCGTTCTACGGCACGCAGCTGTGGCGCGTGGCGAACACGGAGACGAAGCCCGATGATCCGGACACTCCGGATACGCCGGACACGCCGGTGGATCCGTCCGACCCGGGAACCGATCCGGCCGAGCCGGCGGCTCCGGGCGAGACGCCAGATAATCCGGATGCCGGAACGGGCGCTGACGACGGTTCGCATGATGGTGCAAACGGCCAGGAATCGCCGCTTGCCACAACGGGTTCCTCGGTGCTTGGCCTCGCCATAGCAGGCATTGTGGCGCTGGCTCTTGGCGTGGGGTTGCTGGTTGCGCGCAAGCGCAAACTCGCCTGATACCCGGCCAATACGGCAATAACCCCGCGCCCTGCCCAGAACGGCAAGCGCGCGGGGGCTAAATTGCTCTCAGAGCGTTAGCACTCGAGTTGGCAGAGTGCTAATAATCGCGCTACCATAGCGAACAGCGCAACGGAAAGGCGTCAGCGGGTAATTCGTCAGCTTCCTAATGGCACAGTTCCTGCGCGGTAACTGTATTCGTATCTCTTAAAGGGGGTTCACAGTGTCGATCTCGCTTACACCGTTGGAAGACAAGATCATCGTCAAGCAGTCTGAGCCGGAGACGCAAACCGCTTCGGGCCTGTTCATTCCGGACAACGCCAAGGAAAAGCCGCAGCAGGGCGAAGTGCTCGCCGTGGGTCCGGGCCGTCGCAACGACAAGGGTGAGCGCATCCCGATGGACGTTGAAGTCGGCCAGAAGGTGTTGTTCTCCAAGTACGGTGGCACTGAGGTGAGCTACAAGGGCGAAGACTACCTGATCGTTTCCGCTCGCGACGTGCTCGCGATCCTTAACTGAGCGCCGTTTTTGCGTCCGCAATGGCGCATGGCGTAAACGGAAAGCCAATTGTTCGTTGGAACAATTGGCTTTTCGCATTTTTCGGGGGTGTGTGTCGCAGCGGCCATTTTGAGCCGTTTTGGGCCTGTTTATAGCGTGCGACACGCCGACATTTGCCAAAATCGCACAGAGCGTGGCATACTAGCCAAGTTGCCGGTTGAGAGGTCAGCCTCTCAGCAGGGTAGCTTGGCGGATTTCCCAAGCGGTCAAAGGGAGCTGACTGTAAATCAGCCGCTTTATGCTTCAGTGGTTCGAATCCACTATCCGCCACGCCTCGATAGCTCAGTGGTAGAGCACTTCCTTGGTAAGGAAGAGGTCGTGAGTCCAATTCTCACTCGAGGCTCTCTGGCGGGATAGCTCAGCTGGCTAGAGCGTACGACTCATAATCGTAAGGTCAAGAGTTCGAGTCTCTTTCTCGCTACAAAGACCGGGCCACAATGGCCCGGGGGAAATCGAACACAAGAGGTGAATTCAATGGCAAGCAAGAGCGCCGACATTCGTCCGGGCATCACGCTGGCATGCACCGAGTGCAAGGAGCGTAACTACATCACGACCAAGAACCGTCGTAACACGCCGGACCGTCTTGAGCTCAAGAAGTTCTGCCCGCGCTGCGGCAAGCAGACGGTTCACCGCGAAACTCGTTGATCAGTATCTGCTGAACTCAAAACCCGACCACAACGGTCGGGTTTTTTGTTACTCTGAGGCGTTATGACATCATTTGCAGAAATTACCACCATGGGTGTTGGTGGATTTATTGAACAGTTCGTGGAACCGACCACGCGTGTCGGCGTTATTGAGGCTATTGAGGAGGCGGACAGCAAGAACCTGCCATTGTGCGTGATCGGCGGAGGATCGAACATCCTCGCCTCCGACGAGCCTTTCGAAGGCGTGGTGGTGCGCGATACGCGCCGCAACATTACCGTTCCTGATGAGGCTGCCCCCGTTGAGGGCGGCGACACCACCGTGCATGTGAACGCCGAAGCGGGATGCAACTGGGACGACTTTGTGGACTTCTGCGTCGGCCTCGGCCTGGAGGGCGTGGAAGGCCTTTCCGGCATCCCTGGCACCGTTGGCGCCAGCGTGGTGCAGAACATCGGCGCATATGGACAGGACGTCTCGAGAACCGTCGAATCCGTCGAAGTGTGGGACCGCGCCGACAAGAAGACGAAGGAACTGTCCAATGCGGACCTGCATTTCGGATACCGTACCAGCGCGCTCAAGTCGAGCATGTATGTGGCGCCGGCCGTGCCCGCCGCGCATTTCTTCCCGTCCCCGCGTTTCATTGTACTGTCTGTGACGTTCGCGTTGCACCACAGCAATGAGGGCACCGTCTCCTATGCGCAGCTCGCCAAGGCGCTGGGCGTGGAACTGGGAGCCCGTCTTCCGATCCGCGACATCCGCAACGCCGTGCTGCACGTGCGCGGACAGAAGGGCATGCTCGAGGACGCCACGCGTTACCGTCTGCCCGCCATGCAAGACACGAAGCGTCCGGCGAATGTGCGTGAGGCCATTGAGCAGCAGGTCAAGCACGCCGATTGCGCCGGCGCCTCGAGTGAGGCCTGCGTGGCCGCCAACGTCGAAGCGCTCGACGGTGAGCAGGATTACGACTACAACCGCCACAGCTGCGGCAGCTTCTTCATGAACCCGATCCTCACGCAGGGCCAGGCCGACAAGCTTCCCGAGGATGCTCCGCGCTTCCAGGCAGTGCTGCCCGACGGTTCCAAGGGCGTCAAGACGTCCGCGGCGTGGCTTATCGACCATGCGGGCTTCCATAAGGCTACCGCATCAACGATCACGCCCACGCAAGCGTCTCGCCGCTGCACACGTTGGCATTGACGAACCGTGGCGGCGCCACAAGCGGCGACATCATGGCCCTCGCCCGCACGGTCCGTGACGGCGTGGAAGTCCAGTTCGGCGTGCGCCTCGTACCCGAACCCGTATTGATCGGCCTCTCGATCGACTGACCGGCCGTCATGGTGTGTCACGCACGTTAACAGTCCCGTATCCCGTGGTCTTCGACCTGCGGAATACGGGACATCTCATTATATGGACTTCTGTATCTCACAAATAATTTCGTATTCCACTGCAATTTCAGCGTTTTTCACAAACGGTCGATTGTCCATGACCATTTTTCAATTTGTCAATGTAACAAACAATTGCCAATCTTGTATGTCAGATAAATAAGTCGATTATAGTGCGTTACCGTTCACGAGACGGCGGCACTCGAATCCACAAGATCCTCGAATAATCGTCTTGCCGTGCCCGATGGCACACCAAAACGAACCTCATATTCAGGCCGTACTGCGCCCGAAATGAGGTATGAAGCAGTGGAAAAACGGAGTTTTCTCGTGCAGATTTTTCGAACGAAATCGGTAGAGCAGACGATTGCGGAGACGCAAGAAGAGGGTCGCTCGCTGAAACGTAATCTCGGCTGGTGGGATCTTGCGGTAATGGGCGTAGCCGTTGCCGTGGGCGCCGGCATTTTCTCGGTAGGAGCGCAGGCGGCGGCATTCCACGCGGGACCCGCCGTCATCATCAGTTTCATTGTCGCCGGCGTCGTGTGCGGAGCGGCGGTCATGTGTTACGCCGAATTCGCGTCGGTCATGCCCGTGGCAGGTTCCGCATACACGTTCACGTACGCGACGTTGGGCGAGTTCCTCGCCTGGATCATCGGTTGGGACCTCATTCTGGAAATGCTGATGGCCAGCTCGGTGATCAGCAAATACTGGGGCGTCTATTTGAACGATTTCATGCGCCTGATCGGTGTGCAATGGAACACGAACATCCATATCGGCTCGTTTACGCTTGACCTTGCGCCCATTGTGATCGTGGCGTTCTTCACGATCCTGCTCGTGCTCGGCACGCAGATCGGCGCGCGCGTGGACGGCGCCATGACCATCCTGAAGATCGGTGTGGTGCTGTTCGTGATCGTGGTCGGCTTCTTCTATGTGAAGAGCTCCAACTACGTGCCGTTCATTCCGCCGTCCGAACCCGCTTCCGACGTGCCGGGAGCCACCACCACGGGCACGATGACGCAGCCGCTCGTGCAATGGCTCACGCACCACGAACCGTCGATCTACGGCATTTCGGGCGTCCTGTCCGGCGCGGCGCTCGTGTTCTTCGCGTTCATCGGCTTCGACGTGATCGCCACAACCTCGGAAGAGACGAAGAACCCCAAGCGCAACGTGCCGCTCGGCATTGGCGCCGGCATGGGTATCACGATCGTGCTGTATGTGCTGGTGGCCGTAGTGACCACGGGCATGGTTCCCTACAAGCAGCTCGCCTCCGTGGAGAACCCGTCGCTGGCCACGGCCTTCGAACTCGTAGGCGCTTCCTGGGCCGCCAAGATCATCAGCTTCGCCATCATGCTGGGCCTGGCCACGGTGGTCATGGTGCTGCTGCTCGGATTGACGCGCGTTATCTTCGCCATCAGCCGCGACGGCCTGCTGCCGCGAGGCATCTCCAAAACGGGCAAGCGCGGCACGCCGGCCGGCCTGCAAATCGCATGCGGCGTGGTGGTCGCCATTGTGGCAGCCTGTTTCCCCGTCAATGTGTTGAGCGACATGGTGAATATCGGCACACTGTCGGCCTTCACGCTCGTGGCCATCGCCATTCCCGTGCTGCGCAAGAAGCGTCCCGACCTCAACCGCTCTTTCACGATGCCGGGCAACCCGTGGATCCCCGTGCTTATCGCAATCGCCAACCTGTACCTCATGCTCAACCTCACGGTGCTCACGTGGATCCGCTTCCTCGTATGGCTCGTCATCGGGTTGATTGTCTACTTCGCTTACGGATACAATCATGCGCGACTAGGCACAGGCGAGCTCGATGAGCAGCTTTTGCGAAATTCCTGACATGGCACATGCGCTTGATTACGCCACGCGGTAGGCTGGAACCTGGTATGAACGCGCGGGCACACGATGTCCGCGCGAGACTCAGGTAAGAAGGAGATGCCCATGGCATACGTCATTGCACAGCCGTGTGTGGATGTGAAAGACAAGGCCTGCGTGGACGAGTGCCCTGTAGATTGCATTTATGAAGGCGTGCGCTCGCTGTACATCAACCCGAACGAGTGCGTGGACTGCGGCGCCTGCGAACCGGTCTGCCCGACGGAGGCCATCTTCTACGAGGATGATCTGCCCGAAGAGTGGGAATGGTACAAGGATGCCGCCGTGCAGTTCTTCGACGAGGTCGGCGACCTGGGCGGCGCCACCGCCGCGGGTCCGCTCGGCAAGGATCCGGCCGCAGTGGCCGCCCTGCCTCCGCAAAACCAGGACTGATCCACAAGCGCTTGCATTCGTGCGAGCGCTTTTTTTATTGCTCATATCGCTCGCATGGCGTCTCCTGCCTGGCGTCAGGTAGGGGGCGGCCGAGCGCGACACAACGACAACGCAACGACAAAGGAAGGATGCACCACATGGGATTCCACGAATTCAGCACGCCATACGACTGGTCGCGCATCGGCGCCTACAAACGCATCGCGCGCCAAGTGCCCGGAGGCCTGATCGACCTGTCCGTGGGATCTCCCGTGGACGAAGTGGCCGACTCCATCCAGCGGGCGCTCGCCAATGCCGCGGGCGACGAAAACGCGAGCGGCTATCCGCTGACCATCGGCACGCCCGCATTGCGACAGGCCATGGCGCAATGGTTCCATGATTGCCGTCATGTGGACCTCGCGGCCGTGGATGCGGCCGTGGTGCCCACCGTCGGTTCCAAAGAGGCCGTGGCGCTTATGGCGTCCCTGTTGGGGCTCGGGACCGGGGATGTGGTCGTCCAGCCGCGCGTATCCTATCCGACCTATGAAATCGGCACGCAACTGGCTGGTGCGGAAGTGCTGAAAGTGGACGATGTGGCCGACGTGGACTCATGGCGGCACCACCCGGGCGTGAAAGCCGTATGGGTCAACTCCCCGAATAATCCCACGGGAGCCGTCTATACGGCCGCACAAATGGCGCGCATCGTGGAAGCGGCACGCCAGATCGGCGCCGTGACACTGTCCGACGAATGCTACGCGCTAATGACTTGGGAACATAACGACGTGCGGCGCATTGCGCGCGGGGGAGGCATCAACGCCGCACCATGCGCATTGCAACCCGAAGTGTGCTCGGGAAGCGCGCAAGGCATCATTGTGCTCTATTCATTGAGCAAGCAGTCCAACATGGCCGGATACCGTACGGCGCTGTTGGCCGGCGACAAGCAGATCCTCGACCATATGAGCGCCATGCGCAAACAGATCGGCATGATCGTGCCCGGTCCCGTACAAGCCGCCATGGTCGCGGGCCTGCAAGACAGCCAGGCCGTGGCCGAGCAATATGAACGCTACTGCCAGCGTCTGGGTGAACTCGTCCAAGGATTGCGCGCCTACGGATACGCGACCACAATGCCGCAAGGCGCGCTCTACGTATGGGTCAAGGCGAAAAGCGGCGACTGCTGGGAGGACATGCGCGCACTCGCCAACCTCGGCATCGTGCCCAGCCCCGGCGAATTCTACGGGGATGCGCGATATTTGCGGTTCTCCGTCACCGCGACCGATGAACAGATCAGGCAGGCGGCGCAACGGCTCGCAATCGGATAATCGGATAGACAGTCGGAACGCGGGCGCGGACGAACGGTCTGCGGGAAACGGACGCGGCCGCCGCGGAACTCACGCGCCCAAATGGGCCGCGCCCGAACCGAACTTATTGCGCACCGCATCAAGCGCACGCTCAGCCTCACGCAAACGCTGGGACTGGGCCTCGCTATGGTGCTCATCCTGCTGCTCGTCCAACATGTCGTCCAACGACAACTGCACCGCCGTACGTGACGCTTCCGTCAACGAACTGACACTGACGCCCGCCAACCGCACCGCGCGCGGCAACTCACGATAGGCGGCGCGCGACGGATCCATGCCCAGCAACGCATGCAACATCTCCACCGCAAACGGAAACAGCTTCGACGCGGCGTCGGTAGGAGCATCCAACTGACGCGTACGCGTGGCGTAACTCAAATCGTCGAACCGCAGCTTCACGCTTACCGTACGCGCAAGCAGACCACGATCACGTAGCGAATGCGCCACCTTGTCACAACAATGGCGCAACAATCCCGCCACACGGGACTCGTCGCGCGTATCCTCGTCGAACGTGCGCTCGCAGCCTATCGACTTTTCGGGCGTATATGGCGTCACTTTCCGCTCGTCCATGCCGCGGCATGCCAAATAGAGACGATGTGCGTGTGTGGGCGATTTCACGATGCCCGCCAGCTCGAGTTCGCTGAGCTGCGCGAGCTGCGTGACGGAAGTGACACCCCACCCCAACAATTTGCGTTCCATGGACGGGCCGATCCCGGGAATGGCGCGAAGTGGCATCATTTGGAGGAATTCGGCGCTGAGTGCGCGCGGAATCAGCAGCATGCCGTTCGGCTTGGCGTTCGTCGACGCCATTTTTGCCACGAGTTTGTTGGCCGCGATGCCCACCGAACACGTGATATGAAAATGGTTGGCGACTTGCGCGCGCAGCCAGGCGCCGATCTGTGTGGTGCTATGCCAGCGCAACAGTGCGCCCGACACGTCCATATAGCATTCGTCGACGGACACCTGCTCGATCTGGTCGGTCACTTTGCTGAAAATGTCCGTAAAAATCTGGTGCGAGACCGTGCGATAATACGCGATGTCTACGGGAAGAAACGCGGCGTGCGGGCATAATTGGCGCGCTTTGGCGCTGGGCATAGAAGAATAGATGCCGAATTTGCGCGCTTCATAGTTGGCTGCCGAGACGACGGCGCGGTTGCCCATGCCAATGACCACGGGACGTCCGGAAAGCTCGGGATGCCTTGCAATTTCAAGGGAAGCATAGAATGCGTCCATGTCAATATGCAGCACGGTGCAACCCGTTTCGTCGTGTCCCCAATCCCTGTTCGCGGCTGCGTTGCGTGGCGCGTTACTCATGTATCCACGGTAAAACAAGAATATTTTTTTTGAAAAGACGGTGTTTTGCCGTTTGAAGTGTGCTATGCTCATTCACTGTTGTGCCTGCACGAATGTGCTTGCGTAACTCGGAGTCATGCCTGAGTGGCCGATAGGGGCACCCTGCTAAGGTGTTAGTCGTTTTATGCGGCTCGAGGGTTCGAATCCCTCTGACTCCGCCCATAGGGTTCTTGCCGGTTGTGCGAGAACCCTTTTTTCATGCCGTTTGCATGCTGATTTTATTTTGGACCGTAAAAATACGCGGTTTACTTGTTAGTTGCGTAAATACACGCGGTTTACCCGTTATCTGCGGTTTTTGACCGTTAAATTTTGCGGTTTGCTACTTAACCGCGTAAAAATACGCAGATTACGTGTTAACTGCAGTTTTGTCGCGTAAATATTTGCAAATAACGACTAATACGACGATTATTCACGTGAAAATCTGCAAATAATGTCTTAATCGCAAGTTTCATTCGCGTTCCGCGGCGTGTCTCGACTAAAAACCGCAACTAACTAGTAATCTGCAAAAATTCACGTGAATAATCGTCGTCTAACTAGTAAATTGCAGATTTTTACGCACAAAAAGTGCGGATAAGAAGGAAACCGCGGATTTTAACGGTCGAAAAATGCAAGTAAGACATTATCTGCGTATTTTTACGCAACTAATTAGTAACCCGCGGATTTTCACTCACGAAAACTGCAAATAACGAGTAAACCGCGTATTTTCACGCATCAAACGTGCGTATATAACAAAAAATCACAGTATTCCCCGCATCGTTGGGAGGAGACCTGTGTACGTAGCGGAAGCGGAGGTACGCCTTTGTCTTCCGCTTCGTGATTCACACTATACGCAGGTCTTCTTGACAAGAGCAACTTTCTTCACGAAAGCCAAACAATTTAGTTTGGGGGCATAAAGGTAAGCGTAAGAATGCGAGAACGGGGGTACGAAGTGCATAACCCCCTGCGTGTCGCGCGCATTTTATGAGCGGGCCTTCATGTGTTCCGTGACATCGTTTCATTAGGCCCCTATGATGCGTTCCGTTACGCCACCCCTTGTATGTTCCATTACGCCACCCATGGAGTTTTGAGCAACTTTCCAGACTCGCGCACTTACAGTGGGCGGTATGACCACAATTTATGAGACCCAGCAGGATCGTACGGATCTGCCGCTTGTCGCGATGCCTTGCGTCATGCCTGGCATGATCGCGCCGTTCAAAAAGAATTTTGCGCTGCTCAACAATATTGCGCGCGTGAAAATGTATGAAGATTTCACGTTCGATGACGATGAATTCGTCAAACGCTGCGAAGGCGCGAGCGCCGTCATGGCAATCAATTTCCATATCAGTGACAAGGCGCTGGAAGCTTTGGCCGCCAATCATGTCAAGTGCATCGCGTTTGGCGGTACTGGCGTGCAGAGCTATATCGACCTGCCCAAGGCGCATGCGTTGGGGATCCGCGTGTGCAATGTGCGTCATTACGGCAATCATGCCGTCGCCGAGTTTGCCGTGGCGCTCATGATGGAGCTGTCGCGCCATGTGGGCGAGCTTGACCATGAGCTGCGCGAAGGCGAGTGGGACACGGCGATGAAGGCCGAAACCGAACTGTACGGCCGCAATCTCGCCATCGTGGGATTGGGTGGCATCGGGCAGACTGTCGCGCGCATTGCGCAGGGCTTCGGTATGAATGTGATGGCGTGGAAGTCGCCGTCGTCGAACAAGGATTATGCGGCGATGGACGTGACGCCTGTGGAGGACCTCAATCAGTTGATGGCCCAGGCCGATATCGTGTCGCTGCATTTGCCGCTGTTGCCAAGCACGCGCGGCATCATTACCGCGGAAAATCTTGCGGCCATGCGTCCGGGAACCATGTTCATCAATACGGCGCGTGCCGAAATCATTGAGCCGGGCGCGCTTGAGGCGCGACTTGCCAAAGGTGACATTCCCGCCGCTCTTGACGTGTATGACGAAGAGCCTCTGCCAATGGACAGTCCGCTACTTAAGATTCCGGGGCTCATTCTTACGCCGCATGTCGCGTGGCGTACGGATGGCGCGTATGCGAGCATTACGGAGCAAGTGGTGCGTGCGATCGCTGCGTTCTTCGAAAACAAGGAGTTTAATGTAGTGGAGTAAGTCTCCATTCCAGCGGAACGTAGGTGTGCATGCAAACGTTACTGAATCCAGCTTCCCAGCCGGCCCACGACTCGTTCGTGGAGAAAAAGTCCGAATTTATCGGTGACGCTTGCCATATCGATTCGATGGATGATGCGCTGCTGTTCGTCGAATCGATACGCGAGATGCATCCCAAATCGCGTCATGTCGCGTATGCGGCGCTGTATACGGACGAATCGGGACGGCTCATGGAGCGCATGAGTGATGATGGCGAGCCGTCCGGTACGGCGGGCAAGCCGATTTTGGATGTGTTGCGTGCCAATGACCTGACCGACTGTGTGGTGACGGTTACGCGATATTTCGGCGGTATTTTGCTGGGTTCCGGCGGCCTGATCCGTGCGTATGCGACAGGCGCGGCGATGGCTGTGAAAGCGGCGCGTTTGGCGTGTATCGTGCGATGCCAGATCTATCGGGTGCCGCTGTCGTACACGCAGCTTGGCAACATGCGCCAGTTGCTTAGCGTGATGCAGGTGGAGGAAACGGACGCCCAATACACCGATACCGTCACGTTGACGATGGCCGTTCCCGAGGATCGGACGGCGCAGTTCGAGTCGCGTATTCGCGAAACCTTCAATGCGAGTGTTGTACCCGAACCATTGACGATGATGAGCCAGCCCGTCCCTGTCGAGTGAGCGCGGAGCGATATCAATCGGCGTTGGTGACGTGGGATGACGCCGCCGATCCGCAAGTTGCGCTTCATGACATGCGCATGCCCGTGGGTGAGCGCTTCGCTAATATGGGTGAATTATGAGCGAGGAACAGCAAGCACCAGCGGACCAGTCCGCGCAAACCCAACATTTTGAACCGTTGACGGCCGCTTATGAACGGTTGCGCCATTCCACGGACGCGCAGGAGCTGAGCGGTTTCGCACGTCGTCCGTTGCCGGATCGTGCCGATCAGGCGGCGTTTTCCCGTGCGACGGCACTGTTGGAGGCCGTGTCCGGCAATGAGCACACGCCTGTTGAAGACCGTGTGTTCCTGGCACAGACGATGCCGTTCCCGAATGTGCTCGTCAAACTCTCGCAGGACGCCAATGACGATGTTCGTGAGGCCGTGGCCGCCAACGAGAACGACAAGAACTGGCTTGTCGGCCGCCTTACGAAGGATCCTGTGGCGCGTGTGCGCGACGCGGCGCTGAAGAATCCCCGGACTTCTTGGAAAATGCGTTTGGAAGGCGCCCAGGATCCGCAGATGGATCCGCAGACTCTTGACTTTTTGGCGAATATGGGTGTGAGCATGGAGGAGAAGGCTCCCGCCATTTTGACGACCATGGTGCGCAGGGCCGTGGCGCTTAACGAAAACACTGCCGCGCAGACGTTGCAGCGCTTGGCACAGGATCCTGTGGAAGAGGTGGCGAAAGCCGCGCGTAGCAATCCACATTGTGAGCCGGCTGGCGAATAATTTTTGCGGACATTGCGGTTCATTGTGGCGCGCATGTGCGCAAAATTATGCTAGGGGCATGTCTTCATGCGAATTTCTGAGCTCTCAAGCACCGCCAAGGGCTTACACTAGGCAATATGACTGAAGAGCAAACAGAATCCCCACAGCGTCTGGCGCGCCCGCTCATTCGGCTAGCGAAGATGCTGTCTATCGGAACCAGCTACATGGGCATGTCTCATGACTACCACGAGATTGACGACGATGTCCTCGTGGACATTTTGGCGGCTCTTGGCGTCGACGCATCCACCCCGCAGGCTATTGAAGAGGCAATAGCGTCGATTCTGCGGCAAAAGCATGCTCGTCTCGTGTCGCCCACAGTGTTCCATACGGTTGGTGAAGCCAGCGAAGTGGATGTGCATATCGGCATCATGGATGTGCCCACCGCATCGATCACGCTGGAAAATGGAACGCCATATACAGGCATGCTGCATATCGAGCCCGTGGTGGGTGCCAAAGCCCATTCGGTGGATGGCGGCTTCGTGGCCACGCAGCGACTGGAAATTCCCGCCGATCTTCCGGCCGGTTATCACACCTTGCATGTGAGCACGGCGGACCGTACCGAGGACGCCACGCTTATCTGCGCCCCGGCGAAGATTCCGCTGCTCGATTCCATGACGGACCATTCATTGTGGGGCTGGATGGCGCAGCTGTATTCGATCCGTTCCTCGCAATCGTGGGGTGTGGGAGACTTCGAGGACCTGCGCGAGATGCTTACGCAAGCCAAGATGAAGTCGAATGCGGATTTCGTGCTGATCAATCCCGTGCATGCGGGCGAGCCCGTGTCCCCGCTGACGCCGTCGCCGTATTTGCCCGTGTCGCGCAGGTTCGTGAACTTTACGTACATTTGCCCGGAAAATATTCCTGAATATTACGCGCTTTCCGACGATCTCAAGGCGCAGGTGCGCGAATTGCACGAGTCCGTCGCTCCACACAATATTGACGCGCACCGTATTGACCGCGATTCCATGTGGCATGCGAAGATGCGCGCGCTGTGGATCATTTTCCAGACGGGCATGGGCGAGGACCGCCGCGAGCAGTTCGACCGTTACAAGCAGGATTGCGGCAACGAGCTTGAAGCGTATGCGACGTGGTGCCTGTGCTACGACAAGTGGGGCGCTCCGAAGAACAATCCGGACAATTGGGAAGTCAAGTACAACCGCGATTCGCCCGAAGTCATCAAGATTCGCGAACAGTTCCCCGAAACGCTGGAATTCTACCGTTGGCTCGAGTGGATCGCCACCGAGCAGCTGCAGGCCGCACAGAACGCCGCACGCCAGGTGGGCATGAAGATCGGCATTATGGCGGACATGGCTGTCGGCGTGCATCCGCAGGGATCCGACGTGTGGTGGAATCCTGAACGCTTCGCCAAAGGCGCCACGGTCGGCGCTCCGCCGGACATGTTCAACCAGCAGGGCCAGGATTGGAGCCAGCCTCCGCTCAACCCGATCGAGCTTGAACGTACGGGATACAAGACGTATCGCGACATGGTGCACACCATGTTCACGAATGCCGGCGCCGTGCGCATCGACCATATTCTCGGCCTGTTCCGTTTGTGGTGGATTCCGGAAGGCAAGGAACCTGTCGACGGCGCCTACGTGTATTACGACCACAAGGTAATGCTCGGCATTCTCGCGCTTGAGGCCACGCGCGCCGGCGGCGTGGTGGTCGGCGAGGATCTGGGCGTCGTGCCGTCGAATGTGGCGCAGGCGCTTACCGACCACGGCATTTTGGGCTGCGCCGTGGAATGGTTCGAGCAGATGGACGGCGTGTTCATTCCGCCCAAGCATTGGCGTCCGTATGCGCTGGCTTCCGTCAATACGCATGATTTGCCGCCGGCTGCCGGATACCTGGAGTACGAGCATGTCAAGATCCGTGAACGCCTGGGACTGCTGGGGGAGAGCGCCATCGCGTTCGAAAGCAGCGCCCATTCGGAGCATCAGGCTATGCTGCAAATGCTGTGCGACGAAGGTTTCCTTGACCCGCAGGTTCTTGGCAATGAAGAAGGCCGACTCGAAGATATTATTGATGCTTTGCACAAGGCGTTGAAGGCTTCTCCATGCAAGCTCAAGGCCGTGGCATTTGTGGATGCGGTGGGCGAGCATCGTGCCGAAAACCAGCCAGGTACGAATAATGAGTACCCGAACTGGCGTATTCCTTTGGCCGATGAGAACGGTAATGTCGTTCTGCTCGAGGATCTGTTCTCGAACGACCGCCTGCAGCGCTTGGTACAGATTATGAATGCATAACAGTTCCGCTTTGCTCTTCTAGTTACGCCCTCCTTGCTCCTTATATATAGGAATGTTCCTTATATAAGGAATGAGGAGGGTTTTGTTATGGGAATTGTGGCCTGCTTGTCTGTTTGCGTAACGGTTTCCAACCGGCCTGTCATTTTTGTTACGGAAATTGGGGTATTTGCGTAACGTTTCTTAACCGGTCTATCATTTTTGTTACGGAAATTGGCTTATTTGCGTAACGATTCTCAACCAATCTGTCATTTTTATTACGGAAATCAGGCAAATTGCGTAACGTTTCTCAACCAATCTGTCATTCCTGTTACGAAAATAGAGGTAATTAACGTAACGAAATAGATTCGCGAGCTAATACGTTACGTATTCTTAGGAATCTTCCTCATTAAGATATGAATACATTACATTCTTGAGTAGTGGGTGTGGGAAATGGTTGATCCTAGGATTAGCAGAATTATTGTTACGATTCTGATCGTTGTGGTGGCGATTGTATTGTTGCGATTCTTGTTTAGAGTGGCAGTGTATTTGCTTATGATTGCTGGAATCGTATGGGTTGTGACGAAGATATTTTCTCATTAGCCTTATTAAATATGGGTAAATCTTATAAAGGTTCTTTTCTCCATAGTTGGCCATTGAGTGTTAGATGTCACTTTGACGAGATATCGTCCGTACAAGCAATAGGATCTACTAAAATCTTCAATTTCAATGTGGATATGGAATAACACTGCTGTTCATTCTCTGTACTTATTTGTTTCATATTTTCGAGGAAGAGTCAGAGGAAAATTTTCATACAAGAACTTATTTTGAAGGATTACCGCTATATGCAACAAGAGAATTTAAATAATTTCTTTCCAGAAGTATCTATACATGGATGGGCATCACTGAATGGGATATCTCCAGAGTTTCCCGCACTACTACAGAAGACCGAGTATGGTTGCCAATTAAAGGTACTATTTCACGGAGAGGCTTCTTATAATGCTTGGAAACGATCTGAGCATGATGTTAAGGATGATGCAACTCTATCTAGGAATATACAATTCCGTAGTCTGAATAAATCTTATGTATTGCTAGAGTGCGACTATGATTATCAGCACGGAGCATTTCATGGCAATGAAACCATGGGTGAGATGAATTTGTACGCTTCTTATGCTGTACAGAATACGGATTCCTTATCGTTTGAATCAGTATCATGTATGCGTACTTCCTTTAGTGGGCTTGCAGAGTGGAGCAATGCGCTTCTGCTCCAGCAGGAAAGGCGCCATCAGCCTCTTACCGATATTTCTCTGAAGGAGCGCGATACAGCAGAAAAGATTCTAGACTCAGAACGGAAAATATTGCTATCGAAGGTGAGAGATATATCCCAACAATGGGCCAGTGATTCGCTACATATCCAGATACGAGAGAAGGCCTATATCGAAACATGGGAAAGGGATCAACATGCTTGGCGCGAGCTTTTATCAGTTCATAGAGCAATAAAAAAACTGGTATCAATCTCAGGATGGTTCGCTAGCACATTTAATATGATGGAGGTTGCTAGAGATGTTGAGCGGACCTCTATTGAGAGCGGTACATCGTCGATTCATTGGCATCCAGCGTGGTCTGTAGTAGATACGGTTAAGCCAAAGATGAGAAATATACCGAGTGGGTTTTTATTCTCGATGGAAGACTTAGATGAAGATTGGCTGCATATATGGCTAGAGCTTTGTCATGATAAAGACTGTGCAAGAATGATTGGATTCCTCGATAGGCTCTCACGAGAGCTATTCCGAATAACGGCACAAGAACAAAACTGGCTCGTAGGAAATTCCCTTGAATCGCTTGGCTGGTATTTGGTTAACACTGCAAAGAAAGCTGAGTATGGCAATCTAAAGAAGAACGGCCAAGTTACATTTGTGGAAGGTGTCAAGGTAATCCTTGCTGAAGTACAGAAGGCTGGGGAAATTGACTTTCTACAGCCAAGGGACTTTCCGAAATACTTCAATAATGCTTATAAAGGTAATAAGCATCCTGATCGAGAGGGCGTTGATCCAGTTAGTTTTATTCATGCTACTTATCAGGCAATTCTGTTAATGAGAGTATGGCTAGGCCTACAGTTAGGTGCTAATTTAGATTCGATGAAACAGCGTATTCCTCAAGATAATTTAGGCAGCATAGTTAAGATGGCAGAGGAAGGACGTATTCATAAAAGAGACTTTTAGAATACTTGTTTTATAAGGAGCGTAGATCTTTCTAAAGGGATCCATTCTTAACAGATACTAGTGCTTAAGTTCTCAAAGAAAGAAGGTATGTCACCTGCAGATTGCAGATGGCATACCAAGTTTTACTTCTATTTACGTTTATTTGAGTGATGATTTTGTTTCTTCGTAGAAGTCCGTTTTGGTCTTATTACCAGTAAATAGGCAATGGCGGTAGAGAGATGGCCGGCCTATAAGGAAAGGAATCATCATTGTTATTTTTATATCTTTCCTATGTAATGTCATCTGCTTTCGTAGTGAATGAAATGTTTTCTTTTGCCTATGCTTATCACTTCTATAACACAGAAGGATAATAGTGGGTAAGAAAATAATTCTCGGAACTATTGCAAGACTAAGCACATTCTTCATGGTCGGCTCCTAGTCCAGTACGTCACCGGGAAAATAATCTCTACCAAATGACTAATTAGATATGGGGGCGATGCCTAGATGGCGCCCCCTATTGCCCTTTACATCGAAAAGGCAAAATGATGGAGTCAAGTCATTACCTCAACTCAGCGCGGCATATTTATATGGCTCATTTCTAGAAGCTACATCTTCTTCTTCCATCTGGTTGGCATGCTCCGATTATTCCCAAACTGGCCATATAATCTATCAAAGGAAGAAATGCATATTAAAATGCGACGACCCACCAGTGGCCTCTTCCGATTCATCAAATTAATTGAATCCCCTTATAGCGATGGCCCAACCTACCGAGGGTGGATTTACGTGGCATCTTACCCTTATTCCACGGTCACCATATGAAGTAGAAAAGTAGCTTATGCATACAGCTGTGTACATAGTTATTGCTTAGTAAAAATGCTAGGGTAGGTAGCTCTATTTGTAAAGAATCTCGATATATTGCACAGAGACCAACTAGCAATAAACATATAATTGAGTACGATGCTTAGTAATTGATTTGGTCGAGTCCAAAGTATTAAAGATATGTGAGTCTTTATAGGATAGCTACCAGATGCTTGGTGCATACCTCTTAGAAGAGTAATTCCATCTGCATCATTTAAGTCTTAATTAGTGAACTGCCATATTCCTGGCCTTTATGGCATTTAATTTTTGTTAATGCGATGAAAGCACATAACTATATAAGCTCTAACTATCATTACTCATTAGTGCCATACAGAAGTATTTTTGGATAGCTGTATCAGGAGAATGAGTTTATGAGAATTGTTAATAGTATTGGCTTATTTTAGGCATTGATTGTAACTGTCATATGAGCGGGTAAGTAGTTGGTAACATAAAGATAGTAACCCTTATACCCTCCAAGATAAGGTTATAGGGATACTAACCGCTATGAGGGGGAGTTTTTATTTTCCATGATGAGAAGTAGTTAGAATATATGTAAGAGATTTAATTATTTACTTTGTAGACTTCAACAAATATCTTGAATATTTTAAAGATCCATGGGATCGCTGTAGATACTTGTTAAAGACTTAGTGGTATGGAAATATTCATGCTTATATAGCGATTTATGGAGGTCCTTTGGCTACAGCAAATCGAACTGTATCTTTCTATTGGATTAAGCGACTGTTTTCCAATGGTGAAGAAGAACTCGCAACAGATATTGATTGGGATTCTCGACTCCATGAATTATCTCGAAAGACATGGGAAGAAAAAGACCATGGCAGTATACATTATGATGCGATTCTTGATAAGGACTATCCAATTTTAACGGTCCTAGATGCATTTGATCCTGCGTTTATTCAAATTAAAAATTCTAAGACAAAGAAAATCGAAGATTACACAATAAATTCTGATGAACAAGAACTAGCGAATTCCTCGGTTGTTGCATTCTTCCCTGAACACTCGCTAGTAGCATATATCAGTAGTTCAGCCAAACGTCGTACTATTAAGCCGATAGAGGCTTGTCTCAATTATTTTTGGAGTGGAGGAGATGCCTTCGCTTGGATATTACGAGCAGTAACTACGACTGATAGTATTGATCGCTTTTTTTAATGAGATGCAGTCAGTCAACCATTTTGAAGCAAGTTTTTCTACGGCGAATAGATCGCTTTTCGATGGAGTATCTGCAAGTACTATAGATGATTTTGTTCAGAAACTTACTAAAGAGTTGTCCGGTGATATAAATATTGAATTACATTTAACGGCTAAAAATGGCGATTCAAATATTCCACAGCGACTCAAAAGAGTTGTTGAAAGTTTTATACCGAACATTCAAGATTCCTCAGAGAAGCTAAAAATTCGTGGTGAGGATCTAAATACAGCACTTCTAGAACTTAATCTGGTAGAGCATGATGTAGTAGAGAGGGCTGAGATAAATGTTCCGCCTGATCAGAGTCTGCAATTTTCTGAATTGATTAATTGTCTAGTAGATACTTGTAATAATAAGAGAGAAGATCTATATTCTCTCTCGGTACGATATGAACACAACTATGCCTAAAATCACTATTAGGAATGGGTTGGTGGAAAATCCCGGAATTGATTTATTTATTTCTGGTCTGATAGCTATCGGTCTAATATCTTTTATACCATTAGATCGACTACATTACTTAATAACGATAGATTTCCTTATAGGTTTATCTACTTTGTCGGGCCTAGTCATGGCAGCAGCGACTTTTATATGTTCAATGCTTTATCAGTCCGATCATCCTCTTTGTAAAGAAGCTCGAAAACGATATGGAACCACATTATCGAAGAATTGGATAGGAATAATCTCGTACTTAATTATATATGCGCTTGTTCCATTACTGGCACCAGTTTCCCCTACACGAAGAGTATGTCTTTTTCTTTCTATATTTGCGTGTGTAGGCATAATAGGGGAATTTATTAGAATTAGATATTGGTTGAAGGCAGTATTGCTCTTCTATAACAAAGGGTAGGGATCTCATTTAATACGTATTTATATTAAGAACGGTTAGATATATTGTCCCTTTGCCTCATAAATATGCAATAGAGGAGACATCAGCATTCTGTTCTCTATAGAAAATACTGAGATATATAGATGCGGGCTTTGAACCCACTTGCCTTCTTTACCTAATTATCTATTAAGAGTTTCATAAATAGATATATAGAAATTTCTTAATTCTGTAAGGTATAAGAATCTTTTGTTATAGATAAGTTTTAATCTTATCTAAGAATTTTCGAACGTTAGCAGAATAATTTGGATAGGCCAGCTGTAGTTCTTCATTAGAATGAGCAAATGCCAGTACCGTATTCAATTGTGATTCTGGAGAGATTCCTGCAGTGGATTTAGGACTAATTATCTGGTTCTCCATTTGCTTGTACTCATCAAGTGCTACTCCGACATCTTTCATAGTATAGGAACGAATTTCAAGAGTTTGCTGATCGCGGTTAAACTCTAATAAATGGAGTTCTTTCTGGCTATCTGATTCGAAGATGTCCCATACTCCTTCAGATGCGGCTTCTAAGTCATCAATAAGACGGTTTAAACAATTTATATTACGTAGTGCAAAAATAAGATCGTCATATGTAGCGTATTCTGCTAAGCATCGCGGGGTTCCTTCTTCTAATGCAAAGAGATCAGAAATAATAAGAAAGAATCGGAGACGTTCTTGGTCTTTTCCTGCAGCATTTATAAGAGTTTCTGGGCTTTTATATTCAGTTCCATATATTTCTCCAACTGCTTCTATTGCAGTAGACCATAGATGCTCTAATTGCGTCCTTAACTGGATTTCGACCCTATAAGATTTACCAGTACTATCCGGCATGCGGGCAAGTAGATGAAGAGATCGATATCCACTTTGAGGTGGTTTATGTATATAATCCTTTATACTTTTGCCGTTCTTAAAAGTTAGCCTTTCCTTTAGCTTATGTGCGATATTAAAGACATCTTCTACTTTTGGCACTATGAGACGGCATCCACCTATATCATCTAGCTCTCCTAGACGGAGATTTGTATGAGGACGGCATATCTTTTTCTCTATGGAAACCAATCGTTTAAGACGATACGAAGCAACAGCGCCGTGTATACTCTGAGAACAATCTATGAGCTGCTTAAAGCAACATTCAGTGGAATATGTATGCTGGGCTCTCCATTGACTTACTTGCTCTCGTATTTCGGAATAGGCCACATCCCCTTGATTTACCTCTTTAAGAAGCTTTCCGATTTTATTTGCCTGTGTTCGACTAAGCGGGTGAGATAAATCATATGTCTGGGTCATGAGACAATAATATACTCATTTTACTGGAAGGTGGTGAGGTATATGGCTAGGATTATTGATGTCGCTGCATATATTCTTAAGCAACGTTCTACTATGACTACAATGAAGCTGCAGAAGCTTACTTATTATTCGCAAGCTCTTTACCTAAGTCTGTACGAAACCCCTCTGTTCGATGAGAATTTTGAAGCTTGGAAGAATGGGCCTGTGGCTCCGGAACTTTTTAATAGACATCGTGGTATGTTTCTAATTCATGATGGGGAACTTGCAGGTGAACCGGATATTACTCGTCTAAATGGAGTTGAGAAGACAACTATTGAAAGGATTTGTAAATATCTAGGTGATTTGACAGGAAACGAGCTGAGTGAGCGCATACATATGGAGAATCCGTGGAAAGATGCGCGTAAAGGACTCAGCCCCTATGATTCTTGTAATATAGTCATTCCTAAACAAGATATCTGTGAATACTACAAGGTAAATAAGATTATTGTTTAGTTTTTTAGTATTTTGGGTCTCTATTCGATGGAGGCCCAAAATACTAGGAAATATAGTTATTGAAAGTGCCTTGTGTAGGCAGAAAAATATGGGTTGCCATTAAAAAAGATTCATGGAATATTACTTTTAAAGGTGATGATATCTTACCTCATAAGATATTTATATATTCTTGACTCTTATTAATAGGATACTTGCATTATTATGATTCTCCTTCACAAGCTTCACCTTGGCCATGATTCATCTACTTGCGTTGCAATCTTCAATTCCGCTAAGTAGTTCTTAAGTTTGTAACTCATAGGCGTATAAGTTGCTGCTGTCATACCTCCGGAAACTGCAGCGCCGATTAATGGAATCGCCTTAGAGACACTACGAGCAAAAATTTGTTTCGTCATTTGCTTGCCAAGCATTCCGGCCACCTTCTTAACAATCGGATAGACCACGCCTTTGGTTAATGCTTGCTGCGGCAGTTTCTTTGCCGCATTTTTGGCAAGCATCTCTGCAACTTTAGCAAGGCCGTTTTCTGCTCCAACAGTACTGAACATTACACCGAGGAAAAGTATGATTTCATTCTTTGTGGCATCGTCAATTTTATCTTCATTGAATTCGATTCTGTCCTCATTGAGTTCAAAGAAATCCGGCCAACCATAAAGATAGGCTAGTTTCTGAACAATACGAAGGACATGAGCAAAATACTGTAAGACGTCTCCTGGGACTGTGCCAATCATGGCTAACCCTCCGGGAATGCCTGCTGCGGCTGAGAGTGATATGGTCTTTAGAGCTTCGTAATTAATTGCGCCTTTTGCAATGGGATCTAACTCATCAACATGAATTCCAGCTTTAGCTGGTGTCGACTCTATAGCACGTTCAATAGTTTCTTCATCAAAATGGTTACGAAATGCCCCTCGGAGGAAGCTAGCGCGATTAATTTTCACTCCAGGAACTTGACATGCTTTCAGAATAGTTTCAGAAATGTCGATTTTCTTTATGAGAGATGCAGAAGTTTGCTTTTCTGGATTCTCTGAGAAATTGACATCAACCATATACGGCTCTTTCAACGGTGAATAGGCTATGTGATTTATTAAGAATACAGGATTGCAATGGGAAAATTAATTATCTAAACAGTATCAACAAAATTTGATTTATATACTCGTGCTTTACTAGTTAATGCAGTCAAGTACTACTTTGAATCAGTCAATAATGGCAATATTTTGCATATTAAAGATATTTATGTATGTACTTGCGTTCTAATCAGTGACAAGAGACATAGGGATATATACTAGTAACGAGCATGATCTAGAGTGTTCATTTCCAATTAGTCAAAATAAACACAATGGATAATTCATACGGTCACTTATGGAACTAATATTTTACGTTGGTCTGTTTTCCATTACCTATTCAATGAGGTGTGGAGGCAACGGCAAAAGATAATGCCATTTGCGAAGGTTTTGGCTCAGACAGACAACGACTCCAAGTAATCAGAAAATATTTTCCGAGACCCACAAAGAAGTAATTAGCAAGCCTCGGAAATACTCAGAATTTAGTGGGCCTTGTGCGACCCCTGTGGCTGACGACATAGCTGACTGATTTTACACCATACTTTTTCAAATGATGTATGTAGATTCTTATCTATCGTTAAACCAAAAAGAAGACGACGAATAAGATCAAATACAATACAGCCAATAAAGACCACTAGGATACATGCGATGGCATAGAACCAAGCGCAGCTTTCATTATAAAACTTATGTAAATCAAGGAAATGCCAAAGCTAAGTTCTAGTCGCAGGATACTCAGTGACTAAATAAGCGCTTAATGCGGACCCAGCTATTGCATTCACTATACGGCTATGATGCTCCCTTTTAGGATTCGTGCAGACAAGAATTAATCCGAATTCAACTAGTAGAGATGGCAATGTGAATGTACGTGTATAGCTATGGTAAACATTCATAAAAAGCACATGTCCTGTAACATCTGTCAGAATACAGGCGATTATCATAACGGCAAATATCCATATAACACCGATAGCAAATAGCGTCCACCCGGTCTTTCGGGTCCAAGAATTTATATACCAACGGTAATAGGAAATTAAGATATAAAGGAAGATAAGTTCGACGGCATTAAGACCTAACCGACCCCATAAGCCTAAAAATGGCGCCACTCCATAACATAAGCCCCACATAATTAATATTGTTATGCAAAGCTTCCTATGCATATCTCGTCCTAATAGTTTTAACGCCTTTGTTAAAAATGGCATAAAAATAAGAGTAATTACATATGCTGTGATGTACCACCACAAGCCTGACATTGTAGGAAGAATTGACTTGAATATAGTCGCTGGACTAAGATCGCTTCGCAAAAAAATAAAAGATATAATGCAAAGAAATAGACTATAAAAGAGCACTTCTCGTTCTAATGTCCATATTCGAGAAAAGCTTTTCTTTAGCGAGGAAGTATTATCCATACTAAGGAACCATGCAGTAATGATGAAGAAAATACCAACGCCTATATTACCGAAAGATCCTGGGAATAAGAATGCAATTTTTTTTAATCGATATTTCTTGAGTGTATAAAAAATCGCGATTATTTACAACGATATGCTGAATCAAAATCATTAGCATGGAGAGTATTCTCAATATTTCAATTGTAGATTCTCTCTTACTGGTAAAAATCTTCTCTATCATAATAAATTCCGTATGGTTAATCTCTTTAGTTATATTAGGCATACACCACCTGAGTAGTGTATTCAATAGAGGCAGTATCTTGTAATCATATGCTCCTTGAAAGATTTATATAGATTAAGCTCTGTATTAGAGTGTGGTTATCTAGTATCAATGTACATTCAGTATGATTACTAGTTGCATTGTTTATTATTATTCACTGAATTAGTTAAGTAGCAGGATAGCGAAATCCAAAAAAAATACTATTGATAATAAATTGTAATATACTAGCGTCTGACAATTTTTGCTTAGAGTAATTGTTTTATGGATTTTAATTGATTTACTTTCATAGTAAAATTATATTTACTTCCATAAATTATATATTCCAGAAGGATAACTTGAGCCGATTTATTTAGTAAAACAAAGTCTTGTCTAGTGTTTATTTAACACGCCTGATTCTAATTAGTTATATTTATAATATAAAGCTCTGAATAAATGCCACATTAAAATAATCACTTACGTATTGTATTTAATGAAATATTTACTCTCAAAAAGAGCGTTTAAACTAATTTTCAGATATAAATAGCTAATATTACACTCTTTTAATGAGATACATGGGAGTATTCTGAATTGGGTATTGGAGGAGAGCTAATGGATTATCAGCGTATAAAAAAAACAAGCACGTTATCAAGCGAATAAAATCTTGTGGAATGTAAAACCTGAGATGGCTTTAAAAATATGGTTTAGAAGGGCGATGCATCAGGATCTTAATTTGGAGGATCCGCAGTCTTTTAATGAAAAAATTCAGTGGATGAAGTTGAATGACTCCACCCCACTAAAAGGTCAACTTTCCGATAAATTATTAGTACGAGATTATGTTGAGGAGAGGGTAGGGGATCAGGTTCTTCTCCCTGTACTCGGAATTTGGGATAATCCCGAAGATATTGATTTTGATGCTCTTCCTGAGAAGTTCGCTTTAAAGGCATCACACGGTTCCGGTTTCAATATTATTGTTACCGATAAGAGCAGGATTAATCGGAAAGAGATAATTGAAAAGCTAAAGTTCTGGCTTTCCTTAGATTTCTCGTATGAAGCATTTGAAATGCACTATCAATATAATCATCCACGAGTTTTTGCCGAGCCATATTTAGATGGCTTTGAATCTGGCGATCTGATTGATTACAAGGTATTTCACTTCAATAATGGTCCAGATATCATTGAAGTAATGCGTGATCGTTCTAGTGGACGTCTTAAAGTCGCATATTATGACGAGAACTGGGAACCGGTAGATCTACATAGGAATGATCAGCCGCGAACTTTCGATTGTCCGCGTCCACATTTCCTTCAAGAGATGCTTGATTATTCGGCCAAGCTCGCTGAGGAATTCTCATTTGTTCGCGTAGATTGGTATGAAACAAATAATAAGCTTTATTTTGGTGAAATGACTTTTACTCCTGCTGCCGGGATCTTTAAATTTGAGGATGAAAAATATGACAGGTGGCTTGGCTCAAGAATAATTCTACCGGTAGAATATTAATTATATTTGACACTATACAGGATTTAGGGTGTATGGCATGAACAATAAAGTAAATAATTTTCCTGTGGTTGAGATCTTATGGACCGGTGGTTTTGATTCAACGTTTCGAGTAACGGAACTTTCGTTATTACCAGTAGTAATCCAGCCTTATTATCTTTCAGATAATCGTCAGTCTGAGCCAAATGAACTAAATGCAATTAAACAAATAACTAAGAATCTTTGTACTCGGTCAGCAACAAAAGCGGTTTTCCGCCCTCTTATAATTATTAGTAAAGCAGAACGAGTGCAGGATAACTTGATTAGTGCTGCATATAAACGAACTCGTGCAACGGATTTCTTTGGCTCTCAGTATGACTGGCTTGGTCGGTTTGCAACAGAACATAAGGGTATTGAACTTTCGATTCATCATGATGATAAGGCTATAGAATTAATTAATAAATATGGTGCGATCAAGAAGATAGAGATCCCTACAATTGGTACGAATTATATACTCGACCAAGATAAGTCGCCAGAAGATCTTAATACTCTCTTCAGGAATTATCATTTGCCATTAGCCATGATAACTAAGATTCAAATGCGAGAGTGGTATAGGACGCATCATTATGAAGATGTAATGAATTTAACATGGTTCTGCTACTCACCTATTAATGGAGAACCGTGTGGAAAATGCAATCCATGTACCTACACTATCGAAGAAGGATTAACTGAGCGGTTTACTAGAGGTGGACTGAGAAGGTATCATATCAAGAAAGGCATACGAGGTATTAAAAATTTAGTCAAAGCTATTATTCGCTAGTTGACTGTTTATTTTCATACAAAACCAATCAAAGGATACTGGATCTATCAGTGTGGAGAGGCCTGATATTCTACTCTCCACACAAGTATTTAGAAGCAGATGCATATAAATATTTACCCGCATATCATTGTTTATGGAGTATTTGGCGAATAAACTTTTCCTTCAATATTAGTAGGGCTAGTAAATAAACTATAACAAGGACTGTGCCACAGATAATCAACAGAATAAGGGGATTTGCAGGTGAAAGCTGTTTGCAGATTCCTACTGCTACTCCAGCAAATATTGCAGCAATAACAATTTTCCAGATATCTGTTTGACCTCGTAAAGTCCTTATAAAATCTCGGAGTAGGTAAACTCTAACGATTAGAGCACATCCCTCACAAAGAAGGACGCTTAGTGCAGCACCAATAATATTATATTTTGGAATTAAAATACAACCGAAAATCACTCCTACAATAAGTCCAAAAAGATTAACTGATGCACTCTCTTTTTCTCGTTTAGTGGCATTAAGATATTGCGTTAACATGCCATTCGTGGCGGAGAATAGTAGAACAGGGGATGTTAATGCAAGGGGGACTACACCATTGAGGTATTGAGAACCACCTAGGATTTGAATAATTGAATCGCCACAGATACAAAGTATAATCATCATGCCTAGGCTAAGAATCATAATAAAATTGATATTTTTGCCAATTAGCTGACGAGTTTTTTCATGACCTTGTTTTGCTTCATAATAAGTTAAGCGTGGGAGCATCACTGCTCCTACTGAATTGACCGCGGAACTACAAATAGATTTTATTTTCACCACCATTTGGTAGACGCCTACAAGGGTATTAGATAAGAAAAAGCCTGATAATAACATGTCTATTTGAGCATACATTCCTGCGGAAATACTTGAGATGGTAAAAGACACCATAGGTTTGAAATGCCGTCTCAAATTATATTTTCGGTGTCGTTTAAAATCTACGAATTTATGTAACCTTATTAAGTTGAATATATTCGATCCGTAACTTCCTACGACAATGGTGACAGCATACCAGACGTAATCGTGTACCGTACGAACAAGGATGAACATTAAAAGTAGTCCAACAAATTTCGATGCAATGTTTCGTACAGTGATATATCCGTATTGCTCAATAGCTTGATAGAACCAATTGCATCCACATGATGTAAGCCAGATGCCAAGGCTGAAAATAAATGCAAGTAGTAGGTTATTTCGTGTTTTTGGAATTAGGAAAATTGCTACAAGATATATGCAATAGGTAATTGTTGTGGAAATTACAAGAATAAGAATTAATTCTTGAGTTACTTGGCTAAGTTTCTCTCTATCATCACGTACCTCGGCACAAGCTCGTGTCCCATACGATGTCATACCTAGCATTGCAATGAGCGAGAAATATGTGATAAGCGTTTGTACCCATGAGACAATACCCATTCCCGATGGTCCAAGTACTCGGGATACATATGGAACAGTGATTAAAGGGAATAGAAATGATGAGGTCGTTAATATCATATTCATAACGACATTGAATTTTACGGATCGGATTTTTGGCTGTTGTATTTCCTTATGTTTCATCCCTACTCCACAAACGCAATCCAATAAACTCCGTATGACAAGTGAATATCTTAGGGGAAGTTCTGGAAAATCTTTTCTTTATAAGGGTATCTTCCTTATATTAGCAGGGTGAGTTTTATAATTATTTTTTAGATATTATAAATTTTAGATGGAAGAGTTTTTTTATGAAGATTGCGGTTGCCGGTACTGGCTATGTAGGTTTGTCTGTTGCATTGTTATTGTCGCAGCATAATGAAGTGCATGCTTTAGATATTGTTCCTGAAAAAGTTGAGCTGTTGAACAATAATGTCAGTCCGATTGTAGATGCAGAGATCACTCGGTTTCTAGACGGTAAGCGCGATGGGACCATGGATCTTAATTTCCAGGCTACTATTGATCCAGCTCAAGCATATACTGGTGCCGACTTTGCTGTAGTGGCAACGCCGACTAACTATGACCCGAAGAAGAATTATTTCGATACTTCTAGTGTCGAGGCTGCTATTGCTGCTATTCGTGAATATAGCCCTACTGCTTGGATCGTTATTAAGTCCACGATTCCAGTTGGCTATACGGAACGTTTGCGTGCCAAACTGAATGACGATCGTATTATTTTCTCTCCTGAATTCCTCCGTGAAGGTAAAGCACTGTACGATAATCTGCATCCATCTCGTATTGTTGTTGGTGCGCCGATGAATGATGAGGAAGCGGTAGAGGCTGCTCGTACTTTTGCTCATTTGCTTGCTCAGGGTGCTGATCCTGCAGAACATGATCGTGTGAATCCTGATGGTAGTACTGGAATCCCGGAGCTGATTTGCGGTCTGACTGAGGCAGAGGCAATCAAGCTGTTTGCTAATACGTTCCTTGCGCTACGTGTGGCTTATTTCAATGAGCTTGATACGTATGCAGAATCTCGTAATCTTGATGCTTCTGAGATTATTCGTGGTGTTTGCCTTGATCCACGTATTGGTGGACATTATAACAATCCATCCTTCGGTTATGGTGGTTATTGCTTGCCTAAGGATACGAAGCAGCTGCTTGCTAACTATGCTGATGTACCGCAGAATCTTATTGAGGCAATTGTAGAGTCTAATCGTACTCGTAAAGACTTTATTGCTGAGCAGATTGTTGACCGTATTGCTAATGAAGATCACCCAACAGTTGGCATTTACCGCTTGACTATGAAGAGTGGTTCGGATAACTTCCGTCAGTCCTCTATCCAGGGCATTATGAAGCGCATTAAGGCTAATGGCATTCCGGTTATTGTATATGAACCAACATTAGATGAGAAAGAGTTCTTTGGAAGCCCAGTGACGCATGATCTTGAAGACTTCAAGAAGAACGTGAACGTGATTGTTGCTAACCGCTGGAATAATGATCTTGCAGATGTAGAAGATAAGGTCTTTACAAGGGATCTGTTTAAGCGAGACTAGAAGATTTATTGCTGACGAGGAGCTATACGGCCATACATACCGTGAACTCCTCGTTTTCTTATAAGGATATGTTATGACGGATTCTTTTAATAATATTTCTATTATTATTCCAACCCTTAACGCAGAAAAGTATATTGAGAAGCAACTTGAATCATTACAATCCCAGTCGATTGAATTATCAGAGATAATCGTTATTGATTCAGATTCTACAGATAAAACTCGTGAGATTGCGCAAAACTATCCCAATGTTTCAGTGCTGAAAATTGATCGCAAAGACTTTAATCACGGTGGAACTAGGGATTGGGCTTTACGTAAATCAAAGGGAGATTTCGTCTTTTTCCTAACACAAGATGCTCTTCCAAAGTCAGATCACTATGTTGAAAATATGCTAAAACCATTCAGGAATACCAAAGTGGCGATGGTAACAGGACGTCAATACCCTCGAGACGATGCTAGGCCTTCTGAACGGCTTGTGCGGTTGAAAAGATATACACCGAATTCCCGAGTGACTACTTTTGCTGACATTGAGCGATTAGGGATGGATGCATTTTTTGCAAGTGATACTTGTTCTGCATACAGAAGGTCTGCGTATCTAGCTGTAGGCGGTTTTGAACGAGATGTTCTGACTAATGAGGATATGTTTATTGCGGCGAAGTTTTTGAAAGAAGGCTATGCAGTCGCCTATGAAGGAGATGCTGAAGTATTTCATTCTCACAATTTCACATATATGCAGCAGTATCGTAGAAATTACGTGGTAGGAATGGAAATCGAACGCCATAAAGAACTGCTCATGAATACTTCAGAGACAGGCCAAGGATTTTCATTGGTTAAATATGTTGTTGGTAATCTTCTAAAAGAAGGCCATCCTATAGAGGCAGTGCGTTTTATCGGTGAATGTGGCTTCCGATTTATGGGGAATAGATTAGGGAGAAGGAACGGATAATATAAGACAAAATGTCAGATAGGAAATAAATAGCGATGAATAGTTCTAAAATATATGATGCTGTAATAGTGGTTTATAACCATGAGATAAAAGATATTCCTTCACTCGCTCTTTTACAAAAAAGTGATTATATTAATCGTATTATTATTTGTGATAACAGTACAGATGCTGGCATTATTAGGGATAATGTAGAGACCTCTGAATCTAAGGTAAAAATTAAATATATACAAATGCATGGGAACGTGGGTCTATCTAAAGCTTATAATAGAGCCGTATCAGAATCGACATCTGACTTCATAGTAATTCTCGATGATGATACTCCATTGCCTGAAGATTTCTTCCAGTTATCAACTGATTTTATACTATCTCACCCTTCTTCTGATATATATCTTCCCATCGTGCAATCACTGCATGGTACTCTAAGTCCTTGCAAAAAAAAATGGGTTGCATTTTAAATCTATTAAAGATCTCTCGCAAATTAATTCAGAGAACATTAGCGCCATCAATTCAGGCATGATTATAAGGCGTTCGATATTTAGCTCTATTTCATATGATGAGCGCTTAAAAGTGGATATGGTGGATCATGCTTTCATGGATTCCGCACGCAAGAATCACATGAAGATATCAATTATGCAAGATATCGTCCTTTCGCAAAATTATTCAAAAGATATTTTTGATAAGGAACGACAATATAAACGACTCGAACTTTCCTCGCGGGATAATCGAGTTTATTATTCTAAGAATATTAAAGAGCGGTTATTTTGCGAGATACAAATTTTATATTGGAAAATCCAGTTATGGAAAAAATACCGTTTTTTGAAGAATAAATAATTATTTAAGAGAGAGATAAAATGGAATTTTCTGTAATTGTGACAGCATTTAATTGTGAGCAGCAGATTCAGGACACTATTAGCTCAGTTCAAAATCAAGATTATGCAGATTTTGAGATTATCATTGTAGATGATGGAAGTACAGATTCGACAGGAAATATTTGTCGAAAAATAGCAGAGAATGACCAACGTATTAAATATATTTGCCAAGCAAACGCTGGACCTTCCGCAGCGAGAAATCATGGTTTGCGCGAATCCAACGGCGAGTATATTCTCTTTGTTGATGCGGACGATTATCTTCAAAAATCAGCACTGCGAGATTTTCATAATTTTCTCACGCAACATGAAGATGCAGAAATTATTTTTGCTAATTCAATAATAAAAAGTGCGGATACAAATTATCGTTGTGATGCACTTAATAGTGATAGATCCTTATATTATGCACCCAAAGACCTAATTCCATTGGTATCTTGTTGCTTGGAAGGTCAAGGTTTTAATAGAGGACATGACACCTTGCGATTATCAGGGTCGGTTTGGGCGAAGGCTTACAATTCTCAATTTTTGAAGCAAAATAATCTGCTTTTTAATACCAATTTACCGAGATCTCAAGATATTGAATTTAATATTCGCTGTCTCTTAGCATCGCATTGTATAGGCTATCTAAAGAAAACAGTGTACACATACAATGTAATAGAAGGATCTCATAGTCACAGATATAATCCAAAATTATTGGCAGACTATAACCAATTTATTAATGCCGTAAATAAAGACATATCTCCCCTTGATTCAAGTCTGGTTAATAACGATTTTGCGATTTTCATATTGAATCTAGCTATTCAGGCGAGTATTCGTTCTTGTAAAGATCCTACTTGGGAAAATCGGACTAGAATTTTACGGTTATGCTTTAATAACGGGATGTTTATATGGGCAAGGAAAAATGCTCATATTAGGAATATTCTCAGGTTTAAAGAAAATATAAAAATCTTATTATTTAAGATTAAGTTGTTCTCCTTAATTACCCTACTGATGAGGTAAGGACAAAGCAATTAGTAATTGCTTATATTTTATAAAAGGATTCTTATGCCGGTTGAAGAAAAAATTCGACAGAATAAAAATTTAAGAAAACGATAACTCAAGTATAGAATTATTAAGAGTTGTTGCGATGTTGATGATTATTGCGCATCATCATATCCTTCATAATCCTTTTAACCCACTAGAACAAGATCCTTCGCTAAAACAAATGGCTTATGTTTTCTTGGCATCGTTGAGGAAAATCGGAGTTGTTATATTTTTTGGAATATCTGCTTGGTTTTTATGCATGGATAGGAATCCTAGCGTTCGAACGTCTATTAAACGGGCGTGGAAATTAGAGCGAGAGGGAATTTTCTATGGAATTACGCTTTTATGTGGTTATACAATCTTTGATTGCTTTTATCCTGGAAATACACAACTTGAGGTATCGGGTGCAGTAATTATTAAATCCCTTTTCCCTATTATAACGGGCGTATGGTGGTATATAACTAGCTATATACTTTTTTTGCTTATACTTCCATTCCTATTAACAGGATTAAGAAAAATAGGACAAAAAATGCATTTAGCATTATGTTCTATTCTGTTTGTAGTATGGGGAATGATATATGGATTATTTCCTAAAAATCTATTTGGTTTCCCCTCAAATAATATTGGAGAATTTATTTATCTATTTATCTTAATATCCTACTATCGATGGTATATGAATAAAATCTCCAATAAAATTGCATGTAGTATGATTGCTATCGGCTTTTCATTGATTATTTTGGTGGATGTTTCTGGTGGTATGTTATATTCACTGACCGGAGATTCTATATTTAAGGCACTACAAAATATATACGAGATTGGTGCAAAGCTTCCTGTGGTTCTTATAGGATTTGGAATGGTGCAACTAGCTACAACTTTCGAATTCCATAACAGTTTTATTAATTTGCTGGCTTCGACAACTCTTGGTGTTTATATGGCGACAGAATATCCACTGTCGGTGCAGTTATTTGCGCATATGTTTAATATTGGTACGATATATAATTCTCGTTTTGCGGTAATCTATTCCATTGCCGCGATAGTTATTACGTTTATTATTGCATCTTTGCTAGATTTATTAAGACAATTTATCTTCCATTTACTCGGTTTAGATAATAAGGTTAAGATGTTAGAAAAGCTACTTAATTCAAGATTAATTTTAGTGTGGCGTAAAAAAATTCTAGAGGTTTTCGATAATCACTACGAATCTGGATATATTCAAAATAATTGATTGCCTTAATTTTTATTTCTAGGTAGGCTAGTATATGTTAAAATTCGGAAACTGGTACTTTGCTACGTGGGTACTTGTCCTAGTGCTTTATTCATTACATTGGTCCGCTCTAAATCAGACAATGACTGCGCCGCTTTTGTGGTTCTTTTTCGTTACGTGTACAATTTCTTTAATTTTAGGAATTCTAAGTAGTCCTACAATTAAAACGCGTATAGTACTCACAAGAAAACATAACCCAGTCGTAACAATTTTGATTGCGCTTGGATTTTTTCTAGATTGGGCTTATCAGGGAGCAGTACCTGTTACACAAAGTTATTCTGGTTTTCAAGTAGGAGATCAGCAAACTAAAGTATCGGTAGGAATCCCAGGATTTCATGTTTTTCTGATATCATTTACTTTATTCTATGGTTTTTATCTTATATATCTTTATTTTTCCAATAGACAACTAAGGTTGTTTATTGAATTTCTAACAATTTTTATATTGTTTATATTTAATAATAGCAGGGGATACTGCACATTTTTGTTATTGATTTTTATATTATTATTCTTATTCTTTAAAAAAAACAAGCAAGGGTGCCTCTGTAAGAGTACTTTTATTAAGTTTTGTTTTTGCTATAGGAGTTTTACTTTTTATTGGTGTGCTAGGGAATATCCGTTCAGGATATAGCTGGAATGATAGCTCTTATATACAGAGGATAGGATTATATAATAAATATCCTGAAATATTGCCAAAACTATTTATGTGGGCATATACTTATGTAACGAGCCCTTTGGCAAACCTTAATTTCAATATTGTATTAGGAAATTCAGCAAATTCCCTAGCTTCAGTATTCTATGAGTTCATTCCACAGATGTTTGGTAGTTCTGGAACAGTTATAAATGCTGTATATATTCGTGAATATCTAAATGCATCGACTGGGTTTATAAGCTCTGCCTGTGCTGATGGCATTATAGGGATGTATGTATTCTTTATAGGAGAATTTTTAATTTTCTTGCTAGTTAGAACTTTTATTAAGAGACAAGGGGTTATTCTCCCATTATGCGATGCAGTACTTTCATTCCTAACAATGGCAACTCTCTTTTTTAATCCTTTGAGAACTGCCGCTTTATCGTTAGATATTTATTTCTTAGTCATTTTATCTATGCTTATAAGGAGGCGATTGAATGCTGGTAAGGTGCGAGTTGAAATAGTGGGACAAGAATTGTTGTGAGCAGACATCAACAGAAAACGTTCCAGATCCTACTCTAATGTCTTCGTCTTAGTAGCGTACAAATTAGATTATGAAATGAGAATAGCTAAGTGGATAACTTTATGTATGGGGACACTGTTGATATTCTATTGGCCTCTTATAATGGCGCAGACTATATAGCCGCGCAAATACAATCTATTCAGAGGCAAGATTATAAGAACTGGCGACTATTAATTAGTGATGACTGCTCATCAGATGATACTCTCAATATAATAAAAAAATATTCTGAGGATGACGATCGAATAGTAATAGTATCATCCGGTAAAAAATTCGGGTCGGCCTGTAGCAATTTTATTTCTATGTTGAAATATGCTAAGAATAAATTTGTTTTCTTTTGTGATCAAGATGATGTATGGCTGCCAGATAAGATCTCTTCTTTCATTGCGAAGGCCCAAGAAAATAATAGCGATAAACCACTTCTTCTTTATTCGGATTTAATAGTAACTGATGAGTCGCTTAATGAAATATCTCCTTCATACTACGACTATATGAAAATTGATTATGCGCAGACGGATCTTAATCAGTTGCTGGCACAAAATGTTGTAACTGGGTGCGCTATGATGGTCAATCAAGCCTTAATACAATTAGTTAGGGGGCGTATTGATCCAAAGAGAATTGTAATGCATGATTGGATGCTCGCTCTTGTAGCCTCTACCTGTGGATGTATAGAGTATGTTAGAAAGCCATATAACTTATATAGGCAACACGGTGATAACTCAGTAGGTGCATCAAAGTACAACATAATATCACTTTTATTAAAAGATAACCGTAGATCTATTGAAGGATCTATCTCTCAAGCAAAAATTTTATTGGATAACTTCCACGAACGGATGACTGCCGAACAGATATCGATGCTTGAAGAATATGTTTCCATTCCAGAAAGGAATAGGCTATGTCGGGTCTTAACCCTTTTCAAATATAAAATCTTCAAGGGGAATCTGAGTAGGC
The DNA here is from genome assembly GCF_000741255.1 of Bifidobacterium magnum. Classification (GTDB taxonomy): domain Bacteria; phylum Actinomycetota; class Actinomycetes; order Actinomycetales; family Bifidobacteriaceae; genus Bifidobacterium; species Bifidobacterium magnum. Next base: position 340,298 of record NZ_JGZB01000004.1, read on the forward strand.
TACTAGGACAAATATTTTTTATTTTCATTCTTTAATTTATACTATTATGGATACTATTTAAGATAGGTCTACAAAGAATTATCCAAGGGTCTTAACAATGGAATTATTTATGCCTAAAAATATAATCGTTACAGGTGGCTGTGGCTTTATTGGTTCTAACTTCGTTCATTACATTGTTAAGAACCATCCTGAAACGCATGTAACAGTTTTAGATAAGCTTACGTATGCGGGGAATTTAGAGAATATTCGTCCGCTGCTCGGTGACCAGGTCGAGTTTGTTCATGGCGATATCTGTGATGCTGCTTTGCTTGATGAAATTGTTCCTGGGCATGATGCAATAGTGCATTATGCGGCGGAATCGCATAATGATAACAGCATTGCAGATCCAGAGCCATTTCTTAAGACGAATGTAGAAGGAACATTCCGTCTTATTGAAGCTGCTCGTAAATATGATGTTCGTTACCATCATGTAAGTACGGATGAGGTCTATGGTGACCTTGCTCTTGATGATCCAAACAAGTTCACTGAAGAAACTCCGTATCATCCGTCTAGCCCTTATTCCTCTACTAAAGCTAGCTCGGATATGCTGGTTCGCGCATGGTTCCGTACGTATGGTTTGCGCATGACCATTTCTAACTGCAGCAATAATTACGGTCCGTACCAGCACGTAGAGAAGTTTATTCCTCGTCAGATTACGAACATTATTGAAGGCATCCGTCCAAAGCTGTACGGCAATGGCAAGAATGTTCGAGACTGGATCCATACGGAGGACCATTCTTCTGCAGTTTGGACCATTCTGACTCGTGGCAAGATTGGTGAGACTTATCTAATCGGTGCTAATGGTGAGCGTAATAATTTGACTGTTTTGCAAGACATTTTGCGTGTTATGGGACAACCGGAGGATGCGTTTGATTGGGTAAAAGATCGTCCTGGTCATGATCGCCGTTATGCCATTGATTCTACAAAGCTTCAAACTGAATTGGGTTGGCGTCCAACGCATACTGACTTCGAATCCGGTTTGCGTCAAACGATTCAATGGTATGTAGATAATCCGCAATGGTGGGAACCTGCGAAGGCTGCGACTGAGGCTCGTTATAAAGCCCAAGGCCAGTGAGAAGACCGACTTTAATAGATTGATCTGATGATGGTCTGTTATTGCTAATAAATCCTTGGAATAGCAGACCTCTTATAAAGAGAGCGTATTTACCGTGGAATTTGAAAAAGAACTCGTTGCTCATGAGACTAATATTCCGGGATTAGTTGTTTTTGATTTGCCGGTACATGGCGATAATCGTGGTTGGTTCAAAGAGAACTGGCAGCGTGCAAAAATGATGGATTTAGGACTGCCTGATTTCGGTCCTGTCCAAAATAATATTAGCTTCAATGCTACCAAGGGTGTGACTCGTGGTATCCATGCAGAGCCATGGGATAAGTTTATTTCTCTAGCAACCGGTGAAATCTTTGGAGCTTGGGTTGATCTACGCCCAGGTAAGACTTTCGGCCAAGTATTTACCACCCATCTGGATCCTTCAAAGGCTATTTTCGTGCCTCGTGGAGTAGGCAATAGCTTCCAAGCGCTTGAAGATGGTACTGCCTATACGTATTTAGTCAATGCTCATTGGTCACTAGACCAGAAGAAGAACTATACATTTGTGAATCTTGCTGATCCAGAACTTAATATTCAATGGCCAATTCCGTTAAGCGAATGTGAATTGAGTGAAGCGGATTTGCATCATCCCATGCTGAAAGACGCTAAGCCAATGGAACCAAAGCGTACTTTGGTAACTGGATGCAATGGCCAACTTGGCCATTCGATTCGCGCATATGTTGAAGAGCATGATTTGCAAGGCTTTGAATTCACGGATATTGATGAGTTTGATTTCTCAAATCCTGCAGCATATGAAAAGTTTGACTGGAGCCTTTATGGCACCATTATTAATGCGGGTGCATTTACTGCAGTTGATAAGGCTGAAACTGAAGAAGGCCGTAAGATTGCGTGGAAAGCCAATGCTCAAGGCCCTGCGCTACTGGCTCGTGTAGCAGCTCAGCATCACATTACACTCGTTCATATTAGCTCTGATTATGTATTCGACGGTACTCAGAAGGAGCACACTGAGGAAGAGGAGTTCTCTCCGCTTGGTGTATATGGTCAGACTAAGGCTGCCGGTGATATTGCAGTAGCTAATGCTCCAGAACATTACATTCTTCGCTCAAGCTGGGTTATTGGAAATGGCCATAACTTTGTTAAGACCATGATGAATCTGTCTAACCGTGTTACGGATCCGGAAGATAATCTTAACGAAGTAACTGTGGTTAATGATCAATTTGGGCGTCTCACGTTTACTGATGATATGGCTCGAGCTATTTTCTATATGCTTGATTCTCATGTGCCATATGGAACATACAATCTCACTGGCTCTGGTGAAGTGAAGAGCTGGGCAGATATTGCCCGAGACGTATTTAATCAAACGAATGGCAATGGCGAAGCAGTAAAACCAATCTCTACTGCTGAATACTTTGCACATGCTACAAATCCGATTAGTCCGCGTCCAGTGAATAGCGATTTAAATCTTGCCAGGATTGAGGAGACAGGTTTTATGCCATCTGATTGGGAGCGAGATCTTCATACCTATATTGAAAAAGAATTAATTACTATAAGGTGAAAATAAATCATTTTATTATTATTTTATAAGAATTAATTTGTGAGAGTAAGGATATTACGTATGAAGGGGATTATTTTAGCGGGCGGTTCAGGAACTCGCTTGTATCCGTTAACGACTGTGACGTCTAAGCAGCTGTTACCTGTATACGATAAGCCTATGATCTTCTACCCATTGAGCGTACTCATGATGGCAGGAATACGCGATATCCTTATTATCTCTACGCCAACAGATCTTCCGAACTTCGAAAAATTGCTTGGTGATGGCTCGCATTATGGTATTAATCTTTCCTACAAGGTACAGCCAAGTCCAGATGGTTTAGCTCAGGCTTTTATCTTAGGCGAAGAGTTTATCGATGGAGATCCGTGTGCTCTAGTCCTTGGTGACAATATTTTCTATGGCAATGGGCTAGGACAATTATTACGCAAGGCTGCTTCTGTGCATCATGGTGCTACCGTATTCGGCTATTATGTTGATGATCCTGAACGTTATGGCGTAGTTGAATTTGATGAGAATAAAAAAGCTATTGATATTGTAGAAAAACCGGAACATCCTGCATCAAATTATGCAGTAACCGGTCTGTATTTCTATGACAATCGTGTGTGTGACTTTGCTAAGCAAATTAAGCCATCTCCTCGTGGGGAGTTAGAGATTACAGATCTAAACCGCATGTATCTTGAAGATGGTTCATTGAATGTTCAGACATTGGGCCGCGGTTATGCATGGCTTGATACGGGTACAATGGATTCACTATATGAGGCTGGGGAATTCGTGCGTACTGTAGAAAAGGCGCAAGGCTTACCAATCTCTGTTATTGAAGAGATTGCCTACGATAATGGATGGATTAGTAAAGAACAGCTTGCTGAGACTGCAGAACGTTATGGTAAGAGTGCTTATGGAAAGCACTTATTAAATGTGCTTGAGAAGAAATTTTTTAATCTAGAACTAAAATAATCGAGAGTCTTCATATCGCCTTATTAAAAATAATTATGTAAATATATTATTCTGCATAATATTTATTTTTCTTAAATAGTTGGCAATCCAATGTAGACTAATGCATAGTTCTATATATGAAGAACAGATTGTGGTTGATGTTGTGAGGAGTCGTTGTGGCACAAGCGCCAAATGAGGAGAAATCATATATGGTAGGTCGAGACAATCATCATAATGATCTAACCTTTATTGATTTATTCCATATAGTTTTAAAGCATCTAATTACAGTGGTAATTGGTTTTATTGTGGTATTTGGATTGTCTTGTGTTTATCTTCTAGTTAAGACTCCGGAATATACTGCAACTGCTCAAGCTTTTACTACATATAGTGATACCTCAAATGTAAACGAGAATTATTCTTCATTAGGTAGTGCCGCCTCATACATTAGTACTCAGGTGAAATCGTATCCTACGTTGATTACAACAGATGTGGTACTTCAGCCAGTTATTGACCAGATGCATCTTGATGAGTCGATAGCTACACTAGCTAAAACTATTACTGCGGTAAATCCAACTAATACAGCATTTATTAATATTTCTGCTTCTTCCGAAGATCCGCATGAAGCAGCCAAAATTGCCAATGCGGTGACAGACTCTTTCCAGAATGTGGTGCAGTCTTCGCTGTATATGGATAATAAGCAATCACCTGTTAAGATTACGGTGGTTCAAAAGGCAATGGTCCCGGAATCTCCTAGTGCTCCAAAGACTCCATTAGTCCTTCTTATTGGTATTGTTGGTGGTCTTATTGTAGGTATCATTGCTGCACTTCTTAAAGATGTACTGTCTCGCAAGATTCAAGATGATTCCGAGCTCACTACATATATCAATGCTCCGACCCTTGGCCGTATACCTGAAGACGAAGCAGTGAACTCTAACACCTCCGTCATTATCAGTGAACCAGGCAGCTCGGTTGCTGAAGACTATCGCCGTATCTGCACAAACCTCTCGTTCATTGCTCCAATCTCTGGAACCAATTCTCGCTTGGTTGTTGTCTCCGCTGTTGGTGCTAATGAAGGCAAGACCACTACGGCTGTGAATGTTGCCACGGCCCTTGCTGAAACCGGTTCTGCTGTATTGCTTATTGATGCCGATTTGCGTAACCCATCGGTTGCTAAGAAGCTGGACATTGATGGCTCGGCCGGTCTTGCTCACGTACTTTCCGGTCAGGCTTCTGTTAAGGACGTAGTTCAGCGCTTCTGGAAGGCAAACCTGCATATTATGCCTGCTGGTCCTAAGCCACCGAACGCTGCACAGCTTCTGAACTCTCCAGTAATGTCTGAGCTTATTAATAATGCACTGCATCAGTACGATTACGTGATTATTGATACGGCTCCACTCGTGGTAGCTAACGATGGCGCTCTGTTCGCTAAGCAGGGTGGCGGCCTCGTTATGGTCTCTCGCCGCGGTGTAACGCTCAAGAAGCAGCTTTCGGAAACCGCAGCAGAACTTGCCAACCTGCACGTAGACGTTACGGGCTTTGTGTTCAACGGCGCAAAGCTAGACAAGAAGCTGGCTGGCAGCAGCTATTACTACTACACAAGTTCCAGCGATTCACAATCCAAGGAACGCCACTCCTCACACAGTAAAGATAAGCACTAAACGTGCATGAATACGGGTCGCTTACACTCAAGCGGCCCGTTTTCTCATGTAACGCACTAATGCGTTAACGTGCTCGTCTGCTCGTCACTCCTCACTCATTCATACCTCTCACATCTATCCCCTCATACGTAATACTCTAAGGACTTGCTCATGCCACAACACAGCAGTCGCCACGCGCACCGCGCACCCAAACAATATTCCGTATGGCCCAAAGTCATTGGCATAATCATTGGCATTATTGCCGTGCTCGCCATTGTGCTTGGTATTCTTGGTGCCCAGCTCTATTCTCAAGCCAAACAGGTGAAAGCTCACGAAGAAAAAAGCGCTCTCTTCACTGAGCGCCGTTGCAGGCTCCACAACAGACATTTCGCAAATCTCAACCATTACCAATGCACTGCCAGCCGTTCAGCAAGAAACACAGCAGGCCAACACCATTGCACATGGCCCAATCTGGAACTTCTTTAGCAAGCTGCCATGGATTGGCAAAGACATTACCACCGTGCAGGGCATGACGAGCGTGGTCAACGGCCTTGCTAACACCTCAGTCCCGCAGTTCGTGAACGTAGTGGACTCGCTCAGCTCCGCGAACCTCCAAGGCGCAGATGGCGCGCTGAACTTGCAGCCAATCTTGGATACACAGCAGGCCATGACCGCTGCTAACACGAGCTTGCAACAGCAAGTCACTACATATAACAACCTGCCTGGCGCACATATCTCCATGATTTCTCAGGCCTATGATTCAGGCAAAAAGCAACTTGATACCTTAGGCACCACCATTAATCAGCTCGCTGCCACGTTCAATATGCTTCCGCAGATGCTTAATGGCAACCAAACCTACGCTATTATTGCGCAGACTCCATCTGAACTGCGTTCCTCGGGCGGCCTCATTGGCTCCGTGGGCGAACTCACCATAAACAACGGCAAGATTGACGTGGGCAACTTCCATTCCAATGGTGACTATCTGCGAATCACGCATGACGCCGCTCCTCACACACAAGATGAGCAGCATTATTTCCGTGACAAGGGCCCTCTCAATATGTCTTTTGATATTCGAGACATTGCCGTGTTCCCGAATACTGCGGACACAGCCAAGGCCATGCAAGCTGTGTGGCAAAAGACTCCATGGGGCGCGAACACTCCGCTTAGTGGTGTGATTATGGCCGACCCTGCGTTTGTTCAAAATCTTATTGGTCTCACGGGAGACGTTCATCTCTCCAACGGCGCGGTACTGACCGGAAAAAATACAGCAGAATATTTATTAAATACGGTCTATATTGAGTACCCCAATGATGGCTCCATGACGGACATGGTCTTTGAGAAGGCCGCAACGCAGGCCATTAGTCATATGTTCTCAGATATGAATGTGAATAAGCTCATGAAAGTGGGCAAATCGCTGGGACAGATGGCTCAGGAACGTCACTTCACCATGTACTCATTTAATGAGAATGTTGAGAAAGATATTCAGAACGCCGGATTCACGGCCACCACTCCAGACAGCAGTACGCAACCGGAAATCGGTGTGTATATGAATGAGCAGAGCCCATCTAAAATGGGCTGGTATTTGAAGCGTAACGTGACCATTACTCCGGAGACCTGCAACGGAAACGGCTCACGGAAGTACCGAGTGCAGTACCACATGACTAATACGGCAACAGATGCAGAGATTGCTCAACTGCCGTGGTGCATTACGGGCTCCATTAAGACTCAGCCGGGCTGGATGTACGAAAAAATGCTGTTCTTTGCGCCAAAGGGCGGCAGTATTTCGGACTTCAATGCGTCCGGCAGTGGCAGTGCAGAGAACATTGCTCAGGTACCAATGAATGGTGAGAAACCGTACGGTGCGCTGGCCAAACTGTTGCCAGGGCAAACGCTCACGTTCTCCTACACCGTTACCGTAGCGCCAGACGCCACCGCGGAACTGGGTGTGGACCAAACGCCGCTCAATGAACCGGGCAGCAACGTGACCTACGAAAAGGGGAGCTGCAAGTAGTTATGAGTGAGGGGGAGTCCTGAGCCCCCTCAGCACCTTCTAAACGTCCCTCAAATTTCGCGTGTGTCGCGCTTCTCGAATGTCAAGGCTCGCGATACACTAAGAGATTGTTGTGTTTCCCTACGGGGTCCTTCAAAGCGCTTTCCCACTCGCCAATAGGACTTTCAGGGAGCCCACGGTAATGAGATCGTTGTGGTACCTCAAATTTGAGCATGCGTTTACATTGCGTAGGTTCAAAGGAGTGCGCACTGTAGCGGTCCGGAACACAATATATAGAAAAGGTAGATCGTGAAAACTTTCACACCGAAACCAGCTGATTTGACTCACGACTGGTACATCATCGATGCCAAGGACGTAGTGCTCGGTCGTCTTGCTGCTCAGGCTGCAATCCTGCTGCGCGGCAAGAACAAGCCGTCTTTCGCTCCTCACGCTGACTCCGGCAACCATGTCATCATCATCAACGCCGATAAGATCGCTCTGTCCGGCAACAAGATGGGCAAGGAACTCTACTCGCACTCCGGCCGTCCGGGCGGTCTGCGTCGCGACTCCTACGCTGAGCTGCTGGCCAACAAGCCTGAGCGCATCGTGATCTCTGCTATCAAGGGCATGCTGCCGAAGAACAAGCTGTCCAAGGTTCAGATGGGCCGTCTGCGCGTATACGCCGGCGAAGAGCATCCGCATGTTAGCCAGAACCCGCAGGTCTTCGAGATCAAGCAGATCTCGCAGCAGGCTAAGTGAGAACCGAAGGAGAGTTAGACATCATGGCTGAAAACACCAACGAGTCCCAGGTTCTCGCAACTGAAGAGACCGCAGCATACACTTCTGAAACCAATGCTGGCGCTGGCACCTCCACCATCGCTCCTTGCTACGGCACCGGCCGTCGTAAGGAAGCTGTGGCCCGTGTGCGTCTGGTCCCGGGTACCGGCAAGTGGACGATCAACGGCCGCACGCTGGAAGAGTACTTCCCGGCGAAGCTGCTGCAGCGTGAAGTGAACTCGCCGATCGTGCTCCTGAAGCTCGAAGGCAAGTTCGACGCAATCGTCCTCGTTGACGGTGGCGGCACCACCGGCCAGGCTGGCGCAATCCGCCTGGGCGTGGCCCGCGCTCTGAACGCTGTCGACCGCGACGCCAACCGCGCAGCCCTGAAGAAGGCTGGCTTCCTGACCCCGCGACGCTCGCGTCGTGGAGCGCAAGAAGGCCGGTCTGCACAAGGCTCGCCGTGCACCGCAGTTCTCGAAGCGTTGATATTCGGTTTTGCGAAAGCCCCCTTCGGATTCGTCCGGAGGGGCTTTTTCTATACTTTCTTTGCCTGGCTCTTGTGCACGGCCTATTCTTCGATCAGAATGCTGATGGACTGCGCGGGAACCGTCCATATGTTTCTGGCCGATGTCTCTTCCGCGGTTTTTTGAATACTGCTGTTGGAAGAGGGGAGAATGGCCAACGTCTGCTGATCAATGGTGTCGCGGATGGAGATGGGGACGGAAGCTGTGGCGCTTCGTGCCACATTGTGCTTGATCAAATGGGGGTGGGCGTCCTCAAACACGCGTTCCAGCGCTTCCGACGGTTCCCAATGTTCCGCCGGGGTGGGAGCGGGCGCATTTGTGCCGTCGCCCTCACTCGTACTGAACATTTCCGACCAGAAGATGGGGTTGCTGATCGGCGTCATGTACCGAATATCGGTACCTTTGGCGGGCTCTTCCCCAGTACTGCAGGCCGATGACCATAACAGGTGCCACGGGCGCTCGCTAGGCAGACGGAACTGTTGCATTTCATCGCTGCCGTTGACCACAATCGCGGCGGTCGACGCGTGCTGGGAGCGCAGGATCATGGAGAAACTGCGGATCGACGAATTGAACCAGTCCTGGTCCTTGGGCGCGCTGCCGTCGGGAAGCGCCCACTGGACGCGGTTGGACGGCTTGAGCACGCCCAGCTGTGTGAGCTTCGTAAAGAAGTCCTCGTGGTCGAAAATATTGAGCGCCTTGCGGATCGCGATAAGACGGTATACGGATTCAATGCGCTGCTGCTGGGGGCTGTTGTCCCCGGAATTGATCCAGTCCCAGTCAAGCCACGTAATGTCATTGTCTTGGCAATAGGCGTTGTTGTTGCCGCCTTGGGAATTGCCGAACTCGTCTCCCGCCAGAATCATGGGCGTGCCCAACGAAAGCAGCAGCATGCCCATCATGTTCTGTGCGGCGCGTTCGCGCCTGCGGTTCACCTCACGGTCCTCGGTAGGCCCTTCCACGCCAAAATTGGCGCTATGGTTCACATTGGCGCCATCGTTGTTGTGCTCACCGTTGGCTTCGTTGTGCTTGTGCGCATACATCGTCAGATCGGCCAGCGTGAAGCCGTCATGCGCCGTAATGAAATTGATCGACGACATGGCGCCTCGGCCCGGATCGGTGGCGAACAGGTCCGCGGAACCGCACATACGCGTCGCCAACTCCTGCATGCCCACGTTGGCGTACGGCGAATTGACCACATGGCTGTTGTCAGTAATCCAGAACATGCGGCTCGTATCGCGGAACCGGTCGTTCCATTCGCCAAATGGCGACTGGAACTGTCCCGTGCGCCAGCCCTGGGCGCCCACATCCCACGGTTCCATAATGAGTTTCAAGTTGCCGAGCAGCAAATCGGACCGCAGCGCGTACAGGAACGGATGGTAGGGCGTGAACTGGCCGTTTAGGCGCGCCAGGGAGACGGCGAGGTCGAAGCGGAACCCGTCGATGCCGATGCGTTTGGACCAGTATCGCAGCGCGTCCACGGCGAACGTCACATTATGGGTGTTCGTGAAGTCCAGCGTATTGCCGCAACCCGTGGTGTCTTCCAACTCGCCCACATTGTGTTGCTGCTGGCGGTAATATGACACGTTGTCGAGCCCGCGCCAGCATACGGTCGGTCCGTTGTTGCCGCCTTCGCACGTATGGTTGAAGACCACGTCCATAATCACTTCGAAGCCGGCTTCGTGCAATGCGCGCACCATGTCGATCACTTCTTGCCGCACTGCCGTGGGCCCCTCCTCCTGCGCCCTGCGTGTGGCATAGGAAGGCTCGGGGGAGAAGAAGTTGAGCGTGGAATAGCCCCAGTAGTTCGTGGAACCGCGCTCCTGCAAAAACAGTTCGGGCTGCTTGGCCATAATCGGCAGCAGCTCGATGGACGTGACGCCCAAATGTTGCAGGTAACTGAGCGTATTGGGGTGCGCAAGCCCCGCATAGGTGCCGCGCAACTCCTCGGGAAGCCATGGCGCGTTCGCCGTGAAGCCCTTCACATGCAACTCGTAAATAACCGTTTTGCTCCACGGAATATGCGGATGGTTCGGCTCGTTGTCGTGCTTGGTTATGTCCCGGTCGTCTATGGCCACGGACAACGGCACATATCCGAGCGAATCGAGTTTGCTGGGCGCACCATTGGGGTCGCCCACAATCTTGCCGTCCACAAGCTCGCATTCGTAGGAGAACGCTGCCGGATGCAGCGTCATGGCGCCGTCAATACCTTTTGCGAACGGATCGAGCAACAGTTTGTTGGGATTGAACCTCAGGCTATGCTCGGGATCCCACTTGCCTTCGGCGCGGAATCCGTAACGCATGCCGTCCCAGGCATGGGAAATATGCACATACCAGAGCCCATAGCGCGGCCCCTCCATAAGGAACAGCGTCTCGCGCAGCGGCGAGGAAGGCAGCTTGCGCGTATAGATCTGGTGCTGGTGCGAGTCTGCGAAAAAATCCGTGTCGTTACCGAGCACATAGCGTACCGTTTCGTTATAGAAACGGCTGGGCCGGTCGATAGGTTCCAGCACGCTCAACCACATCCGGTCGGCGGTCTCAGAACGTACAACTATGTCTGCACCGCCGTCATCGGTAAAGTACACCCCGGGTCGGGTGGCGTATCGATATAAATTTGGCGATTTCATGCCCCCCCATTGTACGGAGCATTCACGTGCGCACCAAGGGTTTTGGACACTTACTCACAAACCTTATACGGATCTTGCAAATAGCGGGCGACGAGCCCCAGCGCTGCCCCCAACGCCTGGGCGTGCTCCATATGATGGGCCGTACGCACTTGCCGGCTTGCCAGCATGTCGCTCGTCTGCGGATGGTGCGCAAGGATGGCGCGCTGCAGCACTTGCATGTCATGCTCGTCCAAATATTGCGCCACGGGTCCGCTAATGACCACGTTCACGAACAGTACGCTTTGCACATTCGCAACGGCTTGCGCCACATGGCCGAGCCATGCCATCATGCGGTCGCGATGGTGGATTTCGCCCTGCTCAAGCACGCTGAAAAATCCCGGGAGGCTTTCGCCCTCTTCAGGCAGGCCTTGAATGGAACAGTAGGTGTTGAAGCAGCCCGTCCGTCCGCATTCGCACGCTTTGCCATGGTCGGAAACCAGTGTCATGTGGCCGATTTGCGGATAATCGGGGGAGGAGGGGAGCGGTGCGCCGCCCACAATCAACGTGCTCGTGATGGTATCGGCGATATGGAGGATCAGCGTGTCGGGCATGTCCGGATTGCTCCATAGTTCCGTCATGGCCGTCGCCTCGCAGGGATTCGTGATTTCCAGCGTATGGGGCTCGAGCAATTTTTTGAGTCCGGCGTGGGCCCGGAACATCTCGACCATGTCTTCAGGACCGCATAGTGAGATGCCGAGAATCGTTTGCTGTCGTGACACTTGGGATCGTACGAAATCGTTGATGACATGGCCGACGCGCGTCACATAGGATGCATCGTTGCGTTGCGTGACGCTATGGCGGTGCTGAGCGACCACTGTGCCATACAAATTGACGGCGCTGCATACGACTTCCGTTTCCGCCAGCTCGACTCCCACAGCAATGTGCGAGTCCGCGTTGTACGCGTAGGTGCGCGGCTTGCGTCCTCCGGTGGACGGCTGGGTTTCACCCGGTACGACTATGCCGCGTTCTTCAAGCGCGCCGAGATTGTCGATTACCGTAGGCAAGCTCAGGTGCAATTGCTCGGCGATCTGCTGTTTGGTGGCTGGCCCGTTGCGGTAGAGCAGGCTAGCGATGGCCGTACGGTGGTGGTGTTTGAGTGAGGCCGCGGCCGGCGTCGCGATACGGAACAGGTCCATGATGAATCCTTATATACAGGCGGTCACAATCTTTATAAAAACTATTTTATAAAAGTTTGCAAAGAAATTGTGCTTTTTATAGGTATCTTTATGGAAGTATCATTGTATCTGTCATATATTTGATGTGCATTGAGGTCAGAAAGAGCACAAAAGTTCTCAAATTGATCAAAATGAACGTGATGAAGGTCTCATTTAAGACAAAAACACACGTCAAATAAACAAAAGTAAACACTCGCCGGCGACACGACCAATCTCTGAAATCGTGTTGCAAATTGGCTACATTGGATAGCGATGTTGCACCCAATGGTGGCGCGGCATTGAAGAGTCGCTACAGAGCGAAAACATCTTGCTTCAGGCAAGTCGAGGAGGATTCATGGCAGAAGCAAAGAAGGGTGGCGTTGCTGCTCAGTCCGAGGCTGAGAAAGTCGTCAAGCCTACCGCTGAGGAGAAGCAGGCCGCCGCTCAGGCCGAAGTCGACGCTCTCGTCAAGAAGGCAGTACAGGCCCTTAAGGAATTCGATTCCGAAGCATATGATCAAGCCAAGGTAGATCGCATTGTGGCGAAGGCTTCGATCGCAGCCCTCAACAAGCATCTCGTGCTGGCCAAGATGGCCGTGGAAGAAACCGGCCGTGGTCTCGTGGAAGACAAGGCCACGAAGAACATCTTCGCTTGCGAGCACGTTACCAATTACATGGCCAACCAGCGCACGGTCGGCATCATTAGCGAAGACGACGTCATGGGCATCGACCAGGTGGCCGAGCCTGTGGGCGTGGTCGCCGGTGTCACCCCGGTGACGAACCCGACTTCCACCGCCATCTTCAAGTCCCTGCTGGCGCTCAAGACGCGCTGCCCGATCGTGTTCGGCTTCCATCCTGGCGCCCAGAAGAGCTCCGTGGAAGCGGCCCGCATCGTTCGTGACGCCGCAATCGCCGCAGGCGCTCCCGAAAACTGCATCCAGTGGATCGAGCACCCGTCCATCGAAGCCACCACGGCTTTGATGCAGCACCCCGACGTGGCCACCATCCTCGCCACGGGCGGTCCGGGCATGGTCAAGTCCGCATACTCCTCCGGCAAGCCGGCCCTCGGCGTGGGCGCAGGCAACGCCCCGGCCTACATTGACGCCAACGTGGACATCCGCCGCGTGGCCAATGACCTTATTCTTTCCAAGCACTTCGATTACGGCATGATCTGCGCCACGGAGCAGGCCATTATCGCCGACAAGAATGTGTATGAGCCGCTGAAGAAGGAACTCAAGCGCCGCAAGGCCTACTTCGTGAACGACGACGAGAAGGCCAAGCTCGAGCAGTTCATGTTCGGCTGCACCTCGTACTCGGGCGGCACGCCGAAGCTCAACTCCACGGTTCCGGGCAAGTCCCCGCAGTGGATCGCGCACCAGTCCGGCTTCGACATTCCGGAAGACGCCACCATCCTGATCGCCGAATGCAAGGAAGTCGGCGACATGGAACCGTTGACGCACGAAAAGCTCGCTCCCGTGCACGCCATGCTCAAGTCTTCGGACAAGGAGCAGGGCTTTGAGATGTGCGAAGCCATGCTCAAGTACGGCGAGGGCCACACTGCGGCCATCCACACGAACAATGACAACCTCGTGCGCGAGTACGGCCTGCGCATGCACGCCTGCCGTATCATCTGGAACCAGCCGAGCTCCCTGGGCGGCATTGGCGATATCTACAACGCCATCGCCCCGTCGCTGACGCTGGGCTGCGGCTCCTACGGCGGCAACTCCGTCTCCGGCAACGTGCAGGCTGTGAACCTGCTGAACATCAAGCGCATTGCTCGAAGGAACAACAACATGCAGTGGTTCAAGATCCCGTCCAAGACCTACTTCGAGCCGAACGCCATCAAGTACCTGCGCGACATGTACGGCATTGAACGCGCCGTGATCGTGTGCGACAAGGTCATGGAGCAGCTCGGCATTGTGGACAAGATCATCGACCAGCTGCGCGCACGCTCCAACCGCGTCACGTTCCGTATCGTCGACTATGTCGAGCCGGAGCCGAGCGTGGAGACCGTGGAACGCGGCGCCGCCATGATGCGCGAAGAGTTCCAGCCGGACACCATCATCGCCGTGGGCGGCGGTTCCCCGATGGACGCCTCCAAGGTCATGTGGCTGCTGTACGAACACCCGGAAATTTCCTTCTCCGACGTGCGTGAGAAGTTCTTCGACATCCGCAAGCGCGCGTTCAAGATCCCGCCGCTGGGCCAGAAGGCCAAGCTCGTGTGCATCCCGACCTCCTCGGGCACGGGCTCCGAAGTGACGCCGTACGCCGTGATCACCGACCACAAGACGGGCTACAAGTACCCGATCACGGATTACGCGCTCACGCCGTCCGTGGCCATTGTGGATCCGGTGCTCGCCCGCACGCAGCCGCGCCGCCTCGCTTCCGACGCCGGCTTCGACGCGCTGACGCACGCCTTCGAGGCGTACGTGTCCGTGTACGCGAACGACTTCACCGACGGCATGGCCCTGCACGCGGCCAAGCTCATCTGGGACAACCTCGCCGAGTCCGTGAACGCGGAACCGGGCGTGGCCAAGAAGTTCGCCCAGGAGCGCATGCACAACGCGGCGACCATGGCCGGCATGGCCTTCGGCTCCGCCTTCCTGGGCATGTGCCACGCCATGGCCCACACCATCGGCGCCCTGTGCCACATCGCCCACGGCCGCACGAACTCGATCCTGCTGCCGTACGTGATCCGCTACAACGGACAGATTCCGCAGGAGCCCACGAGCTGGCCGAAGTACAACAAGTACATCGCGCCGGAACGCTACCAGCAGATCGCCCACGAGCTGGGCGTCCCTGAGGGCAAGACTCCGGAAGAAGCCGTGGAGAACTTGGCGTCCGCAGTCGAGGACTACCGCGACAACAAGCTCGGCATGAACAAGAGCTTCAAGGACTGCGGCGTGGATGAGGATTACTTCTGGAGCATCCTCGACCAGATCGGCATGCGTGCCTACGAGGACCAGTGCGCACCAGCAAACCCGCGAATTCCGCAGATTGAGGACATGAAGGACATTGCAATCGCGGCGTACTATGGTGTCTCTCAGGAGGAAGGCCACAAGCTTCGCGTCGAGCGTGAAGGCATCGACGCGGTCGAGGAAGCCTCCCAGCGCATCTGATCCCATGGCGATCGTTCGCACGTCATACATCGGTATGGATTTGTTGCGGCGTTTATAGCCATGCAAGGGCCTGAGGACTTCCTTCGAAGGGCAGTCCGCATTCGGCGGCGTGGTTGTAATTCGTGAGCATGCCGCTGCGGCTCCTGCCTCAAATGGAAACCCCTTGATTTTCAAGTAAAATCAAGGGGTTTCTTATATATATAGGTGCGACACGCCCGAACCTATTGCAAGGCGACCCTTGATGGTTTAATAAAACAGTTGCCTGTTTTAAGGCTCGCAAATTGGAATCAAAAAAGCGAGCGTAACACGAAAACCCGCATAAGCGGGTTTTGCATGGTTACGCACTGATGTGGAACAACTCGGGGTAGTTATGCCTTGGAGTAGTCTGCCGGTGCCCTGAATCAGGTTAGTTAATAGTAAACGAATCGCTAGAAAGGGCGGAAGGCAATGGCGGGACAGAAAATCCGCATCAGGCTTAAGTCCTATGACCATGAGGTCATCGACCAATCGGCGAAGAAGATCGTCGAAACGGTGACGAACGCGGGTGCAACTGTGGTTGGCCCGGTTCCGCTCCCGACCGAGAAGAACGTGTATGTTGTAATCCGCTCTCCTCATAAGTACAAGGATTCTCGCGAGCATTTCGAGATGCGTACTCACAAGCGTCTCATCGATATCGTGGACCCAACCCCTAAGGCTGTGGATTCCCTCATGCATATTGATCTGCCCGCAGATGTCAACATCGAGATCAAGCTGTAAGGGAGGAGGGAACCGCAATGGTAGAACAGATGAACCGCACCGCACTGCTGGGTAAGAAGCTCGGTATGTCGCAGGTTTGGGACGAGAACGGTTTCTTCGTTCCAGTTACGCTGATTGACGTTTCCACGAACGTGGTCACGGCTGTCAAGTCCGAAGAGTCCGACGGCTACAAGGCTGTCCAGCTCGGCTACGGCCAGATCGACCCGACGAAGGTTTCCAAGCCGATGGCTGGCCACTTCGCCAAGGCCGGCGTCACCCCTCGCCGCCACCTCGCTGAGGTGCGCACCGAGAACGCCGCCGAGTACGAGCCGGGCCAGGAACTGACCGCTGAACTCTTCCCGGAAGGCGCACAGGTCGACGTGACCGGCACCACCCGTGGTAAGGGCTTCGCCGGCACCATCAAGCGCTGGGGCTTCAAGTCTTACCGTCGTACGCACGGCTCTCACAAGAACGAGCGTCGCCCCGGTTCTGTTGGCGCATGCGCCACGCCGAGCCGCATTCTCAAGGGTAAGCGTATGGCCGGCCGCATGGGTCACGTCACGAACACTGTGCTGAACCTCACCATCGTTTCCTCGGATGTGGAGAACGGTATTCTCGCTGTCAAGGGTGCTATTCCAGGACCTAAGGGCGGCATCGTTCTCGTCCGTTCGGCAGTGAAGGGAGCCTGATTAATATGGCAAACGTTACTCTGAACGTTACTGATAACAAGGGTCAGGCTGCTGGCTCCGTGGAAGCTCCTGCAGAAGTCTTCGGCTTCTCCGCTGAAGAAGTGCAGGCTCACGTCCCGCTGATCCACCAGGTAGTGGTGGCCCAGCTCGCTGCTGCTCGCCAGGGCACCCACGCCACGAAGACTCGCGGCATGGTTTCCGGCGGCGGCAAGAAGCCGTGGAAGCAGAAGGGCACCGGTCGCGCTCGTCAGGGCTCGATCCGCGCTCCTCAGTGGTACCACGGTGGCGTGGTCTTCGGACCTCAGCCGCGCGACTACAGCCAGCGTACTCCTAAGAAGATGAAGGCCGCCGCTCTGCGTTACGTGCTTTCCGACCGCGTGAACAACGGCCGCGTCGCCATTGTGGACTTCGGTATCACCGAGCCGTCCACCAAGGCTGCCATCGCCGCTCTGAGCCCGATCACTTCTGACAAGTTCACCACCGTCGTGCTTTCCCGCGACGAAGTGAACGAGTGGCTGTCTGTGCGCAACATTCCGACCGTTCACCCGATTTTCGCTGACCAGCTCAATACGTACGACGTGGTTACCGCCCAGTACGTGGTCTTCTCCAAGGCGGGCTATGAAGCCTTCCTCGAAGCCAAGGCCAAGCAGGCAGTTAAGGAGGCCTGATTTCCATGGTCGCAATTCACAAGCCAGCTCACGACGTCATTCTCAAGCCGGTAGTCTCCGAGAAGAGCTACGCCCTGTCCGATCGTGGTCAGTACACCTTCGTGGTGGCTCCGTCCGCGAACAAGGTACAGATCAAGCAGGCAATTGAGAAGATCTTCAAGGTGAAGGTGACGAACGTCAACACTCTCAACCGCCAGGGCAAGCGCACCCGCACGCGTACCGGCTACGGCCGTCGCGTGAACGAGAAGCGCGCTATCGTAACGGTGGCCGAGGGCCAGACGATCGACATCTTCGGTAACTGAAGGTTAGCCGAGAAAAGTTAAAGGAAGAACTAGATTATGGCTATCCGCGTTTATAAGCCGACGACTCCGGGCCGTCGCAACGCGTCCGTGTCGGATTTCTCCGATCTTACGCGCTCGACTCCTGAAAAGTCGCTGGTACGCAAGCTCAGCAAGACTGGCGGCCGCAACTCTTACGGCCGTATGACCTCCCGCCATCGCGGCGGCGGCCACAAGCGTCAGTACCGTCTCATCGATTTCCGTCGTTGGGACAAGGACGGCGTGCCAGCAGTAGTTGCTGAGATCGAATACGATCCGAACCGTTCCGCGCGTATCGCCCTGCTGCACTATGCAGATGGCGAGAAGCGCTACATCATCGCTCCGGAAGGCATCAAGCAGGGCGACCGCATTGAGACGGGCGCTCAGGCTGATATCAAGCCAGGCAACAACCTTCCGCTGCGCAACATCCCGACCGGTACCGTGGTGCACGCCATTGAGCTGCGTCCGCTGGGTGGCGCGAAGATCGCCCGCTCCGCTGGCGCCGCTGTGCAGCTCGTCGCCAAGGATGGCATGTACGCCCAGCTGCGTATGCCGTCCGGCGAAATCCGCAACGTGGACGCTCGCTGCCGCGCAACCGTGGGTGAGGTCGGCAACTCCGATCACGCCAACATTGAGCTCGGCAAGGCAGGTCGTGCACGTTGGATGGGCAAGCGCCCGATCACGCGTGGTGAATCCATGAACCCGGTTGACCATCCGCATGGTGGTCGTACTCGCGGCGGCAAGCCGCCAGTCTCCCCATGGGGCAAGGGCGAGGTGCGTACTCGTCGTCCGAAGAAGGCTTCGAACAAGATGATTGTTCGTCGTCGTCCGAATGGTAAGAACCGCAAGTAAGGGAGTGTCGAACAGATGACTCGTAGCATCAAGAAGGGCCCCTTCGTCGACGCCCACCTGCAGAAGAAAGTCGACGAGCAGAATGAGAAGGGTACGCACAACGTCATCAAGACGTGGTCGCGCCGTTCGATGATCACTCCTGATTTCATTGGACACACCTTCGCAGTTCACGATGGCCGCAAGCACGTGCCGGTGTTTGTCACCGAATCCATGGTCGGCCACAAGCTTGGTGAGTTCGCCCCCACGAAGACCTTCAAGGGTCACGTGAAGGACGACAAGAAGTCGCGCCGTTAAAGGATAGGGAGTAAAGACACATGGAAGCTAAAGCAATCGCTCGTCACGTCCGCGTGACGCCGCGCAAGGCTCGCCGCATGGTCGACCTCATCCGAGGCAAGAAGGCGACCGAAGCTATCACCATTCTCAAGTTCGCTCCGCAGGCCGCCTCTGAGCCAGTGCTCAAGGTCCTGGAGAGCGCCATCGCCAACGCCCGCGTTAAGGCCGAACAGGCCGGCGAAGCGTTCCGCGAGAACGACCTGATCGTCAAGGAGACCTATGTGGACGAAGGCGTAACGCTCAAGCGTTTCCGCGCTCGTGCACAGGGCCGTGCTGCTCGTATCAACAAGCGCACTGCTCACATCACGGTCGTCGTCGCTAGCAAGGAAGGAGCCCGCTAAAGATGGGTCAGAAGATTAATCCTTTGGGCTACCGCCTGGGCGTCACCGAAGATCACCGTTCCAAGTGGTTCTCCGACTCCAACAAGGTCGGCGAACGCTACCGTGACTTCGTCCTCGAAGACGATGCCATTCGTAAGGTCATGAGCAAGGATCTCGAGCGTGCAGGCGTGTCCCGCATCGTCATCGAGCGTACCCGCGACCGCGTGCGTGTGGATATCCACACCGCTCGTCCGGGCATCGTGATCGGCCGCCGTGGCGCTGAGGCTGAGCGCGTTCGCGCAAAGCTGGAAAAGCTCACGGGCAAGCAGGTTCAGCTCAACATCTTCGAAGTGAAGAACCCGGCTCTCGACGCACAGCTCGTTGCTCAGGGCATTGCAGAGCAGCTTACGAACCGCGTGACGTTCCGCCGCGCAATGCGTAAGGCTCAGCAGGATGCCATGCGCGCTGGCGCCAAGGGTATCCGCATCAAGCTCTCCGGTCGCCTTGGTGGCGCCGAAATGAGCCGTTCCGAGTTCTACCGTGAGGGCCGCGTTCCGCTGCAGACCCTCCGCGCTCTGATTGATTACGGCTTCTTCGAGGCCAAGACCACGTACGGCCGCATCGGCGTCAAGGTCTGGATCTACAAGGGCGACATGACTGAGCGTGAGTTCGAAGAGCAGCAGGCTCAGCAGAGCAACAACCGTCAGGGACGCCGCGGCGATCGTCGCACGCGTCGCAGCAACCGTGCTCCGCGTCAGCGTCAGAACGCCCAGGCTTCGGCCGAGGCAGCTTCTGAAGCTCCTGCCGCAACGGAAACGAAGGAGTGAGCTGAAAGATGCTTATCCCAAAGAGGACCAAATATCGTAAGCAGCATCGTCCTGACCGTCATGGCATGTCCAAGGGCGGCAACAGCGTTTCGTTCGGCGATTTCGGCATTCAGGCGATGGCTCCGGCCTACGTCACGAACCGCCAGATCGAGGCTGCTCGTATTGCAATGACCCGTTACATCAAGCGTGGTGGCCGCGTGTGGATCACGATCTTCCCGGATCGTCCTCTCACCAAGCACCCGCTCGGTGCTCGAATGGGTTCCGGTAAGGGCGCTCCGGAATTCTGGATCGCCAACGTTCACCCCGGTCGCGTGATGTTCGAGATCGGTGGCGTTTCTGAGGACGTCGCTCGCGAGGCTCTGCGCCGCGCAATCGACAAGCTCCCGATGAAGTGCCGTGTTATTGCTCGTGAAGGCGGTGACATCTGATGGCAGTCGGCTCTGAAGAATACACGATTAAGAATCTCAACGAGAAGACCAACGCGCAGATCGAAGATTTCTTGAAGAAGTCTAAGGAAGAGCTGTTCAACTTGCGCTTCCAGCACGCGACCGGTCAGCTCGACAACACGGCTCGCCTCAAGGCCGTCAAGCGTGACATCGCCAGGATGTACACTATTCTGCGTGAACGTCAGCTGGGCATCAGCCAGGAACCCGAGGCCACCGAAACGAAAGCTGAGGAGAAGTAATGGCTGAAGAGCGTAATTCCCGTAAGGTTCGTCGCGGTTATGTCGTGTCCGACAAGATGGACAAGACCATTTCCGTCGAACTCGAACAGCGTTCTACCCACCCGCTGTACGGCAAGGTCGTGCGCACCACTCGCACGGTCAAGGCTCATGACGAAAACAACGAGGCTCACGTTGGCGACCTCGTGAGTATCATGGAGACTCGTCCACTGAGCAAGACCAAGCGTTGGCGTCTCGAGAGCATTATCGAGCGCGCTAAGTAACAAGTTCGGCAAGGCTCCGCCTGCCACCCCGCCCGCTTTTTCCGGGCGGGCGGGGTGCTTGTGGAGAACCAGCTCGGCTAAGGAGAATCAATGATTCAGCAGGAAACGCGGCTTCATGTCGCCGACAACACGGGTGCGAAGGAACTCCTCGCCATCCGAGTGCTCGGCGGATCGAAGCGACGCTATGCCGATCTGGGCGACGTCATCGTCGCCTCCGTCAAGGATGCTATTCCTGGCGGTTCGGTCAAGAAGGGCGACGTCGTCAAGGCTGTAGTCGTCCGCACCGTAAAGGAACACCGTCGCGCTGACGGTTCCTACATCAAGTTCGACGAGAACGCCGCTGTAATTCTCGGCTCCGGCCGTGAACCCAAGGGCACTCGTATCTTCGGACCAGTTGCTCGTGAACTGCGCGACAAGCGCTTCATGCGTATCGTGTCCCTCGCCCCGGAGGTGATCTGAGATGGTAGCCAAGATTAAGAGCGGCGACCAGGTTGTGGTCATCCGCGGCAAGGATCGCGGTAAGGAGGGCAAGGTCCTCCGCGTGCTCAAGGACGATCGTCTGATCGTCGAGGGCGTGCAGATGGTCAAGAAGCACGTTCGCGCCACCCAGCAGGGCCAGCAGTCTGGCATCGTCTCCGCAGAGGCTCCGATCCATCGCTCCAACGTGATGCTCATCGACCCGGAGACCAAGAAGCCGACGCGCGTTGGCGTGATCGTCAAGGAAGAAGCTCGTGACGGCAAGGTGAAGACCGTGCGCGTTCGCGTGGCTAAGAAGTCCGGAAAGGAGCTGGCATGAGCGACACTACCGTTGAAGCGCCGCAGACTCCGCGCCTGAAGGTTCAGTACAACGATGTCATCGTTCCGGAACTGGAAAAAGAATTCAAGCATGAGAACCCGATGCAGGTTGCTCGTGTGCAGAAGGTCGTCGTCTCCATGGGCGTCGGTGCCGCTGCTCGCGACTCCAAGCTCATCGAAGGTGCTGTCAAGGATCTGACCGCTATCACGGGCCAGAAGCCGAAGATCACCAAGGCCAAGAAGTCCGTCGCACAGTTCCACCTGCGCGAAGGCCAGGCCATTGGCGCTTACGTGACGCTTCGTGGCGACCGCATGTGGGAGTTCCTCGATCGTCTTCTGACGCTGGCTCTGCCGCGTATCCGCGATTTCCGCGGTATCAACGGCCACCAGTTCGACGGTCAGGGCAACTACAACTTCGGTCTGACCGAGCAGTCCATGTTCCACGAGATCGATCCGGATTCGATCGATCACCAGCGTGGTATGGACATCACCGTAGTGACCAGCACCAAGGACGACAAGGAAGCATACGCGCTTCTCAAGCACCTCGGCTTCCCGTTCAAGGAGAACTGAAATGGCAAAAACTTGTCTTAAGGTCAAGGCAAACCGCAAGCCTAAGTTCAAGGTGCGCGCTTACACGCGTTGCCAGGTGTGCGGCCGCCCTCATTCCGTCTACCGCAAGTTCGGTCTGTGCCGTATCTGCCTGCGTAACAAGGCACATGCAGGCGAACTGCCAGGCGTTACTAAGTCCAGTTGGTAAATATCGACGCTGAAGGTCCGCTGTCAATAATGCTGTGAATACAGCAGACGGCGGAAACCACGGCGAGAAAGGGCATTAGCCCATAATGACAATGACAGATCCGATCGCAGACATGCTTACGCGTCTGCGTAACGCGAGCGCGGCAAAACACGAGACCGTGGATATGCCGTACTCCAAGTTCAAGCGAATATTGCGAGATTCTGAAGCGCGAAGGTACATTGCTGACTTCGGCGCCAAGGAAGCTAAGGTCGGCCAGACGCTTGAGATCACGCTCAAGTACGGCGACCACGGCGAGCGCGCCATTCAGGGCATCAAGCGCATTTCCAAGCCAGGCCTGCGTCGCTACGCAAAGTCTGATGCTCTGCCAATGCCGCTCGGTGGTCTTGGTATCGCAATCATCTCGACCTCTGCGGGCCTGATGACTCAGAAGGAATGCCTCGACCGAGGCATTGGTGGCGAAATCGTCGCCTTCGTGTGGTGAGAAAGGAGAGCTGAAGATGGCATCGCATATTGGTAAGCTCCCTGTCGTCATCCCGGCAGGCGTAGAAATCACCATCAACGGTCAGGAATTCACCGCCAAGGGACCGAAGGGCACTGACTCCTTCGAGATTCCTGAGGGCATCACCGCCACCGTTGAAGGCAACGAAATTGTGTTGACCCCAGTCGACGATTCCCGCCCGGTGCGCGCCAAGCATGGCCTGGCTCGCTCCATCGTGGCCTCGATCGTGAAGGGCGTCTCCGAGGGTTACGCGAAGAGCCTCGACATCGTGGGCACGGGTTACCGCGCTCAGCTCAAGGGCAAGAGCATTGAGTTCTCGCTCGGCTACTCGCACACCATCACGGTGGATCCGCCGGAGGGCATCACGTTCGAACTCCCGAACGCCAACCAGGTAATCGTCAAGGGCATCGACAAGCAGGCTGTTGGTCAGGCTGCTGCCAACATCCGTAAGCTTCGTGCTCCGGAACCGTACAAGGGCAAGGGCATCAAGTACTCGGACGAGACGATCCGCCGCAAGGCTGGAAAGGCTGGTAAGTGATATGAGCGTTAAGATTCTCGGTAAAGGCAAGAAGGTTGCGCAGCTGCGTCGCCACGCTCGTATCCGCAAGCGCATCTCCGGCACGCCGGAAATGCCGCGTCTCGTGGTGAGCCGCTCCAACCGTCACATGGTCGCTCAGATCATCGATGACACCAAGGGCGTAACGCTGGTTTCCGAATCCACTCTGATGAACGATTTCGGAAACTTCGAAGGCACCAAGACTGAAGCTGCACACAAGGTCGGCGAAATGATCGCCAAGAAGGCCCTGGATGCAGGCATCACCGCGGTCGTGTTCGATCGTGGCGGTTACAAGTACCATGGCCGCGTCGCAGCTGTTGCTGATGGCGCCCGTGAGGGAGGTCTGGCACTGTGAGCGACAACGAAAAGGAAACCCAAGTGGCTGAAGAAACTCAGAACACTCAGGCAACCGCTGAGTCCAACAACGACGAGCGCAAGTCCCGTCGTGGCCAGCGCGGCGAAGGCCGTCGTGGTGAGCGTCGCAACCGTCGCGAAGAAAATCGCGGCGACGAAATGCTCGATCGCGTCGTAACCATCAACCGTGTGTCCAAGACCCACAAGGGTGGTCGTACGTTCAGCTTCGCTGCTCTCGTAGTGGTGGGCGACGGCAACGGCACCGTTGGTGTCGGCTACGGCAAGTCTCGCGAAGTCCCGGCAGCTATTGCCAAGGGCCAGCTGGATGCCAAGAAGCACATGTTCACTATTCCGCGTATCCGCGGCACCGTGACCCACCCGGTGGTCGGCCACGATCACGCTGGTACCGTCATGCTGCGTCCGGCCGCTCCGGGTACCGGTGTAATCGCCGGTTCTGCAGTGCGCGCCGTCATGGAATGCGCTGGCATCACCGACGTTCTGACGAAGTCCATGGGCTCCACCACGGCCGTCAACGTTGTGCGCGCTACCGTAGACGCACTCAAGCAGCTGGAATCTCCGGAAGAGATCGCTTCCCGTCGTGATATGACGCTGGCTGAGGTCACCCCGGACGCTATGCTGCGCGCTCGTGCCGAAGGTATGGCCGAGGCTGCCAAGGCTCGTGAAGAAGCCGCCGCTGCCAAGGCTGCCGCTAAGGATGGTGAGTGATAGATGGCAAAGTTGAAGATTACGCTCGTTCACGGTGTTTGCGGTGCAAACCCGAAGCAGCGTGCAACCGTGCAGACGCTCGCCCTTCGCAAGATCGGCCAGAGCACGATTCTCGAAGACAACGCATCGACCCGTGGCATGATTAACGTCGTGCGTCACCTGGTCACCGTTGAGGAGGCAGACTGATTATGGCTAACGAAGAAACCATCCTGCAGATGCACGACCTCAAGCCGGCTCCGGGCGAGAAGAAGGATCGCATTCGCGTAGGCCGTGGTGAAGGCTCCAAGGGTAAGACCTCGGGCCGTGGCGACAAGGGCACCAAGAAGCGCTACCAGGTTCGTCCTGGCTTCGAAGGTGGCCAGCTGCCTCTGTACATGCGCCTGCCGAAGCTCCGTGGCTTCAAGAGCCCGTTCAAGGTCACCTACCAGGTCGTCAACATTGCAACCCTCGCGGAACTCTTCCCGCAGGGTGGCGAGATCACCGTTGCCGATCTGGTCGCCAAGGGTGCCGTCCGCGCTAACCAGCCGGTCAAGGTCCTGGGCGAAGGCGAGACGACCGTGGCGTTCACGCTCAAGGGCGTGAAGGCTTCCAAGTCCGCTGTTGCTAAGATCGATGCTGCCGGTGGCTCTATTTCCGAAGACTGATTACCTACGACCCGTAAGTAATCCACGGAAATAAGGCACATCTGCCAACATGTAAGAAGGCTCCCGCACATTGCGTGCGGGGGCCTTTTTGTTATGCGTTCGTTGTGCAGTTGTCATGCACATGGTTATCCGTATCGCCATACGCATCGCCATGCATTTCCTATACGCACGGTATATATAGAGGTATAGCGCTGTATAAATGAATCGGATCTGTTCAATTTTTCGTGAAAAAAATTAGCGCAGGTCTGCAATTTTTTTATGAAGAATACGTACGCAATGTCGCGAACGTAGGGACAATGGGCTAGACTCAGCGCCTAGAGTGTGTTATCCGTGCGCATGGATGCGCCACTATGTTTTTGGAGGGAACTTAAGGTGAGGACATTAATCCAGGCCTTTCGGACCAAGGAGTTGAGAAATAAAATTCTCTTCGTCTTGGGCATGATTGTGATTTATAGAATCGGTTCGTTCATTCCGACTCCGGGCGTGGACGAAACCGTAGTTCACGACTGCGTGGCCAAAACCACCAACAACGCCGAGAACTTCATTGGCTTGGTGAATCTGTTCTCGGGCGGCGCCATGCTCCAGCTGTCGATCTTCGCACTGGGTGTGATGCCGTACATCACGGCTTCGATTGTGGTGCAGCTGCTGCGCGTGGTGATTCCTCGATTCGAGGCCCTGCACAAGGAAGGCCAGTCGGGCGAGGCGAAGCTGACGCAGTACACGCGTTACCTCACCATTGGCTTGGCGTTGCTGCAGTCCACGACCATCATCGTGACGGCGCGCTCGGGTGCGCTGTTCAACTACCAGTGCTCGCAGGTCATTCCGGACAGCTCGGTCTGGAACATGATCGTCATGGTGCTCGTCATGACGGGCGGTACTGGCCTGATCATGTGGATGGCCGAATTGATTACCGAAAAGGGCATCGGCCAGGGCATGTCCATCCTTATCTTCCTGTCCATCTGCTCGGGCTTCCTGCCGCAGCTGTGGGAAATTGGTTGGGGCACCAACGGCACCGACGGCAACTGGCTCAAGTTCGGTATTGTCACGGGCGTGCTCGTGGTCATCATGATCTTCGTGGTGTATGTGGAACTTTCCCAGCGCCGTATCCCCGTCCAGTACACGCGCCGCATGATCGGCCGCAAGATGTATGGCGGTTCCTCCACGTACCTGCCACTGAAGGTCAACATGTCGGGCGTGATCCCGCCGATCTTCGCTTCCTCGATTCTGGCCATCCCGACGCTGATCGCACAGTTCGGCAACACGGATCAGTCGTGGGTGCAGTGGATCAACGCCAACCTCGCGAACACCACCAGCGTGTGGTACATCGTGCTGTACGCGTTGATGATCGTGTTCTTCTGCTTCTTCTACACGGAGATCACGTTCAATCCGGACGAGACCGCGGACAATATGAAGCAGTATGGCGGCTTCATTCCGGGTATTCGTGCGGGCCGCTCCACGTCGCGCTACCTCAAGTACATCATCAACCGTCTCAATACGGTTGGCGCCGTGTACTTGCTGTTCGTCGCGCTGCTGCCGACCGTGCTGATCATGGCGCTTGAGCTCAACACTCAGCTTCCGTTCGGCGGTACGACGATCCTGATTATCGCGGGCGTCGGTCTCGACACCTTGCGTCAGGCGAAGGCGCAGACGGAACAGTTCCAGTACGCCGGCTTCCTGTTCGACGCGAGCCATGACAAGAAGGCTGTCGCCGCCGACTAACGGACCGTCTGATAGTCGCTGAAATCTCATAATCGTCCACTTCGGTGGGCGATTTTTTTATAGATAAAATATATGTAAATAATCAAGTAAATTAATATTTTTGTGCGGTTGTGAACGGTAAATTTCGTGTGATGAAAGTCAGATAATGGCTATTTTCCGCCAAACTTACTATATGAGACATTGATTTATTGTCTAATTATTGCGGCGTAGCATGACGTTTATAAAGTAACTGATTTGCTGCTGAGAGGGGTATCGCCGCGCCATAGGCTCAACGCTGAGACATGTGCGGAAGGCGACGTGAAGCAATGTCGAAGCATGTCAAAACATCACAATCGCATATCGTCCCTGATGGAATCAATGCGCAAGGGACTGGTTCAAGGAAAACATTTGCGTGCGTTCCAGTATGAAGGGGGAACTGGTGCACATGAATATGGATGGCCCATCATCCGCATGGAACCGGAGAACTCGACGTGTACTCCTATACGGTGAGCAATATCAAATCCGACGAACCCGAAGGAATCGTGCTTCCCTCGGCCGGCAATACGGGAATGTTCTTTACGCTGGAATTGGGCGTCCTGATCGTCGGGTTCGGATTATGGGCCGGCAAACGGGCCATAATGACGGAACGTACGGCCGTGAATCATCACGGACAGTAAACGGCTCCCGACAAATCCTGGCAGAGTGTCCGCGAATAGGTATCACAGCGTACATATTCGCGGACTTCTGTTGGTAGGTACCGATAGATTGAGTGACATAACACGCAAACGCTGGGACGAATAGTCGACAGCGATTGATTGAAGGAGCATGAATATGCGACTGCTGATTATGGGACCGCAAGGTGTAGGCAAGGGCACGCAGGCCGCTCTGCTGAGCGAGCATTACTTCATCCCGGCCATCTCCACGGGCGACATCTTCCGTTACAACATCAAGAACAAGACGGAACTTGGCCTCAAGGCGCTCTCTTACACGGACAAGGGCGAACTCGTGCCGGACGAACTGACGAACACGATCGTCAAGGACCGTCTCGCCATGGACGACACCGAAAACGGCTGGATCCTCGACGGCTACCCGCGCAACGCTTCCCAGGTTGAAGCGCTCGACGCCATGCTGGCCGATCTCGGCACTCCGCTCGACGCCGTGGTGGCGCTGGAAGCCGATCGTGACGTGCTGCTCAAGCGCATCGCCAAGCGCGCCGAAGAACAGGGCCGCTCCGACGATACTCCGGAAGCGATCGCCAAGCGTCTCGAAACGTACTATGCGGAAACCGCTCCGCTGCTCGACATCTACCGCAAGCGCGGCCTGCTCGTTACCGTCAACGGTGTTGGCGAGATCGACGAGATCCAGGGCAACATCATCGCCAAGCTCGACGCCGGCGATTTCGACGCGGCCGAGTGAGCTTGTCTCAAGTGGCGCATGAATAGGGTGGAAGTGACACGCTGAGTGACACACACCCCCGTGCGCAAACTTGACAAATTCTAAAAAGCGCGGATAATCGACACGCCAACGTGTAGATTAATCCGCGCTTCGTGTATTATTACAGGTTGGTGTGTCTTAAGGCACAACGACAGTAATCGATCAATGAAACGGATTCGAGACTATGGCAAAAGACGGCGTGATTGAAGTCGAAGGTCGGGTAGTGGAAGCACTGCCAAACGCGATGTTCCGCGTTGAACTTGAGAACAAGCATATCGTGCTCGCCACAATCTCCGGCAAGATGCGCAAGAATTACATCCGCATTCTGCCGCAGGATCGTGTGGTGCTTGAAATGAGCCCGTACGATCTGAACCGTGGTCGTATTACGTACCGTTACAAGTAAGGTACAACAGCAAAGGAAAACCATGAAGGTCAGCCCAAGTGTGAAGAGGATCTGCGAATCTTGCCGCGTGATCCGTCGTCACGGCCGCGTCATGGTGATTTGCTCCAACCCGCGTCATAAGCAGCGTCAGGGCTGAGGCAGATTAACTGCGGCATATTAAACAGGCACTAAGCCACAGTATCGCGCGTATACGCGGTGCTGAACCCCGGGAACGCAGGCCCGGGCCGGTGCAAACCGGAAGGCTCGGTGTAAGACCTGCGTAGGCATAGAAGGAAATCGCAATGGCACGTCTTGCCGGAGTCGACATCCCCAATGACAAGCGCATCGAGATCGCCCTCACCTACATTTTCGGTGTGGGACGTACTCGCGCTAAGGAAACTCTTGCCGCGACCGGTATCGATCCAGATACCCGCGTCAAGGATCTTACCGATGCACAGCTGATCACGCTGCGTGATTACCTCGAATCTAACTACAAGATCGAGGGCGATCTGCGCCGTGAAATCGACGCCGATATTCGTCGTAAGATTCAGATCAACTGCTACCAGGGCCAGCGTCACCGTAAGGGACTGCCTGTGCGTGGCCAGCGCACCAAGACCAACGCTCGTACCCGCAAGGGCCCGAAGCGCACGGTCGCAGGAAAGAAGAAGGCCACCAAGTAATCAGGTGAGCGGCCGAGGCCACGAGAGTAGACAACTCGTCGCCACGGCATAACAAACAAGTTCGTTACTAGGAAACGAGGGTCAATGGCAGCTCAGAAGCAAGCTGCGCGCAAGCCGCGTCGCCGCGACCGCAAGTCGGTCCCGGTTGGGCAGGCGCACATCAAGTCTACGTTCAACAACACCATCATCTCCATCACCGATCCGTCCGGCGCAGTTGTGTCCTGGGCGTCCGGTGGCGACGTCGGTTTCAAGGGCTCCCGCAAGTCCACGCCGTACGCTGCTGGTATGGCAGCCGAGTCCGCGGCCCGCAAGGCCATGGAACACGGCGTCAAGAAGGTTGATGTCTTTGTGAAGGGCCCGGGTTCCGGTCGTGAAACCGCTATCCGTTCCCTGCAGTCCGCCGGTCTCGAAGTCGGTTCCATCACCGACGTGACGCCGGTCGCATTCAACGGCGTTCGTCCTCCAAAGCGTCGCCGCGTCTGAGCACTACTTGAAGAAACCATCCATCCAAAGCCGCTTGCGTCCGGTGAGTGCACCACCGGACCGAAGCTGAAAGGATAACCACAGTGCTTATCGCACAGCGTCCGACACTTACCGAGGAATCTATCACTACTCAGCGCTCGCGTTTCGTCATCGAGCCCCTTGAGCCTGGCTTCGGCTACACGCTCGGCAATTCGCTCCGCCGTACGCTGCTCAGCTCCATTCCTGGAGCGGCAGTTACGTCCGTGCGTATTTCCGGCGCTCTGCACGAGTTCACGACTCTTCCGGGCGTAGAAGAAGACGTTACCGAGATTCTGCTCAACATCAAGGGAATCGTGCTCACTAGTGAATACGATGAGCCGGTTGTGATGTATCTGCGTAAGAGCGGCAAGGGCGAAGTCACCGCCGGGGACATTACTCCTCCGGCCGGCGTCACCGTTGCCAACCCGGACATGCACATTGCTACGCTCGCTGAAGACGGCGAACTCGAGATCGAGTTCACGGTTGAGCGTGGCCGTGGCTATGTTTCGGCGCAGATGAATAAGCAGGATGGTGATGAAATCGGCCGTATTCCAGTCGATTCCATTTACTCGCCAGTGCTTAAGGTGAGCTACAAGGTCGAAGCTACTCGTGTTGAGCAGCGCACCGATTTTGATCGACTCATCTTGGATGTTGAGACGAAGCCGGCTATTTCCCCGCGCGATGCTGTCGCGTCCGCAGGCTCCACGCTCGTTGAGCTGTTCGGCCTGTGCCGCGAGCTCAACACGCAGGCTGAAGGCGTCGAGGTCGGTCCGGCCCCGGTCGTCGAGGAAGCCAACCCGGAAATGGCAGTTCCGATCGAGGATCTGAACCTTACCCAGCGCAGCTACAACTGCCTGAAGCGTGAGGGCATCCACACGGTCGGTGAGCTGGTTTCTCACACCGAGCAGGATCTGCTCGACATCCGCAATTTCGGTATGAAGTCCATCGACGAGGTGAAGGAAAAGCTGCAGAACCTAGGTCTGTCGCTGAAGTCTTCTCCGCTGGGCTTCGATACCACCAATCTGGAAGGTGGCACCTTCTTCTCGCCTGAAGACGAGTGAGGACACCTAAGATCAGTTAGCTAGGCCGGCTTGTGGATGTTCGGGCGAATGCCCACCTACTCGCCGGCTTGGCACTCCCAAGGAGACATACACATGCCTACACCAAAGAAGGGCGCACGCCTGGCGTCTAGCCCTGCTCATGAGCGCCTGATGCTCGCAAACATGGCTACGAGCCTGTTCCAGAACGGCACCATCGTCACCACGCTGCCGAAGGCAAAGCGCCTTCGTCCGCTGGCTGAGCGCCTGATCACCTTCGCAAAGCGTGGCGATCTGTCCGCTCGCCGTCGCGTGATGCGCGTGATCCGCGACAAGTCCGTCGTGCACAAGCTGTTCACCGAGATCGCCGAGCAGATGAACCAGCGTGAAGGTGGCTACACCCGCATCATCAAGATCGCTCCGCGTAAGGGCGATTCCGCCGCTCAGGCCGTGATCTCGCTCGTTACCGAGCCGGTGAGCGCCAAGCAGGCCGTGGT
This sequence comes from Bifidobacterium magnum, assembly GCF_000741255.1. Taxonomy (GTDB): domain Bacteria; phylum Actinomycetota; class Actinomycetes; order Actinomycetales; family Bifidobacteriaceae; genus Bifidobacterium; species Bifidobacterium magnum. The sequence goes on from NZ_JGZB01000004.1 coordinate 372,003, forward strand.
GAAGGAAGCCGAAGCCGCAACCAAGGTTGCCGACGAAGCTCCTGCCGCTGAAGCCGCTGAAGAAGCAAAGGCTGAGTGAGTCATTCAGACAATTTAGTCTGAGTTGAACCACGTTGGGCCGGGAACCGAGAGGTTTCCGGCCTTTTTGTATTTCGGTAGGGATTTTAGGCCGCTTTAGAATTCGCGAGCCCTTACGGTAAGGTTTAGCTGTGATACGTCTACGCATTGATTTGGGATATAACGGCACCGCGTTCAAGGGATGGGCTGTCCAGCCGCGTCTGCGCACGGTACAAGGGGAGATCGAGTCGGCGCTGCGCAAACTGCTGCACTACCATCCGCGGCGCGTGACAGTGGATGACGCGGGTGATTCTGTGGACGTATTGGCCGCGTACGAACCGCGTCTTACCGTGGCGGGCCGTACGGACGCGGGCGTGCACGCTTCGCACCAAGTGTGCCATCTCGATGTGCCCGAAGCGTTGCTCGCTTCTTGCGTGGGACATATGCAGGTGGATCCCGTCAAAGCGTTGGAGCTGCGACTGGCCCGCATGATGCCCGACGACATTAGCATTTATCGCGTCAGCGTCGCTCCCGAAGGCTTCGACGCGCGATTCTCCGCGTTGGAACGCACATACGTGTACCGTGTGGCCGACCGCGCTTGTGAGCGCGATCCGCGCATTGCCGGATTCGTGTGGCATGTGGACGCCGATCTGGATATGGACGCCATGAACGAGGCCGCCGCATGCACAATCGGTTTGCATGATTTCGGCTCGTTCGCCACGCCGAATCCTGGAGGCACCACGATTCGCGAGGTCAAAACCGCGTATTGGAGCCGCGTTCCCGTCCGCCCGTTGATTGCCGAGCCGCAAGGGGAGGCGTACCGCACTCCCGCGGTGGAGTCCGGTCTGCTGTGCTTTACGATTGTGGCCGACGCATTCGCGCGCAATATGGTGCGTTCACTCGTCAACGGTTGCGTGCAGGTCGGCATGGGCAAACGTTCGGTGGACTGGTTCGCCGAGAAAATGGCCACGCCGCTTCGTGAAGGTTCCACGGGTCCGATCGCGCCCGAAGGCCTCACGCTCGAACATGTGGCCTATCCTGCCGACGAGGAGCTCGGAGCGCGTGCCGAACGCATCCGTGCCGTACGAACGTTGGATGGAGAGTAGTTTTTTTTCTTTCGCTCTCTTCTCCCTGTTTGCGCATTTCTTCTGCATTTTGAGACATGAACACCGGCGTGTCTGTCTCATTTTGCAGAAGAGGATAAGGATTTTGAGGCCCAGGTGCTCACTTTTGGCTTCTCCCTCTGCATTTTGAGACGCAAACCTCGGCGTGTCTGTCTCAAAATGCAGAAGTTAGGGGAAATATGGGGCGTTCATGCCATCCATGGAACCGCGGAAGACCAAATTAACTCGGGTCATTGCAATGCTAAGCAAACCAATATGAAAAAAGGGTTTCCGGAATTCTCCAGAAACCCTAATGGCGGATGAACAGAGATTCGAACTCTGGGAGGTAATTAGCCTCACACGATTTCGAGTCGTGCTCCTTCGACCGCTCGGACATTCATCCACAGTTGCAAAGCAACTTGATTATTATGTGTGCGCAAAATTTAGTTGTCAAGATCGGCGTGTCTCGGGTGCGTAGAGCAGCCCGTCCACATTCGGGTAGCCCAATTCGAACGCGCGGTACATATGCGTGGCAATCAACATGGAAATCTGGACCAAATTGGTCTGCACCTGCGTACTGTCCGCATGCGCCGCGGTCGGGTAAGTGTTGCTGTTCATCGCCTCAAGCTCGGCGCGCGCGGCGTTCATTTCCACCACGCTCAACGTGTTCGACTCGATTCCCGTGGCAGGATCCACAATCGTCGCGTCGTGCTGCGTCAGATCTTGCGTCGCATAGACTTTCTGACGCAGGTCTTGCGTACCGGTACCCGCGAAATACATGAGCTGGGACGCAGTCTCCTTATGGTCGTCGCTCCAATTGAGCAGCACGGCGGCATTGTCGGCCGCAAGTTCGCGTCCATACATATTCAATGATTGCGGAACGTTCGCCGCCCACCGTCCGGCCAGCACTTGCGCGGCGAATCCGGCACGGTCTTCGGCCAACGCCATCTGTGCGAGCGAGGAAGGAATGATATTGAGCGCGTCACTATGCACGGCTTCCAGACTTTGCACAGTAAGCGGCTGGTAGGCGAGGCTCAGTCGATCGGCGAGGGAGTGCGCCATAAATTGCGCCTGCGCACTACGCATGGTGCCCTCACCAAATCGGTCGGGACATTGGATCGCCACATCCAGCCATGCGTGCTGCGACTGGCGCGCCTCAATATAGCGGACAAGTGACGGATTATTGGATTGCGTATACGACGACGCGTCTTCCGCCGCGTAATACGCGCGTTCACACAGACCCGTCGCTTCTTGCTCCGCACGGCCCTCCACACGCACGGAACAGCCGCCAAGCGTGCCGACGCACAGTACCATGCAAAGGGCGACTTTCCAATGTTTTGCAATATTGTGAAGAAGTTGGGTAAGACCGGCGTGTGTCTGCATGAATTATTAGACTAATAGGCGACTGTGACCATTGGGCCAAGCGCTCGGAAAATTATAACTTCATATAGGAGGTCTGTTATGGAATTGGACCTGGCAGGAATTCATCAGCTCGCGTTAGAGCAAGGCATTGATACCGAGACGCTGGACGATGCGCTCGCCGAGGCTTTGCGCCTCGCGTATTTAAAAACTCCTCATGCTGCGAAGCACGCTCGCGTGGATCTGGATCCGCGCGCTGGAACGGTAACGATTTGGGCTCGCGACGAGATCGCACAGGAGCCGACCAAAGATAACCCATACCCCGCACCGGTACTTGGTGACGAATATGACGATACGCCGCGCGATTTCGGCCGCATGGCCGCCGCCACGGCTCGCCAGGTCATCTCGCAAATGTTCCGCAAGGCAGAAGACGACAGGATTTTTGGCGCATTCTCCGGCCAGAAGGGCAATTTGATTACCGGTATCGTGCAGCAGGACGCGAAGGATTCTTCAAATGTCCACGTCGCCGTCGGCGATGTGGAAGCGCTGTTGCCGCGCCGCGAGCAGGTGCCGGGAGAGCGCTACCACCACGGTGAGCGCATCCGCGTGTACGTGGTGAACGTCGCCCGCGGACTGAAGGGACCGGAAATCGTCGTGTCCCGTTCCCACCCGGAACTCGTGCGTCGCCTGTTTGAACGCGAAGTGCCGGAACTCGTGTCCGGCGCCGTATCGATTATGGCGATCGCCCGCGAAGCCGGTGCTCGCACGAAGATCGCCGTGCGCGCCAACACGGAAGGTGTCAACCCGAAGGGCGCCCTGATCGGACCTGGCGGTTCCCGCGTGCGCGCCGTGATGGAGAACCTCGGCAACGAGAAGATCGACATTGTGGACTGGTCCGCGGATCCGGCGGAATTCGTGGCCGCCGCGCTGTCCCCGGCCATCGCGTCCGGCGTCCAGGTCATTAGCGACAAGACGAAGACCGCGATCGCCTACATTCACGACGACCAGCTGTCTCTCGCCATCGGCAAGGAAGGTCAGAACGCTCGTCTGGCCGCCAAGCTGACGGGCTGGAAGATCGGCATCGAATCCGCGGAAGCTCACGCTCGCAAGGAAGCTGAGATGAACGCGGCACGCGAAGCCGAAGCGCTTTCGGACGCCGACAACGGCACCGAAGAAAACTGATTCGTCCGGCATTGTCGCGTCGCCTGCGCGACAGTGAGACATGCCGTATTTCGAGGCCGTGGTCAATCCACGGCCTCGAGTATGCTTGTCACGGATCTGAGTGTCTTAAAACGGCATTCAGCAACACATAGGACGAGGTATCACAATCATGGTTACACGATGAGACAGCACATGCTCGCCATGAGACAATAAGCAGCTGCGCAGTATACGCGTAGCTGAAGAATAGGAGATATTGAGTGCCGAAAGCACGCGTATATGAACTCGCCAAGGAACTTGGCGTGGACAGCAAGACTGTTCGTGAAAAACTTTCCCAGATGGGCGAATTTGTTAAGTCGTCCTCTTCTACCGTGGAAGCGCCGGTAGTGCGCCGTCTCAAGGAAGCCTTCGCTCAGGAAGGCTCTTCCGCTTCCCACACTTCTGCAAAGCCTGCGGCAAAGAAGACCGCGGCCAAGCCTACGGCAGCGAAGCCGGCCGCACCGAAGCCCGCAGCTCCCGAGCCGGCCGCTCCGGCCGAGCACAAGGCTGCGTCCAACGAGCACCACACGGCGGCCAAGCCGGGTGCCCATATTGCGGCGAAGCCGGGCATGCACATGGCCCATCGCAACACCAATGAAGATCACGCCACGCGTGGTGAACGCAACGATCGCGGTGCCCATACGGGCAACCGCGCGAACACGCCGCGTCCTCACGGCAAGGGTGGCGCCCGCGGCGCCAAGCCGGGCGCTCCGACTCCGGGACCGCGTACGCCGCGTCCCGCCAACGGTTCGCGCCAGCAGCAGGGCAAGGCCCCGCGTCCGGGCAACAACCCGTTCAGCAGCAAGCAGGGCATGCATACGCCTACGCCGAACGACATCCCGCGTCCTCACCCGATGGCTCGTCCGTCCGTGAACAACAACGAGCGTCGTGGCAATGGCCGTCCGGGCTCTCGCAACAACTTCCGTCCGCGTCCGGGCCAGAACGCCCGTCCGGGACAGTGGGGTCACAACCGTCCGGGCCAAGGCCAGGGCAACTCCGGCGCCAACCATTCCGGCGGCAACCGTTTCGGTTCCGGTTCCGGCAACAACTTCCAGCACAACAACGGCCCGAGCAACGGTCCGTCCCGTGGCGGCGGTCGCGGTCGCGGCGGCGCCGCAGGTGCATTCGGCCGTCAGGGCGGCAAGTCTTCGAAGGCCCGCAAGAACAGGCTCGCGAAGCGTCATGAGTATGAAGAGCTGAAAGCGCCAACCATTGGCGGCGTGCGCATTCCGGCTGGCCACGGCCAGACTGTGCGCCTGCGTCAGGGTGCTTCGCTCGCCGACTTGGCCGAGAAGATCAATGTGAATCCGGCCGCGCTCGTTACCGTGCTGTTCCACCTCGGTGAAATGGCCACGGCCACGCAGTCGCTGGACGAGGCCACGTTCCAGATCCTCGGCGAGGAAATCGGCTGGAACATCAAGATCGTGTCCGCTGAAGAAGAGGACAAGGAACTGCTCCAGCAGTTCGACATCGATCTGGAATCCGAAGAGCTGCAGGAAGACGAAGACTTGAAGCCGCGTCCTCCGGTCGTGACCGTGATGGGTCACGTCGACCACGGTAAGACGCGCCTGCTTGACACGATCCGCCAGACGAACGTCATCGCACGTGAGGCCGGTGGCATTACGCAGCGCATCGGCGCCTACCAGGTGACGGTGGATCTCGACGGCGAACAGCGCAAGATCACGTTCCTCGATACCCCGGGCCACGAAGCGTTCACCGCAATGCGTGCCCGTGGCGCCGAGCTCACCGACGTTGCGATCCTCGTGGTCGCCGCCGATGACGGTGTGATGCCGCAGACCGTGGAAGCCATCAACCACGCCCAGTCGGCCCACGTGCCGATCGTGGTGGCCGTGAACAAGATCGATGTGGCTGGCGCCAACCCAGACAAGGTGCGTGGCCAGCTCACCGAGTTCGGTCTGGTTCCGGAAGAGTATGGCGGCAACACCATGTTTGTGGACATCTCCGCAAAGCAGGGCACCAACGTGGACAAGCTGCTCGAAGCCGTGCTGCTGACGGCCGACGCCGAGCTTGACCTGCGCGCCAACCCGGATATGGACGCCCGTGGCGCCACCGTCGAAGCCCGTTTGGACAAGGGCCGCGGCGCTGTCGCTACCGTGCTCGTGCAGCAGGGTACGCTGCACGTGGGCGACTCGATTGTGGCCGGCACGTCCTATGGCCGTGTGCGCGCCATGCTCGACGAGAACGGCGCCAACATGAAGGCCGCGACGCCTTCCACGCCAGTGCAGGTGCTCGGTCTCACGTCCGTGCCGACCGCAGGCGACCTGTTCCTCGTGGCTCCTGACGACCGTACGGCCCGTCAGATCGCCGAGAAGCGCCAGGCCACCGAGCGCGCGGCCCAGCTGGCCAAGCGCCGCAAGGTCGTTTCGCTCGAAAGCCTCAAGGAGCAGTTCGCGAAGTCCGAAGTCGACATGCTCAACATCGTCATCAAGGGCGATTCTTCGGGTTCTGTGGAAGCTCTCGAGGATTCGCTTATGAAGATCGAGGTCTCCGACGAAGTCGGCATCCAGGTCATCCACCGCGGTGTGGGCGCCATCACGCAGAACGACGTGAACCTCGCCACCGTGGACAAGGCCGTCATCATCGGCTTCAACGTGCGTCCGAACCGCCAGGTGGCGGATCTGGCCGAACGCGAAGGCGTGGAGATCAAGTACTACTCGGTCATCTACAAGGCGATCGAGGACATCGAGGCGTCGCTCAAGGGCATGCTCAAGCCGGAATTCGAGGAGGTCACCACCTCGCACTCGGAGATCCGCGAGATCTTCCGCTCGTCCAAGTTCGGCAACATCGCAGGTGTGATGGTGCTCGACGGCGACGTGAAGCGTGGCACGAAGGCCCGCATCCTGCGCGATGGCGTGGCCACGGTCAACGACCTCGAGATTTCCTCGCTGCGCCGCTTCAAGGACGACGTGCAGTCCGTGCACGAAGGCTACGAGGCCGGCATCAACCTCGGTTCGTTCAACGACATCGAGATTGGCGACATCATCGAGACCTTCGAAATGCGCGAAGTCGAACGCAAGTAAGGTAAAGGTGCGCATCGCGCGCCGCCTTGCGTAAGAGCGCCCGCGGGGTTCTTCACCCTGTGGGCGCTTTCGCTTATACTGAGCCCATACGTATATGACGGGTAAGGAACCATTATGCAAAGGACCAATCCTCGCGCCGCGCGCATCGCGGCATTGATTCAGCGTGTTATCGCCACGAACATGGAAGCCGCGCTTCACGACAAGCGACTGGCCAACGTGACGATCACCGACGTGAAAGTGACCAACGACCTGCAGCTCGCCAAGATCTACTGGACCGTGCTGGGCCACGAAGGCCATGAAGAAGGCACGCGCGCCCGCGCCCAGCAGGCGCTCAACCAGGCCAAGGGACGCCTGCGTTCGCTCGTGGGCCGCAAAGCCGGCCTGCGCCTGACGCCGGACCTCGTGTTCGTATTCGACGAGGTTCCGGGCGAAGCCCACGAAATTGAAGACATTCTCGTCGCCGCACGCAAGCGCGACGAGGAACTCAAGAGGCTGCGCGAAACCGCGCAGTACGCGGGCGAAGCCAATCCGTACAAGGAAGACAAGCGCGCCGACGAGTCGGAAGACGACGCCGAAGACGAATCCGCAACGCCATACCTCGAATTCGAAGACGACCAGACTCCGGACCTCATGGAAAATGTCACGGCCGACCGCGACGAATACGGCGAGTATGAGGGCGACGTGGTGGAAGTCGAGGAACTCGAGGACGAAGATACGGACTGATGAGCGAATCGAGCGGCATTCTCATTGTTGACAAACCGCAAGGCGTGACGAGCCACGATGTGGTAGCCGCGGCCAGGGCCGCGCTGCACATGAAAAAAGTGGGCCATGCCGGCACGCTCGACCCCATGGCGACGGGCGTGCTCATCATTGGATTCGGCCACGCCACGCGGTTGCTCAACTATATTGTGGACCACCACAAAACCTACGAAGCGACGGTCCGCTTCGGCCAGCGCACTACCACGGACGACGCTGACGGCGAGATCCTCGCTTCCGACGGCGCGGGACACCTTCCTACGCCGGACGAGCTCAAAGAAGCCGTCGCGCAGCATTTCACGGGCACGATTCAGCAGGTGCCCAACGCATACTCGGCCATCAAAGTGCACGGCCAGCGCGCCTACGACCTCATGCGCGCGGGCAAAGACGTGCAATTGGAAGCCCGCGAAATCACCGTGGACAACTTCGAGGTTTTGGATGTGCGCAGCGCCCAGGCGCAGGACGGCACCAGTGTGGTGGACGCCGATGTGCGCGTGCAATGCTCGGCGGGCACCTATATTCGCGCATTGGGCCGCGACTTGGGTGAGCTGTTCGGTTGCGGCGCCCATCTGACGCGCTTGCGCAGGCTTGCTGTGGGCCGATTCCATGCGGATGATGCGCATGTGCTGCACGCCCATACGGAAACCAAGACGTTTACGAACCGTGAGGGCGAAACCGTCAGCCGGTTACGCGCAGTGCTTGATTGCACCCCGCAGACGCTGGCGCAGCATGAATTGAGTATGCTCGAATCAGTGGAACGCACGATGCCCGTAGTGGACGTTACGGCTCGGGAGGCGCAGGATTTGCGGTATGGGCGCTGGATTGCGCGCCGCACCGACACGATTGCCGCCGCCGTGGAACGTGAGGGCGCTGACGTGGTCGCGATTGTGGAACCGGCCGACGCACGCCATATGAAGCCCGTCACCGTATTTCCCGCCGAGCCCGGAGAAAGGAACGAAACCCATGAATCTCATTGAGATCACGCCTGACGAAAGCGGCAATATCGACTGGCCGCTGTTGAGCACCGACAAGAAGTCCGTGGTGACGGTCGGATCCTTCGACGGCATGCACCGCGGACACCGCGCGGTAGTGTCCACGGTCGCGCAGCTGGCCAAACAGCAGCACGCGTTCTCCGTGGTCATCATGTTCGACGAACGCCCCGCTTTCGTGCACCAGTACGCCGCCGAACATGGGGGAGCGCAAGTTCCCGAAGATATGGTGGACGAGGACCGTATTTCGGGCCTTAGCCAGCGTCTGCGCGTGATGAACGAGATTGGTGTGGACTATGTGCTGCTCGTGCACTACACGCTCGAGTTCGCCGACAAGTCGTTCCGTTTCTTCATTGGACAGCTTGTGGGCAAGCTGGGCATGCGTACGCTGGTGCTCGGCGCCGACGCCGCAATGGGCGCGGGCCGTGCGGGCACGGTGGAAGCCATCGACCTTCTGGCGCAAGCCACGGGCATGTTCGAACTCGTACTCGTGGACGACAAGGGCAACGGCGCCACGCGTGTGCCGCGCACGATTGAACCGCGTATGCCCAAGAACGCCGACGACGCGACCGACATGCGCCAAAGCATGAACAAGGCGGAATTCCGTTCCTGGAGCAAGAAAATCCAGTCGCGTGAAGTGCGCAACTGGAGCTCGTCCAACGTGCGATTCCTGCTCAGCCAGGCCGCCATCCGCGAAGCCAACGAAATTCTCGGCGCCGCGCACGGCGTGGAAGGCGTGGTGACGCATGGCGAAGAACGCGGCAGCACGCTGGGATTCCCCACGGCCAATGTCGACACGCCTTTCGACGGCTATCTTCCTGTGGACGGCGTCTACGCGGGATGGCTCGTCGATCTGGGACCGGCGGAATCGTATGATCCGAAAACGGGTTCCGTAATGATCACGGATGAAGAGCACGCCGCGCATACCGACGATGGTGCCCATAACGCCGCCATCTCCCAGCAGTACCACGGCGGCTCCGTGAAAAGCAGGCTCGCTCCCGAATCGCCGTTCCGCTGGAAGGCGGCCATTTCCATTGGTGCCAAGCCGACGTTCAGTGATCAGACGGGCCGCAACGACCGCACGCTCGAAGCGTACGCGCTCACGGACGACTGGATCGATCTGTACGGACACCGCGTGCGCGTGGAATTCGAGTCGTTCCTGCGTCCGCAAATCAAATTCGACTCGAAAGACGAACTCGTCGCACAACTGGAACGCGACAAGAAAACTGTCGACGAACTGCTCAAATAATTGAGATTATGGTCGGCGCGTAACGTACGCCACGGAATACGGCACCATATTCCGTGGCGTACGTTACGAACGCGGCGACAGTCCCAGCGCGCGTAACGCTTCCGACAACGACGCCGTCTGTACGACCGTAAGCCCCTGAATATCAGGGGCTTTTTTCATAGGCGGCACTACGGCCACGGTAAAGCCAAGCCGCGCCGCCTCACGCAAACGGTATTCCAGACGCGGCACGGGACGCACCTGTCCCGTCAACGAAATCTCACCAATCGCACACGTCGTGCGAGGAACCGCACGAGACAGCGAAGCGCTCGCCAACGCCGCCACAATCGCCAGATCGCACGAAGGCTCACGCGCCTTGCCGCCCGCAATTGTGGACACATACAAATCATTATTGAGCAGCGCAATGCCGCCATGCCGGTACAACACGGCCACAAGCATGGCCAACCGGTTCGAATCCACACCATTGACGGCGCGGCGCGGAGTGGGAAGCACCGAATTGGTGACGAGCGCCTGAATCTCCACAGCCAGCGAACGATGGCCGTCCAGCGTGAACGTCACACAAGTGCCATCCACATCGGTCTCGCCAGCCGACAAAAACAGGCCCGCCGGATCCGTAACCTCTTCAATGCCCTCACCACTCATGTCGAAACAGCCGACCTCGTCGGTAGGGCCGAAACGGTTCTTCACGGCGCGCAACAAACGCAACGCCGTCTGCGGCTCGCCCTCGAACTGGCAGACCACATCCACCAAATGCTCCAACGTGCGCGGACCCGCAATCGAACCGTCTTTTGTCACGTGTCCCACCAGCAGCACAGGCACATTAATCGACTTGGCCGTGTCGATCAGGGCGCTCGCCACCTCGCGCACCTGCGTGGAACCGCCGGAAATGCCATCAACGTCCTGCGAAACGATCGTCTGGGCAGAATCCACAATCGCCAGCGACGGCCGCTCCTGCTCGATCAACGCGAGTACGGTGGCCAAATCGGTAGTGGACGCGAGCATGAGCCGATCCTCGACAGCATTGACGCGCTGGGCGCGCATGCGTACTTGCGCCTGGGACTCTTCGCCCGAAATGTACAGCACTTTACGCTCGGGCTCGCGCGCAATATGGCCGGCCGTTTCCAGAAGCAGCGTCGACTTGCCAATGCCGGGTTCGCCCGCAATAAGAATCACGGATCCGGGCACAATGCCGCCGCCAAGAATACGGTCGAACTCGCCGAATCCCGTATGCAACCGCTGCACGGAATCAGTGCCGATCTGCGAAATGGGGGGCGGCGGCGCTCGTGACGGACGCGGCAGCGGGCTGCGTGCGCGACGTGCGGCCGGCTGCAGCAGTACGGGAACCAGCGGCGGGGCGCGCTTCATGGAATTCCTCCACGGTACCCCATTCACCACAAGTGGGGCAGCGTCCCACCCATTTCGCGCCCGTCCAGCCGCATTCGGTACACACATATTGCACAGAAGTTTTCGCCATAGTGACGAATCTAGAGTCAAACCGCGGCGAGCGCAAGTAGGGTAGAGGTCCCTAAAAGCGGCGGGGAGGCGGCCACATGTGGCCGTCATCGGCCGGCCGTGACACAATGGGAGGCATGCCAAAAGCGAATGCATCGAATAGAACGAATGTGAAGCGCAAGAAATCGCAACGCAACGCTTCAAAACGCGGAATGTCTTCCATCATGAAGTTGCGCATCGCCGTGATCGTGGTGGCCGCGGTGGTGGTGTTGTCGGTGGTATTCGCATTCTTCTGGCCGGGTTGGGCCGTACGCAAGGCCGCGACGCCAAGCCAGCTCCACACCGAGGTTACGAGCGCCACGCCCACGATCAAGGCGTCCCCGCTGCCCAAGGACGCAAGCTCGCTGCTTTCCGCCATGCCCGATTCGGTGGCGAATTTTGCGCGCACTTCCGCCAAGGCCACCACGGAATGGAAGGCCTCGGAACCCGTCGAGGAATACAGCGTGGTGTATTCGAACGGCACCGAATCGGAGGACGCCACGCTGATTGTGGGGCAGTGGGCCACCTCGGCCACGGCGCAGCAGCAGTACGATTCGCTCAACGGCGCTTCCACGGGCGATCAGCTGGCCACGGGCAACATCAAGGTGGACGGCAAGACCACGGGCTCGTATGTGGTCAAACAGGCCGGCGACGGCAAAGCCGTGGCGATTTGGAAAAACGATACGGCTGTGTTCAAGATAAGCGGGCCTACCGATTCGGTGGAAACGCTATATGAGCATTTCCCGCTGTAAATCGCACGTATGAACATACGAAAAAGGGCTTCCGGAATGTTCCGGAAGCCCTTATCTATTGGGCGGATGAGGCGAGATTCGAACTCGCGGACAGTTTCCCGTCAACGGTTTTCAAGACCGTCTCCTTCGACCGCTCGGACACTCATCCAAGCGCGATTGCTCTATGTTTTTCTAGCCTAGAATCGCACAAAGAATGACTATACCACAACTTTTCGCGGTGCCAATGTTCTCATGGAATATTGGCTACGAAAACGCTCAGGCTTCCCAAGCGGTAGGTTCGATGACTTCCTTGCCGCCCATGTAAGCGCGCATGGCCTTCGGAATCACGATGGAGCCGTCCTTCTGCTGGTGGTTCTCCATGATGGCCACAAGCCAACGCGTGGTGGCCAGCGTGCCGTTCAGCGTTGCCACGGCCTCGGTGCCGCCATCCACGCGTTCGCGGATGTTGAGGCGGCGGGCCTGGTACTGCGTGCAGTTGGACGTGGAGGTGAGCTCGCGGTAACGGCCCTGCGTCGGCACCCAAGCTTCGCAATCGAACTTGCGGGCGGCGGAGGAGCCCAGATCGCCGGCGGCCGTGTCGATCACACGGTACGGGACCTCGACCTTGCCGAGCATTTCCTCTTCCATGGCGAGCAGGTGCTCATGCTCCTTGTAGGAGTCTTCCGGCTTGGCGTACACAAACATTTCCACCTTGTCGAACTGGTGGACGCGGATGATGCCCGAGGTGTCCTTGCCTGCGGCGCCGGCTTCACGGCGGTAGCAGGAGCTCCAGCCGCAGTAGCGCAGCGGGCCGTTGTTCAAGTCGAGGATCTCGTTCTCGTGCATGCCGGCCAGCGCCACTTCGGAGGTGCCCACGAGGTAGTCTTCGTCGGGCTCGCGCAGGCGGTAGATTTCATCGGCGTGGGAGTTCAGGAAGCCCGTGCCGCGCATGATTTCCGGACGCACAAGCGTCGGAGTGATGGCGAGCGTGAATCCGTGCTCTTCAGCCTGGTCCACGGCCATGGTGAGCATGGCGATCTGCAGACGCGCGATAGCGCCGCGCAGGAAGTAGAAGCGGGAGCCGGAGACCTTCACGCCGCGCTTCATGTCGATGCCGGCAACGCCTTCACCGAGCGTCAGGTGGTCCTTCGGTTCGAAGCCTTCCGCGGCGAAGTCGCGGATCGTGCCGACCTTCTTGACGACCACGTAGTCGTCCTCGCCGCCTTCCGGAGCTTCCGGTTCGACGATGTTGGACAGCTTCCACATGGCGGTGGTGTATTCGCCGGCCGCGGCGTCGGCATCGGCCTTGTGCTGGGAGACCTCTTCGGACAGCGCCTTGGTCTGGGCAATGAGGGCGGCCTTCTCCTCTGGAGCGGCCTTGGCGACCTGCTTGCCAATTTCCTTCTGCTTGGCGCGGGCTTCCTCGTATTCCTTGAGCGAGGCGCGGCGCACTTCGTCGGTACGCAGCACTTCGTCTACGAGTTCCACGGATTCGCCGCGCTTGCGCTGGGAATCCTTCACGATTTCCGGATGTTCACGGATGAATTGAATATCGAGCATAGGCTCAAGAGTAATGCGGTTCGCAGACAGGCGTTTGTGGCCCGTGCGCTGGGCAAATGCGCGGGAATCGCACCTCTTTGGCAACGTGACATTACCATAGGCGCAACTTCTATGGAACTGTTTTATGATGAGTACCGTAAACTTGCGGAACATATATGAGGAGCGTATGCGTATGACTGATTTGTTACCCCCCATTATTGTTGCCGTATTGTGTGTAGTGTTGTTGGCCGCGGCGATCGTTGGCGCGTGGCGGTTGAACTTGCGTCGTCGGCGCAAGCGGCTGTTGGGGAACCGCCACGGCGATCCAGTGTGCTATACGTTCGTGATCAATCCTTCCAAGCCGTCCGCCGAGCAAGTCCGTGCGCATATCACGGAGTTCTGCCATACCCATCACATTGAGAATTTTTCTTTTATCGACACGCAGCTCGACAAGGATGGTCGTGCATGCGCGTTCGAGGCGTTGCGTAACGGGGCCAATGTGGTGATCGCCGTGGGCGGCGACGGCACGGTGCGTACGGTGGCCAGCGCGATGGCCGGTTCGGGACATGCGATGGGCATTATTCCCATTGGTACGGGCAATCTGTTCGCGCGCAACATGGGCATTCCTGTGGACGATTTGGACGCGGCGCTCGGCATTGCCGTTTCCCATGGTTCCTGTACGGTTGATATCGGCCGTCTTACGCTGCTTGACAAGCCTGATGACGACCATGGCCATGCGTTCCTGATTATTGCGGGCATCGGATTCGACGCGATGATGATTGACGATACGGATCCGGAATTGAAGAAGAATATCAGTTGGCTCGCGTATTTCGTGTCCGGTGCGAAACATCTGTTTGCGCCCAAGTACCATGCGACGGTTTCCCTGACGCGCGCGAACGGGGATACGGTGACGAATACGGATCTGCAGTTCCGTACGTTCCTGGCCGGCAATTGCGGTGAGATTCCGATGTTCTCGTTGATGCCAGATGCGACCGTGAGTGACGGCCTGCTCGATTTTGAGATTATCGATACGACGGGCGGCCTGCTGGGTTGGGCGAACCTGTTCGGCGATGTGGTGCACCAGACGATCACGGGCAAGGCGCAACAGAGTCCGCTGTCGCGCAATTCCACAATCGACCAGCTGCAGGGCGTAAGCGCCGAGATCCGTCTGCCGCATCCCGTTCCCGCGCAGGTGGACGGTGATCTGCTGCCGCCGACGCAGCATTTGAAGTTCACGGTGGACCATAACGCGCTGCTGGTGCGTGTGCCCGTGCTCTAACTGTTCGATTTGTTCGGCATGCAAAAAGGCTCCCGCGATTGCGGGAGCCTTTTTAGTGGCTTAGGTGCGCGTCAATCAGTCGGCAAGCGCCTTGTCGACCACTTCGGTCGCCTCGTCGAGCACGCTGGCGAGCGTCTCGGGGGACACGAAGGATTCCGCGTACACCTTGTAGATGTTTTCGGTGCCGGAAGGACGAGCGGCGAACCAGTTGTCCTTCGTGACGACCTTGAGGCCGCCGATCGGCGCATCGTTGCCCGGGGCCTTCGTCATCTTGGCGATGATCTCTTCGCCGCCCAGCGTGGTGGCCGTCACATCGTCGCCCGTGAGGTTGGCGAACTTCTGCTTCTGCTCGAGCGTAGTCGGCGTGTCGACGCGCGCATACCAGCTTTCGCCGAATTCAGCCACCTGCTCCTGATGGATCTGGGCCGGGTTCTTGCCCGTCTTGCCCGTGATCTCCGCGGCCAGCAGGTCGGGGATGATGCCGTCCTTGTCGGTCGTCCACACGCGGCCGTTGAAGCGCAGGAAGCTCATGCCGGAGCTCTCTTCGCCGCCGAAGGCCACTTCACCCGTGAACAGCGGATCCACGAACCACTTGAAGCCCACGGGCACTTCCACGAGCTTGGCCGGGATCGATGCGGCCACACGGTCGATCAGCGAGGAGGAGACCACGGTCTTGCCTACGCCGGCGCCGGCAGGCCAGCCCGGACGGTTGCCGCCGAACAGGTAGGCGACACATACGGCCAGATAGTGGTTCGGGTTCATGACGCCCCAGTTCGGGCACACGATGCCATGGCGGTCGGCGTCCGGATCGGTGCCGCCCACGAGGTCGTAGTTGTCCCACGCGCCGGCGTTCAGGGAATCCACGAGGCCCTTCATCGCGTAGGTGGAGGACGGGTCCATGCGGATCTTGCCGTCGTGATCCAGCGTCATGAAACGCCAGGTCGGATCCACGTCCGGACGTACCACGCCGATGTTCAGGTCGTACTTTTCGTTGATCAGCGGCCAATAGTTGACCGACGCGCCGCCCAACGGATCGATGCCGAGACGCACACCGGAGGAACGGATTACGTCAAAATCGATAACATTCTTCAAATCGTCCACATAATGTTCACGATAGTCGAAACGTTCCACCAAATCGGACTTGATCGCCTGATCGAACGGAATGCGCTTGATCGCCTTGAAGTTGCCGAGCAGCTCGTTGGCGCGGTTGGCGATGGCGTTCGTCACTTCGGCCGGTGCCGGGCCGCCCGTGACGGGGTCGTACTTGAAGCCGCCGTCGGTGGGCGGGTTGTGCGAAGGAGTGACCACGATACCGTCGGCCAGACCGTCGCCCGTGAAACGCTGCGTGCCGTCGGCGGCGCGGTTGTGCGTCAGGATGGCCTGCGAAATCACCGGGGTAGGGGTGTAATCGTCGCGCGAATCGATACGTACGCGTACGCCGTTGGCCACGAGGACCTCGATGGCGGTCTTCCATGCCGGAAGGCTCAGCGCGTGCGTGTCGCGGCCGATGTAGAGCGGGCCGTTGACGCCGGCCGACTTGCGGTATTCGGCGATAGCCTGCGAAATGGCCACGATATGGGCTTCGTTGAACGAGTGCTTCAGCGAGGAGCCGCGATGTCCGGAGGTGCCGAAAATCACGCGCTCGGCCGGAGCGGAGGGGTCGGGGACAACGTCATAGTAAGCACCAATGACCTCGTCCACATTGATTAGATCTTCTGGGGTGGCGGGCATTCCCGCATTCTTTGCAACCATAGTGTTCATTGTGCCACGAAGCATGGGGCGCGATAAGAATTTGATCGAATTTTGTGCGTTTTTGAGACTTAAAGAGAACATTGTGAAATTATGCTGACGGCAAATTATTTCAGAAAACGATTTCCAAATTTTCGGCAAATCTCCATATTTTTCCATGGGTATGACTACGTTTGCAACGTGGAATGCACGGAAAACTCTTTTTCTGGATTTTCTGAAAATGTGAAAATCCGGTAAAGTCTTGAGCACATTCGCCCAAGAGAGCAACGGCGCCACTACGGGACATGAATTCATGGAACTCGGGTGAACATTGAGTTTGATGGAAGATTTCACGAGTTGCGCCATTTTCCGCGTATGCGGCATTGCATAATAAGAAAGGACAATGATGGCCGACTCTACTGCCCAGCAGATTATCGACGCCATCGGTGGCGCGGGCAACGTCAAGAGCTTGACGCACTGCGCTACACGATTGCGATTTGAGCTAGTCGATGATTCGAAGGTCAATAAGGACGCTTTGGATCACATGAAGGGCGTTCTTGGCGCCGTTCCGCAGGCTGGCAATCGTTACCAGGTCGTCATCGGTGGCACCGTCGCCCAGATGTACGACAAGATCATGAGCCTGCCTTCCATGGCCAAGGTGGGCAGCGGAAGCGCCAGCGCCGACTCCGGCAGCGGCGAGATGAGCAACGCGGACCTCAAGGCCGCCGAGCGTGAAAAGGGTATCCGCGGCAAGAACAAGTGGGTCGACAACTTCTTCGAGTTCCTGTCCGACTCCTTCCGCCCGATCCTCGGCGTGCTGCTTGGCGCGTCCCTGATCATCGCCATCCTGAACGTGTGCATCGCCTGCGGCTGGATCTCCAGCGAAACGCAGAACCCGACCACCGTGTTCTTCCAGGCTCTGTACAAGGGCGTCTTCTACTTCCTGCCGATCATGATCGCGTACAACGCTTCCAAGAAGCTGCACGTTGATCCGTGGCTGGGCGGCGCCATCATGGCCGCCCTCATGACCCCGTCGTTCATGAGCCTCATGAACACCACGTGGTCCCAGACCCACTGCCACGAGGTAATGGGCAACACGCAGTGCACCACCACCGTGCTCGGCCTGCCGATGCAGCTGTCCGATTACTCGGGCAACGTGTTCGTGCCGCTGCTGCTCGCCGGTGTGCTCGCACTCGTCTACAAGGGTCTGCAGAAGATCATTCCTGACTCCATCCAGCTCGTGTTCGTGCCGTTCTTCGCCATGATCATCGTCGGCATCCTCGGCGCCTTCCTCATCGGCCCGATCGGCATCTGGGTCGGCAACTGGCTCGGCATCATCCTGTCCTGGCTCAATAGCCACGTCCCGTTCCTCTTCGCCATCCTGATTCCTATGCTGTACCCGTTCCTGGTGCCGCTGGGTCTGCACTGGCCGCTGAACGCCCTGATGCTCATGAACATTCAGACCATGGGCTACGACTTCATCCAGGGCCCGATGGGTACTTGGAACTTCGCCTGCTTCGGCACCACGGCCGGTGTCCTGATCCTCGCCCTGCGTGACAAGGACAAGGAAATGCGCCAGACCGCAACGGGCGCCCTCGCCGCAGGCCTGCTCGGTGGCGTTTCCGAACCGTCTCTGTACGGCATCCACCTTCGCTTCAAGGGCATCTACAAGCGCATGCTGGTCGGCTGCTTCGCCGGCGGTTTGACGATTGCCATCTTGGGCTACCTCTTCCCGTCCCACGTGGCCGGCGCCACGGTGCGCGGCGTGACCACCACGGCCTTCGCCTTCACCTCCTTGCTGACCATCCCGGTCTTCGACCAGATGTGGGTTTACGCCATCTCCATCGCTGTCGCGTTCTTCGTGTCCCTGTTCATGGTGGTCATCTTCGATTACCGTACGCCGGAACAGAAGGCTGAAGTCAAGGCCCGTGTGGCCGCTGCCGCCGCCGAAGCTGCTCACGAGACCGACGCCAACCAGAACGCCGTCCTCTACGCTGAAGAGCACATTGACGACAACCTGCAGCCCGGCGACAAGCCAATGACCCCTGAGGTCATGGACGCCACCGCCGATGCACAGCCGACTACCGCCGTGCTCGCCCCGGTCGAGGGCAAGGTCATCTCGCTTGACGCTTGCGGTGATCCGGTCTTCGCTTCCCGCGCTCTCGGCGAGGGTGTGGCCATTGAGCCGGCCGACAAGTACGTGTACGCTCCGGTTTCCGGCGTGCTGCAGACCGTGGCCGAAACGGGCCACGCCTTCGGCATCAAGACCGACGACGGTGTGGAAGTGCTCGTGCACGTCGGCATCGACACGGTCAAGATGAACGGCGACGGCTTCGAAGTGGCCGTTTCCGCCAACCAGCGCGTGAACGCCGGCGACAAGCTCGTCACGGTTGACTTCAACAAGGTCAAGGATGCTGGCTACAGCACCAACACGCTCATGACCGTACTGAACACGGCCGCCCTCAAGGCGGTCACGCCGGTCGTCAACTTTGACGCCAAGATCGGCGACACGGTCATCAAGATTGAGCACTGATCGATAAATCGGCACTCAATGCAAAGGGCGACGCTCCACGAGGCGTCGCCCTTTTCTATACTTACGAGCATGACTATTACAGTTTCCACTGACGGCAGCGCCCTCGGCAATCCGAACGGACCGATGGGGTGGGCGTGGGCCGACCATAGCGACGCCGAATCGAAGGCGAGCGCGGACCACCACCATTATGGGGATTGTGACGCGGGGGGAGCCACGAACGGCACGAACCAAATCGGGGAATTATGCGCCGTTCTGCAGGCGCTGCGCGCGCACCGCGGCAGCGAGCCGCTGTTGATCGAATCGGACTCCCAGTACGCCATCAATTGTTCCACAAAGTGGGTTCACGGCTGGAAGAAGAACGGCTGGAAAAATTCGCAGAAAAAGCCCGTCAAGAATGCGGACGTGATCAAGGCGATCGACAAGGAAATCACGTCGCGTGAGGGATCTGTCAAATTCCGCTGGGTCAAGGGGCATGCGGGCAACGCGGGCAACGAGAAAGTCGACGAACTGGCGCGTACCTACGCGCAGGATTGCCGTAGCGGCGCCAAAGACGGATATTTGCCCAAGGAAGGGTGGCAGTCGCTGCTCAAAAGCGAGTATGCGGACGACTCCACGGACGTTCCGGCTGACGCGCAACTGCTGCTCGACGGCGCCATTACGGACGAAGCGTATGTCAAATCGCATACGGCCGATCCGGATGTGCCAATCGAGGAAACCGAACATGAATCCGTGGAAGTCGACAAGGACGAAACGCAACCGGTAGCCGGCAGAGCAGGCGCGGTAAACGCCGAGACGGGCGAACTGGCCGACCAAACGCAAGAGGCCGCCGCGCCGCGCTCGGTATCGTCACGGCGTCCGGAACGTGCGCAGGAACGCCAGGCCCCGCGATTTACGGGCATCACCGTGAGCGGCGCCGTGCACATGGCGCCCGAACCGCGCACAAGCCCCTCGTTTACGGGCGGCGCACGCCATATCCACGGGTTTGTGGAAGTCGACGGCTATGTGGAGCCCGACGGCACACTCACGCTCTCCAACGCACCGTTCCTGGCGTAATGGTCCCGTGTGATCGGCCGCGATAGCTAGGATAGAGGCGACCGACAGAAGTATCTATATAAAGGAGTGCTTATGGACAAGGCACAGCAAGATGCGCTGAAGAAGGCAGCTGGCATTGAAGCGGCCAAGCTCATCGAGAACGGCATGATCGCCGGCCTCGGTACGGGTTCCACCGTGCGTTTCTTGGTGGATGAACTGGGCCGCCGTGTGCAGGAGGAAGGCCTGCAGTTCACGGGCGTCACCACTTCCCGCCGCACCCAGGAGCAGGCGGAAGGCTACGGCATCAAGATCGTCGACATCGACGACGTGGACCACATCGACGTGTGCATTGACGGCGCCGACGAAGTGGACGCGAACTTCAACGGCATCAAGGGCGGCGGCGCCGCACTGCTGTGGGAGAAGATCGTGGCCGTCAACTCCGACAAGATCGTGTGGATTGTGGACCAGTCCAAGGTTGTGGACGTGATCGGCAAGTTCCCGCTGCCTGTAGAAGTCATCCCGTTCGGCGCGGCCCACGTGATCGAGCGCTTCGAAAAGCGCGGCTACAAGCCCGTGCTGCGTCTCGACGCCGAAGGCAAGCCCGTGCGCACCGACGAGAACAACTACGTGGTCGACCTGCACCTTGAGCGCATCGACAACCCGCAGGAGCTCGCCCTCGACCTGATCACCACGGTCGGCGTGGTGGAGCACGGCCTGTTCCTCAACATGGTGGACGAAGTGATTGTGGGCGATCCGGACGGCCCGCGCAAGATGTTCAACCCTAACAAGCAACACTGAGCCGCTATAAGATAAGCAAAAACCCGTGGAACCTTGCGGTTTCACGGGTTTTGTTTTCAAGCTCTAAGTACAAGCAATACGTAAGACTACTTGCGCTGGTGACGAGTCTTACGCAGCAGTTTGCGGTGCTTCTTCTTGCTCATCCGCTTGCGGCGCTTCTTGATGACCGAACCCATCTTAAGCCTCCGTTCCTTTTCTAAAAGATTGCAACTCGCCCTATAGTACACGGCTTGCGAGACTAAATGGACATGCAACACACAAAGGGGTCGCGCATTCCTTCCTTTGGCGTCCGCAACGCGCTAGATTGGGCGTCATGAACGTTCCATTGCAATTCCGCGCCGACGGCACTTTCCGTATTCTGCAGCTTGCGGACATCCAGGACGGTCCGGATGTGGCGCGCGACGCCGTCGACTTGATCGAGGCCGTCGTACGCGAGGCCGATCCCGATCTTGTGGTGCTTACGGGAGACCAGATTCGCGGATATGATCCGGCCTACCGGCGTACGTTCATCGCGCGGCGCGACGATCCCGACAACCGTTCCGCCATGGCGCGCGGCATTCAGGCGTCCATGCGGTTGGAACAGACGCTCGGCCGTCTTGCCGGCGCCTGCCGCGCCCATGAGACGCCCGGCGAACGCGCTTCGGACATGGAACGCACGATTGCGAAGGTGGAACGCACGATCGCCGCGTTTTTGCGGCCGATTGTCAGCCGCGGCATTCCGTTCGCCGTCACGTACGGCAATCACGATTTCCAGTGCGGCGTCGATTTGGAGGAACAGGACCGCATATATGCGCGCTTCCCCGGATATGTGGGGCGCGCGCAGGTGGGCGAGAACCATTGGCTGGATCCGGGAACGTATTACATTCCCGTGTACGACCGCGCGGGATCCGCGCCGGCGATGGGCGTGACGCTTGTCAATTCCGGGGATTACGAACCCGATGGCGGCTATGGTGCCGCCGACGCGCGGGCCGTGGCATGGTTGCGTGCCGTGGACCGCGGGCGCACTGCGCAGGGCGCTCCCGTTCCCACGATCGCGTTCCAGCACATCGCGCCTCCCGAAATCTACGATCTGTTGCGTCCCGTGTCACGCTTTACGGCCGGGGCGATTCGCGGGTTCCGTTCCCATGCGGACCGCTGCTATGTGGTGGACGAACGCTTGTGCGTGCCGGGATCGCGATTGGGGGAGCCGCCCAGCTGTTCGGAACACAATAGCGGCGAGGTCGCCGCATTGGCGCAAACGCCCGGCTATTTTGCGCTGTTCTTCGGCCATGACCATTCCAATACGGTGATCGGCAGCATGCAAGGATTGGATTTGGGATACGGGCCGACGTGCGGATTCACGTCCTATGGGCCGCCCGCACGGGAGCGTGGATTGCGCGTGTTCGAGTTTGCGCAGTCCGATCCGCGCCGTTACCGTACGCGCGTATTGACATTCGGCGAGCTGTTGGACCGGCGTGTGCGCCATCCCATGCGCGTGTTGATCGGGTCGACCATGCTTTCGAGCACCAAGTCAATCGGCAACTTCTTGCGCCGCCCGCGCGTCGCCTACTGGATGGGCGCGTTGGCTGGAGCGGGTATTGGCTTTGCGTTGGCCGCGCACGAGGCCGCGCATGACCGGCGCAAACAACGCCGACGGCTTCACTGGTAAGTCTTCAGTCGCTTGCGCTCCTGAAGACGGGAACGGCATTAGAACGAGAGCACGCCGAGGAAAGTCGCGAAGAACAGCATGGCCAGCATGCAGATGGTGGCCGCGACAATGACGATCCAGTGGCCCGGCATCATGCGCTTGGGCTGATGAACGGGCTCGTCCTTGAAATGGAAGCGCGTCTTGTTGAGCAGAATACGGTCCCACATCCACGACAGCAGCACAATCGACGCGATGGCGCCAAGGCGCAGCAGCGACCAGCCCAGGTTCAACATGCCGGCGTTGTCGTCGTTCAGGCGCAATGCCGAAGTTGCCATAAGGTTGAGGTACCCGGCGCAACCGATGATCATGACAAGCGCCATAAGCACGTTGGTAACGATCAGCGTGCCCGTAATGCCCGAGAAGCGCGTGGGATGGGGCAGCCTGGTGAACTCGCGGGCGTATTGGGCCTCAAGCGCCTCGTCATGGATGGCGCAGGCGTCGTCGTAGAGTTTGCGCGCGCGGCGCATGCGTGCTGCGCGCAGCCCGTTGACCACCACAAGGCCCAGGCTGGCGAGGGCCGCTACCACCCAGGCGATCAGGCAGATGGCCACGAAGATGATGATCACGTTGATGTTGCGGATCAATCCCGGCGTGATGTGCTTGGGCGCCTTGTACTCCTGGAACGGCTGGTCGCCGGCGATCATCGGCGAAGTCCATGCGTCCGCGGAGGCGCCGGAAGAAACGATATGCACCCAGTCTTCCAGATTGTGCGTGTAATGCGGCTCCAGTGGCAAGTTCGGCAATGCGCGCGACGATCCCGTACGCATCTGGTGGTTCGTGGGGTAGTAGCGCACGCCCACATTGGTGTTGCCCACGGCGGCCGCCTCGTCGATAAGGATCTGTGCGCCCTGCTCGATGGGCATCGACGGATCAAGCGTGCCATAGTTGACGAGCAGCGGCATCGTCAGCGAGCTGTAATAGGGCTCGGGGCTGAAGTTCGCGTAGTTGAGGCCAAGCCATCCGAAGTTCATGCTCGTGATTTTTGGCACGATGCTATAGAGCGAATTGGGCACACCTGCCACGTTCAGATATTCCGTGGCGGCCATGGCGATTTGCGAACGTGGAGAGACCACGGGCGGCGAAGTGAGAATTTCGAAAGCGATATGCGGATCCTGCTTGGCCATGATCATGGCGATCCATGTGCCCTCGGATTCCGCGTACAAGCCCGTTTTGGCCGCGTCCACGCCGGGCCAGCGGCGCAGCGTGTTGAGACCCGCCTCATAGTCGACGGCGTTGGACTGGTAATCGCGCGACAGGGCCGTATAGTTGTCCAAACGCTTGTCTTGCACAAGTGTGGTAATGCCCGAAGATGCCAGCGCCGAGGCCAGATCAGCGTATACTTCCTTGGCTTTGCCCGTTCCCGCTCCGTGTACGAACACGCATGCGGGGTGATCGGTCGGAGCGCCCAAGGGTTCGCGCACAATGGCATGCGTGGTTTTGCCATCGGAAATCGTGAACGTGATATCGGTGGTCTTCACCTTGTAAGTGCCTTCGGGCGTGGGGGAGACGCCGCGCGCGGAGAACGAGGTGTCGGCGGAATTGATACGCAAGTGCTGCGCGTACGGGCGCACCTTCCAGCTCGGAGTCATGGCGACGGACAGAATGCTCAGCAGTCCGAACAACACAATCGACATGATGAGTGTCAGCTCGACTCTTTTCCAAGCATTTTGCTTACGCACAGTTGTACTTCCCGTTGGTTCGTAATATGGGGGCCGACTGTTCCATTGAGGTTCCCTTACGAGTCATGCCCATAACCGCGCGCGCATATGAAACTCGTCATAGGACGGATGTCAAGTTAGCCATATATAAACATTCGCAGTTTAAAAACCCTTCCTTAAAATATTCTTAAAGTAAAGGGGGTCACGGTGTGTTGCGGCTGGTATAACGTTTTACTAAGGCTTACTGGCAATTCTCGGCCTCGTCAAGAGAAGAAAATCCCGACATTCGTACGGTGTTCAGCACAGTTTCCTGAGTTAAATTATGACATTCATCACATAAGCGTTCGACGAACGCCGCATATTCCTCCAACGTCCGCGGTGAATATGTCGAAAGCTCTCCTCGCAAATATGTTTCGAATGACGTGGCTTGGGGCGTGTCTTCGCTGGTACGCAGCACGCGCATCGCCGAGCCCAGTTTCGGGTACCGTTTGCGGAACTCCTGCGCCCAACGTACTTGGATGGCGATGATGCGTTCCTGCAGCTCCGTGCGCTCTTCGGAAAGCTCGGGCAAGTACGGGGCGATGGCGCGTTCGTATTCGTCGGGAACGGTGGACGCCATCATGCGCGCATACTTTTCCGTGACGAGATTGCGGCCTTGCGTGTCGGCTTGCTCGAGGTCCTGCTCATAGGAGCGCAGCAGCGCGTCGGGCCATGTGGCGAACTGGCTCAAGCGCATGATGCGGAATGTGTCGTTGTCGTTCTGGCAGGCGGCGCGGCCTCCCGCGTTCGTGGTGCGCTGGAACTGGCCCCATTCCAAATCGACAATATGGTTGATGCGGTCGAGCCGCTGCTGTGCGGATTGCTCAGGCTGGGCGGATTCGGTGCGGGGCTGCTGTTCGCGGGACTGTGTGGTCATGGTGTTCCGTTCGGTGGGTGGTTGATTGGTGTGCGTGCGAGTCCGCAAAGTGTTCACAGGCTGTGCAATACGGGATCGTCTGATTCGATATGGGCTTCCACGTACGGCCGCTGGTTTTCCAGGAACACGTCGGTACTGGTGGAAAGTCCCGATTCATTGAGATACGCGACGATCATCGTGCAAATGCGTTCGATGATCGCGGCAAGTTCTTGGCGAGCGGTGTCGCCCTGCGTCTGGGGCGCGCATGCCGGGGAAGCGAGCGCCAGTGTACGCTCCAGAAGCTCGGTCACGCCCGTAAGGCGCATGCCCATGCGCCGCGAAAGTTTGCGCAAAGCGGCGAACTGCCATTTGTAATACGGCAAATATCCCGCCGTGACGGGATTGTTGCACAGGAACACGAGTGAGGAAACGGCGTTGACGAATTCCGTGACGCATAGATGCGCGGCCGAAGCGTCTTCGCGTGCCAGCATGCGGGGCAGATTCGCCTGCCCGGCCTGCGCCGCCATGCCCAACCGGCGCGAGATCAACGACAGTTGCACGTCGCGCGGCATGAGCAGGAAGGATTGGCGCGCCTTGGAGAACGCGCCTAACGGATCGGCGAAGACGCGTCCGTTTGTGGCCGCGGCGAGAGTGGCTTCACTAAGCATGAGCCACGCGTGCGGAGCATCCTGGTCCGGGGCCGCGGGATACCCGGTGATGGATTCGAAAAATGCGGGAATGGCGAATACGCCGTCGCGGCGCTGCGCCCGCGTACGCGCGGTAACCACATTTTTATGGAAGCCCAAGAAGTCTTTGGGAAGCTCCTCGTACGCCTGTTGCAACGTGGCGCCATGCTGCGCGTAATCCTCATCCGTGAGCCATAGGCATACGCGCGGATAGAAATCGTGGTCGCGCGAGATGGCGTCGTCGAATCCGTAGCATTCGGAGCCGTGGCCCACCAGGCCCGCGGCTACGCGCCCGTCAAGTTGCGGGAACCGGTCGCGCACCATGGGCTTGACCACGTCGTTCCAATACCGTTTGGACAGTTCCATTCCCGTAATGTCCTCGGGCGCGTGAGATATGGGCGTCGAGGCGTCCGGATCGCTCTCGGTATGCGCCTGGCCGGACTGGGCCAGCATCTGTTCGGTCTGCCGCAGGTTGCTTTCGGTGACGCGGTAATAGTCGGTATTGCGCCCGTAGCATTCGTCGATTACTTCCAGCGCGCGCCGGTATGCGCGTGTGGCTCCCGCGTAATCCTTTACGGCATAGCATGTCTGGGCATAGCCGGCGAGCGCCGCCGCGAAATGGGCGCTGCCCTCATGGTGGCCCTCGCGGTAAATGTCGAGCGAGGCGATGGCGTTGGCATGGGCTTGTGCGGTTTTGGCCTGTGCGGTTTCACTGTCGCCTGCTTCAGTTGCCGCATGGGCTTGGGACAGCTCTACAAGCGCAAGATTCGTGTAGGTGGAAGCCGCGTCGATATCCGCCGATTGCAAGGCGTTGTCGGCCTTGAGGATTTCCAACGCGCGTTCAAGTTCCTCTTCGGCCTGCTCCAGTCGGTTCGTCTCGCTGTAGAGCATCGACATGTTGTTGTGCAATGCGGCCAAACGCCGGTCGTAGGGGCCGTAGGTGCGTTGCGCTTGCGCGATGGCCTGCCCGTAGAGGTCTTCCGCCTGGTCGTAGTGTTGGGCCGCACGTTGGGCCGTTGCCGCGTTGATCAGCGTGCTCGTCCAAGCGTCGCTGTTCTCGATGCCTAGCTGCGAGCCGAGCTCGAGCGCCCGCTGCACGATCCACTGGTTGTCGTCATGGCGGGACTGGGAACGGTAGAATCCCATGGTTTCGTTGAGTACGGTAAGCAGCCCTTCGCGGTCTCCCGCGTTTTCGGCGTCGGCCATGGCCTGCATGAGGTAGTCGTCGGCCTCCGTCGCGGCCGCATGGCGGTTCATAATGTCGTCGAGCCCCTGCAGGAATGCGTGCACGTCCATAATTCAAACTTTCTTATCGTCGTTGATGCTTCCAATGTAGCGGATGACGGTCGGTTCTGTCGCTATTGCGTGAATTAGCAAAACCGGGGCGGGGAATCTAGAGGAAATCCGCAATAGTCCATTATTTGAAATTAAAATCTCAAATAATGAAACTGACGAACCGTTGTCATTTCGTTTGTGCCAAGGTGCCTAGCAATGTTTATTCCGCCGTAAAACGCACTAAGGAAAGCGCTTATGGCAACTTATGTTCAGGATTCGGATGTGCGTCCGGGACCCAACCGTTATGTGACACGACCGGGTGTCGCCAAGGAAGTGGCATGCTATGTGGAGGACTATGAGCACCCTGTGATTTTCACGGGTGTCAAGTCCGCCGAAGCGTTCCTCGACTACACGGGAGCACAGGACTTCTTCGCACCCGTGCTGCGCTACGACGGATCCTCCTCGGATCGTAACGCGCGCGAACTTGCCGAGCAGGCCAAAGCGTTGGGAGCCGACGCGATTGTGGCCATCGGTGCAGGCAAGCTTGCCGACACGGCGAAGAATGCCGCGCACTTCCTTGATATAGACCTCATCATTGTGCCCACGCTGGCGTGCGCCTGCGCCGCATACTCGCCATTCTCGGTCAACTACGACGACCAGCACCGTTTCCTGAACGTTCCGCTCCATCCGCGCAATAGCACGGCGCTGCTGGTGGACGCCGACCTTATCGCACGGGCGGGCGCCGACAAGCTCGTGGGCGGCATTGGCGACACGCTCGCCAAATGGTATGAATCGGAACCCGTGTTCGCGCTGGCGACCGACACCACGGTGTTCGACCGCATCGCCTACCAAGGTGCGAAACTTAGTCACGACCTGCTGCTCGAAGAGAGTGAACCCGCGCTTGAAGCCGTGCGCAAGGAAGCGTATAACGATCCGCATGTGCGTACGCTGGTCGACACGATTATCGGCGTGGCGGGCACCGTGGGCGGCTTCGGCGGCGTGCGCGCCCGCGAATCGGGAGCACACAGCGTCCACGACGGCCTGACGCGCATTGCCGGATCCACGCAAACCATGCACGGCGAGAAAGTCGCGTATGGCGTGCTCGTACAGCTGCTTGTGGAAGGCAAAGCGGACGAGGTCGCCTCGCTGCTGCCGTTCTACGACCGTATCGGCCTGCCGCACAGCTGGAAGCAAATGGGTCTCGAATTCACGCCCGACAACTTGCAAGTCGTGGCCGACTTCGCCGCGGGCCCGCAATCTCCGTTCCATGCGGCCGTTCCCGACGTTACGGCCCAGCGCGTAGTGGACGCGATGCGCCAGCTTGAACAGATGTAGCATCCGGTTCGCCGGCAGCAAGATCAACCAACGGCGCAGCGCGCGTTGACGAATTTCGTTACGCTATTGTCATGGGATTCTTCATTATATTTTTGGTTGCGCTCGCCGTATGCTCGGTCGGCTTCAAGCGCTATATCTGGTTCATTTCCATCGGGTACGGGTTCTCCGTAGCCGCCATCGGCGTGGCATTGCTCGTCATGTTCGGCGTGCAGGGGCGCCTGCATGTCATTCCCGTTATTATGGCATCGCTCGCCATAGTGTATGGATTGCGCCTCGGCGGATACCTGCTGATCCGCGAGTATCGCAGCGCCTCATACCATGACGTGATGCAAGACGCCATAGAAAACGGTTCCCGCGTCAAGGCTCCGCTCAAGATCGTCACGTGGCTTGCATGCGCACTGCTGTATGCGTGCGAGGTCTCGCCGATCCTGTTCCGGCTCGACAACAACGCCGCCAACGATGTGGTGGGCATTGTGGGCGCGTCGATTATGGGCGCGGGCATTGTGCTCGAGTCGTTCTCCGATTTCACGAAGAACAGGTTCAAGCAACGCCATCCGCATGGCTTCTGCAATGTGGGGCCCTTCAAGCTTGTGCGGTGTCCCAATTATTTGGGGGAAGTGCTGACGTGGACGGGCGTGTTCGTCTCCGGCGTCACCATATATGACGGCGCGTGGCAGTGGATCGCGGCGATCGGCGGATACTTGTGTATCGTGTGGATCATGTTTGGCGGGGCGCGCCGCCTCGAACTGCGACAGAACAAGGAATACGGGGATGATCCCGCATACCAGCATTACGCGAAACATACGCCGATTCTTATCCCGTTCATCCCGCTTTACGGCGTGGCCAATGCAAAATGGCTGATCGGGTAGGGCTCCTGAACGGATTCTTCCCGTTTTAAAACTTTCTTCTGCATTTTGAGACGTGAACCACGGCGTGTCTGTCTCAAAATGCAGAAGATATATATAGGTATATGGAAACCGAAGAAGTGCGGAAAATAAAAAAAACCGCTGATTTCTCAGCGGTTTTTTGTTGGTCGGGCTGGCGAGATTTGAACTCGCGGCCTCTTCGTCCCGAACGAAGCGCGCTACCAAGCTGCGCCACAGCCCGTTTTTTGCAACGAGTGACATATTACGCGTCTGTCGCGAATGTGCAAATCCGGCGTGTCGTTCGGGCGTGTCGCGCAGGGTTGCCGCGGTGTGGTGGGTGGGGGAAGTAGGGGGAATGAAACGGACGCCGGGCACTGTATTGCCGCCTTTGTACACTGTAGGGCTATGACTGAGACTCGTGAAGATGCACCAGAAGAGACTGCGCACGCAGCAATGAGCACCGTTGACCACGCGGAAATGTTGCTCAAGCAAGACGAAGAGATTCGCAACAAAATCAACAACGACGCCACGCTTGACGAAGCCGTGGACCCGTCCAACAGCGAATTCGGCCCCCTCGGCCATCCAGAACAGGTACAGATGCGCGTGGCCAAGCGCGCGCTCATGCTGAAGGAAGGCATGAACCCGTACCCGGTGACGCTCGACGTGACCGACACCATTGAAGACGTCCGCAAGAAGTATGACGGCAAGCTCGAAGCCGGCGAAGAAACCGAAGACGAAGTGGGCATCGCCGGACGCGTGCTGTTCATCCGCAACGCCGGCGGCCTGTGCTTCGTACAGCTGTCCGCAGGCGACGGCACGAAGATCCAGGCCATGATCTCCAAGAAGCAGATCGGCGCCGACTCCCTCAAGAAGTTCAAGCAGCTCGTGGACCTGGGCGACCACCTGTTCGTCAAGGGTCGCGTCATCGCTTCCAAGACGGGCGAACTGTCCGTGTTCGTGGACGAATGGGCCATCGCCTCCAAGGCGCTGCAGCCGCTTCCGGCCCTGCACAAGGAACTCAACGAGGACACGCGTACGCGCAAGCCCTACATCGGCATGATCGCCGACGAAAACATCCGCAACATGGTGCGCAACCGTTCCAAGGCTGTCGCCTCGCTGCGCCACACGTTCGAAAACCACGGCTTCCTCGAAGTGGAAACGCCGATGCTGCAGACGATCCACGGCGGCGCCGCGGCCCGTCCGTTCACCACGCACATGAACGCGTTCGACCTCGACCTGTACCTGCGCATCGCTCCGGAACTGTTCCTCAAGCGTTGCCTCGTGGGCGGCATCGACCGCGTGTTCGAGATCAACCGCGACTTCCGCAACGAGGGCGTGGACGCCACGCACGCGCCGGAATTCACGATGGTGGAAGCCTACGAAGCGTACGGCAACTACGACACGATCGCCAAGCTTACCAAGGAACTCATCCAGAAGACCGCCATGGACGTCTTCGGCTCGCTCAAGGTCACGCTGCTGGACGGCACCGAATACGATTTCGGCGGCGAATGGAAGACGATGAGCATGTACGATTCGCTGTCCGAAGCGCTCGGCCAGGAAATCACGCCGGAAACGGATATCGAAACGCTGGGCGCCATCGCCGACAAGCTCGGTGTGGAGCGCGACGAGGTGGAGAACCGCGGCAAGCTCGTGGAACACCTGTGGGAGCACTTCTATGAGGACAAGCTGTACGAGCCGACCTTCGTGCGCGACTTCCCGGTGGAAACCTCCCCGCTCGTCAAGGGCCACCGTTCCAAGCCGGGCGTAGTGGAAAAGTGGGATCTGTACGTGCGCGGCTTCGAGCTCGCCACGGGCTACTCCGAGCTCAACGACCCGATCGTGCAGCGTGAACGTTTCGTGGCTCAGGCCAAGGATGCGCTCGCCGGCGACGAAGAAGCCTGCGATATCGACGAGGACTTCCTCGAGGCCCTCGGCGTGGGCATGCCTCCGGCAGGCGGCATGGGCATGGGCATCGACCGTCTGCTGATCGCCCTGACGGGCGCCACGATCCGCGAGACGATCACGTTCCCGCTCGTCAAGCCGCTCGTCGGCTGACCGATTGACGCATTGATGTAGGCGGCGACTTGTCTCAAGCGAGCGAGTCGCCGCTTTTTTGCGCCATTTTTCCATTTTTTGTCTAATTTTTTCGAAAATATTCAGCAGATATTCAGACGAACGTTTCATATTGTCTTGAGAACAGTCGCCACATGAGGAGGGGATGATGGAACCGCAGCCAACGCCACGCAATAATCGACGTATTCCGACGCGATCCATTACCGTAGGGAAGCACACATACGATTCCGCGCTGATCGTAACGGTTTTGGGAGCGCTACTGACCATCGTGGGCACGTTCGCGCCGTTCGTGCAGACTTCCATGACATACGGAGCGGGTCCGGCCGGACTCAATTGGAGCGGGTTCAACGTCACGCAGACCGTGACCAAGTCCGTCAATCTCCAGGACGTGTATAGTGGCGTCGGCTGGATCGTGTGTATCGCGGCCGTCATCGTCGGCATTCTGGCCGTGGTGCGCCAGGATATGGCCGCGCTGATCGTCACCATTATCGACGACGTCGTGGTGATCTATTCGCTGGCCCGTGCGGCCGTGGAAATATCCGGTGCCGGCGGTAGTACGAACATGTACAGCATCACTTACGGATTCGGTGCGGGCGCGTGGATGCTCGTCATTGGCGCCATCGTGATGCTGATCGGCGTCATTATTGCGTACTACAACGATGTGAATGCGAAAAAGAACGGGAATCAAGCACCTATGAACAATCCTCAATATCCGGCGATGGCCATGCCCGCATCCGGTGCCGCTCAGTACATGCCGCCACAGCAGGCGGGCGGCGCACCGATGCCGCAGCAGGGCGCCGCGGCCCCGGCCCCGCAACAGGGCCGTCCCGTACCGCAGGCGGCACCGCAAGCCGCTCCCGCGGTTCCACAGGCGGCACCAACTCAGCAGCCCATGCCGCAGCCGGCGCAGCAGCCTCATCAGGCGCCGCAACAGCCGCAAACCCCTGGCGCCGAATCGCACCAGTAATCAATAACACCAGTAATCAATAACTAGGCAATAACTTGTCCGCGCCGCCCGCGCCATTTCGAGGTACATCATGAAAGCACGCGATTACATCCACGGCATGCGCTTGCGCACGCTGCCGCTTGGCATAGCCCCTGTGGCTGCCGCGGCCGCATTGTCGTACAACAATCGCGCGGATATGGCTCAGCCTTTCTCGGTTGCGCGATTCTGGATCCTCGTCGTCGCGTGCCTGTGCGTGGCCGTGTTCCTGCAAGTCGCCGCCAATTTCGCCAACGACTACTCCGACGGTGTGCGTGGTACCGACCGGCTTCGCGCCGGGGATGCGCGTTCGGAAGGTCCGCGGCGGCTCGTGGCCGGTGGCATCGCCCCCAAGCAGGTGCTTATGGCCGCGGCGGCCAACGCCACGCTCGCCTGCATTGCGGGACTCGTGGCGGTAATCCTTACGGGATACTGGTGGCTGATTGCGGTGGGCCTTGTCTGTCTGGCGGCCGCGTGGTGGTATGTGGGCGGCAAGCATCCGTACGGGTACGCAGGTTTCGGGGAAATCTCCGTATTCGTATTCTTCGGGCTCGTGCCGGTGCTGGGCACCGCATATGTGCTTACGGGCGCGCTGCGTTTTACCGACGTGTATGCGGGCGTCATTCTGGGATTCATCGCCGTGGGTGTGCTGTGCATGAACAATCTGCGCGACGAAGCCAGCGACGAACAGGCCGGCAAGCGCACATGGATGGTCATGCTGGGAGGTTCCACGGGACGCGTGGTGACGGGCATACTGCTGGGGGCCGCCATCCTGCTGATCGTACTGCCATGGTGCAACGTGGTGTTCCCGACTTTTACGCAATCATTCGGTTCGCTTGGCTGGTTTATGGCCGGTCTGCTCGCCATGATCGCGTGCCTCGACATGTTGGTGCGCGCGCTGAATGCGCTCTACCAGCGCACCTACAACGCCGCCATGCGCACCTGTTCCATAAGCGCGCTGCTATTCGCCCTCATGCTGATTTTCGCCGCGTTCTGACGGCGCTTCTCAAAAAATGTTCCTAAGCGCCGAACTTTGGGCGAACGGTGCGTTAGACTTGAGGCCATGACTTACAAACTAGTATTGCTGCGCCATGGTCAGAGCGCATGGAACAAGACGAATCAGTTCACGGGCTGGGTGGATGTCCCGCTGACGGAACAGGGTGTTGAGGAGGCCAAGAACGCCGGCCGCCTGCTCAAGGAGAAAGGCGTCCTTCCGGACATCGTGTTCACTTCCTTGCTGCGCCGCGCCATCAACACGGCCAACGTCTCCCTCGACGAAGCCGACCGCCTGTGGATCCCGGTCAAGCGCGATTGGCGCCTGAACGAACGCCACTACGGCGCTCTCCAGGGCAAGAACAAGACGGAAATCCGCGACGAGTACGGTGACGAGAAGTTCATGCAGTGGCGTCGTTCCTACGCTGTGCGTCCGCCGGAGATCGATCCGGACGATCAGTACGCACAGAACAAGGATGCCCGCTACGCCGGCGATCCGGTTCCGGAAGCCGAATGCCTGGCCGACGTGGTCACGCGCGTGGAGCCGTACTGGGAATCCGACATTGTCCCGGAACTCAAGTCCGGCAAGACCGTCATGATCGCCGCTCACGGCAACTCGCTGCGCGCCATCGTCAAGATGCTCGACGGCCTGACCGAAGAAGAGATCGCCAAGATCAACATCCCGACGGCCATGCCGCTGGTGTACGAGCTTGACGAAAACTTCAAGCCGATCAAGAAGGGTGGCGAGTACCTCGATCCTGAGGCCGCCGCCGCTGGCGCCGCCGCTGTGGCCGCCCAGGGTCAGAAGTGATCTTCGTCTGATCGCTTAGCGTCTGGTTAATACGCAACAAGGGGCCTTCCGAAAGGGAGGCCCCTTTTCTATTCTTTGGTTCTTTTGTTTGTAGGTTCTGCCTTTTGCGACAGGCACGCCGGTGTTTACGTCTCAACATGCAGAAGGAAAATCCGCAACATGTGCGCTTAGGGAAACCTGTTTTTATGCGCCATCCGCGCGTCCATAAGTTTTCTATACTTACTAGTTACTGAAATCAACCATATTCCGGGCGTGCGCGCCGCGGAAAAAGGCAAGGACAAGATTTATGGACATGATGAAGGCGTATGTGGTGCCCGACGAAGGCGCCACCAGCATTGACGATGTGCGGCTTATGGAAGTTGCCAAGCCCGCGGCGCGACCGGGCGAAGTGCTGGTCAAGGTCAAGGCCGTCGGCCTCAATCCCGTGGACTACAAGCTTGTCGCGGGCCATAATGCGGCATGGGCGTATCCGCACATCCTGGGACTCGACATGGCCGGCGTCATTGAAGAGACAGGCGAGGGCGTGGAACAGTGGAAGGTCGGCATGCGTGTGGCCGGCCATCTGAACCTCGCCAAAGACGGATGCTTTGCGCAGTATGTTTCGGTACCCACTTACGAACTGGCCGAGATCCCTGAACCCGTCACCTTTGAAGAGGCCGCCTCGCTGCTGTGCGGCGCGCTGACGGCATACCAGACGGTGGACCGCAAGCCGAACCTCAACAATGTGCAAACCGTGCTTGTGCAGGGCGGCTCGGGATCCGTGGGCGCGCTCGCCATCCAGTTCGCCCATCTGCACGGCCTGACCGTCTACACCACGGTTTCCACGCGTTCGCTCGATTTTGTGGGCAAGCTCCATCCGGAAGCCGTGATCGACTATACGAAGGAAGACGTGGCCGCCCGTGTGGCCGAACTCACCAACGGTCACGGCGTGGACCTCATTATCGACACCGTTTCTGGCGCGAGCGCCCAAGCCGATTTCGAGATGCTCGCCTATAACGGCCAGCTTGTCACGATTGTGGGCGTGCCGACGCCGGATCCGTCCCGCATGTTCGCCAACGCCTGGTCCATGGATGTGGTCAACTTGGGTGGCGCCCACGAAAGCGGCAATCCCGAGCAAAAGCGCGATCTGGGACAGATGGCCACGGAAGTGCTCATGCTCATGGCCAATAAGGAAATCGATCCGATGATCGGTTCCGTCATGCCGTTCGACCGTCTGCTGGAAGGCCTGCACGAGCTGCAGGATCACCGTTCGCTCGGCAAGATCGTGGTCACGGTGGAGTAGCCACGACATCCGGACCTTTGCGCGATATGCAAAATGCTGCGCATATATATGGGTCCGTGTCGGTAAAACGGGGCGGCTTCATGGCTGGTAGAGAACGTTTTAAGCGTTTGCCCAGCCTTGCCGCCCCACAATGGTGGTGTTCATCCCAATCAAGGAGACGCCATGTATTATTCGGCTGGAAATTATGAAGCGTTCGCCCATCCACAAAAACCGGAGGGCATGGAACACAAGCAAGCCTATATTGTCGGCACGGGTCTGGCCGCGTTGACGGCCGCGTTCTATCTCGTGCGCGACGCGCAGATCCCGGGCAAGCATGTCCACATATTCGAAAAGGACTCGCTGCCGGGTGGCGCCCTGGACGGCGCCTATATTCCGGGCAAAGGCTATGTGATGCGCGGCGGCCGCGAAATGGACAACCATTTTGAAGTCATGTGGGACGTGTTCCGCGACGTGCCGTCCATTATGGATTCCAAGCATTCCATGCTTGACGAATACTACTGGCTCAACAAAGAGGACCCCAACTATTCCAAGTGCCGCGCCACACGCTCCCGCGGACAGGACGCCCACACGGACAACAAATTCAATCTTTCCGACAAGGCGTGCAAGGAAATCCTCGACCTGTATTTGGCGACGGAAGAGGAAACCTACAACAAGAAGATCACGGACTATTTCGACGACGAGGTCCTCACGTCGAATTTCTGGCTGTACTGGCGCACGATGTTCGCGTTTGAAAACTGGCATTCCGCCACGGAAATGCGCCGCTATCTGCACCGGTTCATTCACCATATCGGCGGACTGCCAAACTTCAGCGCCTTGCGTTTCACTCGTTATAACCAGTATGAATCGATGATTCTGCCGCTCGTCAAGTATCTGAAACATGCGGGCGTCCAGTTCCACTACAACACCAAGGTGGACGACGTCACGTTCAAGATCGGCGGCGGCGACGGTCCCGTCAGGCCCAACACGGGAACCGGCATGGACGAAATCCAGCGCGCACAGGCGGAAAACGGCGCCTTCCCGCGTAATCCGCTCAGCACTCCCGTCAAGAAAATGGCCGACACTTTCGTCTATACGGGCAAAAAGGGCCAGCACACGGTGCAGCTGACCGAAGACGACTTCGTGTTCATCACGAACGGCGGTTGCGTGGAGAACACCACGGAAGGCGACCAGCATACCGCCGCAGGCTTCAACGATACGATCAAGCCGGGCAACGGTTGGGACATGTGGCGCAGGATCGCCAAAGTGGACCCGAGCTTCGGACACCCCGACAAGTTCATTTACGATCCGCAAAAGACGAAGTGGATGAGCGCCACCGTAACCACTTTGGACATGGAAATTCCGCCGTACATCGAGCGCATTTGCCAGCGTGACCCGTTCTCCGGACACACCGTTACGGGCGGCATCGTGACCGTGGAGGATTCCAACTGGCTTATGAGCTGGACCGTCAACCGCCAGCAGCAGTTCCGCAAGCAGCCCAAGGACCAGATTTCCGTATGGGTGTACGGATTGTTCCCGGACAAGCCCGGCAACTACGTGCGCAAGCCGATGCAGGAGTGCACGGGCGAGGAAATCTGCGAGGAATGGCTCTACCATCTGGGCGTCCCGGACGACCAGATCAAGGAGCTCGCCGAAAAGCACGCCAACTCCGTGCCCGTGATGCTGCCGTTCATCGACGCGTTCTTCATGCCGCGCGAAGCCGGCGACCGTCCGGACGTGGTGCCTGACGGCGCCGTGAATTTCGCGTTCATCGGCGAGTTCGCGGAAACCGCGCGCGACACGATTTTCACCACCGAATATTCCATGCGTACGGGCATGGAAGCCGTGTACACGCTGTGCAATGTGGACCGTGGCGTGCCGGAAGTATGGAATTCCGAATACGACGTGCGCGACATGATGAACGCCGCCGTCAAACTGCGCGACGGCCAGCCCATCACCACGATGGACGCCAACCTGTTCGAAAAGGCCGCGTTCCATGCGCTGATCAAGGAAACTTCGGGCACCGAAGTGGAGCAAATGCTCAAGGTCTTCGGCGTCCTTCCGCGCGAGTAACGCACTTTACATAGCGAAAAGCGGTACATGCCAATGGCATGTACCGCTTTGTTATGCGCTGTGGCGACTGTGCCAACCGTCAGTCGATGTCGGTGCCTTCGTCACGGCCCGGCTCCTTGGCCGGGTCGAAACCCGACACGATGTAGATCACGCGGCGCGACGCGGATACGGCATGGTCGCCGAGGCGCTCCATGAAGCGGCCGATAAGCACCACATCCATGATCTGCTGATGCGTCACCTGCCAGTCGTCCGACTGGGCCATGCGCATCGTCTTCAAATGCAGCTCGTCAAGCTTGTCGTCTTCGCGGATAATCGATTCGGCCGTGGCCACATCGCGGTCAGCCAGCATCGTGACGAGACGGTCCGCCGTCACGTCGAGGAAATCCTGCATGGCGTTGAACGTGTCTTGCGCGTCGGCCGGAATCGGGCTGTTCGGATACGTGCGGCGCGCGGCCTGGGCGATGTGGCGCGCCAGGTCGCCCATGCGTTCGAACGTGATCGACAGGCGCATCGTGGCCACCACTACGCGCAAGTCGATGGCGACAGGGTTCTGGCGCGCCAGCAGGCGTACGCACTGGTCCACAATGCTGCCGGCAAGCTTGTCGGTTTCCACATCGCCGTCGATTACGGACTGCGCCACTTCAATATCCTGGTTGCGCAGCGCCTCGCCGGCCCCGTGGATGGCGTCGCGAACGTTGCGCGCCATGCGGTCAAGATCGTCGGCCACCGCTTTAAGTTCCTCGTTAAAAATGACGCGCATGTTGCGTCCTCCTCCGTAAGCTGCGGATCTGTGTCAGTTACTGTCCCAGTGTAGAAGATGACGTTCCTTTACCCAACTTTGCGCACCGATTATTCACCTTGAGCCGTAGCGGGGGGCCCGTTGGGGAACCGGTGCGGCGGATCCGTGCGACAATAGTGCCTATGACTTCTTCGCTCGCTTCCACACTCGTGTTCGTCGCGTTCGCGTTGCTCGTGCTCGTCGCCGTCATCGGGATTCTCGTATATGTGTATGGCTTGGTGGCCCCGCTTATTTCCCGCACGTTCGGCGGCGTTTCGTTCATGGATACGCTGGATCGCTGGACCTCCCGCCTGCGCCGCCGCAAAGATGACGATGACGACGACGATGAGGATGAGGACGATCTTGACGATTCCACGGCCGCACTGCTGTCGATGATGCACGGATCGTCGGTGGTTGTCGACGAATCGGACGAAGTGGTGCGCGCCAATCCCGCCAGCTACCGGCTGGGAGTTGTACAGGACGATATGGTCGTCGTTCCCGAAATCCGGCGCGCCATAGAGACGGTACGCAAGCAGGGCGGCCGTATTGAACTGTCCGTCACCACGGCGACGCCCCCGCTGTACATGGCGCCCACCGATTTCGAATACGACTCGATTTCCAGCGAACAGGCGGCCGAGGAGAACCGCAAGCGCGCGCAAGTGCGCATGGTGACCGTCAGCCGTCCCAACTGGCTCAACGTCGTGGTCGGCAGAATCAATGAACGTTTCGTGGTCGTCATGATCGACGATCAGAGCGAGTCGATCCGTTTCGCACAGACGAGAGACGACTTTATTGAAAACGTGTCCCAGCAATTGCTCAAACCGGGCGCGGAACTGTTGCGTCTGTCGGATGCGCTGGAACGCGGGGGACTGAGCCAGGAACAGATCGCCAAAGACGCGCGCGCCGTACGCAGGTCCACGATGCACGTCGACCATCTTGTCTCCGACTTGCTGCTGCTGATCAAAGCGCAGGAGCCGATCGCGCCAAGCGCCGCCAACCTCATTACGGTGTTTGACCAGGTGCGCGCAGCCGTCAAACGTTTGGCCGATGTGGCGCGCGAACGTCACGTGAATGTGACGGTCGGCGGCGACGAAAGCGTGCAGATCCACGGTGACGACGACCAGATTGTGCAGGCGCTCGCCGAACTGGTGGATAACGCCATCGAATACTCGGATGCGGGAAGCACGGTATCCGTGTCCGTGGCACGTTCCAAGGATCGCACGCATGTGCTTGTGCGCGTCATCGACACGGGCAAAGGCATCCCCCACGACGAACAGGACCGCATTTTCGAACGTTTCTTCCGCGGATCCAACCAAAGCGAACGCACGGGAGACGGCGTGGGCCTGGGTTTGGCCATCGTCAAACACGTGGCGCTTACCCATCGCGGCAGCGTAAGCGTATGGAGCCGGCCGGGGCAGGGCAGCACATTCACGCTTATGCTCCCGGTGGCGTAAAAAAAGAAGGCTAGTCGTCGGCGCCCAAGCGGCGGTAATCCCAACGGTCGAAGAATTCCCAGATCAGCAGGCAGATGCCGGCGGCCGTGCCGAACGCGCAGATTTGCACTTTGACGAGCATGTGGCCGAATCCGAGGAACATGAGGATGCTGCATATGATCAGCGC
This sequence comes from Bifidobacterium magnum, assembly GCF_000741255.1. Taxonomy (GTDB): domain Bacteria; phylum Actinomycetota; class Actinomycetes; order Actinomycetales; family Bifidobacteriaceae; genus Bifidobacterium; species Bifidobacterium magnum. The sequence continues at coordinate 411,872 of NZ_JGZB01000004.1, forward strand.
AAGCGCCCACAACGCCGTTCCAGCCATGAACACCTTGCGCAAGTCGACCTGAACTGGTTTGGGGGCGGGACGACGATGGCTGGGATCATAGATGGGGGCGAACTTCATGGTGTTCACCATAACGCACGGTGTGGCCGGATGGGGCCGCGTTCGTTGAGCGGTAAACGAAGCTCGCAAGCCCGACTATATTTACATAAGATACGGTGTCTTGGGGCACATACCAACGTACATTTTTCCGGAGGGCAGTCGTCGTGTATACGATCCATCCAGTCGCCATGCATTACGCGTGGGGCTCGTATGACCGTTTACAGCGCATGTTCCACCTTCCCGAGACCGCTTCGAAACAGCCGCTGGCGGAAATGTGGTTTAGCGGGCATGAGCAGGCGCCGTCGCTTATCGACATTCCGCGTGGCGCCCAGCATGACGGCTACGCGCAACGTGTGCCGCAAGCCATAGTCAACAATCCCGAGCAGATGGTGGGAGTACGCGGATCCAATGAATTCGGACCCGTATTGCCATTCCTGTTCAAAGTCATTTCCGCGCGCGAGCCGCTTTCGCTGCAAGTTCATCCCGTGGGATTCCAAGCACGCGCGGGATTCCATGAGGAAAACGTGCTCGGCATTCCGTTGACCGATCCGCGTCGCTCGTTCAAAGACATGAACGAGAAAAGCGAAATGGTCGTGGCCTTGGAACAGTTCCGGGCCAGTGTGGGGTTCGCAAGCCGTTCCTTCGCGCTCAAGAACCTTTCGGCGCTCGCCAATCCCGTGGCGCAGCGCATGGCACGCGCCTTGCAGCCGTCCCTATGGCATGCGGATTCGCGCGACTTCGCGCAAGCCGACGCCATGATGCCGGCCAAATCGGTGACGTGGTCCCCGGCGCGCAAAGCCGTGTTCCGCGCGTTCCATACGGCCGTCACGAGCGCAAGTGAAGTAAGCAATAGTGAACTCGTTCAGGATCTGCTGCAGGCCCAGTCGCAGTTCACCGCCCATCCGCGCAACCATATGGCGTTCGATTTCGCAATCCGCGCCGCGCAAAGCTTCCCCGACGACATGAGCGTACTCGCGCTGCTCATGATGAATCCGTTGACGTTGGAAGAAGGCGAATCCGTCTATATAGAGGCCGGCATGCCGCACGTCTATATCCAAGGCACGGGAGCGGAAATCATGACGAATTCCGACAATGTGCTGCGCGCCGGCATGACCGTCAAACACAAGGATCTTGGCCATTTCTTGGAGGCGCTCAATTGCAAGCCCGGTATGCCTCTTGACCCCTCGGACGCGCATATTGGAACGCTGACCAAACGTTCCATGGTGTTCTACCGGCCGCAAGTGCGCGAATACATGCTCGTGTACGGGCATGTGGACGCGGCTCAGGGATCGTGGCCCGTAATGGATGCGCTCACCAGGCACTATGACAAATTGGTGCAGCAAGTTAGCGGCCGCAATGTGGTGCCGCACTTGGGCCCGCGCGTGGTGTTGTGCACGCAGGGCGCCGTGCTGTGTGTCACGGAACGCGACCGGCGCGTGCTGCGTCAAGGTGAAGCCGTGTTTGTGCCGGCGGACGACGGCTGGGGCAGCGTGGAACCCGTTGACGACGGTTCGGCCGCCGCCAACGGATCATATATCGTGGCTTCCACGCCGTTCTAGGCAGTTCAGCTGTTCATGAGCAGCTGGCGCGCCACATAGTCGATGCAATGCGTCAACTGCGCCACGTCGCGCGTTTGTACATTGGGGAATACGCCGACGCGCAACTGGTTACGCCCAAGCTTGCGATACCCAGACACATCCACAATGCCGTTGGTGCGCAAGGCTGCCAACACATCGCTGTCGTGCAGATCCTCCACCAGGTCGACGGTGACCACGGAGTTGGACCGCGCCGCGGGATCCTCCACAAAAGGATTGGCAAACGAAGACGCTTCAGCCCAGGTGTACAGCAGTTGCGCGTTGTCCGCGCAATGCTTGGACGACCATGCCAAACCGCCCTGCTCGTTCAGGTAACGCACCTGATTGTCCAGCAGCAGCAGCGTGCTGAGCGACGGGGTGTTCAGCGTCTGGTTCTTGCGCGAATTCGTGATGGCGCTTGTCAGCGACAGGAACGGCGGAATCCAGCGCTCGCCATGCGCGCATTCCAGCGTTTCCCCGATATGGAACGCGCGCTCCACGGCGGCGGGGGAGAGGATGGCGATCCATAGGCCGCCTTCGGAGCCGAATGCCTTTTGCGGGGAAAAGTAGTAGATGTCGGTTTCGGAAATGTCCACGGGAAGTGCGGCCGCGGCGCTCGTGGCGTCGACTACTGTAAGCGCGCCTGCTTCCCGGCTGCCCGGGACGCGCCGCACGGGAGCCGCCACACCCGTGGACGTCTCGTTGTGCGCCCAGCAGTATGTGTCGGCCTCGGGCGTGAAGTCGGGGATACGGTAGGTGCCGGGAGCCGACTCATAAATCACGGGATCGTTGAGAAATGGCGCGGAGACTATGGAAGTGGCCATTTTCTGGGAAAACGACCCGTAGACGCCTACGGCCGCGGTGCGCGTGATGACGTTTGCGCAGATCACATCCCAGAACGCGCTCGCGCCGCCATTGCCGAGTACCGCTTCGTACCCGTCGGGAATATGGAAAAATTCCGATAGCCCTTCACGGATGGAACCGACCACATTTTTTACGGGATCCTGACGATGCGACGTGCCCAGCAACGTACGCCCCGCCGCGCTCAGCGCATCGATTTGGGCCGGACGGATCTTGCTGGGGCCCGAACCGAAGCGGCCGTCTTGCGGCAGCAAATCGTGCGGAATAATAATGTCTGTTGGATTCATAGGCCACCACTATAGAGGAGTCGCGCCGCAATCGGGCGGCTTTGATTGAAAAAATCGTTTCGACGATTGGTGCGGTGCACATCAAATCGAACGTGATTATTTCGTGAATTCTATATTTCTCCGACAATTCCGTAAAATGTCGGAAAAATATTGATTTTTCAACACTTTTACCGGAATTATGCCAGTACAAATTCGGTGAATTTTTTGTGGTCGATGTGCACTTTGGGCCAACCATGATGTAACCTAAGAAATCGTGACTGTTTGCGCGGAGAAAACCGTGCTTGAAAAACGAACTATTTGAGGAGTGATTTACGGTATGAAGCATGCAGCCCCAAAAACCCATAAGGGCAATGGCGCTTCTAGCCTAGCGAATGCACTATTTCAAAGCTCGTCGGCGCGCGGTACTTCTCGCCATGGCGCGCATGCGGCTGTCGCAGTGGCCCCGATGAACGGCATCGCCGCCCTCGACGCAGCCGTATTGGAGAAAATCAACGAAGTCGTGCCGCGCACGCGTCGATCCATTCGCGAATCCGCACGCGCCGCACAGCGTCGTCATACCATTCTTACTTCCACGTCGCTGGCCGCTTTGGTAGGCACCGCAGCGACGGGCATCGCGTTCGCCAATACGCAGGACATGTCGTCCATGGCCCTGCCGGAAAACGAAACCACCACGACGCAGATGACGCGCATCACCCCGGAAGCGGCCTCCCGCTCCGAGGCGCGTGAAGCGCTCGTGGCCGACAATGTTCAGGCCACTTCGAATGACGGCGACTGGAGCCTCGGCTCGTCGAACACCGTTTCGGACACCGACGCCATGAGCAAGTCCATCGCCAACAACCCGCAGATCGCCAAGCGCATGTCCGCGGACACCAACGTGTTGCCTGCCGGTTTCAACCCGAACCATGCCACGGGCGATACGGGCAACGCGTATCCGTACGGCCAGTGCACGTGGTGGGCGTATACGCGTCGCGCGCAGCTTGGCCTGCCGACGGGTTCCTACTTCGGCAACGCGCAGAATTGGGCGGCTTCGGCTTCCGCACTCGGATATTGGGTGGATCACACGGCCCGTGAAGTGGGCGATGTGGTCATGTTCTCTCCCGGCCAGGCCGGCGCCAGCGGCGTCTATGGCCACGTCGCCGTGGTGGAGAAGGTCAACTCCGACGGATCCGTGGAAATCTCCGAATCCAACGCCAAAGGTCTTGGCGTGATCTCCAACCGTACGTTCTCCGCCACGGAAGCGGCCCAGTTCACGTACATCCACTACTGATATCGACTTTCCAGTTGTCGTCGAACGTTCGATTGCATACCGGTATGTGAGCGTTTCGTGACGATTCTTCCTAGCGGCGAACGTTCGGACAACTAAAGAACCATTGATTTTATTGACTTTTGCAGGATTTCTTGAATTTTAGTGGTTCATGCATCTTGCTACCGTATTACGTGATGAATATGAAGAAACGATCTTTTTCTCTAGTAACCGCCACGGTTGCAGCAGCGTTGGCTCTTACCACCGCCGCTCCTATGGCGTTTGCCGACAACAACACGGCGTCGAATGGCGCTGTAGCGGTAAGCCGTTCCTTCCCCAAGGTGAACACCGCAAAGGCGAACCTGTTTGCAGAGGCTACTTCCACTACGGTCAATGGTGACTCGAACTGGGGTGGCATTGAATCGCTCAATGTTCCTCAGACGCAGTCCACCGCCGAAAAGGAAGCGGAAGCCGCCGCCCAGGCTAAGGCTGAAGCCGAGGCTCGCGCCCAGGCACAGGAAGAGGCTGCTGCTGCGGCCAGCCGTTCGCATGCACGTGAAGATACGGCTGCCACTGCCGATACCGCCGCCAATACCGGCGCGAGCGCGGGTACGGCCGCTGCGGCCGCTCCCGTGGCGCCGCAAAGCGGCAACGGCGCAGCTCTTGCCGCCTTCGCCCAAGGTTATGTTGGTACACCATACGTGATGGGCGGTAATACGCCATCTCCTGGCTGGGATTGCTCCGGTTTCGTCCAGTGGGTATTCTCTCAGTTCGGCATTTCGCTGCCGCGTACCTCCGGCGAGCAGGCCATGGTCGGCACAGCCGTTCCGAGCCTTGCGCAGGCCCAGCCTGGCGACATTATCGCCAACGGCGCCCACGCCGCCATCTATATTGGCAACGGCATGGTCGTCAACGCGCTGAATCCGTCCGATGGCACGCAGATTACCGCTGTCGCGGCGACTTCCACGCTGCAGGGCGGCTACTCGATTCGCCGCGTGCTGTAAACCGGCGCGAACCTTAATATGCATCAAACGCACCCTTCGGGGTGCGTTTTTGTTTAGTTCTTGAAAATATTTGGTATTGATTCATATCCAACGCTTGGCATTCGCGGTAAGGTAAGGGTAGTAACCGACGTAATGATGCGTATGGAAAGCATTGAATAGGAGGTTTCCATGGTGAACGAGAAAACGATTCTTGTCGGTGTGGACGGATCCCATGCAAGCTACAAGGCAACCTGGTGGGCGGCCAATTACGCCAAGCATATGGGCATGTCGCTGCAGATTGTGTGCGCATACTCATTGCCCAGCTATGCCGCCGTATCCTTCGATGCCACGTATACCGCTATGGATGACGACACCGTAGCCCATAGCGACGCGCAAGAGATTCTTTCCAAGGCCAAGGCCATCGCCGACGAACAGGGCGTGGTGGCGCAAACGCTGATTGTGACGGGAGACCCGTCCAGCGTGTTTGTGGAACTGTCACGCAACTACAACCTCATCGTGATCGGCAACCGCGGCAAGGGAGGCCTGGCGGAACGACTGCTGGGCACCACGAGCTCGAGCTTGCCCGCGTACGCCTACTGCCCGATCGTGGTGGTGCCGTACATGGACAGCGAAGGCAACATGCTGCACCTGAACAACATCGTGACGAAGGTGGCCGTAGGCTCCGACGACACGAAGTGGGGTCTGGCCGCCCTCGAAAAGAGCGCTCAGTTCGCCCACAATTGGGACGCCGAGCTCGACGTGATCTCCGTGGTGCCGGATTCCGTGGATGTGGACGATCCGCAGGCCGCCGCCCCGTACATGACCACGCTCAACGAGCGTTTGGCCCCGATCGAGAGCAAGTATCCCACGCTGAAGATCCACAAGACGCTCGTGCCGGGCAATCCGGTACGCGCGTTGACGCACGCCAGTCGCGACCACGACATTGTGGTGGTGGGCTCGTGCGGACGAGGTGGCCTGTCCGGACTGCTGTTCAACTCGACAAGCCAGGGCCTGCTGCAGCATTCGGTCGCTCCTGTATACGTGGTGCCGCGCCGCTTTGTGGAGCACGCCCGTCCGGAGGAAGTGGTGGAAGCCGTCGAAATGGGCGAACTCGTAATGGAGATGCCCGTGGAAAAGGCCGACGTCGAAGTCATTCGTGAAATCGACGTGGCGATTGATCCGGAACGCGACGACAAGTAAAACAAGTAACCTATGCAAAACGCCTTGCGCGGGTTTCCTGCGCAAGGCGTTTTACTATGTGATGCGGCGGCACCGCAGCATCGGCCGAATTTAGTGGCGCACCGTGATGTCCATGCGGACAGGGGTTTCCTGTTCGTAGGTGTGCATGACCGTGCAGCCCTTCTTGATGTGCGCTTCAATGCGCTTGGCGAGCTTTTGGGCGTCTTCCGCGTCCAAGGAAGAGTCGAGGGTGTCAACTACCACGTGTTCATCAAAACTCACGTAGGAGTCGGTTTCCGGGTCGTAGGAGCCTTCCACAAAAATTTTGGCGCCCTTGCCTTCGCCCAAGGTCGTCTCCACCGCAAACTGGCTGGACAGGCCTGCGCATCCCGCCAACGCCACGCGCATGAGGTCGCCCGGCGTGAACTGGCCGCGGTCGTGGCCGAACTTGATGTGGGCGCCTTCGTCGCTGAAAGCGTCCCAAGAGCCGTCTTTGTTGCGTTCTACCCAAATGCGTTTCGCCATAGGTATCTCCTTTGTCGGTTCAACAAACAATGCCTTCATCGTACGGCATGGTTGTAGAGAACCCAAGTAATTTTGCCGGAACGAGTAGTTCCGTTCTTACCCGATCTTTATACTAGGGGGCATGCCTTTGACTGTTCAAGACCTTGCAGATATCCGCAGCCAAGTACCTGCGCGCCCTGACACCGACGTTCCCATGCCTTATGAGGACTTGCTCCGCAAGATTCTCATGGAAGGCGCATTGAAGAATGACCGTACGGGAACGGGAACCATCTCATTATTCGGTCAACAAATGCGATTTGATTTGAGCAAAGGATTCCCGCTGCTCACTACGAAACGCGTCTTTTTCAAGGGCGTTGCGTACGAATTGCTATGGTTCCTCAAAGGCTCCGGCAATATCAATTGGTTGCTTGAGAACAACGTGCATATCTGGGACGAGTGGGCCGACGAAAACGGCGACTTGGGCCCCGTGTACGGCGTGCAGTGGCGCAGCTGGCCCGCGCCCACGCCCGAGGACCCCGATCGTACGATCGATCAGATCACGAACGTGCTCAATATGATGAAAACCAATCCGGACTCGCGCCGCATGGTGGTAACGGCGTGGAACCCGGCCGAGGTCGAGAGCATGGCGTTGCCGCCATGCCACGCGTTGTTCCAGTTCTATGTCGCGGACGGCAAACTCAGCTGCCAGCTGTACCAGCGTTCATGCGACATGTTCCTGGGAGTGCCGTTCAATATCGCTTCCTATTCGCTGCTCACCATGATGATGGCGCAGCAAGCCGGATTGGAACTGGGGGAGTTCGTATGGACGGGCGGCGATTGCCATATCTATGACAATCATATTGACCAGGTGCTCACGCAGTTGGGGCGTGAGCCGTACCCGTATCCGACCATGAAAATCCGCAAGGCCGATTCGTTGTTCGACTATACGTACGACGATTTCGAAATTGTCGATTATCGGTACCATCCCACCATTAAGGCCCCGGTTGCGGTCTGAGCCACACAATAGACTGTGAGCCGACTAAAGATTTCAAGGAGTGAAAGAAATGGAGCACGATAGTAGCCGCAGTGGCTATCACGAACCCGAGCCCGGATTTGCCGGGCAGGAAGATCTCGAGGACGATTGGGGAGACGATTTTCCCAAGACGTTTTCGATCAATCTCATTTGGGCGCAGGGCGTTGATATGTTGGGACGCTCGGGCGCCATTGGATTCGACGGCGGCATGCCGTGGCATCTTTCGGAAGATATGCGTCGTTTCAAGGAACTGACGGTCTCGCATCCTGTGATTATGGGACGCAAGACGTGGGAATCGCTTCCAAAGAAGTCGCGACCGCTGGAAAGCCGTGACAATATCGTGGTGTCGCGCAATCCGGAGTATGTGGCCCCGGGTGCGAGCGTGGTAGATAGCGTGGACGACGCGTTGGACCTGGCCCGTCAGGAAGCGATTCCGGACGACGGCCTGGATCGCAGCGAAATTTGGGTGATTGGCGGCGCACAGCTGTTCGAGGAGACGCTTCCTTTCGCCACCAAGCTGTATGTGACGCAGATCGACACGCAAGTTGAAGCGGACACCTATGCTCCGGATCTGGACCGGCTGTTGGCGAGTGGCCAGTGGGAGTTGACCGAACGTACGGGCTGGAAGACTCCAGAACGTACGGGAGACTCGTCGATCCGCCGGTACCGCTTCCTCACTCTTGAGCGTCGCGGTTCGCGGGACGAGGATCTTGAGGAAGAATAATATGAGCGAAGAGCATCCATATACTGTAATGACCGTCTGCACGGGCAATATTTGCCGCTCTCCGATGGGTGAGATCGTGCTGCGCAACGAGTTCGCCAAGCGCGGCCTGTCCGATCGCGTACGCGTGCTTTCCAGCGGCGTCAGCGACGAAGAGTACGGCAATCCGATCGACCGCCGTGCCGTGCGTGTGCTCAAGGAACGCGGATACGAGCTTCCTGAGCGTCATTTTGCGCACCGTGTCACGCGCGACGAAATCGCGCAGACCGATTTGTTCCTGCCAATGACCGCTTCACATATGGCGTCGCTGAAGCATATTCTGCCCGCGACCAAGCAGGGCGAGGTGCATATGTACCGCAGCTTCGATCCGGCGCTTCCCAAGCCGAAGGCCGGCCATGAAAGCAGCATCGATCTCGTGGATCCGTGGTATGGCGGCATGCGCGATTTCCAGATCGCCATCGACCAGATCGAGGAGGCGGCGCCGTATATCGCTGACTGGGTCGAGCAGCAGCTTGACTGATTGGCGCCTGTACCGCCTGTGCCGCGGACGGGACGCTTGATATATACGAAATGGGGGGGGCACGCCAAGCGCGGCCCCCCCATTGTTATGTTCGGACTAATGCCGGTGCTGGGCTCAGTCGGTCTGCTTCCAGGTGGCGACGTCGATGTGGTGCTCCGGGTTGGCCTGCCATGCGTCCCAAGCGGACTGCACGATCTCTTCCACGTCGTACTTGGCGTGCCAATCCATTTCCGTGTTGATGCGCGTGGCGTCGCCGATCAGCTGCGGCGGATCGCCCGCACGGCGAGCCATGACGGTTTCGGTGAACGGCAGGCCCGTCACTTCCTTGACTTCGTCCACGATCTGGCGCACGGACGTGCCCTTGCCCGTACCGACATTGAAGACGTCGTACTTGCGCTCGTCGCGGTCGAGATAGTCGAGGGCTGCCACGTGAGCGTCCGCCAGGTCGGACACGTGGATGTAGTCGCGAATGCAGGTGCCGTCCGGAGTCGGGTAATCGTCGCCGAAGATAGCCGGGGCCTTGCCCTGCTTCAAACGGTTGAACAGCATCGGGATAAGGTTCAGGATGGCCGGATCCTCGAGTTCCACCGGGCCGCAGCCGGCCACATTGAAGTAGCGCAGGCCGCAGAAGCGAATGCCGAACGGCTCTTCGCAAGCGCGCGCCATCCACTCGCCGAACAGCTTGGTCTGGCCGTACGGGTTGATCGGGTTCATCTGCACGTCCTCGGGAACCACGTCGACTGGCGGCTCGCCGTAGGTGGCGGCGGAGGAGGAGAACACGAGCTTCTTGACGTCGGCGTTCTTCATGGCTTCAAGCACGTTGAGCATGCCGTTGATGTTCTGCTGGTAGTACCACAGCGGCTTTTCCACGGATTCGCCGACCTGCTTGCGTGCGGCGAAGTGGATTACGGCGTCCACGTCCTCGTCCTTCATGATCTGGGCAAGGCGTTCGGCTGCGCCCGGATCGGACACGTCCATGCCGTACAGGCGGGAATCACCAATGCGCGTCGGCTTGCCGTAGCTCAGATCGTCTACGACCACAACTTTCTCACCCTTCTCGTGAAGAGCGTGGACCACGTGCGCGCCAATGTATCCGCATCCGCCGGTGACGAGAACTGTCATGATTGACCTTTCCTAATAATCTATGTATCAAGTGCTGATTGTAGAACGAATGTGACCCCATTGCCCTCATCGGCGAGAGTGCGTGCCAAATCGTTCGATTTATGTTCTACTATGTTAAGTTTTGATTGATTTTGAGTATAGCACGCATATGCCGCATGGTGGCCAGCGGAACGCAAATTTATGAACAATTTCTTCAAATTCGCCAATCCATATGGTAGTGCACGTGTGCCGGAACGTCGAGACGTTCCCGGTTTGCCTTATAAATGAGATATGGAAGAAGTGACTGACGCAATGCGCAATCGTAAAGTACTCTCATTTGTACGACGCTCCGGCCGGCTTGACGCGCGCCTCCAGCGCGCCTGGGACCGGTATGCCGACCAATACCTGCTCCCGATCGCCGAAGAAGAGGGAAGCCTGACCGTCCCCGAGCACTTTGCGTTGGACGCGGCGTATGTCCGCGACCATTGGGGTAACGACAACCCGCTTATCGTCGAAATCGGCAGCGGACAGGGCGAGAATGTGGTCGCCGCGGCCGCCGCACATCCCGAACTCAATTTCCTCGCCGTGGAAGTCTACGATCCGGGTGTCGCGCACACCATGCTGCTCGCCGGCAAGCAGGAGCTGGCCAATCTCAAAATCGCCCAAGTCAACGCGCCCGAACTGTTGGCCGCGGCGGCTGAAGGAAGCCTCGCCGAAGTATGGACGTTCTTCCCAGATCCGTGGCCGAAAATGAAGCACCACAAGCGCCGCATCGTGCAACCGGAACTGGCTGCGGACGTGCGCAAGGCGCTCGCGGATGGCGGTAGCTGGCGCATCGCCACGGATATCGAGGACTATGCGCTGCATGTACACGAAATTATGGACGGCCGCACCGATTTTACCAACGCGGGCTCGCTGACCGTAAGCCTGCCTGTTGAACACGTAGGCAAAGGCAACGCCGATATGGCCGCCGCCATGGAACACGCCGACTTTGCGGAATCGGAGCGTTTCGAGGGGCGTATTCTGACAAATTTCGAAAAGAAAGGCCTGCAAGCGAACCGCGTGATCCACGATTTCACCTATGTGACGGCGTGATGCTGTGATTGATCGCGCTATCGCATAGTCCGCGACACGCTCGCAACACGCCGAACTTGCATATCTCGCAAGCTCAGGTAATATAAATCGAGTTGTGTCGAAGCCCCCTTCGTCTAACGGTTAGGACACCAGACTTTCAATCTGACAACAAGAGTTCGACTCTCTTAGGGGGTACAAAGTCCGGCAAGTACAATGCTTGGCGGATCAAATAATTGAATACGCCCCCTTCGTCTAACGGTTAGGACACCAGACTTTCAATCTGACAACAAGAGTTCGACTCTCTTAGGGGGTACCAATAAGGAAGGGCACCAGTTGGTGCCCTTTTTCGTATATCTTCCATGGTTGTCGCCTAGGCCGACTGGTGTGCGGACTCTTCCATTTCCATAATGATGGTGCGGTGGTCCATCGTCAGTTCCGGCGCAAACAAGTGGTCGTTCATCGAGTTCAAATATGGCTGTACCATGACTTTCCCTTCTATGTAAGTTCGTGGGTACAGCCGTCCAGTCAATCAGGGAAGGGCGGGTTTGGGAAGGGGCCTCCAGCTCGTGGAACGGATGTGTCCAAATTAATCGCGCGAGTGTGCAGAAAAGATTTGATACTGTATACAAATTCAGAGCGCCATTTATAGGCATTTTATGTATATGTATCGCATTTAAAACCATTGACGAAACGTTTTATTTTCCTGTTGGGATACTATTCCTTCATTTTGAAGATACGAGAATTTTTGGATTTATGATACTTTTTTAGTAACGCGCCGCAGGGTAGCGGCGGGTTTATGACATGCGTGGCATTGGGGCCGCGCTAGGGGGGATCAACATTATGGTAGATTTCACTGGATTTTTGCCTGACGAGGCGTTTGCCCTCGATGTGACGGCGCAAAACTGGCAAGACGCCATTCGTCTGGCCGGCCAAGGGCTTGTCGATTCGGGCGCGACCAAACCGGGCTACACCGATGAAATGATTGAGACGGTCAACAAATTGGGGCCGTATATCGTGATCGCGCCGGGACTGGCATTGGCGCATTCGCGTCCGTCCGATTCGGTAATGCGCTCGGGACTGAGCTGGGTCCGGCTTGCCGAGCCCGTGGAGTTCGGCAGCAAGAACAACGATCCCGTCTCACTGGTGATCGGCCTGGCCGGACGCGATGAAAACGAACATCTTGAAGTGATGTCCGCCATCGCTTCCGCGCTCGTCAATCCCGGCAAGGTCAAGGCGTTGGCTGACGCGCAAACGCCGGCGGAAATTCGCGCCATTCTCGAATCGTGAGCTGCTGGCGCTCGTCTAGTTGTAACCAAAACCCAACAAAGGAGTGGAAATTATGGATATTCTCTGCGTATGCGGAATGGGCATCGGCACTTCCGTACTGTTGAAGACCAATGTGGAACAGGCCGCGGCCGATCTGGGCATGGATGTGGTGGTCACCACGTCGGATGCCGGAAGCGCCAAGGGCACCGCCAATATGAATGATTTGGTGCTCACTTCGGCGGAATTGGCCCCCGAATTGGAGGGAACCACCACGCTTGTGGAGGCCATTTCCAACTTTATGGATCTTGAAGAGATCAAGGATGTGCTGGAGCGTTACGCATAACTGACGCGCGGCCAATACGGTATTCGGGTATGCGGTCGCCGAGAGAACGGTCGTATACCCGGCGCCTCGCAGTCAAGGGAGACTGCGGAGTGCATGGCCCCATTCTTCGTGGGGGAACTTAAGAAGAAGGGAATGCAGAACAATGGATGTTCTTGTCACTATTTTGAATTTCATAAGCCAGCAGATTTTGAATGTGCCGGCATACTTGATCGGCATTATTGCCGCAATCGGCTTGATCGCTTTGAAACGCTCGGCAGGACAAGTGATTTCCGGAGCGTTGAAGGCCGCAATGGGCTATCTGATCCTCGGTGCGGGCGCCAGCGTGGTGACCGCAGCTCTGGATCCGTTCGGAACCTTGGTGTTCAAGGCGACGGGCGCCCAAGGCGTGGTGCCCACCAACGAAGTGATTACGGCGCAAGCAGCGCAGCAGTTTGGCGCATCCAGCGCTTACATCATTGTGTTGAGCTTCATTTTCATGTTGCTTATCGCACGGTTCACACCACTGAAGTACATTTTCCTGACGGGACACCATATGGTGTTCATGTCCATGATGCTGGCGCTCGTACTGTCTGTGGGCTTCGGATCCGGGCATGATGTGCTGGTGGTGATTATTGGCGCATTGCTGATGGCTGTGGCCATGGTCGCCATGCCGGCGTTTACGCAGCCGTTTACCAATCGCGTTACGGGTTCGGACCAGATCTCCGTAGGCCATTTCAACTCGCTTGGCTATATGGCTTCGGGCGCGTTGGGATGCCTTGTCGGCAAGAAGTCGCGCTCCACGGAAGATATCAACTTCCCGAAGGGATTGAGCTTCCTGCGCGACTCCATGGTCTCCACCACGCTGCTGATGGTCGTGCTCTATTTGATCTTTGCCATTTGGGCCATTTTTGTGGTTCCCGCACAGGAACTGTTCAAGGTGTTCGCGAGCGCTCCGACCGATTATGGCGCCTACATTATGGCCGCATTCGCGCAGGCGCTCCAGTTCGGCATTGGCGTGAGCATCATCCTGTATGGCGTGCGCATCATCCTCGGTGAGCTGGTTCCTGCTTTCCAAGGCATTGCGAACAAGGTCGTGCCGGGCGCCAAGCCGGCCCTCGACATTCCGATTGTGTTCCCGTACGGCGCCAACGCTTCCCTCATCGGATTCCTTTCCTCCTTCGTGGGAGGCCTTGTGGCATTGGGCATCATTGCTGTATGGATGGGCCCGCTGTGGGGCATTGCGCTGATTCTGCCGGGCATGGTTCCCCACTTCTTCGATGGTGGTGGTGCCGGCGTGTTCGGCAACGCGACAGGCGGTCGTGTGGGTGCTGTGGTGGGCGGTTTCGTCAACGGACTGCTCATTACCTTCCTGCCGGCTTCCCTAATGGGTGTGATGGGCTCCTATGGCGTTTCGAACTCCACCTTCGGCGATGCCGACTTCTGCTGGTATGGCACGATTGTGGGCCGTGTGGTCAATCTCGGATTCGCTCCGGGCGCGGTTGGCCTGATTGTGTTGGCTGTGGTGCTGTTTGTGGCGGCCTGGATCTGGCAGGTCAAGGTTGTGGACAAGGGCTGGCAGCCGGCCAAGGACCACTTCGCGTTTATCGACCAGGTAAAGGCCGAGGAAAAGGCGGCGGCCGAACAAGCTCGTGCCGAGCGCAAGGCGGCGCGCAAGGCCGCCAAATAACCGGTAGCGGGCGTGGGTAATAGCCGCGTGCGGTTACCTGCGTTTAGTTGCATTGCAAGATGCGGGCGATGTCGTTATGAAGACGATGCCGCCCGCAATGCATGTCGACATGACAAGTGAAATACGATAATTGCCATCCGAACTCTCATGTTCATTTTTTTTGAGACGTTGAACATTCGTAACGTGGACATGGGCTGACGGTCATATGTTTGAACGAGTAGTGTTGTCAGTATGGAAACAGCGGGACAACGGCGTGCCGTTGTTTCTTACCTATAGGTGCACAATATGCAAACATATGTCCCCATATTCTTCTTCAACATATTCCAATGGGGGAGGAACCTGGAGATGCCAAGGTAACGGGTCCGTGCGTCCGAGTGCAGTATGCGCATGGGAGTGGTTGAACCCGTGGAATCGGGTGCATGTGGCCTGTAATCGTAGCGGTAAATGTTGGTTTGCCGTGACGAAGGGGCTGAGGAAACCGTTCAAGAGGCGCTTGCGGCAGGGCCGTAGGCAAACGGTAGAAGGAAGAAGGCGAGTGAATGTCGCGCCAAGGAAGTGTGCGTGGCGCGGTATGGCGGGGGATGTTGGGCGAGGCGAAATATGGAAATATGGCAGAGCTTCGCCAAGCGGGCCGAGATGGATTCGCCGAGTAGCGGTAGCGGCGAATCGCGAGGAACGGCCCGTCATATGTGGTAACGATGACAATAGGACGAATTGGCGGATATGGGGCGCGAGAGGTCGCGCCGGTTCGCAGAGGTTTGTGCAAGTATGGAGCGGCCGGATCGTTGGTGGTAAGCCGATGGTCCGGCCGCTTTCATATGGGAGTGCTTCGGTCTTTGAGGTGGCTGTGCGGGCGGTATGGTGTTCCTCCCTCGGGCTTGAAATGCAGTGCTTTTGACGTGTGATTGGTTGGCGCATGCCCCCTATACGACACGCCGTAAGTTGCGGTTTGAAATGGGTTGTGTAATATAAACACCTGTTGCCGAGGAACGAGAGTTCTTCAGGAAACAGTGGCTCCGTAGCTCAGTTGGTTAGAGCGCCGCCCTGTCACGGCGGAGGTCACCGGTTCAAGTCCGGCCGGAGTCGCTTGGTCTGCATTTTGCTTGTCATGATGTAGGACAGTGGCTCCGTAGCTCAGTTGGTTAGAGCGCCGCCCTGTCACGGCGGAGGTCACCGGTTCAAGTCCGGCCGGAGTCGCGAGTTTTGAAGACTCCAGTTTTCAAAATTTATGGCTCTGTAGCTCAGTTGGTAGAGCGAACGACTGAAAATCGTTAGGTCAGCGGATCGATGCCGCTCGGAGCCACCAGTAGGCCCGCCATTTTGGCGGGTTTTTGTTTTCTTTGCGATTGTGCCGCGTGAAAATCGGGGGTTTTGTCTTATTCGCACGTTTAGTGCATAGAACCGCAGCTAATCTATTATCTGCACTTTTCGTGCGTAAAAATACGAGGCTAACATCTAATCTGCGCTTTTTGAGCGTGAAAATTTGCAATTTACTCGTTAGACGACGATTATTTACGTGAATTTTTGCAGTTTGCTCGTTAACCGCGGTTTTTAGTCGAGACACGCCGCGGAACGCGTATGAAACTTGCGGTTAAGACGTTATCTGCAGTTTTTAACGTGAAAAACTGTAGTCGAAGCCGTTATTTGCAAATATTCACGCAACAAATCTGCAGTTAACGGGTAACCCGCGTATTTTTACGCGGTTAAACAGCAACCCGCAAAATTTAACGGTCGAAAACTGCAGATAAGAAGTAGACCGCGTATATTTACGCAGCGTAGTAGGGGAATCAATAGAAGGGGAGCGGGGCTCTTGATCCAGGACTGTTTCTTGTGCACTTTTCTTGCCCTGCAACTGTCATCCGGAATTTGGTCGGAAAATATCTCCGATAAAAACGCGTATGAATCGCTCAAGTTTGACACATCGTGTGCATATTATGTTTCGAAATTGAACAGATAACCATTTCTCCATCTAAATACGCGCGGGTGAGCGTTCACATTTAGCATAACACAACAAAAGTGAACAAAACTGTAAAATCTTGCAAATATTGGGATGTCGGCATTTTTTGATGAAAAATCGTGATCACCTGCCCAGTGGCATGATTTGTCAAACGACCTAATCTAAGTCATGTTCTTGGGGTTCACACATTCTTCATAGATCGAAGAACCATGCCTTTCATTGGTCGAAAGGCGTGCGCTTGAATGCGAAGTCGAATTCAAGCGGCAGAGAGAGAAAGTTCCGGGAACCGAAGATGATTGGCAAAGGAGGAATCATGTCTGAGGCGATTGAGTCGCAGCCTGTCGAAGGCGACACTGGCGTAGCGACGACCAATAAAAGCGGTTCAACGAAATTTGTAGTCTTTTTGGCGATTAGCGCGGGTCTGGCCGGCCTGCTGTACGGTTACGATACCACCAGCGTTTCTGGTGCCATTACCTATTTGAACGCGTTGTGGAACTTGAGCGACGGTATGCAGGGACTTATCGTGTCGTCCATCATGATTGGCGGCGTGGTTGGCGTGGGCGTGTCGGGCTTTGTGTCCGACAAGTTCGGCCGCCGCCCGGTGCTCATGGTCGGCGCTGCGCTATTCTTCGTGGCCGCACTGTGGTCCGCCGCCACCACCACACCTGGCACGCTCGTCACGGCCCGTATTATCGGCGGTCTCGGTATCGGCCTGTCTTCGTCGCTGGCCATCACGTACATCACTGAATGCGCCCCGACGCGTATCCGCGGCACGCTGTCCGCCATGTACCAGTTCCTGTGCACGATCGGCATTTTGCTGACCGATGTGATCAACTTCTTCATCTCCATGGGCGGCGGCATCCACTCGTCCTTCGCGGACAGGGCGTGGCGCCTCATGCTCGGCATTGGCGCCATCCCGGCGCTCGTGTTCTTCATCGCGCTGGTGTTCCTGCCGGAATCCCCGCGTTTCCTGCTGCAGCACGGCCGCAAGGAAGAGGGCTTCACGATTCTCGAGCGTATTGGCGGCACGGAATCCGCCAACGCTTCCGTCAAGGAAATTGAAACCGCCATTGACGACGACAAGAAGGGCAAGTTCTCCGACCTGTTCAAGAAGCCGCTGAGCTACGCGCTCATCGTGGGTATCTTCCTCGCGCTGTTCAACCAGTGGGCCGGCCAGAACGCCATCTTCTACTACGCTCCGACCATCTTCCAGGATCTGTTCCCGGGCGGTAACACGGCCTTCCTGTGCTCGGCCGTGACGGGCACCGTGAACGTCATCGCCACGATCGTCGGCCTGTATCTGATCGACCGTATCGGCCGTAAGCCGCTGCTGCTGTCGGGCACCATCGGCATGTGCATCTCGTACGTGTTCATGGGTCTGTCGATGATCTTCAGCTGGGCCGGCTGGCTCACCGTGCTGTTCAGCTGCATGGTCATTATCTTCTTCGCGTACTCGCTCGGCCCGATCACGTGGGTCATGGTTTCCGAGCTGTTCCCGACCTACATGCGCGGTCGCGCCGCCGGTTTCTGCACCATGTTCACGTGGGGCGCCAACTTCCTTGTCGCCCAGTTCACGCCCGTCATGTTCACGCATTGGGGTGGCGGCACGTTCCTGTTCTGGGCCGTCATGGATATTGTGGCCTTCATCGGCGTGAAGTTCCTAGTTCCGGAAACCAAGGGCCGCTCGCTTGAAGAGATCCAGAGCTTCTGGACCAAGAAGCATGAGATGACGATTACGAAGTAAGCTGCTTGGTTCATTCCGCCGCGCGCACCATCCGTGAAACAGCTGTGAAACACCTCCGTTCGCGGATGGCGGCGCGGCCGGGACAACCGCATAACAATTAACAATAATAAAGGCGTCTCGCACAACCGTATTGGTTATGGCGGGGCGCCTTTTATATATGGACTTTATATAGATGAACTGTATATATGAATAACCGTACGGTCGATTACTCGTCAGCCGTCGTATAGGTGCCGGCGTCGACCATCTCGTCGAGTCCGTCGCTGGTGGCTTCGTCGTCCGCGTTCATCGTCAGCTCGCTGTCCGGAAGGTCGTCCAGCGTTTCGCCGGATTTGCGCGCGCGCTTCATCTGTTCCTTGAGCCACACGCGCACGGCCGGATTGATGTCGCGCAATTCCAAATACTGCTGGTAGATGGGGTAGAGGGCGTGCAGCCACGGATACATCAGATACAGCGTATGTTCGGACTTGTGTTTGCGCCAGTGTTCGGGGTGCGCATTGAACGTGTTCTTGAATCGGTCCATATAGCTGTGGAACGAACGCAGGGACGTGTCCATGCGGCGCGCGGAAATGCCGCAAATCATGCGCTGGGAATAGACGGTTTTCAATCCGCGTCCCAACAGGTGCAGCGAGATGTCGATATCCTCGTGCATCTTGTCTTCCTTGTCGGGGCAGACCTCGTCCTTGATAATGTCCCACGCCGTCTTGCGCACGGCCATGTTGGAACCGAACAGCAGCACCTGGCCGCCGTCCGCGCGGTAGGAATGACGGCGCACGCTGTTGTCGCCGCGCAACGAGATCTTGCGGATCGGCATATCGTAATACGTCACCGGTCCCGTGGCGCCCATCGCTTCGGCGTCTTCGGTGAAAATGCCCGAAACGACCTCCACCCAGTCGGGCTTGAGCATGCAGTCGGCGTCAAAACGACCCAACACATCGCCGGTTGCATGGTTGAAACCGTAATTGCGGGTGGGAATGAGTCCCTGTTCCTCGTTCTGATGCAGCAACTGCACCGGGGCTTCAGGATGTTCGCGAATAAATTCTTGGACAAGCTCCACCGTGTGGTCGGTGGAACGGTTGTCCACCACGAGCACCTCATGCGGCATCACGGTTTGCCGTGTGGCGTTGAGGAGGCAGTCGACAATGTGCTCTTCCTCATTCCACGCCGGAATAATAAGCGAGACTTTCAACATAGGTTCCAGAATATTGTTTCGCCATGACTGTTACTGTTCATTATGAGCAAGAATGGTGGTTAATCGTTACAATAACCACATGGGTTCGCGCAATACGTCTAATGCTATAGAAAAAGAAGAGAAAGCCAATAGCCAAAAACTCGATTTGGCTTCAATTTTTCCGGCCAAGGGTGACCCTCGCCGCCCTCCCGAATGGTTTAGCCGTGCGCTGCTATATACGGCCATTGGCGTATTCGTGGCATGGTTCGCTTATTCCTCTTGGGGCAAAATTTCCTATATCGTCTTAGACATTGTCATCGCCCTGTTTGTTTCCCTTGCGGTGGAACCCGTTGTGGAAATGCTGATCCGCCACGGATGGAAACGCGGTATTGCGGCCGTCACCTGTCTGGTGGGCCTGATCATTATCATTCTCGTATTGCTGTTCCTGTTCGGCAATATGTTCGTGAACCAGCTTATTTCCATGGTTTCCGGATTGCCGGACCTATATAGGGACATTGCGGCCACGTTGCAAAGTTCGTTCCATGTGCAGCTGCCGCAAATTTCGGACTTGAGTTCCGAAATTATGAAAAATATCAAGACTTCCTGGGTCACCGATTTTGCGGGACAGGCTGTCAGTACGACCGTGAGCGTGGCCGGCGGCCTTATCGATTTGGTGACGGCGCTGATGGTGGCGTTCTATATTTCCGTGGCCGGCCCGAAGCTGCGTCGCAGTCTGTGCCAATGGATGGCCCCGACCACGCAGCGCAAGTTCATTCTCGGATGGAGCATTGTGCAGGACCAGATTTCCGGATTCCTGTTCTCGCGCTCGATTCTGGCGGCGCTCAGCGCCACGTTCATGTCGGTGTTCCTTATTGTGATCAAGGTGCCATACTGGTTGCCGTTGGCGTTGTTCTGCGGTCTAGTTTCGCAGTTCGTGCCGACCATCGGCACCTATATTGGCGGCGCGTTGCCCGTGCTGTTCGCATGGGGCGACCGCGGCATCTGGTATGCGGTGGGTGTGGTTGTGTTCATCACCTGCTACCAGCAGATCGAGAACTTCATCTTTGCTCCGAAGGTCTCCCAGCGTACGATGGACCTCAATCCTTGCGTCGCGTTCCTCGCCGTGCTGGTATTCGGCTCGATCTTCGGCGCACTGGGAGCGTTCCTCGCGCTGCCTATTACGGCCAGCCTGCAGGTGTTGTTCAAGGTGTACACGAAGCGCTATGAACTTATCGATGTGCCGCTCATGAACGATCCCGTGCCCACAAAGAAATCGAACCTTGTACAAGGCGCCGAAGCGCTCACGGGGCAGATGGCCAAGCATATGCCGCCGCGCGCCGCCAAGGGCAGCTCGTCCAAGGTCACGTTCGACGACCGTATTCGCGCATTGCAGCGCGCCGCCTACGATTTACCCAATGACTCCAAGAGTGCGGGGGAGAGTCAGAATATGGAAGACGCCGCCACCGTGGCCATTCCCAAGAAGAAGGCCGCGGCAGCCCAAACGACTACGGGATTGCAAGGATTGCAAGACAACCCGCCTGCCGCGGCCCCCCGCCGCGGACAACACGGACGGGGAAGAGTCTCGAGTAAACTCGGCCAGTGACACACAGGACCGGAAGAATCCTAGGAGAAACTGGCGCTAATGGCTTTGCTCAATGTGGTAAACATTCTTATGGTTGCGGTGGGTGCCGTTGGCATCATCTACCAAGGCTTATGTATTGTCCTATCACTATTTTCCAAGCCCGCCCCATTCCCCGACGCTCCTATGGACAAGCGGTACGCCGTATTGATCTCGGCGCGCAACGAGGAAGCCGTGATCTCCAACCTGATCCACGACATCCAGCAGCAGACGTACCCCTACGAGCTTGTGGACATCTGGCTCGTCGCCGACAATTGCACCGACCATACCGCGGACCTCGTGCGGTCCTTGGGCTGCAACGTGGTGGAACGCTTCAACCAGGAACAAATCGGCAAAGGCTATGCGCTGACCTATCTGCTCGACTATATGATGGACCACCATGTGGCCGAGCAGTATGACGCGTTTATCGTGTTCGACGCCGACAACCGCCTGGACAAGCACTACATCGCCGAAATGAACAAGGCGTTCCAGTCCGGATTCAAGATTTTGACGAGCTACCGCAATTCCGTCAATACCAGCGAAAACTGGGTCTCGAGCGGCTCGGCGCTCTGGTTTATCCGCGAATCGCGCTTCCTGAGCGCCTCGCGCATGATGCTGGGCAATTCGTGCCATGTGGGCGGCACGGGATTCATGTTCGCGCAGTCCATCATGCAGCGCAACCGCGGTTGGAAATTCCATCTGCTTACCGAAGATCTCGAATTTACGATGGACTCGCTGCTCCATGGCGACCGCATCGGTTATTGCGGCACCGCAATCCTGTATGACGAGCAGCCCGTCACCTTCGCCCAAAGCTGGCGCCAGCGCCTGCGTTGGAGCAAGGGATTCCTGCAAGTGTTCCGTTATTATGGTCCGTCTCTGATCCGCCGCGCCATCATGGAACACGATTTCTCGGCCATCGACTTCACATTGCTGCTGTGCCCGTTCATGTTGCTCGCCATGATCCGCATGGGCCTCGGACTGCTGTTCGCATTGTTCGGATTCGTCACATGGTCCAGCCAGCTTGGCTATATCGGCAGCTGGGTGGGAGGCTGTGTGCTGTCCTGCGTGGGCATGATGGCGCTTGCCGCGCTGACTATTCTGGCCGAACGCGACCAGGTGGGCGCCACGAACCGCGAGCTTATCGCCTACGTGCTGAGCTTCCCGCTGTACATGCTCAGCTACATTCCGATTTCGTTCCAAGCCGTGTTCTCCAAGGCCGAATGGAAGCCGATCGTCCATAGCGGTGGCAGCGACAGCGCCGAATCGCAGGCCGATCAGCCCAAGATGAAGGAAGTGGGCGCGGTTCGTGCAGCAGAACAGTGAATCGCACGCGCAGTATATTCGTGCCGTGCGGGCGCGCCGGCTGCGCGTCATCATCACGGTTGCGGTCACGGTGGCGCTGTGTGCGGCATATATCGTGGCCGACGCCACGGGACTCGTGCATGGCGTCATCACTACCGACCCCGTATCCGTACGTACGCTTGGCGCACCCCAAGAGACGATTCCCGCCGCTGATTTTCCGGGGCGGGCGGACACCGGCAAGACTATTGATACCGAGCGCGCGCAAACGCTGGTAGATGCGCTCACCTCAGCGGATGGTGTCGGATCGGACGTGTCGGTGGCCATCGCGCAAACCGACGGCACCATTGTGGCTTCCCATGAATTGACAGCACCGCGCGAACCTGCCTCCACCATGAAAACGCTGACGAGCCTAGCGGCCGCGTCCCAACTGAACATGGGATCGACGCTGGCGACCAATGTGTATGTGACGAATGAGGATCCGCAGTCGGCTAGCATCGTATTGCAAGGCAATGGCGACATGCTGCTGTCAAGCGGACAAAGCGATCCCAACCACGTCAACGGGCGCGCGGGACTGGCCACGCTCGCCAACCAGACGGCGGCCGCACTGGGCAAACGCGGCATCACCTCGGTCAAACTCGCATATGACGACACCTTGTTCGGCACGCAACGGTACCCGGAACGTGTAGGCGAGAACAACGGCGACAACCTGTACTACACGGGCGTCTCCTCAATGGCGATTGACGGCGGCCGGCAATGGAACGGCAACCAGCCGGCCGATCCCGACCTGTTCGAAGCGTATCCGCCGCTGTCCCAGAACACCGCGCAAGACACGGCCAACATGTTCGCCGCAAAACTGCGCGACGCGGGCATCACCGTAACGGGCGGCGTCAGCGGCATCGACAACGCCGGCCACGACAAGCTCGCCAAACTGGAGCCCGTAGCACAAGTGCGTTCCGCAACATTGAGCTCGATTATGCGGTTCATGCTGCGTCATTCGGACAATACGCTCGCCGAAGAGTTCGGCAGGCTGCTCGCCATCCACATGCACGAGGACAATTCGCCGCAAGGCGCCACCACCGCCGTGCGCCGAGAACTTGAAACACTGCACATCCCGACGGGTGACCTGCAGATGGCGGACTGTTCGGGACTGTCACCGGGATCGCACTTGACCGTCGAGACGCTCGTGTCCGTCCAGGAACGCAACCTCACGCCAGGCAACGCCGTGGCGGCGGCGGAAGGCCTGTCCATTCCCGGACTCGTGGGCACGGCCGAATACCGCCTCGCCTCCGCCAACGCAGCCGGACTCATGCGCGTGAAGACGGGCTCCTTGAGTCAAGTCACCGCGCTTACAGGCAATGTGTCGCGGCAAAACGGGGGAGTGGCGGCGTTCAGCATCGTCATCAACAACCCGAAGGACGTCACCAAGGCGAAAGCGGCCATGAACACGTTCATGGCGGGGCTTACCGAACTGTAAACGGTCGCGCCGGGGCGTCCGGCGACCATCGAAAGGCGGCATTATGGCATATTCGGCTGCGCTTAAAACGGGAATCGGCGCATTGCGACGTCAACTTGAACGCTGGAACCTCGGACGCCAATCCGCCCAATTCGCACAACACGGGCACCATGAGCCAGCCCCCCGACGCGCCGCTGCTGCTTGTGGCATGCTCGGGCGGCCGCGATTCGCTGGCGCTTGCCGCCGTGGCCCATATCGTGTGCGCGGCATGGGGATTGCGGTGCGGAGCCGTACTCGTGGACCACCAGCTCCAAGAAGGCTCGCATGAGGTAAGCTGGCACGCCGCCGAACAATGCCGGGAACTCGGACTTGATCCCGTGGTGGTGGTGCCCGTAACTGTGACGGCAAGCGGCCAAGGAGAGGAAGCGGACGCGCGCGCCTCACGCTACGGGGCATTCGTGGAAACGGCGCAACAATATGACGCTTCGGCCATCCTGCTGGCGCATACGGCCAACGACCAGGCGGAAAGCGTGCTTATCGACCTGATTCGCGCGGCCGGAACCGACGCGCTTGCGGGTATGCCCGACCATACCAGCGTGGACGGCGTGCTATTCCTGCGCCCTTGGCTCATGGACGTGACGCGCGAGCAGACGACGGCCATGTGCCAGGATCTGGGGCTGCATTGGTGGGACGACCCGACCAACGGCGACCATATCGCGCCGCAGGAGCCGCTGCCGGCCGCCTATCCGCTGCGCTCACGCGTACGACACACGCTTATGCCCGAATTCAACCGCTTCGCGGGCCGCGACATGGTGTCGCGCCTCGTGGCGGCCACGCGCATCGCGCGCCGCGATGTGGAATATCTGAACGCCCAAGCCGCGTCTCTATATGACGAAGCTGTACATATGGCGCTTCCGACACCTGCGGCGCCCGGGGATGACGGCGCTCGCGATGATGAATGCGTGGAGACGCTGGCCGAACTTGATGTCGACGCGCTGCGGGAAGCACCCGAGGCGCTGCGTTTCCGCGTGCTCGACCAGGCGCTTGCGAACTGCGATATTCCGCACGGGTCCGCCCAAATCGAGGCCATCGACCAATTGATTTGCGCATGGCACGGGCAGCGTCCCGTACGTGTCGCAAAACACTATTCGGCACTTCGTTGGCCACACGTCATTCGTTTGTGCAAAGATAAAGGGCATGCAAATCGCAGACGTGCAGGACATCATAGACCATGAGATGCTTTCTCATGATGAAATTGTTAACCGAATCCATGAAGTAGCTAAGCAGATCGACAAGGATTATGCAGGCAAAACGCCTATTGTTATTTGCGTGCTTAAGGGTGCTGTAGCTACCTATTACGAACTGACGCAGGCCATGACCATCCCGATGAAGATGGATTTCATGTCGCTGTCCAGCTACGGCTCCGGATTCGAATCCACGGGCAAGATCACGGTACGCCAGGATCTTTCGTACGATGTGGCCGGCGAAGACGTGCTCATTGTGGAAGATATTGTGGATTCCGGCAACACCTTGCATTGGCTCGTAGGTGAATTGAACCGCCGTGGCGCCAAATCCGTGGAAATTTTCTCTCTGCTGGAAAAACCGGCCCGCCATACCGCTAAAGTTGAGTTGAAATATAAGGGCTTTGTAATTCCCGACGAATTCGTGCTTGGCTTTGGCTTGGACTATGACGAGGAATATCGCAACCTCGACTCCATCGCCGTGCTTAAGCCGGAGGTGTATAAAGGAGCAAATTCATGAGTTTCCAGGGGCCGAATCAGAATGGAAATCGGCCGAACCCGTTCAACAACCCGTTTGGCAACGGTAACAACGGCCAAAACGGGAACGGGAACAAGTCTAACGGGCCGCGTTCATTCTGGCGCTCTCCCTGGCTGTGGGCCATCATCATTGTGCTGATCGGCGTAATGATGTTCCAATTGTTCTCGGGTTCAGGCGCACAGACCATTACCACCAAAGATGGTATGGCCATCCTGAAAGACAATGCGAGCGATGTTTCCTACGCGACGATCGTGGACAACACGCAGCAGGTCAAGCTTGAGCTGAAAAACGACTACAAGGCTACGAGTCCGGACACGGGCAAAGAGCGCAACTATGGCAAGAACGTGCAGTTCTACTATGCCTATGCGCAAAGTGCCGATGTGGTGACCGCGATCGAAAAGGCCGCCCCGGCCAAGGGTTGGACCACCACCATGAAGTCGACGAGCATGTGGACGTACGTGTTGACGTCCATCCTGCCGTTCGTCATCTTCCTGGTGCTGATTTGGTTCCTCATGAGCCGTATGGGCTCCGCCGGCGGAATGCTCGGCATGGGTGGCAAGAAGAACTCGGGCAAGCTGCTTGACGGCCAGATCCCGCATACCAAGTTCTCCGATGTCGCCGGTGAAGACGCCGCTGTGCAGGAAGTTGAGGAAATCAAGGACTTCCTCAAGGATCCTTCCAAGTACAAGGCGCTCGGCGCGCGCATCCCGCGCGGCGTGCTGCTGTATGGTCCTCCTGGAACCGGTAAGACGTTGCTCGCCCGCGCTATCGCAGGCGAGGCGGGCGTACCGTTCTACGCCATGGCAGGTTCGGACTTCGTGGAAATGTTCGTGGGTCTCGGCGCATCCCGTGTCCGTGACCTGTTCGACGAGGCGAAGAAGAACGCCCCGGCAATCATCTTTATCGATGAGATCGATGCTGTCGGCCGCAAGCGTGGCGCCGGCATGAACGGCGGCCATGACGAACGCGAGCAGACGCTGAACCAGCTGCTCGTGGAAATGGACGGTTTCGACAACGACACGAACCTCATCATCATCGCGGCGACCAACCGTCCCGACGTGCTCGATCCGGCATTGCTGCGCCCGGGCCGCTTCGACCGCCAGGTCGCAGTGGAGGCTCCGGACCTCGAAGGCCGTGAAGCCATCCTCAAGGTGCACGCCAAGGGCAAGCCGTTCGTTCCGGACATCGATCTGCGTTCCATCGCAGTGCGTACTCCGGGCTTCACGGGCGCCGATCTGGCGAACGTGCTCAACGAAGCCGCATTGCTGTGCGCACGTGTGGGCGCCCAGCTTATTGACAACCGCGCCATTGACGAGGCCATCGACCGCGTCATGAGCGGTCCGCGCCGCCGTTCCAAGGGCATGGCGCTCGACGAGCTACGCAACACCGCGTACCACGAGGGTGGCCACGCGCTGGTGGCCGCCGCCTTGCGCAACACCGACCCCGTGACGAAGGTCACAATTCTGCCGCGAGGCCGCGCGCTCGGCTACACGGCTGTCATGCCGACCGAAGACCGTTACTCGCAAACGCGCAACCAGCTGCTCGACCAGATGGCATACGCCATGGGCGGCCGCACCGCGGAAGAGATCGTATTCCACGATCCGTCCACGGGCGCTTCCAACGATATCGAGAAGGCGACGAAGATCGCCCGCACCATGATCGGGCAGTACGGTTTCTCCACGGAGCTCGGCGCCGTCAAGTGGACGGAAAGCCCCGACGACGGTATGGACGGCCTGCGTCCGCATGACTATTCCGACGAGACGCAGAACAAGATGGACGCGGAAGTGCTCAAGATGATCGAGAACGCCCATACGGAAGCGTGGACGATCATTACGCAGAACCGCGATATTCTCGACGAACTCGTTCGCCAGCTGCTCGTCAAGCAGACGCTGAACGAAAAGGAACTCGAGATCATCTTCTCCGGCATCCGCAAGGCTCCGGAACGTGAGATCTGGCTGAGCAATCCGAACCGTCCCGATTCGGACCTGCCGCCCGTTCCGATTCCGGAAGAGTTGAAGAAGACTGTTGGAGTACAGCAGCAGTAGTTCTTCGGTACATTACCTGTATACAAGGCCTGATTGTGCTCCGCATATATCAGACCTTTTATTGTAGAAGGGACGGTTCCATGATTGAGCTGTATTGCAACGGCATCGCGTTGCAGGACGGCGATAAGCGCGTATGGGCGGATTTGCGCTGGAATACGGCGAATAGCGACATGGCGTACGATATGGCGCGCGTGGCCGAACGCGCGCAATATCTTGCAGGACAGGCGCACACGGCGAACGGTTCACCTATCGATATGGCGGCAATCGCCGACCAGCTGGCGCACGGCATGCTCTCCTGGCTACACGCCACCCGTGTGCGTGCGGATGTGCATATGGCTTTGTCTGCTTCCGAACCGTTCGCCCAGGCGGGAGCCAGCGTCACGGCCGAGTCCGAGAACCATGTGACGACCGACTCGGACGCCGTGTCCCCAGCACCGAACAAGCCCGATCCATTGGCGCAAAAGCATGAGGCCATTGTCGGCATGGAAAGCGCCGCCACCAATGCGGCCGATCTCATGCGCGCCTCGATCGTGATGTTCGACAGCATCCCCGGCAACCAGATCATAGGCATTTCCCCGCTGTACCATGTGGCCGCGGCGCAAGGCGCGGGCACGAGCACAGCCGTGCTCGCCATTGAAACCACGATGAGCCTGGCGGACCTGATCCGGGCATTGGAAGCCGTGAGCATGACGCATGAAGGCATTGTGCACCTGTCCGTGGTGGCGTTCGACAACAAATCCGTGCCTGACGCCATGCAGCCGGGCACATGGGCGCAAGGCAACAGCGAACGTGCGGCGTTCCTTTCCCCATGGATGGATATGGACCCCGACGCTACATTGGATGGCAATCCCGTCCCGTTCCTGCTGGCGAGTGCGCCGGACGCGATGTTCGCGGGGCTGGAGTCGGACCATTGGATTATTGGGGGCGCACAGTAAATGGCGAAACGCATTGCATGGTGGGTGTACGTTCTGTGTGCGGCCATCGGACTGGTGGCCGGCGTGGGTATGGCGTGGATGAGCGAGCGTCATGGCAGCAACATGATCGCGGCGCCGTGGATCGTGTCCGTGCTCATGGTGGTGTTGGGCCTCGTAGTGCTGTATCTGGCGATTCAGGTGCACAAGTACACGACCACGGATCCCAAAAAGCGCGCCGCGTTGCGCACATTCATTGATCCGGACAAGGCGGTCAACACGCTGGTGCTGGCCAAGGCGCTGGTTGTGGCGGGCGCGCTGCTGGTCGGCTGGTACGCGGGACAGGCCTGCATGCTGTGGAAGCATTGGGAAATCGGATATTACCGCGATCTTATGATCGAATGCGGCGTGGCTGCGGTGGCGGCGCTGTTCGACATGATTATCGGCATGATCAGCGAGTGGCTGTGCCAGCTGCCGCCGAACGAAGGCCCCGAGCATCCGCATGTCAAGGCCAACCAAAGCCGTCACCGCCCGTATGTGGCCACAAAAGACGGGCGGTGACGGGCCGTTACTTGTTCGGTACGCGAATCATGGCTTCCTGCACCATGCAGGCGACCAGCGTACCGTCTTGCGCATAGACTTTCGCGGTGCCCAGGCCGCGTCCGTGCGCGGCGGTGGG
This sequence comes from Bifidobacterium magnum, assembly GCF_000741255.1. Taxonomy (GTDB): domain Bacteria; phylum Actinomycetota; class Actinomycetes; order Actinomycetales; family Bifidobacteriaceae; genus Bifidobacterium; species Bifidobacterium magnum. The sequence continues at coordinate 440,970 of NZ_JGZB01000004.1, forward strand.
TGAGTCCTGCACATACAAATGCCACTGCGTCACGTCGATATCGCGATACCACCACATCGAATGGTCGATGGACGCGTAGCTCATGCCCGGTTGCGCAACACTGAGGCCGCCGCGACGCAACACGGGTTCCATCATCACCTGGTCGCAGCCGAGCGCGAGCAGTGCACGATGCATGGTCTGGGAAACGTCAAGCGTGCCGTCGGCCCGCATCCATACCATCTGCTTGCCGGAATCGGCCTCATAACTTTTCTTGTCGGGATGCAGCATGATCGTCGGCGTGACGTGACGCAGGTCGAACGGGGACTGGTCCGCATAATATTCGGCGAATGCGGACTTGTCGGCGAACGGTTCCATAAGGTCTTTGGCGCTGGCCAGCGTTTCCGGATCCGGAATGTCGGTCGGCATGGGATCGGCGAATTCAATACCGGTTTGGCCGCGCTTCTGGAAGCTGGCGATGGCTGTGAGGATGGGGCCTTGGGACTGCGTGACGTTCACGCGGCGTGCGGAGAACGAGTGGCCGTCGCGCAGCGTCTCCACGTCGAACAACAGATCTTCATGAATGTCTCCAGGAGCGATGAAATACCCGTGGATCGAATTGGGCAAACGGTCTTCCGGAACGGTTTTTGAAGCGGCGATCAGCGATTGGGCGATCACTTGGCCGCCATAGACGCGGCCCGTCGGGAAATACATGCTTTCCCCGCAAATGTAAGTATGATCACGGTACGTGGAGGGATCACCAAGTTCCAATACATGGCATAGGTGTTCCAGCGGCGTCTGATCTTGGCTCATGGTCCCTCTTTTCATAGATATGTCGAACGCTGGATAGTGTAGTGGGGTTACGTTAATTCGCCGCGCGTTTAGGTTACGAACTTGCGAACAGTGAAAGACGGTCGGACTTGTCGAGTGGGTGTGGCCGAAGTCTTGCGGTCTGTAGACCGCTTAAGGAATAATGGTGCTTGCATTGTGACCGCTTTATTTATTAATAGAGATCGGAATCAGGATTGGCTGAGTTTATTTATCAAATGATCAACGCACGTAAGGCCTACGGAGACCGCGTGATTCTTGACAACGTGACGTTGAGCTTCTTGCCGGGCGCCAAAATCGGCGTGGTCGGCCCGAACGGCATGGGCAAGTCCACCTTGCTGAAGATCATGGCCGGACTGGATACGGTCAGCAACGGCGAAGCGACGTTGACGCCGGGCTTCACGGTCGGCATTTTGCAGCAGGAACCGCCGCTGGACGAAGACAAGACCGTCGGTGAGAACATCAAGATGGCGTTCGGCGACATTGCCGCCAAGGTGGAACGCTTCAACAAGATCGGCGAGGAAATGGCCGATCCCGACGCCGACTTCGACGCGCTTATGGAAGAAATGGGCAAGCTGCAGGAAGACATTGACGCGGCCAACGGCTGGGATCTCGATTCCCAGCTGGAACAGGCCATGGACGCCCTGCAGTGCCCGGATCCGGACACGCCTGTAAGCGTGTGCTCGGGCGGCGAGCGCCGCCGTGTGGCATTGTGCAAGCTGCTGCTGGAAGCTCCCGATCTGCTGCTGCTCGACGAGCCTACCAACCATTTGGACGCCGAATCGATCCTATGGCTCGAACAGTTCCTGCACCAGTATCCGGGCGCCGTCATCGCCGTCACGCACGATCGTTACTTCATGGACAACGTGGCCGAGTGGATTTGCGAGGTCGACCGCGGCCAGCTGTATCCGTACAAGGGCAACTACTCCACGTACTTGGAGACCAAGGCCAAGCGTATGGAAATTCAGGGCGCCAAGGACGCCAAGCTCGCCAAGCGACTGAAGAACGAGCTTGAGTGGGTGCGTTCTTCGCCGAAGGCGCGCCAGGCCAAGAACAAGGCCCGTCTGGAACGCTACGACCAGATGGAACAGGAAGCGCGCAACTCCAAGAAGCTCGACTTCTCCGAAATCCAGATCCCGCCGGGACCGCGCATGGGTTCCACGGTGCTGGAAGCCGAACATATCCACAAGGCGTTCGGCGACCGCGTGCTTATCGACGACCTGAGCTTCACGCTGCCGCGTAACGGTATCGTGGGCGTGATCGGCCCCAACGGTGTGGGCAAGTCTACGCTGTTCAAGACGATCGTGGGTCTCGAGGAGCTTTCGGGCGGTTCACTCAAGGTTGGCGAGACCGTGAAGATCAGCTACGTGGACCAGAACCGTGAGGGCCTCGACCCGAACAAGAACCTGTGGGAAGCCGTTTCCGACGGTCTTGACTACATTGAGGTCGGCGGCGTGGAAGTGCCGACGCGCGCCTATGTGGCGAGCTTCGGTTTCAAGGGCTCCGACCAGCAAAAGCTGACGGGCGTGCTGTCCGGCGGTGAACGCAACCGTCTGAACCTCGCGCTGACGCTCAAGCAGGGCGGCAACCTGCTGCTGCTCGACGAACCTACCAACGATTTGGACGTCGAGACGCTCGAATCCCTCGAGAACGCGCTGCTCGAGTTCCCGGGCTGCGCCGTCGTGATTTCCCACGACCGTTGGTTCCTCGACCGTATCGCCACACACATCCTCGCTTGGGAAGGCGACGATGACCATCCGGCGAACTGGTACTGGTTCGAAGGCAACTTCCAGGCCTACCAGGAGAACAAGGTGGCCCGACTGGGCGAAGAGGCGTCCCGTCCGCACCGTCTGCACCGCAAGCTGACGCGCGGCTGAGTCGCATAAATTGAGTGCGGGACGGAATTCGCGAGAGTTCCGTCCCGCATTTTCATTTTGACGGTACTTTTTCTACGCAAAAATCCCTTTTCGCGGTCAAAAAGCACCGTCAAAACGAAAATAGGCCGCTAGATGATCACTCCATTGCAGTGATCGATTTCGTGCTGAATGATTTGCGCCGTCCAACCGGAAAAACGGGCGTGGCAATGGCGTCCGCGACGGTTGTCGTACTCGACTTCAATACGGTCGAAACGCTTCGTAGGGCGCTCGCCGTCAAGCGACAAGCACCCTTCTTCCGTTTCGTAAGCGCCCTCGGCGTCCGTAATGACGGGGTTGAACATGACCGTCGCCTTGCCGCCGAGATCCTCGTCGACAAACACGATGACGCGCTTGCGCTCGCCGATCATGTTGGCGCCCATGCCCACGCATTCGGCGCGGTGCGCTTGCAGCGTGTCCACGAGGTCCGTGGCGATCTGCCGGTCTTGTTCATTGGTCGGATCCGCAGGCGCGGACGGCTTGCCGAGTTCGGCGAGCGCGGTGACAATTGTTCGTTCCATGCGTTCCAGTATAGGAACCGCATGTCACTCGCTTACTGCCGCCAGCGCCTGGTCGAGATCGTCAATAATATCTTGCGCGTTTTCAATGCCGCAGCTCAGGCGCACGAGATCGATGCCCACGCCGGCTTCCTCGAGCTGCTGCTCGGTGAGCTGGCGGTGCGTGGTGCCGGCCGGATACAGCGTGCACGAGCGTGCGTCCGCGACATGCGTGGCAATGGAGACAAGCTTCAAATGGTCCAGCATGGCGGACACTTTTTCACGGCCGCCCGGCACACCGAACGCAATCACGCCGCAAGTACCGTGCGGCATGTAGCGTTCCGCGAGCTCATGATTGCGGTCTTCGGGAAGGCCCGGGAAATGCACCCAGGAAATGCGCGGGTCCTGGGCCAGCCATTCCGCGACTTTCTGGGCGTTTTCGCAATGCTTGGCCATGCGCACGGCGAGAGACTCCAAATGCATGCCCATAATCCACGAATTGACGGGAGCGGGCGTGGATCCGAAGTCGCGCATCAGCTGTGCGGTCGCCTTGGTGATGAACGCCGCCGGACCAAAGTCTTGCGCATAGCGGACGCCGTGATAGGAGTCGTCCGGCTCGGTCAATCCCGGGAATTTGTCGGCGTGCGCAAGCCAATCGAAGTTTCCGGAGTCCACAATGGCGCCGCCCACGCACGAGCCGTGGCCGTCCATGTATTTGGTGGTGGCGTGCGTCACAATGTCGGCGCCGAATTCGAACGGGCGGCAGTTGATCGGGGTCGGGAACGTGTTGTCCACGATTAACGGGACGCCGTGACGATGCGCGGCGGAAGCGAATTTGTCGAAATCGAGCACGATGACGGCCGGATTGGAAACGGACTCGGCGAACACGGCCTTGGTGTTGGGCTGGAATGCGGCTTCCAGCTCTTCCTCGCTGCACTCCGGGCTTACGAATGTGCAGGTGATGCCCATCTTTCGCATCGTCACGTTCAACAGATTGAATGTGCCGCCGTAAATGGCGCTGGAGGAGACGATATGGTCGCCGGCATTGCAAATGTTGAACAGCGCGAAGAAATTCGCGGCCTGTCCCGAAGAGGTGAGCATGGCCGCCACGCCGCCTTCGAGTTCACAAATTTTCGCGGCCACCGTATCGTTGGTCGGGTTTTGCAGTCGCGTATAGAAATAGCCGGTTTCCGAAAGGTCGAACAGGTGGCTCATCTGTTCGCTCGACGTGTACTTGAAGGTGGTGGCCTGGATGATCGGCGGCGTGCGGGACTCGCCGTTGCCCGGATGGTAGCCGCCCTGTACGCAGATCGTGTCGATTTGTTCACTCATAGTATGGTTCGCTTTCCCGAGAATTGGTAATGAGTTGGCGACACTGTAACACGCACGATTTGTGCGATTGGCGGCGGCGTCCATTTTGTGGGAGAGCGGTGTTCGCTTGCGGCGTAATTTGGCTTCGGTGTGTCACTTTGTAAAACCGTTGAATAACTAGTTTTCCGTAGGGGATTACGTATTTTAATTATTTAATTTAACGGTTTGACTATATTGTGGTGATGCGTTTACTATGTCGCGTGAACCAAACAGTGAATGGTTTACAACTCAGACAACGATGAAGCAAAGCAGCCTCACCGCTTGATGGGCGAGGCCGTGGCGCTTAATGACGAGCGTTGCGGCCCAAGAGAAAAGAAAGGGTTGCAATGGCAGCAACGACACATCGACTACCGAAGGGCGTCGTCTATTTCTTTGGCGCGCTTGGCGGTCTTCTATTTGGTTACGATACCGGTGTAATTTCCGGTGCAATTCTGTTCATTGAAAAGCAGATGGACCTCGGTTCCTGGGGACAGGGCTGGGTCGTGTCCGCTGTGTTGTTGGGCGCAGTGCTCGGCGCGCTGTTCATCGGCCCGCTTTCGGACCGTTTGGGCCGCCGCAAGCTGCTGCTCATTTCCGCATTGATCTTCGTGATTGGCGCGCTGGGCTCCGCTTTCGCTCCGGAAGTCTGGACGCTGCTGATCTCCCGTGTGATCCTCGGCCTCGCCGTGGGCGCCGCCTCCGCACTGATCCCGACCTACTTGAGCGAGCTGTCCCAGGCGAGCAAGCGCGGTACGGTCTCGGGCCTGTTCCAGCTCATGGTTATGACGGGCATTTTCCTGGCGTATGTCACCAACTACACGTTCTCGGGCATGTATACGGGCTGGCGCTGGATGCTCGGCTGCGCGGCCGTGCCGGCAGTAGTGCTGTTCTTCGGCGGTCTGTTCCTGCCGGAATCCCCGCGTTACCTTGTGCGTACGGGCCAGATGCAGGAAGCGCGCCACGTGCTCAACGGCATCTACGACAACAATAGTGCCGCAGTCAAGGAAGAGCTGGACGGCATCCAGCGTCAGGCCCAGATCGAAGGCGAAAGCGGTGGCTGGCATGAGCTGTTCACCAAGAAGACGGTTCGCCCGGCTCTCGTTCTCGGCATTGGTCTGGCCATCTTCCAGCAGGTCATGGGCTGCAACACCGTGCTGTACTACGCTCCGACCATCTTTACGGCAGTCGGCTTCGGCGTGTCCGCGGCATTGCTTGCCCACATCGGCATCGGCGTGTTCAACGTGATCGTGACGGCCATCGCCATCGCCATCATGGACAAGGTCAACCGTCGCACCATGCTGATCGTTGGCGCTGTCGGCATGGCCGTCTCGCTGTTCGTCATGAGCATCGCCATGCGCATGTCCGACGGCTCCCAGCTTGCCGCAATCGTGTGCGTGGTGGCCCTGACCGTGTACATCGCGTTCTTCTCCGGCACATGGGGCCCGGTCATGTGGATCATGATCGGCGAGGCGTTCCCGCTGAACGTGCGTGGTCTTGGCAACTCGTTTGCGAGCGCCGTGAACTGGACCGCCAACGCGATCGTGTCCGTTACCTTCCCGTTCCTGCTCGACCTGTTCGGCACGGGCAGCCTGTTCATTGGCTATGGCGTGCTGTGCCTCGTTTCCATCTGGTTCGTGCGCAAGTACGTCTTCGAGACGCGCAACCGTTCTCTGGAAGAGATTGAAGCCGATCTTCGCGCCCGCGCCGGTGTGGAGAAGGAACAGATCAACGATTATTCGGAATGGACTCCGGCTCAGGCCGTCTGATATTCCCGAATTCGGATATCTATAGCAATCGCCGCCACGAGGAAACTCGTGGCGGCGATTGTGTTGTTTAGGCCATGTCCTCGTCTTCTCGGACCAGCGGAATTTCGAAGGGGGAGGCCGGCAGTCCCTGCCGGTTTTCCAGAATGAGGTCGGGGCATTCCTCCCACGCGTAGCGGATCATGGGGATAGTGGGCGCGCGGTATCCGTCGCGTATGCGCAATCCCGACTCCGCATACAGGAAATGGATGAAGATGACGTTGTCGCGGCTTAGCGTCGCATGCCAGGTAAACGGTCCCATGGGCTCTTCTCCTGAATGGTGGGCCAACGCCATCGCGGCCGTGGCGGCCCGTTCTGCCACCGTGAGCTTGTCGGTGGGATGCAGGTCGTTGTCTTCGCCAACGTCGGCCGTGGTGACAAGCGCCGTGTTGGCCAAAGTCATGATGCGGCGCTGCTCGTTGCGCAGGCGCGCCCAGTCATGGAATGGTTCGAGCGCCAGGTTGGGCAACTGTACGGCAAAAAACGGCGCGTTCGGCGTGGTGAACAGTTCACGCCAGCATTGGGCCAGCGCGACAAGTTTGTCGCCATACATGCGCGGCTCGTAGGTGTTGGATTCGCCCTGATACCATACGAAGCCCGTGACATGGGCGTTGCCCCAAGGTGCAAGCACGGCGTTGTAAGGGGCGGCGGGTTTGTATTGGAAAAACGTGTCCTGCCGGCGCATGCGGAAGAACATGGAGCGCTTGAACCGCCAAGTGCTCGGCGTATCGCAGTCGATTACGCCGAGCGGTGCGGATGTGGCGGCGTCCATGCTCGGTTCGAATACGGTGATCGTGTGCGTCTTGCCCGACGTCAGGCCTCCCGTGCCGTAATGTACTTTGAGCCGGATCGTGATCTGCAAGGTGTCGTCAAGACGGTCGATGCGATAGATGCGCGGCGGATATTGGTATCCGGTTTGGCCGATCAGCGTTCCGTTAACGTATATTTCATCGGCATCCTGCATGGTGCCGAAATTGAGTACGCCCGATTTTCCGACGAATTCACGGGGAACGCGGACGGTGCCGCGGATCCAGATGACGCCGGGCTGGCGCAATTCCGGTTGGGCCGTGTCCGTCAAACGCATTGTCGACCAGTCGGCGTCGTCATATTCGGGCGCGTTCCAGCGTTGCGCCAGACCCGTGTCGTATTCGTCTATCTCACGGTCGTATTCGGCGTCGTTGCGCGCGTCTGCTTGGCGTATGCGTTCGACAAACGTGTCGTTGCGCAATTCCCGTACGGATCCAGCGCATGCCGGCGCAATCCGATTGCGGACCATGGAAATTGAAAGCTTCGGGAGCCTGAAATACGCGGATGGACATGTCGGTGGCGTCTTCGATCGCCCTCGGGAAACGGGACAAGACGCGCCGGAGGGGAAGCTGGGCGTTGGATTGGCCTCCCACCACCCATATTTCACCAAAACTCACGTCTTCGATACGCACGCTATGCACCGAAGTGAAAACGGTGAGTACGGCTCCCGTACCGGCCGGCTGCGCGGGCATCGTGATGGCGAATGCGCCGTCGGCTGTACTCGTTGCGGATGCGGTGACAGCTTCGCCGCCTGCGGCTGGCTCCAGTCGTGCGCTGACGGGTGTGCTGGGTGCGGTCCATCCCCACACGAGGAAATCCCGGTCGCGTTGGATGACCATGCCGTCGGCGAATATTGCGGGCAGAACCATGCTGGGAGTTGTTTCCATATGATGTCTCCTTACGCTGTGACCATGTCGGGGTCGGAGAAGAACTGTTGGGGCTTGCTTGCCGAGGAACTGTTCGCGTCGGCATGCGTGGCGTCCTCGAAGTCTTGTTGTACCTGGTCTTCGGGGATGAACTTGTGCAACTTGTTGTAAGCCACGCCAGTCAAGGATTCGACGGTACGGCGCACTTCAGGCTTGACACTTTCGGGATCGCCGCCCTCACACAGGCGCTGGACCTCGTCGATAAGCACCTTGTGCGTCTTCTTGTTCAAAGCGAAGCGCAAGGCGATCACAAGCGCCACCAGGCTAAGCGAACACACGCCGAACAACAGGATGTTGGCGATGGCCATCTGTACGCTGGCCGTCTGCGCTTCGGCGCTGGACTGGAATCCGACCTTGTCGAGCATGAAACCGACGGCGATGCCGGCGATCGAGGAGGTGGCCTTGGCACGGTCCGTGGTGCGGTCGCGCCAGTCCTGCTTCGAGTTGTAGACGAACGCTCGCCAGATGACCGTGCCACCATATGGCGCGAGCGCTTCGGCGAGCATGTTGGCGCCGTCCGCATGCGTGCGACCATACTGGTAGGGGCCCGGTTCGCCTTCCGAGTCCGCCTTGACAAGGAATCCGCCGAACTGGGGAATGGTGCGATAAATGTCTGTGGCGATATCCGCCCGCCATTGGCGTACGGCGGGATCAAGCGGATCGGAGGTGGGCAGTCCTCCGATGCGGCGCGGGGCGCCGAAGAAGATGCTCAAATAGGTGGCGACGCCGAAGCTGGAGAACAGGTCGGCCACTTCCTTGACCTGGTCGAGATGAGGGTGGGCGATAAGCGAGGCGCCCAGGCGAGTGGCGGGAGGTCTTTTCCCTGCGCCTAGTGGAGCGCGAGAGTACGGCACCGTTGATGATCGACAAGGCGCGAAAGGAGGGGTGAATTTTTTTTACCGGCGTGTCAGAATTGTTGAAAAACGGCTATTTTCCAACGAAAACACTGTATAGTTCATCGAATTGACAAACATTTGCATGAGGTTTTATCATAGAGCCATACGATTTAGTTCGTTGATCAAATTAATACACGATCGATCTACAAAGGAGTGATCATGGGATTGTGGGACATCGATAAGATCGAGTATGTTGGCCGCGAGAAGGGACCGGAAGAGGGTCTTGCGTTCCACTACTTCGATGCTGACAAGGTTGTAGCCGGCAAGAAGATGAAGGACTGGCTGCGCTTTGGTGTTGCTTGGTGGCACACGTTCGATCAGCAGCTCGTGGATCCGTTCGGTGACGGCACCGCTCAGCGTCCTTGGTACGGCAAGTACTCCGACCCGATGGACGAGGCTCTCGCCAAGGTCGATTACGCATTCGAATTCTTCCAGAAGCTCGGCGTGGACTACTTCTGCTTCCACGACCGCGACATCGCCCCGGAAGGCGACACGCTTCGTGAAACCAACGCCAACCTGCAGCGCGTGGTGGACAAGATCGAAGAGAACATGAAGTCCACCGGCGTCAAGCTGCTGTGGAACACCTCCTCCCTGTTCACCAACCCGCGCTTCGTCTCCGGCGCCGCAACCTCCCCGTACGCTGACATCTACGCTTACGCCGCAGGCCAGCTGAAGAACTCCCTCGACATCGCCAAGCAGCTCGGCGCCGAGAACTACGTGTTCTGGGGCGGCCGTGAAGGCTACGAGAACCTGTGGGTCACGGACATGACTCGCGAGCAGGAGCACATGGCCAAGTTCTTCCACATGTGCGTGGATTACGCCAAGCAGATCGGCCTGGACGCCCAGTTCCTCATCGAGCCGAAGGCCAAGGAACCGACGACCTTCCAGTACGACTTCGACGCAGCGACGACGATGAACTTCCTGCGCACCTACGGCCTGGAGAACGACTTCAAGCTCAACCTGGAAGGCAACCACGCCAACCTCGCCACCCACACCTACCAGCACGAGATCCGCACCGCCGTGGACGCCGGCATGCTCGGCTCCCTCGACGCCAACCAGGGCGACAAGCTCATCGGCTGGGATCTCGACGAGTTCCCGACGGACATCACCGAGACCGTCTCCGTGATGTGGGAAGTCCTCCGCGCCGGCCAGATTGGTCCTCACGGCGGCCTGAACTTCGACGCCAAGCCGCGCCGTACCTCCTTCACCTGGCAGGATCTGTTCCGCTCCCACATCGCAGGCATGGACGCCTTCGCGGCCGGCCTCATCGTGGCTGACAAGATGCACCAGGACAAGTACATCGAGAACCTCTGGGAGAACCGTTACGCCTCCTTCTCCGAAGGTATCGGCGCAACCGTCGAAGATGGCACGGCAACGCTCGAGTCCCTCAACGACTACGCCATCGACATCCCGCAGAAGGATCTGCTGGCCGCCACGAAGTCCGATCACCTCGAGTCCGTCAAGGCCACGATCAACAACTTCATGATTGACGCTCTGGCCAACGCCTGAGTTTCCAATCACCGTTAAGATGGACGGACTTACCGGAATTTTTCAAGAGTCGGTCAGCCGGTAAGTCCGTGGCATCTGTCCCATGCGGTAGTGCACATTTGATATTCAAGATTTTCCGTTCATCCAAAATCGTGAATGTTTGACGTACATGTGCACCACCCGCACCTGTTTCCCCAGAATAATTTTTCTTCGCTTTCCTTTCTTTCTCCTTTCCTCTCTTTCACAATGGGATCGTCCGGGAGTAGGGCGATCCCATTTTTGTGCGATGCGACAACGGAGTCGAGCCCATGGAATCCCTCAATACCTTCACCATCACGAATCCCGCGATTCGTGGCATGGCCCCGGATCCCAGCTGGATCTGGGACGGCGACCTGGATTGCGCCGTGCTGGTAAATTCCTCGTTTAATACGGTTCCCGGATTGCCGATCCATACTTCTCGTGAACTTGATTGCTGGCAAAACGTAGGCTTTGCGATTGACGAGAACATGGCGGCCCGGTTGTTCCTGCCGTTTGTGCAGGATTCTGGCGGCGCGTATGCGCCCACAATCCGCAAAATTCGCGGCCAATATGTTATCGCCTGCACCATCGCCCGTTTACAGGACGACGAGGCCCGCGCTGCCGGCGTTGACGAGGCCGAATTGGAACGCTGCCTGCGCGCCAACGGCAACTTCGTGTTGACGGCGTCCAGCCTTGAAGGGCCGTGGAACGGGCCGTTCTGGATTGAAGGTGCCGAAGGCATTGATCCCGACATTTTCGAGGATGCCAACGGGGATGTGTTCTGGACGCAGACGCGGCCCGCACACAATCCCCAATGGGAACAACAGACGGAAGTCTGGACGTGCCGCATTGATCCGCAAACATGGCGCTTTGTGGACATGCTCGACGATTTGTCCCAGTCTGAACCATGCAAAACCGTGCTGTGGCGCGGCAGCATGATTGGCGCCGTGTGGTGTGAAGGTCCGCATCTGTACCGTATGGGGGAGTGGGTGTACCTCATGACCGCCGAAGGTGGTACGAGCCGGGACCATAGCGAAATGATCATGCGCGCCCATGTCGGTGGCGGTTTGCATGCCGCGATTGATCGTTGGCATGACGAATATGGTGCATGCCGTACGCAGGACGGCGACGCGGTCTTGTGCGAGACCGTGCGCATGTTTGCGACGAATCCCAAGAACCCGTTCATCACGCACCGTAATTTGTCCAACATGGCTCCCGTACAATGCGTGGGCCATGCGGATCTTATGCATCATCCCCGCTATGGATGGTGGCTGGCGTGCCTGGGCGTGCGCGAAAGCGTGCTGGAGACGGGCGCCTCCTGGAATTATGTGGGCCGCGAGACTTTCCTCGCCCCGGTCGCCTGGCAAGTGGATCCGTCCTGCAATGTGCCGCCGCGCGAGCCGCTGATGCCCTCGCATGAAGATACGTTGGGTTGGCCCGTGTTGCGCGGTTCCCTGGGGCGTCTGCCGGATACGCTCACCATTGAGCGCGCCAGTGGCGAGCTTGTGGAGGCGTCTGTAGACGCCGACGAATCGAAATTGCAGCTGCTTGACTGGGATGCGCAGCATATTGACGATTCCCGCACACTTGCCTTGCCGACCGTGCCGAATATGCGGTATGTGCGCATGGATCGTCTCAATATGGCCATGGCTGTGCCGCAGGGCAAGTCCGTGTCCCTCTATGAGGACAGCGGACATTATGTGGAATGCCTGTGGGATCCGTCCGAGTCGTTGGTTCGCTGGAAATTGGTGGCGGACCATTGGGTTGACGACCGCAGCTACACGTGGGGCGATGAGAGCTCGCCATATGAAGAGCCCATGATCCCTGTAGTGATGCTTGCCTATAGCACGCTGTATTTGGGCGCATTGCCGTCTCGCGTGTGGAACGAATGTGTGGCGGCGGAACATGGATGCACTGTGGCGTGCGTGGCGCGCGAGCTCGATGTGTTCGGTCAGGCCAATGCACAATTCCTGTCGACGGAATGGTCGCAAAGCTTTACAGGTTGCCTGCTCGGTGTGGAACAGTAAGTGAAACACTGGTAGGCCCCCTATATGAATCTCCCCGGTATCGCGTCTTAAGCGCGAGATACCGGGGAGAGTCATATTGGTCATGCGTGCGGAGGCGCCGTGCTGTTGCGCACTACCAGACTGGTGGGCATGACGATATGCCGCTCGCCAAGGTTCTGGGTGTTGGCGTCGATAAGCAGTTGCATGGCGGCCTCGGCCATCTCTTGTAGCGGCTGCAATACGGTGGTAAGCGGCGGCCCGAGGAACGCCGAAGTCTGTACATCGTCGAATCCCACTACGGACAGATCTTCCGGGATGCGCAGCCTGTGCTGGCGCGCGGCCTCGTATACGCCCATGGCCTGCAAGTCGCTGCCCGCGAAAATGGCGGTGGGACGATCCGGATTGCTCAGCAGCTCCATGGCCTGCGCATAACCGCCGGGCATGGTGAAGTCGCCTTCCATAATGAGTTCCGGATCCGTGGTGAGTCCGTATTCCGAAAGGGCGGAACTGTATCCGTCCAGGCGCGCCTTGGAGCACATCATTTCGCCGGGTCCTGTGATGATGGCGATGCGGCGGTGTCCGAGTGAAAGCAAATGGCGTGTCGCGATGACGCCGCCCGTCCAGTTGTCGGCCTGTACGGAGTATTTGGTGCCTGCCGGGTCTCCTGACGGGTCGAAAATCACGTAGGGAATGTTGTGGGAGTGCAGCTTTTCCTTTTCCGCATTGGTGAGATTGGAAAAGATGAGAATGGCGCCCAACGGCTGTCTGCGCAGGATGCCGTCCACCCACGAGGAGTCGGGGCGCTGTCGGTCGCCGCTTTCGGTGGTATTGACGCTCAAGTCAAGCTGTTTCGCCTTGTCCAACACGCCGCGCAACACTTCCAGCGACCATAGCGTGTCGAATGTCTGAAACACGATTTCGATGACGGGCTGCGCCTTTTTGGGGGGAGTGACGCGTCGTTCGTACCCATACTTGCGCAAGGTGCGTTCGATAATCGCTTTCGTCTCTTCCGCAACGTCGGAACGTCCGTTCAGCGTTTTAGAGACGGTGGCCAAAGAAAAGCCCGTTTCTTCGGCTATGTCCGACAATCGAATTTTGGAACCATTGCGGTGAGAGGAATTTGGCATACGCACCTCCTTGTGTCGGACATAGTATATTCGAAAGTTTCGAATTGTACTAATCCGTGTTTCGTGTCGTTTTTCGCAGTCGTATTTTCCTTGTATTTCCAATGAAAACGAGCGATATATGACAATATTCTACTTAATTTGACAGATTAACAAAGTCGCATCTATGATTGTCCGTAACGAAAACAACAAAAAGTTTTCGAAAATATTCGGAAATCTATTGCAACACAAGAGACATTGTTGTCTCCCTAAAACCATTCACACAATCAATAACCGAATATATAAATTCCTCGCCACACTTTGTGAGGCGGGTTTCTTTTCTTCGAGGAGGAGAAGATGAAGTTCAAGACAATCGCAGCCGCGACGTTGGCGGCAGCAACCATGTTCAGCATGGCGGCTTGCGGCAATAACGGCGCAAGCAAGGCGGATGACAGCACCATTACGTTCTGGCACAACTCCACCGCAGGTGAGGGCAAGCAGTACTGGGACGATGTGGCCGCCGCTTTCGAAAAGGCCAATCCTGGCGTGAAGGTGGAAGTGCAGTCCATCCAGAACGAAGACTTTGACGGCAAGCTCCAGACCGCTATGCAGGATCCTTCCACGGGCCCGGACGTGTTCATGCAGCGTGGTGGCGAAAAGACGGAAGATCTTATTGAAGCCGGCCAGCTTATGGATCTTTCGGACAAGATCGACGACACCATCAAGACGGACATGAAGACGGCGCTGACCGCCGCCACTTTTGACGACAAGGTCTATGGCGTGCCGGTTTCCGTGGAACCGGGCGGCCTGTGGTATTCCGTGGACCTGTTCAAGCAGGCCGGCATTACCGACACCCCCACCACTTGGGATGATCTGCTCAAGGATGCGACCCAGCTCAAGGACGCCGGCATCGACGCCATCGCCCTCGGCGCCAAGGACGCATGGCCGGCGGCGCACTGGTTCTACTGGCTCGCCCTTCGCGAATGCTCTCCGAAAGCCTTCCAGAGCGCAGTCGGCGACAAGGACTTCTCTGACCAGTGCTGGGTTGACGCAGGCAATAAGCTCGAAGATCTCAACAAACTCGGCGTGTTCAACGACGGCTTCCTGACCACCTCCGCACAGCAGGGCGCAAGCTCCTCCGCAGGCCTTCTGGCTAACCATAAGGCGGCTATGGAACTCATGGGCGCTTGGGAACCGGGCGTCGTCAAGGATCTGACCCCGGACAAGACCGCCATGAAGGATCTGAGCTACTTCGCATTCCCGTCCGTCGAAGGCGGCAAGGGTGAGGAAGGCGCTCTCATGGGCGGCGTTACCTTCTTCTCCGTCAACGCTCTCGCCGGCGACAACGCCGTCAAGTTCGTGAATTTCATCGCAAGCAAGGAAAACCAGGAGAACTACGCCAAGGCGTTCTCCACGATCCCGGCTTCCGAACCGGCACGTAACGTAGTCACCGACCCGGCCCTCAAGACCGTCATCTCCTACCTCGACAAGGCCCCGACCATGCAGCAGTGGATGGATACCGATCTTGGTTCCAACGTCGGCAACGCCCTGAACACGGCGATTGTCAACATGCTCACGGGCAAGGGCACTGTGGACGACATCATCTCTACCATGAAGTCCGCGGCGGCGAAGTAACCCCATCAGTGAACTTGGTTCACACCCTCTAGGCAACCGGTGCCGGTGAAAAACCGGCACCGGTTACTTATGCACAAACAGAAGTACGTAAAAGGTTTGCACAGCCAGGAGATACGTTATGAGCGCAAGTATGGACGCGGCGATTACCGCTCGGCCGCTCGATGAAGATAAGAATGCGCAAGATAAGAAGAAGGCGTCGGCACGGAGCGCCAAGGTCCGCAACGGATTTGAAATTACGGTGCTGTCGGCACCGGCCATCATTGTTTTTGTGTTCTTTGTGATCGTGCCTATTATTTTGGGCGCATATTACGGTTTGTATAAGTGGAAGGGTTTCGGTAGCCCGTCCACTACGGGAACGTTCGTAGGACTTCAGAATTACATTACGGCCCTGAAAGACCCGACTTTCCAGTCGGCAATCGGTCACACCTTCCTGGTGCTCATCGGTTCGCTTATTCTTCAGGGACCGCTCTCCATCCTGTTTGCACTGCTGCTCAACCAGAAGTTCAAGGGTCGCGCACTGATCCGTACGCTGATCTTCGTTCCCTACGTTGTTTCGGAAGTTATCGTAGGTACGGGCTGGAGCCTGCTGCTCCAGAAGGCTGGCGCCATCAACGCGTTGCTCGAGAAGATGCACCTCGCGGGTATCGACTGGATCGCCAACCCGAAGTACGCCATCTGGACGCTGCTCGTGATCATTACGTGGAAGTACATCGGCTTCGCCGTCATCCTTATGCTTGCCGGCATGCAGTCGATTCCTGAAGAACTGTACGAGGCGGCCAAGGTGGACGGCGCCGGATTCTGGCAGATGCAGAAGGACATCACGCTTCCGCTGCTGGCTCCGACGATCCGCATCTGGGCGTTCCTCTCCATGATCGGCTCCCTGCAGCTGTTCGATCTCGTCTACATCATTTGGGGCCAGTACGTTGCCGATACGGCTGGCGTATCCACGATGGCTACCTACATGGTGCGCGAAGGCCGCATCGCCGGCAACTACGGTTACGGCTCGGCAGTCGCCCTCATCATGTTCATCATCTCCCTCATCGTCGCCCTCACGTACCAGCACTTCGTGCTGAACCGCGATCTTGACGGCGCGCTGACGGACGCCAAGTCCGAAAAGAAGCGCAAGAAGAAGCTCATGAAGGAACAGCAGATGGCCAAGGAAGCCATCGCCATTGCAGACAGCGAGGTGAAGTGATATGTCCGCAGCAACATTGTCCGTTTCGGGACGTCGCTCCCGCAAGAACAATTCCCCGCGCAACCTCAAGAAAGAGGGCTACCGCGTTTCGCAGAAGACGCCGTGGGGCAATCCGATCGTCTATTTCTTCTCGCTGTTGCTTGTGGCGATCTGCGTGTCGCCCGTGCTGTACATCATCTTCGGCGGCTTCCGCACCAACTCGCAGATCACCAATGATCCTGCCGGATGGCCGAACCCGTGGAATGCGCAGAACTACATCAGCGTGGTCACGAGCTCCACGTTCTGGATCGAGATGGTCAACTCGATTATCGTGGCCATTTGCACCGTGGTGGGCGTCGTCGTGCTTGCGGTTATGGTGAGCTTCGCCATTTCGCGCTACCACTTCAAGATGTCCAAGGCGATGTATTCCCTGTTCTCCGCAGGCCTGATGTTCCCGATGACCGTCGCCATCACGCCGCTGTACCTCATGGTGCGCAACCTGGGCTTGGCCAACTCGCTGGGCGGCATCATTTTGCCGCAGATCGCATTTGGTCTGCCTCAGGCGATCATCATTCTCGTTCCGTTCCTGCAGTCCATTCCGTTGGAGTTGGAAGAGGCCTGCATGCTCGATGGTTGCTCCCGTCTCGGCTTCTTCTGGCGCATGGCATTGCCACTTGCCATGCCAGGCGTGGCCACGGTAGGTATCTTGACCTTCGTGTCGAGCTGGAATTCCTACATGCTGCCATTGTTCGTGCTCAACACGGAGAATAACTACACGCTTCCGTTGGGCGTGCAGATGTTCAGCTCCCAGCATTCCGCGGATACCGCTCAGGTGCTTGCCTTCACATCGCTTGCTATGCTGCCCGCGCTGATTTGCTTCACGATCTTCCAGAAGAAGATCGTGGGCGGTCTGACCGGTGCTGTGAAGGGCTGATATCCGTTCTCTTCCACCTCCACAAATGAAACCATGACGTATATTGCGGTTGCCGACGCGGTATCCGTCATGGTTTCCCTATTATTGCGTCATTTATTGCCTCGCTGCAGTACGCACACATAGTTCTTTTCATGGCACATATTGCGCCATTTTCATTACTGGAGCCTCTTATGACTATCTCTAATCCTGTGCTCACCGGTTTCTATGCTGATCCTTCTATGATTCGCGTGGGCGACACGTACTATATTGCGAACTCCACCTTTGAATGGTGGCCCGGCGTGACTTTGCACCAGTCCAAAGATTTGGCCAACTGGCAGCCCGTCGCGAGCCCGCTCAACTCCATCACGAAGCTCGACATGAAGGGCAATCCGTCTTCGGGCGGCATTTGGGCCCCCGACCTGTCCTATGCCGACGGCCTGTTCTGGCTGATTTACACCGATGTGAAAGTCGTCAACGGCGCCTTCAAGGATTGCACGAACTATCTGATCACCGCGCCGTCCATTGAAGGACCGTGGAGCGATCCCTACCGCCTCGACGGCGTGGGATTCGACGCCAGCCTGTTCCATGACGATGACGGCCGCAAGTATCTGGTTCAGCAGACATGGGATTACCGTGAATGGCACCACCCGTTCAACGGCATCACGCTTACCGAGCTCAATACGGAAACCATGAAGCTCATGCCCGAAACCGCACGCCGCATCTGGGCGGGTACGGCCGTCAAGGTTACCGAAGGCCCGCACATCTACAAGAAGGACGGATACTACTATCTGTTTGCCGCGGAAGGCGGCACGATGTGGGAACACCAGGAATCCGTGGCGCGCTCACGCACGCTGGATGCCGATTCCTTCGAAGTCATGCCGAACAACCCGTTCATCGGCAACTATGTGACTCCTGAATCCTATCTGCAGAAGCAGGGCCATGGCGCCCTCGTGGACACGCCGAGCGGCGAGTGGTATTACGCGTCGCTGACGGGCCGTCCGCTGCATGACGCCACCGAACCCGTGCACGGTACGCGCGGCTGGTGCCCGCTGGGCCGTGAGACTTCCATCCAGAAAGTCGAATGGGATGAGGACGGCTGGCCGTATGTGGTCGGAGGACCGGCAGGACAGCGCTATGTGCCCGAACCTGTGGATGCCATCGCGACCGAACCTGAACAGCACAATATTGAAGACGATTTCACGAGCACTGAACTTGAAATCGGATGGAACACGCTGCGCGTGCCGTTCGACGAGACGATGGGCACCGTGGGCGACGGCGCGTTGACGCTGTATGGACAGGGATCCCTGTGCAACCTCTTCGAGCTGTCGCTCGTTGCCCGCCGCTGGCGCGCGTTCCAGTTCACGGCCACGACCTGCGTGGAATTCAATCCTTCGACCTATATGCAAATGGCCGGTCTGACGAACTATTATGCGGACATGTTCTGGTCTTGGGCATACATTTCGTGGGACGAGGAACGTCAGACGCGCGTGATCGACGTAGCGCAGAACGACCGCAACGTATATACCACGTTCCTGCGTGAAAACGCCGTGGCCATTCCCGAGGACGTGACGAAGGTGTGGCTGCGTTCCAAGACCGACGGCATCACCTACCGTTACGAATACTCGTTCGACGGCGAGGATTGGCAGCCGCTGGGTCCGGCTCTGGATTCGCGCAAGTTGTCGGACGAGTATGTGCAGCAAACGTATGGCGGATTCTTCACTGGCGCGTTCGTGGGTATGGCGGCCGTCGATTTGGCCGGCTACCGTACGCCTGCGCGCTTCACTGAATTCTCCTACATCGAAGATGCTGCGGAATAACCGTTTCACGCGTGTTTCATGAAGGTGCCAGAATGCAAGAACAATCCTTGACGCTCGCCAAGCTCTTTGGCGAAGGATGCATGTTGCAGCGGGATGTGCCGGTGGCGGTATGGGGATGGGCCCCTGCGGGCGAGTCCGTCACCGTCACCTGCCAAAGTTCACGCGCCCAAGCCACGGCAAACGCCGAAGGCTATTGGCGCGTGACACTGGATCCGCTCGAATTCGGCGGCCCGTTCCGCCTCGCCGTCTCCACGCCGGAGGAATCCGTGGTGCGGTCCTGTTACGTAGGTGACGTGTTCTTGTGTTCTGGCCAATCCAACATGGAATTGCCCATGGGGTGGGTACGCTATGACGATCCGCAATCCTGGGATCGCCCCGCGGACTCGCTGTTGCGCCATTGCAAAGTCGCCGTGGATACGGATTTTGAAACTCCGCGAGCGGATGTAACCGAAGCCCGTTGGGTTGGTTGCGATGCCGCCACGCTGGAAGAGTTCACGGCGGTAGGCTATTACTTCGCCCGTGTGTTGCGCAACGACTTAGACGTCCCCGTGGGACTGATCAATGTTTCGCTGGGCGGCTCTCCGATCGCGTCGTGGATGGATGCGGCTTCATTGGAAGATTTCCCATGGGCCGCCGAAGCGTTGCAGGGATATACCACCAACGCCCAGGCGCAGGAACGCAGCGAGCAAAGCCTCAAGGCAATCGCCGATTGGCATGATGAGGCCGAACGCCGCGCCCTCGAGCAAGAGCCCGGTGAATGGATGCCCGTAACGCTTCCCGGCGTATTGGCGCAGCAGTACGCGTGGCTGCAGGATTGGTCGGGCATTCTTGAACTTTCCGTGCCCGTGGAACTTCCCGAAACCGTCGACGGGACCAGCGTGGAAAAGCTGGAAGGCTTGCTGCGGCTCGGAACATGGAAAGACAGTGACCGGACGTTCGTCAACAACGTGTTCGTGGGCTCATGCCCCGACATGTATGTGTTGCATGATTACGCCATACCTGCGGGCATCTTGCATGCGGGCGTCAATACGGTACATGTGCGCCTGACCGTGGAACACGGGTCCGCCCGCGTCATGCCAGGCAAGGCGCTTACGCTCGCAGTAGGATCCCATAGCGTCAATCTGGCGGATGGCGCCCCTTGGCGCATGCGCGTATTGTGCCATATGGACGGACCGTGCCCGTCGGAAGACTTTATTCGTTGGAAGCCCACGGCGCTCTATAACGCCATGCTCGCTCCCTGCGCCGGTTATACGGTGCGCGGCGTCTTGTGGTATCAGGGCGAATCGGACACTGGCCCCACGCATCCCGACTATGAGCGCGCGCTTGCGTCGATGATCGCGTTGTGGCGGAGCCTCTGGAAGCAACCGCGTTTGCCGTTCCTCGTGGTCCAGTTGCCGGAACTCGGTGTGGATTGCGAAGACGATGGCGGTTGGCCAACCGTCCGCCAAGCCGAGTGGAACACGATGCTGCATGTCCAAGACGTGGCCACGGTGGTGGCGCTGGGCAGCGGCCAATGGAACGATTTGCATCCCGTGACGAAGATTCCCGTCGGTGAGCGCCTCGCCGATCTGGCGCTGGGCCTGGTCTATGACGGATCCTCGTTGCCGCAACCATATTTGGACAAGGTGGAAACGCAGTCGCATGAAGACGGGACGCGCGAATTCGTGGTGCGTTCAGCCGCGCTGGTATGCGACAATGGCACAGTCCGCGAGTGCGATGCGGTTCCGCTGGCCTGCGGCGCGGAACCGCTCGTCTTCGAACTGGTCGATCATGCGGGGCAATGCCATACGGTCGCCGCACATATTGACGGCAGTACGGTACGCCTGCCATATGAAGATCAGGTGAGCGAAATCCGCTACGCCTGGCATTGCGACCGTCAGGGCGCGTTGTTGCGCTCCGAGCAAGATGTTGCCGTACCTCCGGCCCGACTGATTCTTTAACTACTAAGGTGGGCGGTATGACCACCCAAGATCCAACCGCCCATCTGTTTGAAGCTTCGGAAGTAAGCTGCCGCATGCCGTCCGCCAATGGACCGCGTGTAATCTTCGACCATCTTTCCTTTTATCTTGATGCCGGTGAAATCGTGGATATCACGGGCGCGTCGGGCGCCGGCAAATCCACATTGCTTACGGCCTTCGCGCGCCTGAACGTCCATACGGACGCGACCTTGCGTATCAAAGGCGTCGATTCCTCTTCGATGACGCCTCAGGAATGGCGCGAACAGGTGTCCTATTTGCCACAAACCTCCACGCTGATGGGGCAGAGTGTGGCGGACGCCATCCGCCTGCCGTTCACGTTCAAAATCCGCGAACGGCATTCCGGCCAGACCGCGCAAGAAATCCTGCCCGACGCCAAGATCCGCGCCATGCTGGATTCGATCGGCTGTAACGATATCGATTTGACGCGCAACCCGCGCGATCTTTCCGGAGGCCAGGCGGCGCGCGTATCGCTTGCGCGCACGCTGTTGACCAGCCCGAAAGTCCTGCTCGCGGACGAGGTGGACGCCGGCCTCGACCCTGACAACGCGAATCTGGTGGGGGAGATCATGGCGAAGGCCGCGTCCGAAGGCATGGGCATTGTGCGCATCCGCCATCGCGCCACCGACCACCGTGCCACGCGCATGTATGAGCTCGCCAATGGCGCATTGCGGGAAATCACTGCGGCAGCGGCGGCACAGGGGGGGCGAGGCGTGAGCACAAGCACGTATACCGTCATCGATGTATGGGGCCTTGTTTTCGCCATGCTTATGGTGTGCGCGGCGGCGGGAATCTCCATGGCCATGAAATTGGGCGTGGGCAAGTCGCTCGTCTGGAATTCCATACGTTCGCTCGTACAGCTGCTCGCCATGGGCGTGGTGATCGAGTATGTGATCAAGCTCAACAATGCGTGGATCACGATCGGTCTGATCTGCCTTATGGTGTTGGCCGCCACTGAAATCACAATGAACCGCGCCAAAGGGGCGCCAAGCGGCATGGTCGGCATTGTATTGCTGTCCTTGGCCATCACGATGCTGCTCATGCTCACGCTGGTGACCGAAGTGATTATTCGGCCAAAGAATTGGGCGCTTCCCGAGCTCATCATTCCACTTACGGGCATGCTGCTGGGCAACGCCGTGTCCACGCTGGCGCTGGGCATGAGCCGTTTCTTTGATTCGATGCGCGAGCGCGCCAACGACATCCAGACCATGCTGGCGCTGGGAGCTTCGCCGTGGGAAGCGGCGCGGCCGTCCATCCGCAGTTCGGTCAGGCTTGGATTGCTGCCGACCATCGCCAAATTGGAGACGGCCGGCATTGTCACGATTCCCGGCATGATGTCGGGCCAGATCATTTCCGGAGAGAATCCGTTCGAAGCAGCCAAGTACCAGTTCGTACTGCTGACGGCCATCGCCGCGCTCACGCTCGTGGCGGACGCCGTCACGCTGCTGTTCATTTACAAACGCTGCTTCACGTCTTACGACCGGTATCTCGTGCCGCCGCCGGCGCCGCAACTGACCCTCAAGACTTTCGGGTCGTTGTTCCGCAAAGCTTCGCGCAAGGAAATGCTGGAAGAAGGCACGGACGGGGCGCGCAAATCCGAATAATATATCCGGATTCCCTCTCAGATTTCGTCCGACAGTCCGTCGTAAGCCGGATCATGGTCAGGCAACGGCTTGATGACGCGGCACGGATTGCCGGCCGCGATCACGTTCGCCGGAATGTCCTTGGTAATGACGGAACCGGCGCCGATAATCGTATTGTCGCCCACCGTCACTCCCGGACATACGGTCACGTTCGAACCGAACCACACATTGTCGCCGATCGTCACGGGAAGCGCGTGTTCCCAGCCGGCCAGGCGCATGCGGATATCGAACGCGTGGTTCGGAGTGTTGATCGTGCAGCGCGGGCCGATCAGGCAGTGCGCGCCAAGCGTGACGATACCGCCGCCCACAATCATGAAATCATTGTTGATGAACGTATCGTGGCCGATGAACAGCGCCATGCCGTACTCGATACGGAACGGTGCCGTGATTTCCACATGTTCCTCGGCGCCCGGCACGAGCTCATGGAACAAGCGGTACGCTTCCTCTGGATCCGTGTAATAGAGACGGTTGATTTCGTTGCTCATCTGCGCGCCGCGCTGCACGTGGCCGTGCAACGTCTTCGACTTGCGGTACTGCGTGGGCTCTCCCGAAAACAGGCGGCGCAAGTCATCGTCGTCCGGATAGGCGCGCAATGCCTGTTCCACGGCCGCTTGACGTTGTTCATTGATGTCCATAATCCTCTTCCATTCACGTCGTTGTTGAGTGGTGTGCTGTAGATACGATTGAGTATACGAGTTTTTGTGAACGGTAACAAAAAGGCCGCCCATGGCACGGGGGTCCATGTGCGGCCTTGGTCTCATGATCGCGCCGTCAAGAGCGCGATACCGTCATCCGCGAGCCTTGACATACGCTTCGTACACGGCCGGCTGCGGGCGTCCCGTTTCCGTGCCGCTCAGCGCCACGTCCCACTGCGGGGCCTCGTCTTCGCCCGACAGCACCCATGCGGCCTGGCGTGCGGCGCCAATGGCCACGTATTCGTCGGTTACCGGAAGCGTCACGTCCATGCCGAAGATGCTCGGGGAGAGCTTGCGCACGGCCTGCGACTTGGCTCCGCCGCCGATGAGCAGGATGCGCGTGATCGGCGCGCCCAACGAACGGATGATCTCGATGCAGTCGCGCTGCGAGCACAGCAGGCCCTCGACGAACGCGCGCGCGATGTTGACGCGCTTCGTGTTCTGCAGCGTCATGCCCGTAAGCGTGGCGCAAGCATCCGGACGGTTCGGCGTGCGCTCGCCGTCGAAGTAGGGGACAAGCGTGATGCCGCAAGCGCCCGGCTTCGAGGACAGCGCCAAATCGGTCAGCTCGTCGTAGTCCACGTCGAGGGCGGCACGGCCGGCGTCGAGGATGCGCGAACCGTTGATCGTGCAGGCGAGCGGTAGGAAGTGTCCCGTGCAGTCGGCGAAGCCCGAGACGGAACCCGTCAGGTCGTATACGGGCGTTTCGCTGATGGCCGCGGCCACGCCGCTGGTGCCCAGCGACACCGAAACATCGCCGACCTTCATGCCCAGGCCGAGGGAGGCCATGGCGTTGTCGCCGCCACCGGGGGCGATGATGCAGCCGCCTTCCACATTGGCGCCGGCGATGGCCGGATCAGCCTTGACGGGAGCGGCTTCATGGGCCGTGAGCACGGTCGGGAGAATGATGCGCTCGGCCTGTGCCAGCGCCTCGTCGGTGGGATGCGCGGCGCCATCGGAACCGAGGGCAAGCGCCAGCAGGTCGCGGCGGTAGGTGTCCGTGGCCGCGTCGAAGTAAGAAGTGCCCGAAGCGTCGCTACGGTCCGTGAACAGGGCGTCAAGATGGGCGTCCTCGCCTTCGGCCACGGGGCCGAAACCGGCGATGCGCCAGCTGAGCCAGTCGTGCGGCAGGCAGATGGCGGCGATCTTGCTGGCGAGCTGCGGTTCGTGCTCGGCGACCCACTTCACCTTCGTAAGCGTGTAGGAAGCCACGGGGGAGGATCCGACGGCCTGGACCCAACGCTGGCGGCCGCGGATCATGATGATGTCTTTGGTGTCGCCTTCGGGCTCGTTGGAATCGGGCAGGGCCGGCGCCAGGCCCAGCTCGTAGATAAGCGCTTGCGCCTGCGGGGCGGAGCTCGTGTCATTCCAGAGCATGGCGTCGCGAATCACGTTGCCGCGCTCGTCGAGCAGCACCATGCCGTGCTGCTGTCCGCCTACAGCGATAGCTTGCACGTCGTCAAGACCGCCGGCCTGCTCGCTCGCCTCCTGGAACGCCTTCCACCAGTACTCGGGGTTGACGGTGGATCCATCTGGGTGCTTCGCCTGGCCGAATCGTACGAGTGCTCCAGTTTCCGCATTGGTGATGCGGACTTTGCATGACTGTGTAGAAGTGTCTACACCGGCTACCAGTACTTGGCTCATGGGTACTCCTTACTATGCTTCTGGTGCCGATCCGCTTTGATCGACGATAAAACGAACCAGATAGTTAGACGATTAAATTATTATACAATAGTGTAGCATCGTAATCGCGCGTTGTAAGGAAAACACGCGAGTGTCTAGATAAAACCTCAAACTTTGTAGTGCGAGGAAAATGGTATATGTGCCTTAGAAATGGCGGGTAACTATCATGGCTGCTTTGAAGCGCATCAACCAAGATGATTTGCGCACCCACAACCTGTCTGTGGTGATCAACACCCTACTGCGCTCGTCCGAACCGTTGAGTCGTGCCGATCTGGCCAAAGAGACGGGGCTGACCAAGGCGACAATGTCCCTGCTCACGTCCATGCTGCTCGAACACCGCAGCCTGAAGGAAGGTGTTCCGTCCGTGCAATCCGTGTACGGGCGTCCCAGCACCCCGCTGAGCATCAATGGGGGCGCCGTGTGCGGTATCGGCGTGCAAATCAACACCGACGGCTATGGATACATGGTGCTTGACCTAGACGGCACCGTTGTCGCGGAACGCTGGATCTCCAAGAATCTGCAAACGGCCGACGCGACCGCGATTTTCGGTGACCTCGATACCATGCTGTCCGACCAGATTTCCACTTTGCAGTCGCGCGGCTACACGATCTCGGGAGCCGGCCTTGCGTTGCCCGGACTCGTGGCCAACCGCACCGAGCTGCTCGTAGCGCGCAACCTGGGTTGGGAACGTTTGGACCTCATGCAGTTCCCCGTCGTGGAACGCCTCAACATGATCGCCGGCAATGAAGCGAACATGGCCGCGATCGCCCAACTGCCCGGCTACGCCGCATACCGGCGTGACGATTGCCTCGTGGGGGCGAACAGTTCCTTTATTTATGTGTCCACGGACATCGGCATTGGCGGCGCCCTTGTGCGCGACGGGCGCGTGATTGTGGGAGACCACGGATTCGCCGGCGAAATCGGCCACCTGGCTGTGGAGATGGACGGCCCCGTCTGCCGCTGCGGACGCCATGGCTGCCTAGAGGTATATGCGGGACGCCGTTCCATGATCGAAGCCGCGGGTATCGCTTCAGGCGACGAGTCCTTCAATATCGACGCCGTAACGGAACTGTTCCGCCGTTTGCGTCAGGGAGACCCGCAAGTCGAGGCGATTGTGGACCGAGGCATGGAGGCGATGGGATCGGCGCTCGCGTCCCTTATCAATCTTTCGGACATGGACACCGTGCTGATCGGCGGCATGTGGAACTTGTTTGACGACGAATATCTCCAGGAGCTGCGCAACGGCATTCAGCGGCGCATCCTGTCGCGCAATATTGTGGACGTACGCATCATGCGCGCCAATACGCTGCCGCTTCCGGCCTTGTATGGAGCCGCGTTGACGGGCCTGCGCCGGTTTGTGGACGATCCGCTCCAGTTCATGCAAGAATGAGCGTGACGCGCCCCCAATAATGCGGACTTGCTACAGTGGCCATCATGAGCGTTCCCGCCCGTGCCGCACAGGTCAAGGAACGCTTGGATACATGGTACTGTGTGCGGCCGCATCCAAGGGGGCAACATGTCTTCAATCACTCAATCCGTCCGACGGGGATCATTCGCGTGGACCACGGCCGACATAGCCGTGGGCGCCGCGCTCGGAGTCGCCTGCGGCGTCATTTTCTGGGCGTTCAATTTCGCATATTCGGCCGTCTCTCCGTTGCTGGGCGCCGTGCTTCCCGGATGCGCGAGCCTGCTGCATGCGGTGTGGTATTTTTCCGGCACCTTCGCGATGCTCATTTTGCGCAAGCCCGGCGCCGCCATTTATGTCAATGTGGTGGGCTGCATTGCGCAAATGCTGCTGGGCAGCCAGTTTGATGTCGCGTTCGTGTTGATCTCGGCCATTCCGCAAGGAGTGTGTGCGGAGATTCCGTTCGCCTTGACGCGTTACCGTTCCTATACGCTGCCGCTGTCGATTTGCTCGGGCCTGTGCGCGGCGCTTGAATACGGACTGTATCTGCTGTTCGTCCAGTACCAGGGCGTCGCGTTCCTGAGCCCGCGCGGCATTACGCATATGATCTGCGAATTGATCGGCGGTGCGCTGATCTGCGGCGTCGGCAGCTGGGCCATGTACCGGGCGATCCGACGCACGGGCGCGCTCGACCATCTCTCGTCGGGCAGGAAATAAATATATATAAAAAATAAGAAGTGCGATGGTCCGGAAAAGACCACCGCACTTCTTTTATATATGGCTTTTATATATAGCGACTATTGAACGATTACTGTTCGTTCGGATCGTCACGATAGAACGACTTGTAATGCAGCTGCATCCAGACGATACCGAAAATCACGATAACCGCGTAGATGACGAACAGCACCATGGCGTTCGAGCCCGTGCCCTGCTGGCCGAACAGGTTCAGCGCGCCGAACGGCTTCTCGGCGATCGGGCCGCCGAACAGCGCGATACCGATGGCGGCGGATCCCTGCATGGCCAAATCGTTCATGCCCACGCCGCGGCCGGACTGTTCGGGCGGAAGCGTGTCGAGCACGGTGTCGACGGTCGGGGAGTACAGCGTCGCCATGCCGCAATACGGGAAAATCATCATGATGCCGATGGCGACAGGACCGAGATTGAGCAGCAATGCGGCGCCTGCGAAACCGATGGCCATAAGCGTGCCACCCAGCACAATCGCGCGGTGCTTGCCGATCTTCGTGACGATCTTGCCCGAGCACACGCCCGTAATCGTGGCCAGAATCAGGGCCGGCAGCAGCATGAAGGAGACCTGCGAGCTCTTCATGTGGAACACGTCGGCGCTGAAGCTGTTGACCAGCGGCGTGATCGAGTAGTTGATGAAGTAGAAGATCACAATAAGCAGCACGGATTCGCGCCAGCGGACGTTCTTGAAGAAGTCGGGCGTGATGAACGGGTCGGACGCGCGCGAGATGTAGATGGCGAACAGCGTGAAGAACGCCACGGACACGACCAGCATCCACCAGGCGAGCATCGAGAAGAACAGCGTCAGGAACAGGATCGCCATGCCGAACAGGCCGAAGCCCGGAATGTCGATATGCGTGTCGCCGCCCGTCTTGTCGGGAAGGTCCTTGAGCAGCACCGGAAGGAAGATTACGGTGACGACGGGGATCAGGAACAGGAACGCCCAGTTGATTTCACTGAAGATGCCCGCGGACAGCACGCCGATGGCCGTGGCGAGCTGATAGTCGGCCGTAAACAGGCCGAAGTACAGCAGCTTCTCCTTGGCCGTCAAATAGCGGGCCACAATCACCAGATAGACGGAACCGCCCGTCTGGAAACCGATCGTCTGGATAATGCGGAAGATGATGACGAACAGCATGTTGCCGTGAAGCAGGAAACCGCATACGGAGCCGAAACACAGGGCGGCGACGCCGAAGACGGTCATCTTCTTGAGCGAGGCGAAGTCGCCCAAGGAACCGTAGATGAAGCACACAATGCCAAGGACCACGCCCGGAATGGCCGTGATCAGCGAGGCTTGGTCGGGGGCGCCCAGATCGCTGCCGATCTTCTCAAACACCATGTTGAATGCCTGGAGGCACAACACGCCCACCAGATAAATGAACAGCAGCGGAAGCAGCGTCTTCTTGGCTCGTCGGGCCGTTTCATTGAAGCGCTGTTGCTCTTCGTCCAACGCGTCGGCGTCGGCGGGGTTCAATGTCGTTGAGTTATTCATGTTCTCTCTTTGTGCCGGCATCTTGTGCACACCATGTGCGCGACTTGTAACAGCGACCCGCTGGCGATGGTCGCTAAGCCATACCTTCTGACAAACAGGGGCCTGGGCGTATCTCGAAGGCACTGGCATTGTGTCTTAAAAGGCGTACATCAGGTCGGAACTTGGAGTTTGAACGATGCTACCAATCGTGGCGATGTTCGTTGAGTACTATAGCGACGCATCTAGACGATAAAACGTTTCACCAACCGGTTTGAGTCGCGCGGCCATCATGGAAAACGGTCGGCACGGCACACTTCTGACGGATTGAGAGGGGGTGCCGGACCGGCCGATGCATGGGAAGGAAAAGCTTCGTGAGGCGTTACATAATGACTTGGTGGATGAGCTTGATGGGCTCAGCCTCTTCGCTGATCGTGATGTTGTCGCCGATCAGCTTGACGATATCGTCCACGTTTTCGCGATCGGAGTAAATCGTCAGGATGCTTTCGCCCTCTTCAACGCGGTCGCCGACTTTCTTGTCGAGCATCAATCCCACGGCGTAGTCGAGTTCGTCGTCCTTGGCCGCGCGGCCGCCGCCGAGCATCATCGAGGCGATGCCCATTTCGTCGGCCTTCATGCGGGAAATGACACCGCTGGAAGGTGCCGTGAACGCGATCTTGTACTTGGCCTGAGGCATCAGCGTGTAGTCGTCGACCACGTCGCCATTGCCACCCTGCGCTTCGATCATCTTGCGGAAGGTCTCCAGCGCCTTGCCGTTGTCGATGTTGGCCTGCAGCATGGTGCGCGCTTCCTCGAGCGAATCGGCCTTCTTGGCCATGACGACCATCTGGCTGCCGATCGTGAGCACGAGGTTCACCAAGTCCTCGGGGCCCTTGCCCTTGAGCACTTCGATGGATTCCTGGATTTCCAGCGCGTTGCCGATGGCCTTGCCCAGCGGCTGGTTCATGTCAGAAATGACGGCCATGGCGTTCATGCCCACGCCCTTGCCGATTTCCACAAGCGTGCGCGCGAGCTCTTCGGCCTCCTCGTCGGTTTTCATGAAGGCGCCGGCGCCCGTCTTGACGTCCATGACAAGCGCGTCCGTGCCCGAGGCGATCTTCTTGCTCATGATGGAACCGGCGATCAGCGGAATGGAACTTACGGTGTCCGTCACGTCGCGCAACGCGTAGATCTTCTTGTCGGCCGGCGCAATGTTTCCCGTAGCGCCAGCAATGATGCAGCCCACTTCGCGCAGCTGCTTCTTGAACGCATCCTCCTCGATTTCCACCTGGAATCCCGGGATGGCCTCAAGCTTGTCGAGCGTGCCGCCCGTGTGGCCAAGGCCTCGTCCCGAAATCATGGGCACCACAATGCCGAGCGAGGCGACCAGCGGCGCCAGCGGAATGCTGACCTTGTCGCCCACGCCGCCCGTGGAATGCTTGTCCACCTTGATGCCCGGGATGTCGCTCAAGTCGAGCTGGTCGCCCGAGTGGAGCATGTCCATGGTCAGGCGCTGCGTCTCCTCGGCGTTCATACCGTTGAACCAGATGGCCATAAGCAGCGCGCTGGCCTGATAGTCGGGGATCTCGCCATTGGTGTATCCCGTGACGAAATAGTCGATTTGCTCGGGGGAGAGCGCTCCACCGTTACGCTTCGTGTCGATGACGTCTACCATACGCATGATGAAACTCCTTTGTTCCCAGATCCCTTACTTGTCCGCAGTCGCGGTTTCGAGCGACAACGTGATCATGTCGTTGAACGAACGTTCACGTTCGGCGCTGGAAAGCGAGCCCTCGCGGAACAGCAAGTCGGAAACCGTCAGAATGGACAGTGCGCGGAAGCCGAGCTTGGCGCCCAGCAGGTAGAAGCCTGCCGATTCCATTTCCGTGCCGAGCACGCCGAAGTCGGCGAGCTTCTTCATGTCGATCTCGTCGTTGTAGAAACGGTCCGCGGCGAAGATGTCGCCGACCTTGACGTCAAGACCCTTCTGCTTGGCGATCTGGTACGCCGTGTCGAGCAGCTCGAAGTTGGCGAGAGGCGCATAGTGCACGCCCGCCGTAAACGTGTTGGCCACAACGGCCGAATCCGTGGAAGAGCCTTGCGCCAGCAGAATGTCGCGCATGTTGACGTCGGGCGCCATGCCGCCGCACGAGCCCACGCGGATCATCGTGCGCACGTTGTAGACGGTGGCGAGTTCGGTTACGTAAATGGACAGGGAAGGGATGCCCATGCCGCTAGCCTGGGTGGACACACGATGTCCCTTGTAGGTGCCCGTAAATCCGAGGCAGTTGCGCACACCATTGACCTGGTGGACGTCCTCGAGGAAATGTTCGGCAATGTACTTGGCGCGCAGCGGATCTCCGGGCAGGAGCACGACATCCGCGTAATCTCCGGGCTGCGCTTCAATATGTGGCGTTGGCATACTATACCGTCGCTTTCTGTGCACCACCATGTGCACGGTATGGCCGAATATGGCCGTATTGATCGTATTGATCGTATTGATCGTATTGATCGTATTGATGAGGGAAACGTGATGCCTGTTCAGCAGAGCGCCATCGCAGGCATCACGTTGAGAAAGGAATTCAGGCTAAGAATTCAGCTGATTTGCTTGAGGAAGCTCGTACCTTCTCCGTTGCCTTCGACCTGGAAGTTGTCCAGGATCGTGGCGCCCATGTCGGAAGCGGTTTTGCGCACGCCCAGCGAGGTTCCCGGGTGG
Organism: Bifidobacterium magnum; assembly: GCF_000741255.1. GTDB lineage: Bacteria > Actinomycetota > Actinomycetes > Actinomycetales > Bifidobacteriaceae > Bifidobacterium > Bifidobacterium magnum. The sequence continues at coordinate 472,449 of NZ_JGZB01000004.1, forward strand.
TGCATGCTGGGCGAGTAGGTGAGCAGCGGCACGAATTCGCGCGTATGGTCCGTACCCGTGTAGGTCGGGTCGTTGCCATGGTCGGCCGTGATCATGAGCAGGTCGTCGTCGCGCATGTTGGCGAGTACGGTGCCCAGACGGCGATCCAGGTCCATCAGGGCTTCGCCGTCGCCCTGCGCATTGCGGCGGTGGCCATACATCGCGTCGAAGTCCACGAGGTTGATGAAGCACAGGCCCGTGAAATCGATGCCCATCGCTTCGTCCACATGGTCCATGCCGTCCATGTTGCTCTTGTTGCGCCAGCCGCGGTCGATGCCCTGGCCCGAGAAAATGTCGTTCGTCTTGCCGATGCACAGCGTGTCGTATCCAGCTTCCTGCAGGAAGTCGAGCACGGTCTTGTCGGTCGGCTTCAGGCCGTAGTCGTGGCGGTTGGACGTGCGCACAAAGTGGTCCTTGTCCGGTCCCACGTACGGACGCGCGATGACGCGGCCCATCACGATTTCCGGACCGTTGATCAGCGTGCGCGCGTATTCGGAAATACGGTAGAGTTCCTCGACGGGAATGACGTCCTCGTGCGCCGCGATCTGCAGTACGGAATCGCCCGACGTGTACAGGATGAGGTCGCCCGTTTCCATTTGGTGCTCGCCGTAGTCCTTGATGACTTCGGTTCCCGAATACGGCTTGTTGACGATGACCTTGCGTCCCGAGAATTTCTCAAGCTTGTCCACGATCTCTTGCGGGAAGCCGTCGGGGAAGAAGGACATGTTGAATCGTACGGGCAGGCACATCATTTCCCAGTGGCCGTCCAGCGAATCGTTGCCCCAGGACGTGATCTGCATCTTGCCGTAGCATCCGATCGGATCTGCTACGGGCGGCACGCCCTCGATCGGGTCGTCCGTGCGGATGTTGCCCAGTCCCAGCTTTTGCATATTCGGCAAATGCAGGTCGCCCTTGAAGAACTTGCCGATATGACCCAGCGTGTCAGCACCCACATCGTTGAATTTCGCGGCGTCGGGCGCCTCGCCGATGCCGATGGAATCCATTGCGATGGCGAATACGCGCTTATAGGTGTAGCTCATGAGTATCTTCTTTCCCCATTGAAATCAGATGGTTGGCAGACGTTCCCGCGTTTGCCAACAGTCGCGATCTAATATGCGTGGCGTGCTCCTCGCGAACGAGACATGCCATGGGCCGGCTGCCCGGCAAAGGTGGCGCGATGCCCCAACATCGCGCCACCTGAAGGTGAGGAAACTTACTCCATTTCCTCGAGGATCTGCACGTGGGCGGAAACGCCAAGTCGCGTGGCGCCCGCGTCGATCATGTCGTAGGCTTCCTTGAGCGAGTGGATGCCGCCGGCGGCCTTGACGCCGAAGTCCGGTCCCACGGTTTCGCGCATGAGGGCCACATCCGGAGCGGTGGCGCCCGCGGTGGAGAAGCCCGTGGAGGTCTTGACGTAGTCGGCGCCCGCGTCCACGGTCATCTTGGTGGCGCGGATCTTCTCGTCTTCCGTCAGCAGGGCCGTCTCGATGATGACCTTGAGCAGTGCGCCCTTGGCGTGCGCGGCGTCGGCCACTGCCTTGATGTCTTCGAGCACGATATCGTCGTGGCCGCTCTTGAGCTCGCCGATGTTGATGACCATGTCCACTTCGTCGGCGCCGTTGTCAATGGCGTCGTTGGTTTCGAACACCTTAGTGGCCGTGGTGTTGGCGCCCAGGGGGAAGCCGATGACGGTGCAGACCTTGACGTCGGTGCCTTCGAGGTCCTTGGCGGCGCGCGGGACCCAGTAGGGGTTCACGCACACGGAAGCGGTGTCGTAGTCCTTGGCTTCGTTGCACAGCTCGTCGATCTGGGCTTCAGTCGCGTCCGCCTTGAGCAGCGTGGCGTCCATATACTTGGCCATCTGTGCCTTGGTGAGTTCCATGGTGTTCCTTTCTAATACGGCCTCGGGGCCGTTCCCTTCCTTGAAAATGCCTTCGCCTTCGCGTCTTCGTTAGCGCTGGTGGGCACCGCAAACCGGTACATGACATTTTCATTTTCTATTGTGCATACGGTTCATGGGCAATGATGCGTGTATGCACAAAGCATATATTTCAATAAAAAAGGAACGTTGAGCTGCCTTGTCCATGACGTTCCCTTGCGTATATAACGTGGATATGGCGACGTTGCTTTACCACGAGTATTCAGTTATAAAGAGCCCTGCCGGGCTGCTGCCGGAGCAACAGCCCAGCGAAAGCGGATGTCACCACTCGAACAGGCCGACCATCGCTGCGGAGCACAGCGAGACGAGGATGCCCGAGAGGAAGATGCGCAGGATCTGCTGCGAGATCACGTCGTTCTTTTCCTTGCTGACCATTCCCTTGAAGCAGGCCACAACCATGCCCAAGGTGCCAAGGTTGGCGAAGGACGTCATGAACACGCAGATCTCAGCCTTGTAGTGCTGCGGGAAGTTGTTGACGGTGTCCTGGATGGCGCCCATGACCACGAACTCGTTGGTGACGAGCTTGAGACCCATGTAGCGTGCGAACTCCCAAGCGGTGCCGCCGTCAAGGCCGAGTAGCCAAGCCGGGATGAACATGAACACGGCCAGGATGTTCTCGAGCGAGAGCTGGTTCCAGATGAGGCCGAGCAGGGCGTCGATCAGGCCCGTCAATGCCACGAAGGCGGTGACGTTTGCGGCGATGATCAGGATCAGCTGGCCACCGGTGAGGATGGAATCGCCCAAGTACGTGAAGAACGGTTCCTTCTTCGGCTTGGCCGGGTTGTGGGTGAAGGCCTTCTTGTACCAAGGCAGAGCCTTGTAAGCGGCAACAGCTTCTTCTTCAGCCTTGCGGGCTTCCGGAGTGGACTCGTCCGGCAGCATTTCGTCGCCAGCGGCCTTGAGGCCGTAGATCACGTCTTCTTCCGGCGTGACCTCGACCGGGTAGAGCATGTGGGAGATGAGCAGGGCGTTGATGCAGTTCAGCGGGATGGCCGTGATGACGAACTCGCCCGGGATCATCTGGATGTAAGCGCCCACGATGGAGGCGGTGATGCAGCTCATGGACATCATGGCGAGTGTGACGTTACGTCCGGCCTTCATGCGTTCGAGCTGGGTCTTGGACACAGCCAGAGCCTCGGTGTTGCCCAGAACCATCATTTCCACGGCGAAGAAGGTTTCAAACTTCGGGCGGCGCGTGATGAAGCCGAGTCCACGACCGATCCACTTGATGATCCACGGCAGGAAGCCGATGTAGGTAAGGATGTCAAACAACGGGACGATCAGAAGGATCGGCAGCAGCGAGCTGGTGACGAAGTTGACAGGGGACGGGTCAGTGCCGTTGGGGCCAACCCAGTTGGCGAAGGTGAAGTTAATACCCTTGTAAGAGATATTAACGATCCAAGCGAATGCATCGGCCACGGCCATAACGGCGGCGCGACCCCATTCAAAGCTGGTGAGCAACCATGCGATCACCAAGTTGAACAGTACCAGGCAACCAACTGACTTCCATTGAATTCCCTTGCGGTCGGCGGAGAACAACCAGCCAAGTCCCAAGAAAATAAGGAGGCCCACAATGTTTACCACGAGATACATGGGAACCTACTTTCCTCTTTCATTTATCGTTACGGTTTCTCGATCCGTAACCATGCCGGCGCCATGTGGTGAAACGTTTAATCACCAGTGCAATGATCTCCACGACTAAACCCTCATTAGTTGGTTGTGGAAAATGGAACACCAGTGGTTTCGCTCTTCAGCGCGCGAGCATTTCCTTTCTCTGTTCTGAAAAGTCTGGTGAGCACATCCGTAGTGGCAATCTTCACCATTCCTTTTCACATTGCTAAGACTAGACCTATTTTCAATGTTCGTTTTACGGCGTGTTGCGTGTTAACTCATGTTCACTTTTCGGAGTGTCGAAGGGAGCAGTAAAGCGTTTTGCCTACAGTTCTAAGGAAATCTCGGTGTTCATTTTCGTGTTCTGATGTGATTTTAAAGTACATCGTCTCTATGAAATGGTAGCGGTAACATCCCCAGAAATTAGCGCTATTCGGTAGGGTTGTTGAATTATTATGTAACCAATGTCTCATTTCCGATATTTTATTTTTTCATATCGCCAATGGGACGCTTCCATGAAGAACGATGCACTGCCGGCCATGGAGCCGACACTTCACGAAGGACAAAGCTGTTGGACGAGCATCATGCATCCGATCCCGCCGACACAATCGGCGGCAATACGCAAGTTTTCTCACCATCGGACCTCCTCGACGAGGTCAGTGACCATGACGACAAGCCTGCCGGACAGGGGCCGCGCCACGGGGCGCATAAAGATTCCTCCACGCGGACCATCAAACAGACTGTAATTATTTGTGCGATTGTGGCTGTCATTATTGCGGGTATCTATACGGCCGTCACGCTGGTACGGCGCAACGCCATGGAACAACTGGCCGTCGCACGCCAGTCATGCGAACAGGTGCAGGCGCAAGTCAAGAAAAAGGCGACCGCCTATAGCGCGTACATGGATCAGGACGCGCAAGCCGCGCAGCATATTACGGCCGTGGATGTGACGGACTCGAACACAGTGGACGAACTGACGAAAATCGTCACCGAATCCGTGCCGCAACAAGTAAACTGCAATGCCTCAAGCGTGGCTCAATACAAGACCCAGGAAGACAAGCTCGGCGATCAGCTCAACTGGTATACCGAACACCAGTCGAGCCTCGAAACAGCCGTGGCGAACGTGCACGAATCCCACGAACAGAAGCGCCTCAACGACGCCTGCACATCGCTGGCATCCGAGCTGCAAAACGCGAGGGAAGTGCTCAACGTAAGCAAAGACCGCGTGGACAACACTGAACAATGGAATACGCTCTCCACGTTGGTCGACCAGGCTGACGATCTGAAAAACAGCGACAACGTGACGAAAATCGCGGACATGACCGAGCGCATCCGGCAGGCGTCCGACGCGGTCAACGAAGCGTACCAACAGAAGCTGCGCGAAGAGGAAGAGGCCGCCCAGGCGCGCCAGCGGGCTCTCGAAGAGGCGCAACGCGCCGCCGAGAAAAAGGCGCAGGAACAGGCCGCCAAAGAAAAACAAAAGTCGCAGAACTCCAAGAAAACGCAACAATCGGAGAAATCTAACAAAAAGTAACATATGTGGGCCGCCAGAGACGGCTCGCCCTATATGAACAGCACATAAAACCTATGCGAACAGCATATAAAAAATGGTGGAGGTTCCCGTCGGAAAACCTTCACCATTTTTCTATGTCCATAACAAGTAGGGCGACAGGGGCTTGAACCCTGGACCGGCGGATTATGAGTCCGATGCTCTAACCGACTGAGCTATCGCCCCGTGAGAACACATCGTGCACTTTAGCAGATTCGCCCGAAAAAGACGAATATCCCAGTAAAGAACAGCCCCCGGGTTCCGCTGCGCTGCATTAAAGTGCCAAGAAACAACATAAATCGCAGTGGCAAGCCAAGGGGGGAATGCATATATGGGCACCACGCACGCGAACAATGCACTTGAAGACATGCGCATCGCGCAGAACGCCGACCGTACTTTTGAACAGGCCGTGGAACACATGTCGCCGTTCGAACGCAAGAACCTTCTGCTCAACTACGCGCGCGAAGGCGACAAGAAATCCACGCGCACGCTGCTGGACGCCGGCCGTGGCAACCCCAATTGGATCGCCACATTGCCGCGCGAAGCGTTCTTCCTGCTTGGCGGCTTCGCCATGCAAGAGGCACGGCGCTCGCTGTACATTCCGGGCGTGGACGTGGCCGGATTGCCCAAATCGGAAGGCTCGGCGGACCGCTTCAAGACCTACCTGTCCGAGCATGGCGGCCAGAAGGCCGCGGAATTCCTGATGAACGCGCTGCATTACGCCTCCGAACAAGGGTATGTGCTTGACGATCTTGTGGAGGAGTGGACGCAGGGCATCGCCGGATGCGAGTATCCCGTACCCGAACGCATGCTGCATTTCAGCGAGCAGATTGTAGGCCAATACCTGCAGCAGGAATTGCTGGGCGGTAAGGCTCCCGATGTCCCGTTCGACCTGTTCGCCACGGAAGGCGGCACCGCGGGCATGTGCTACATGTTCTATGCGCTCAAAAGCAATTTCCTGATCCAGCCCGGTGACAAGATGGCGCTGATGACGCCGATTTTCACGCCGTATCTGGAGATCCCGCATCTGAACGACTACGACCTCGACGTGGTGGACATCAAGGCGACCACCATGGCCGACAATGGCCTGCATTCGTGGCAGTACCCGGACTCCGAGCTTGAAAAGCTCGCCGATCCGTCCATCAAGCTGCTATGTGTGGTCAATCCGTCCAATCCGCCGTCCTACGAGATGAGCGAGGAGTCGCGCCAGAAGCTTGTGGACATTGTGCGCACGAAGAATCCGAACCTCATGATTGTGACGGACGACGTGTATGGCACATTCGTTCCAGGCTACCGCTCGCTGTTCGACGACCTTCCTTACAACACGGCCAGCATCTACTCGTTCTCCAAGTATTTCGGTGCCACGGGCTGGCGTTTGGCTGTGACGGCCGTGTCGCAACACAATATTTTCGACGACCTCATCGCCGCACTACCCAAGGAGAAAACCGACATTCTCGCCGCGCGCTATGCGTCCTTGGGCGACAATGTGCCGGGCATCCGTTTTATCGACCGTATGGTCGCGGACTCGCGTCTCGTGGCGCTCAACGGCACGGCGGGCCTTGGTACGCCTCAACAGATCCAGATGACGTTCTTCGCGCTGATGGCGTTGATGGACACGCAAGGCATCTACAAGACGAAGATGATCGAGATTGTGCACGACCGCTTCAACTGCCTGTGGAAGAGCCTGAAATTGCAGCAGAATCCCGATCCGCTGCGCGCCGGATACTATTCGATCATCGATTTGGAGCTGTGGAGCGAACGCCTGTATGGTGACGAGTTCACGCAATGGCTCAAGCGCAACTACAAGTCGCTCGACTTCGTGTTCCGCCTCGCGCGCGACACGGGCATAGTCGTCATGGATGGCGGCGGATTCGATGCCCCCGACTGGAGTATCCGCGTGTCGCTCGCCAACTTGAACATTGACGACTACAAGCGCATTGGCGATTACGTGTCCTCGCTGCTTAGCGCTTACGCGACAGTATGGCAGGAACAGCGCGAGAAAAACGCGCAGCAGAAGTCCTGAACACGGCGCGGACACGGGCGTTCCGGGAGTGAAAAACCGTTGCGTTCGTCAGGGCGTATACCTATAATTTTTGCGTCCGGTTCACGCTATGCCATAGGGGCATGGCGACCCGGGTCCCCCCGTATCTTTAGGAGACAAATATGAAGCAGGGTATTCATCCTGATTATCACGCAGTAGAGATCACTTGCTCTTGCGGCAACACGTTCGTGACCCGTTCGACCGCCAATGGCGATCACATGACGGTTGACGTGTGCTCCAAGTGCCACCCGTTCTACACCGGCAAGCAGAAGATTCTGGACACCGGCGGTCGCGTGGCTCGCTTCGAGAAGCGTTACGGCAAGAAGACCAAGTGATTCTTGTAGCGTGATGGATACCAGCCTTCGGGCTGGTATTTTTATTTTGCTTGTGGTCTGCACGGCCAGATTGGAGCGCCTTGAACAAGGCCTTGATTGGGTAAGCTGTGGAGACTTGCGCGTACAGTGGTACCGCATACGTTGTTATAGGCCAACTTTATCGATTCGCGTGATCGGCTAGGAGAACGAACCCATCGTGGCAGACGAACAGTTTGCTGCAGCGCTTACCGCTGTGGATGAATACCGCAAGATCGAACAGGAAATGGCGCAGCCGGAAGTGGCGTCGAACCCGGACCAGATGCGCAAGCTGGGGCGCCGCCATGCCGAGCTTGGCACGATCGTGAGCGCCTACCAGCGCTATGCGCAGGTGCGCGACGATCTCGAGGCCGCTGAAGAAATGGCGGACGAGGATCCCGATTTCGCCGAAGAGGCAAAGCGCCTCGAGTCGCAGCTTCCGGCCGTGGAAGAAGCGCTGCGCACGGCGCTGATTCCGCGCGACCCCGATGACGCGCGCGACATGATCATGGAAATCAAGGCTGGCACGGGCGGCGAAGAAGCCGCGTTGTTCGCCGGCGACCTGCTGCGCATGTACATGCGATACGCCGAAAAGCGCGGCTGGACTACGACAATCCAGAACGAGAACAGCACGGAGCTCGGCGGCGTCAAGGACGTGCAGCTGGCCATTCGCGCCAAGGGCACTCCGGCTCCCGAAGACGGCGTCTGGGCGTCCTTGAAGTATGAGGGCGGCGTGCACCGCGTGCAGCGCATCCCCGTGACCGAATCCCAGGGCCGTATCCAAACGTCGGCCGCCGGCGTGATCGTGTTCCCGGAAGCCGACGATGACGATGATGAAATCGAGATCGATCCGAAGGACTTGAAGATCGACATCTTCATGAGCTCGGGCCCTGGCGGCCAGTCCGTGAACACCACGTACTCGGCCGTGCGCATGACGCATATTCCGACGGGCATCGTGGTGAGCATGCAGGACGAGAAGTCGCAGATCCAGAACCGCGCGGCCGCGCTGCGCGTGCTCAAGAGCCGTCTGCTGGCCATGAAGCACGAACAGGAAGCAGCCGAAGCGGCCGACATGCGCCACTCCCAGGTGCGTTCGCTGGATCGTTCGGAGCGTATCCGTACGTACAACTTCCCGGAAAACCGTATTGTCGACCACCGTACCAACTACAAGGCGTACAACCTGGACGCCGTGCTCGACGGCGATCTGCAGGCCGTGATCGACAGCGACATTCAGGCCGATGAAGCGGAACGCCTGGCCCGCCAGCAGTGAGGTCCGGCTGTGACGCAAACGACGCAAGCCTTCGGACAAACCCTTGATTCCATCATTCGCGAAGCGACGGGACGCCTGCGCGATGCGGGCGTGGATACGCCGCATTATGACGCCAAGCTTTTGCTCGCCCAGGCGTTCCACTGTTCGGTAGCGGACGTGGACAAGGCCATGCTTATGCGCTCCACGCCCGCGCAGCTTGTGTGGAGCGTATGGCACGACCAGAATGGCGAGCAAGGCGTGGCGCCCGAAGAGGGATCCGCACAACGCGCGCTCGAGGAGTTTGAATCGTATGTGGCGCGGCGTGCGGGGCGCGAGCCGTTGCAGCATATTACGGGCCATGCTCCGTTCCGTTATATTGATGTGGCTGTGGGACCGGGAGTATTTGTGCCGCGTCCGGAAACGGAAACCGTGGTTCAGGCGGCCATCGACTGGATTGCCGAGCAGGGCTTGCCTTCGCCGCGCGTTGTCGATTTGTGCGCGGGCAGCGGCGTGATTGGTTTGTCCATGTGCAAAGAGGTGCCGGGCGCGCAGGTGTGGGCTGTGGAACTCAATCCCGAGGCCGCGCACTGGGCGTTGCGCAACAGGGACGCGTTGCAGCCCTCGATTGCGGGACTGGACTCGAACTACCAGCTGGAAATCGGAGACGCCACAAGTCCGCTGACACTGGCGCAACTGGACGGCACCGTGGATGTGGTCATTTCGAATCCGCCCTATATTCCGCAAACCGACATTCCCGAACAGCCCGAGACACGCGATTATGATCCGGATCTGGCGTTGTACGGCGGATCCGCGGACGGCATGATGATTCCCGAACAGATCATGGTGCGTGCGGCCGCATTGTTGCGTAGCGGCGGCCTGCTCGTGATGGAGCACGATATTTCACAGGCGCAGCGCACGCGCATGTTCGCGCAGGCGAACGGGTTCGCCACCGCCGTAACACGGGAAGACTTGACAGGACGACCGCGATTTTTGGTCGCCATAAAACAATGAACAAGCGCGCGCCACGCGCAACTGTTCTACGATGGAGACCAAGGATTGGGAAGGCAGGAGAACATCATGAGCGATGTACGTACAGTCAATGAGGAGTCGCTGGCCCGTGCGGCGGAAGTGATCCGTTCGGGCGGCCTTGTGGTGCTGCCGACCGACACCGTATACGGCATCGCGTGCGATCCGCGCAATGCCGAGGCCATTGACAAGATTTACGCGGCCAAGGGACGCCCGAAATTCAAGGCGTTGCAGGTATTGGTCGCTTCCGTAGACGACATTGAGCCGCTCGGACTGTATTTGCCGGCGCCGCTCAACCGTTTGGCGGCCCAGCTGTTGCCGGGCGCGTTTTCCCCGATCTGCGTGGCAGAAGACTCGTGCACGCTGTGCACGCTGAGCCCCACGCCACACGGCAAGAAAACGCAAGGCATCCGCGTGCCCAATAGCGCCGTGTGCCTGCGCATTCTGCGCGCCATAGGCCCGGTGGCGTGTTCGAGCGCCAACCGTTCGGGCGAACAAAGCGCCCAAAGCGTGCAAGAGGCCGTGGAAGCCTTTGGTGACGCGGTAGACCTGTATCTCGATGGCGGCGCCACGCGAGGCCATGTGGCGAGCACCGTCGTGGCCGCCGATCCCAACGGACGTGACGGCGTCGCCATTTTGCGCGAAGGAGTCATTCCCGAATCTGTGATCCGCAAAGCCGTGCACATGAATGGCGGAGCGCTGGGCGCATGAGGGTTTATCTGTTCATTGTGGCCATCGCGGCCACAGCCACATTCCTGTTCACGCCCATCGTGCGCCATGTGGCGATCGGCATGGGCGCGGTGGGGCGCGTACGAGCCAGGGACGTGCATACGATTCCGACCCCGCGCATGGGCGGTCTCGCCATGCTGCTCGGGTTCACCGTGGCGATGTTTGTGGCCTCCCACATACCGTTCCTCAATATCGTGTTCCATTCGAACCATCAGGCGTGGGTGATTTTGATCGGCGCCGTCCTCATCTGTTTGCTCGGCATTGCCGACGACTGTTGGGATTTGGACTGGATGCTCAAATTGAGCGGACAGTTGCTCATTTCCGTATTCGTGGCGTGGGGTGGCCTGCAAATCATTTCCTTGCCGCTCGGCTCGCTCGTGATCGCGTCGCCAAGCCTGTCGATCGCCATTACGGCGTTCCTCATTGTGGTGTCCATCAACGCCGTGAACTTTGTGGACGGCCTTGACGGGCTCGCGGCCGGCATTGTGGCCATTGGCGGCATCGCGTTCGGCATCTACTCGTATGTGCTCGCGCGCACGTCGCCGTCCTACGCGTCGCTGGCCACACTCGTCGACGTGATGCTTGTGGGCATTTGCCTGGGCTTCCTGTTGCACAATTGGCATCCCGCCAAACTGTTCATGGGCGACTCCGGTTCCATGCTGCTGGGCTACCTGATTACGTGCGCGTCGATCGTGATGACGGGCCGCCTTGATCCGGCCTCCATTCACGCCACCATCTATCTGCCGGCGTTCATGCCGATCCTGTTGCCGATTCTTGTGCTGTTCCTGCCTGTGCTCGACATGATCATGGCCATTGTGCGCCGTTTGCGCAAAGGACAGTCGCCCATGCATCCCGACCGCATGCATTTGCACCACCGCATGCTCGCCATAGGCCATACCGTGCAAGGCGCCGTGCTGATTTTGTGGGGTTGGGCCGCACTGATGGCGTTCGGTTCCGTCATGCTGCTGTTTTTCGACCCGTGGGCCGTGGCCATCGGGTTTGTCGTATGCGCGGTGGCGCTGCTGTTGGCCACGATGCTGCCGTACTTGCGCCGCCGCAACGAAGACATGGGCACGGTGGCCGACAGCGAGGACGCTCCGGCCCATCATGCGAAATAGCCTGCGGCGTGCGTGAGACACGCGTAACCATGAAGTCACCCAATGTCCCTATAGTGATTGCATGGCTACAACTGATATGAACTCTGATTATTCATACGCACCACTTCCTCCGATTTTCGCCCCGCTCGGGTTGGCATACGACGACGTGCTGTTGCTGCCGAACGAGACGGACGTCATTCCGTCGGAAGTGGATACCACTACGCATTTGACGCGTAACATCACCATGAAAGTCCCGGCCATCTCCGCGGCCATGGACACCGTCACCGAAGCGGAAATGGCTATCGCCATGGCCCGCAACGGCGGCATTGGCGTACTGCACCGCAACCTGTCCATTGACGACCAGGCGGCGCAGGTGGATGTGGTCAAGCGTTCCGAATCCGGCATGATCACCGATCCGCTGACGGTGAGCCCGGATGTGACGCTGGCCGATTTGGACAAGCTGTGCGGACGTTTCCACATTTCGGGACTGCCGGTAGTGGACGCCCAAGGCAAGCTGGTTGGCATTATCACGAACCGCGACATGCGATTCATCGCTTCCGAGGACTACGACCGCCTGCACGTGCGCGACGTGATGACGAAGGACAACCTCATCACGGGTCCGTCGAACATTTCCAAGGAAGACGCGCACCGCATCCTCGCGGAACGCAAGATTGAAAAGCTCCCGCTGGTTGACGACGAGGGCCGTCTGACGGGCCTGATCACGGTCAAGGACTTCGTCAAGACCGAACAGTATCCGGACGCTACCAAGGATGAGCAGGGACGTTTGCGCGTCGCTGCCGGTGTTGGCTTCCTTGGCGACGCTTGGCAGCGCGCTTCCGCATTGATGGAAGCTGGCGTGGACGCCCTCGTGGTGGACACGGCCAACGGCGAAGCCAAGCTGGCGCTCGACATGATCCGCCGCATCAAGAACGATCCGGCCTTCAAGAATGTGGACGTGATCGGCGGCAACATCGCCACGCGCCAGGGCGCCCAGGCCATGATCGACGCCGGCGCCGACGCCGTCAAGGTTGGCGTGGGACCAGGCTCCATCTGCACCACGCGCGTCGTGGCCGGTGTGGGCGTTCCGCAGCTGACGGCCGTCTATGAAGCGGCCCAGGCTTGCCGCGCCGCTGGCGTGCCCTGCATCGCCGACGGTGGCATCCACTATTCCGGCGATATCGCCAAAGCCCTGGTAGCGGGCGCAAGCTCCGTCATGCTGGGCGGCACGCTGGCCGGCTGTGAAGAAGCCCCGGGTGAGAAGGTGCTGCTGCACGGCAAGCAGTACAAGCTGTACCGCGGCATGGGCTCCATGGGCGCCATGGCTCCGCGCGGCAAGAAGAGCTACTCCAAGGACCGCTACTTCCAGGCCGACGTGACGAGCAGCGACAAGGTCGTGCCGGAAGGCGTGGAAGGCGAAGTGCCGTACCGCGGACCGCTTAACGCCGTGCTCTACCAGATGATCGGCGGCCTGCACCAGTCGATGTTCTACATCGGCGCGCACAACATCGCCGAAATGAGCGAACGCGGACGCTTTATCCGCATCACCGACGCGGGCCTGCGCGAATCGCACCCGCACGACATTGTGATGACGGCTGAGGCTCCAAACTACTCAACTCGCTGATTAGCTGCGAATAATAAATAACAATCCGGTTCATAGGATCCTTTCCTGTGAACCGGATTGTTGATTTTTGGCGTTTAACCCGATTTTTGGCCGCTAACTCGTCCCGTTGCGCGTCATTCGCTACAAGGCCTAGGGCATCGGGTGGCCGGCGCACCAGACGCGCTCGACGCGCCAAGTGTGCGGATCCGTGAGTAGGAAATCGGCGGCGTAGCCGGGTGCCACTAGGCCGAGCGGGGCACCCGTCACGGCGTTGGGCTGGTCAAATCCCAGCGCACGCGCTGGGGTAAGTGTGGCAGCCTCCACGGCCTCGGGCGCCGCGATGCCTAGGTTGAGCACGGCACGTGCAACCGCTTGCTCCAGCAGCAGCGTGGAGCCGGCGATGGCACCGTTGGATACTAGGCGCGCGTGGCCGTCCTGCACGTTCACGTCCAGCGTTCCCAGCAGATAGTGACCGTCGGGGCAATCGGTGGCAGCCATTGCGTCGGTGACCAGCGCGATGCGATGGGGTACGAGATCCCAAGCAAGCCGCACGACGGGGTCCTGTACGTGGAAGCCGTCGTTGATGAGCTCTGGCGTGACGCGGCGGTCCTCGACCACTGCCGGGATAGGGCCCGGCTCGCGGTGGTGGATACCGTTCATCGCGTTGAACATGTGGGTCATGATGGTGGCGCCGGCGTCGATGGCCTCACGAGCCATCGTGTACCCGGCGTCGCAATGTCCGATCGCTGGTATGACCCCGGCGGCGCGGAAGGCGGCGATCGCCTCCAATCCGTGGGGCAATTCCGGGGCGAGCGTGATTTGCCGCAGCGAGCCGTCGGCTGCGTCCAGCAGGCGCGTCACCACCTGTGGCACCGGGTCGATGAGGCACACGGGATCGTGCGCGCCCTTGCGCGCCAGCGCCAAGAACGGACCCTCGAGGTGGCTGCCGAGGATGTCTGGACGGCTGGCCATCTGTGCGTGCACGGTTCTGAGGTTGTGTTCCATCACATCGAGGGGATTGGTGATGAGACTGAGCACTTGGCGGGTGGTGCCGTGCGTCATGTGGCAGGCGCGTGCCATGGCGATGCCTTCAGCGCCGTCGTCGAAGGAGGCGCCCCAACCACCGTGTGCGTGGATGTCGACGTAGCCGGGAGTCAGAAGGCTCCCATCGGCGTCAATAATGTTGTCGATGTCAGCGGTTTGGCGCGCGAACTCCATCTCATCGGTGCCGCAGGCGGTGATAACACCGTCGCGTGCTACCACCCAAGCGCACTCGCGCACGCCGCGCGCATCGATGAGGCGCGCGGCGCGGATGGCGCACGGGCGTGCCGGTTCGGACAGAGCACGCGCGATGGCGAGGGAATGGGTATAGCGGTTCATGGTCGTTGCTCCTTGGTCGTGGCCGGTCAGATGCCCTGCCAAGCAGGTTTGTTGTCGTAGGCCCACCGGTAATAATCGGCGTGGTGCAGCTTGGAGGCGGCCGCGTCGTCCACGATCACCGTGGCGTGCGGGTGCAACTGGAGTGCGGAGGCGGGCCATAGCGAGCAGATGCCTCCCTCTACGGTCTGGGCAATTGCCTCGGCCTTCTGCTCGCCGAACGCGAGCAGGATGAGATGACGCGCCTTGAGGATGGTACCAATGCCCTGAGTGATGCAGTGCGTGGGCACTTGGTCGATGTCATCGTTGAAGAAGCGCGCGTTGTCCCGTCGTGTCTGCTGCGTGAGCGTCTTGATGCGCGTGCCGCTAGCGAGCGAAGATCCGGGTTCGTTGAAGCCGATGTGTCCGTCGGTACCGATGCCTAGGATCTGCACGTCTACGCCGCCTGCGGCCTCGATAGCTGCGTCATAGGCACGCCCGGCGTCCATGATGGTGGCGGGATCGCCGTTGGGTACGTGCACTAGGGCTGGGTCGAGGCCTAGGGGTTCGACCACGGTGCGCGTGATGGTGCTACGGTAGGACTGGGGATGGGAAGGATCGAGCCCGGCGTATTCGTCGAGTGCGAAGCCGCGCACACGGCTCATGTCGATGTGCTCGGCCTTGACGGTGCTGGCGAGCGCCGCGTAGGCGGCCAGCGGGCTGGAGCCGGTGGCTAGTCCGAGCACGGTGTCCGGCTTGCCCTTGATGAGGTCAGCCACGCAACGCGCGTACAGCTCACCGGCTTTGGCTTCGTGGTCAACGATGATGAGTTCGGTCATGGGAACGGTCTTTCTGAGAAGGCCCGCTGGAGTAATCCGGCGGGCAGGGAGGAAAACAGAATCAGGAATGGGGCACGGTGCTAGCAGGTCACTGTGTGGCGAGGCTCACCTCCTCGGGAGTGCGCACCGGCTCGAGCCCGCAGGCTCGCAGCACATCGGCTACGGCGGCCACATTCTCGCCCTGCAGTGGAAGCACTGGGTCGGGCATTTGGTTCGTGTCGAAGATTCCCAGCAGGGCGAGCGCCGTCTTGAATGCGCCCACGCCGGCGCCAAAACCGGCCACGCCACTGGTCACCGTCACGATGCGCATGAGGGCGGCGAGCTTGTCCTGCTCGGCGCGCACGGTGGCCCAGTCTCCCACCTCGGCGGCGTGCCACATGCGCACGTAACCCGTGCACTCCACATTGCCTAGCCCGGGCACTGAGCCGTCGGCGCCGGCCATGTAGGCGCCGTCAACCACCACTTCTTGGCCGGTCAGCAACGTGAGCGGATGGCCGGCTTTGTTGTTATCGTCTACTAGGAAGCGGAAGGCCACGTCGTCGCCGGAGGAATCCTTGACGCCGGTGAGCACGCCGTCCAATCCCAAGCGCACGAGCATCTCGCCGGGCAACTTGACGTGCACGCACACGGGGATGTCGTAGGCGAACAGTGGCAGATCTACGGCTTCATGGATGAGCCGGAAGTGGCGCTCGATCTCCGGCATGCCGCCCAGTGCATAGAAGGGGGCGGTAGCGACGATGGCGTCGGCGCCGAGTTCCTTGGCCACCTTGGCATGCTCGATCACGCGTCGCGTCTCGGTGTCGATGCAGCCGACGAGCACGGGCACGCGCCCGGCGACGGCTTTGATGGAGGCTTCGATGATCTCGCGTCGGCGCTCGTCGGTGCTGAAGACGACTTCGCCGGAGGAACCGAGCACGAAGACGCCGTCGACTCCGGCCTCGATCATGCGGTCGATGGAGCGGGTGAGGCTGTCGCGGTCGAGCTCGCGGTCCTTGGTTAGCGGGGTGACGACGGGTGGGATAACACCGCGGAATCGGCTGGTCTGCTTGGTCATGGCAATCAGGGTCCTTATGGGTTGAGAGGTTGAGTGGGTTGACTTGGTCGGTGGCTCGGGTGGGCCGCTAGACGGCTGGCGCGCATTCGGCGGCCGTCGGGTGCAACAGCGATGGTGCGGCGGCGAGCAGCAGCTGCGTGTAGGGATCGCGCGGGTGATTGAGCACCTGGCGCGCCTCGCCGTGCTCCACGATTTGCCCGTGGTTCATCACGATGATCTCGTCGGAGACATACCGGACAGTCTGGATGTCGTGACTGATGAACACCATCGACAAACCGAGCTCCTTCTTAAGGTCGGAGAGCAGGTTGAGGATCTGCGCGCGCACGGAGACGTCGAGCGCGGATGTAGGTTCGTCGGCGATGATGGCGTCGGGCTTGAGCGCCAACGCGCGGGCGATCGCCACGCGCTGGCGTTGGCCGCCGGAAAGCTGCCCAGGCAGCGCATTGAGCGCAGACTTGGGGAGGCCGACCATGTCGATGAGCTCGTAGGCTCGGTTGACGCGCTCCTGCTGGGTGCCCAGCTTGTGCACAACGAGCGGGTCCATGAGCTGGTCCTGCACGCTCATGCGAGCGTTGAGCGCCGTCGCTGGGTCCTGAAAGACAACGGAAACGACGCGGCCGATGCGCATACGGTCCTTGGTGGTGCGGTGCGTGACGTCCTTGCCCTTGAATAGGACCTGTCCGGAGGTGACCTGCTGCAGGCCACACATGACGTTCGCCGTGGTGGACTTGCCGCAGCCGGACTCGCCGACGATGCCGATGGTGCGCCCGGGCATGAGCTGCAGGCTCACGCCATCCACGGCCTTGACCTTGCGGGGGTGGAGGATCGAGCCGGTGCGGGTCTTGAATTCGACCTCGATGTTTCTCAGATCGATAATGGGGGTGGTGTCCTGCGTGTTCATGGCGTTTCCTTCGTATTCGCTGGGTTCACTGGAGTCACTGGAGTACGGGGACCTTCTGATCTGGGTCCGGATCGGCATCGCGTGCGGGGTTGCCGTCATCGAGCACCTTGCGGATGACGCGGTCGACCTCAGGGTCGTTGGGCGTGCCGTAGGGCTTGTCGATGTCGTCGGGGTGTACCGCGTAGAAGTGCCAAGTGCCCTCCACACGCTTCATCACAGGCTTGGTGTCTAGACCGCGAGTTGGATGCGAGGAGCGTGGCGCGAAGCGGTCGCCCTTGGGGAAGTCCGCCGGGCTGGGCACCGAGCCGGGCACTTGGTGCAGGCGACCGGAGCCGGCCTCGATGGAGGTGACGGAGCCGAGTAGGCCGCGAGTATACTCGTGGCGTGGATCGGTGAGGATTTCACGGGCGGCGCCCTGCTCGACGACCTGTCCGGCGTACATGACGGTGATCGAGTGCGCCACCTTGGCGACGAGCGCTAGGTCGTGGCTCACGAAGATCATGGCGAAGCCGAGTTTCTCGCGCAGCTCATTGAGCAGATCGATGACCTGCTTCTGTACGGTCACGTCGAGGGCAGTGGTGGGCTCGTCTGCGATGACGAGCTTGGGGTCGCGGGTGAGAGCCATGGCGATGAGCACGCGCTGGCGCTGACCACCGGAGAGCTCATGCGGGTAGGATTCCAGCACGCGCTTGGGGTCGAGGCCCACGAGTTCGAGCAGCTCCTCAGCGGTGCGGGTGCCGCCGCGCGAGGTGAGCTGTTTCATCTGCGCTTTGATGAGCATGGAGGGGTTGAGCGAGGAGAGTGCGTCTTGGTAGATCATGGCGATCTCGTGGCCACGGATGGCGTTGTAGCGATTCTGGCTTAGTCCCACGAGGTTCTCACCCTCGAAGAGGATCTCGCCGCTGATCTCGGCCTTGGGATCGAGCAGCCCCATGATGGCCAGCGACGTGATGGATTTGCCGCAGCCGGACTCGCCGACTAGGCCCATCGTTTCGCCGGGGCGCACCGCAAAGTTGAGGTGGTCGACCACGTTCACGTCGCCGTGGCGGGGGAACTTGATGCACAGATCTTTGACCTGGATAACCGGACTCTCCTTGCTGCTGGGTTCCAAGCGGTCCGTGCGGCGGAATTCGGCGTCCTTGAGGGCCATGAGCGAGGCTTCGAGTGTCTCGGCCTGAGTGGCGTAGGCGGCCACAGGGTCGATGAGGATGCGGTCCTCCTCGCGCATACTGGCCTTCTCTTCCTCG
The DNA here is from genome assembly GCF_000741255.1 of Bifidobacterium magnum. Taxonomy (GTDB): domain Bacteria; phylum Actinomycetota; class Actinomycetes; order Actinomycetales; family Bifidobacteriaceae; genus Bifidobacterium; species Bifidobacterium magnum. Next base: position 491,076 of record NZ_JGZB01000004.1, read on the forward strand.
TTGCGCTGGATGGGCGCGGTGGGGGCAGCCACCATAGCGTCGGTGATACCTTCGGAGAGGATGTTGAGGCACAGCACGGTGATCATGATCATGAGACCTGGGAACAGCGCCTGCCACCAGAAGCCGTAGATCACGCCAGCCTTGGCAGAGGACAGGATGTTGCCCCATGTAGGCGTGGGCTCAGGGATGCCGGCGTTGATGAAGGACAGCGACGCCTCGAAGACGATGGCGTCGGCCACCGAGAGTGTGGTGAACACCATGACCGGGGCGGCGATGTTGCGCATGACGTGCTTGGCGAGCAGCCAAGGGGCGCGGGCGCCTGAGACGATGCCGGCGCGCACGTAGTCTTTGCCGTACTCACTGATGATGTTGGCGCGTACGATGCGTGCGATCTGCGGAACGTACAGAATGCCGATGGAGATGACGATGCCAATCATGGATTGGCCGAGGATCGAGACGAACACGGCCGCTAGGGCGATACCCGGGATGGACATGACGATGTCGATGCAGCGCATGATCACTTCGGAGATCCAAGTGCGGCTGACGGCGGCAAGCGCGCCGATTAGTGCGCCCACCACGAGCGCGAAGGCGATGGAGGACAAGCCGATGATCAGCGAGTAGCGCGCGCCGTACAACACACGGGAGAGCACGTCGCGCCCGAGGTTGTCGGTGCCGAACAGGTGGTCGGCGGAGGGTGCACGGTAGGTGAGGGTAATCTCGCTAGGGTCGTGCGGTGCGATGAGGGGCGCGAACACGGCGCTGACGATGAGCAGCGCGATGAACACGACGGAGATTTTGGTGCCCAGCGACATCGCCTTCCAACGCTTGAAGGTGAACTTGCCGCCGGCCTTATTGATGTTTTTGACCGTAAGATTCTTTCCGAAAAGCATGGCGTCACACATTCCTGATTCGCGGGTTGATAAGGACGTAGAGCAGGTCGACGATGATGTTGATGATGATGAACGCGAGCGCCACCACCAAGACCACGCCCTGCACCAGCATCGGCTGGTTGTTGTTGATTCCGTCGAACATCGCGGTGCCCATGCCGGGCAGTGCGAAGATGACCTCGATGACGATGGCGCCGCCCATGAGGTAGCCGATCTTCATGCCCAGCACGGTGACCGGAGTGATCAGCGCGTTGCGCAGCACGTTGCGGGCGATGACGACGGGCTTGGGGATGCCGGCGCCCAAGGCGGTGCGCACGTAGTCCTTGTCGAGTTCCTCGACCATCGAGGTGCGGATGATGCGCGTCATGGAGCCGGCCACGGGCATGGCTAGCGCGAAGCACGGCATGGCCATGCGACGCATGTATTCTGCGGGATTCTGGCTGAAGGGCACGAGGTCGCCGGCGCCGGGGAGCCAGTCCATGCGGATCTGCAGGAAGTAGATGAGCAGGACGCCGAGCCAGAAGGCTGGCGTGGCGATCTCGATGATGGAGATGACGCGAATGGCTTGGTCGACCCAAGTGTCGCGGTAGAGGGCGGCGAGTACGCCGAAGACGACCGCGATGACCAGAGCGATGGCCAGTCCGATAAAGGTCAGCTGGAGGGTGAGAGGGAAAGAGGTGGCGATGCGTTCGGCAACGGAGTCCTTGTTGACACCGTACACGCCGAGTTTGCCTTGCAGCATGCCGCCGATGTAGTTCCAGAATTGACGCCACCAGGGCTGGTCGAAGCCCATTTCGTGCCGGTAGGCGGCGAGGGCTTCGGGGGTCGCACTCTCACCGAGAGCGGCGACGGCCGGGTCATATTTAGAGAACGACATGAGGAAGAAGACGAGCAGTGTGACGCCGAAGGCCATGAACGGCAGGGCGATGATGCGCTTGCCTAGAATTCGCAATAGGTTACTCACTGGATGCTCCTGTTAATGGATAGTGGGTGGGGAGGCGGGGCCGCGCCGTTGCGGCCCGACCGGTCAGTGGTTGAGCTTGGCTTGGAGCAGGTCGAGGCCCGTGGTGCCGATGGCTTCGGTCTGCGAGAAGACCCCTTTCTTGAACGCAGTAGTGGTTTTGCGGTGGAAGAGCGGGTAGATGGGGACCTGCTCGGCGATGACGTCGTAGCACTGGTTCCAGTACTCTTGGCGTTCCTCGGCAGTGGGGGCGGCGAGCGCGTTGTCCATGAGCTCGTGGAGGCGGTTATAGCCGTCGCTGCCGTACCAGAAGGTGCGCTGTCGCGTCCAAGTGTTGTCGCCGTAGAACCAGTTCATGAGTAGGTCGGCGTCGTTGCCGAAGACGGAGGGGTCACCGGCCACCAGAGCCATGGAGAAGTCAGCGTCCTCTTTGTCGGTGATGTTCGGGTAGAGAGCCGATGATGCCATGGACTGCAGGTTAGCCTCCATGCCGATCTCGGCGAGGTTGTTCTTGATCTGCGGGGCCAGCTGGGTGATCCAAGACTGGTCGGTAGAGTAGAGCGTGAACTTGATCTTGTCGGTGACGCCAGCCTCTTTGAGCAGCTCCTTAGCTTTCTGCACGTTGTGAGTGTAGACGGTGGAGGCGCGGTGGTAGGCCGGGTACTCCTCAATGAGGTAGCTGGTGGCAGGGGTCGCTTGGCCAGACATCTGGTTGTCGATGAGCTGCTGGGCGTCGATGGCGTAGAGCACTGCTCGGCGCACGCGTGCGTCGTCGAAGGGGGCCTTTTTGGTGTTGAACATGATGTAGGGAGCGTTGAAGGCTTGGACTGTCTTGAGGTCGGTCTTGCGCTGCAGTACGTCGAAGGCGAGGGTAGGTACGAGCTCCATGACGTCGACCTTGCCGGTCTGCATGGCGGTGACGCGCGCTGTGTCGTCCACGGCCACGTTCCACACCATGTTCTTGCACTGTGCTGGGTACTCGCCGTTGTATAGGTCATTGCGTACGAAGGTGACCTTCTGGTCAGTGATGCTCACGTACTTCCATGGACCCGAGCCTGTGGGCAGCGCGGTGAGCTGGTCCTTGTCCATGTCCGCCGGAGCCACTTTGATGAGCGCGAGGCGCTCCTTGAAGGCTGGGAACGCGTACTTGAGATGGAAGGTGACCTGCTGATCGCCCTTGGGTTCGACGCTGTCGATGAAGCTGAGCATCGGCACGTATAGGCCGCCCTTGGTGATGGAACGTTCCCAAGACTTGACTACGTCGTTGGGTGTGACTGGGGTGCCATCTGAGAACTTCGCGCCGTCGCGCAGCGTGACGGTGTATTCGGTATCGGAGACGCGCTCCGGCTCGCCCTTGGCGAGTGCGTTATACATGGAGTAGTTCGAGTAGTTGAAGGCGTAGAGAGGTTCGACTACGTACCAGTTGGCCGACATAGCCAGCGCGCTGGACGTGGAGTTGGGGTTGAAGTCGCGGCTGGCGTAGGCGGCTTCGGCGGTGATGGTGTCGGGCACGGAGGGGCCGGTGGTGGCCTGCTGGGTGCCGCACCCGCCGAGCGCTAGGGCGCCGATGAGCATCGCGGCGGCGACCTTGAGTAGTGTTCTTGTGCGCTTCATTGCTGTCCTTAAGCTTTATTGTGACGGATGGGGCAATGCTTGGGGAAACGTCATTGTTTCGCAGCTGATTTCATCATAAGACATCAGATGTCTGATTGCAAAAATGGCAGACATGACACACCGGTCTGTGTGTATCTGTACACCGCTAACAATGGCTCGCTAATGCGAAAACCGCGATGACACGCCGAAGATAGCGCGCAGGTTGTGTATCGCATGTCGCAGCGAGTCGTGTTGTCTGTTGTCTGATGACATGATATTGTGGGACATAGGATCGCATGTTTCAAGGAGGAACCATGACCCATCCCCACTACGTTGTTGGCGCCTACGCCTCAATGCCCGCGTCCCGCGCGCAGCAAGAGGACTACTACGCACTACTCGGCGCCCAGTCGTGGATCGACGGCGCCGAGCTACCCTGGCCGGGCGACCTTGCCGACGCTGACGCTCGTGCGTGGCTCGCCGCGCAGCTGCCGGCACACTGGCACCACTGCTCCGTCACACTCATCCCCGGCACCATGCGGCGTGTGGGCGACGACGATTCTTTCGGACTCGCCAGCCCGCAGGAGGGCGGCCGCGCTGCCGCGATGCGCATGCTCGCCGAGGCGCGCGACGCCATCGCTGCACTGGCCGATCTACGCGGCTCGGCGGATGTTTCGCTGGTGCAGATCCACACCGCACCTACTGCGCGCGCCGACGCCGATGCCATGCGCCGCAGCCTCGACGAGCTGCTCGGCTGGGACTGGTCTGGCGCCCACATTGCCATCGAGCATTGCGACCGGTACATCCCCGGGCAGTTGCCTGAAAAAGGCTTCCTGCCGATTGAGGATGAGATTGCATTGTGCCGGACCACCGGCGCTGGTCTAGTTGTCAACTGGGGGCGCAGCTGCCTCGAGGGGCACGACCCGGCACTGCCTGAGCGGCACGTGCGCCTCGCTGCCGAGGCCGGAGTGCTACTCGGTCTCATGTTCTCTGGCTCCGGCCCCGAACCTAGTCCCTATGGTGGCGCGTGGGCCGACGGCCACCTGCCCATGGTACCCGACGAACCCACGTCACTAATGACCGCCGAACATATCTGTGCCTGCGTGGCCGCCGCCGGTGCCCCCGAACGCGTGGGCGCGAAGGTATGCGTACCCACGGATGCCACGCTCGACGAACGGCTCGCCTGCCTAGCACATATCCACGATGCGGTGAGCCTGACGGAGGCGGTGTGATGGCACGCTACCTCGCTTTCGACATCGGCGGCACCAAGATCGCCACCGGATTTGTCACACTCGAACCCGGCGCGTCTCCGCGCGTCGAGGACGTGCACACCGTGCCCACCGAAGCCGTGCGCGGCGGCAATGACGTGCTGCAGCGCATCGTTGCACTTGCTGCGGCTCGCATTGGTGAGAGCGACGATATCGCAGCCGTGGGTATCGGTTCGGCCGGAGTCGTCGACCCAGATACCGGCGCCATCGTCTCCTCAACCGACCTCATGCCCGACTGGGCCGGCCAGCCGCTCGGTGCGGCCGTTGCGGCGGCCACCGGACTGCCTGTCGCCGTGGTCAACGACGTCGTGGCCCATGGGCTGGGCGAGGCCGTCCACGGCGCGGGCCGTGGATACGCGCGCGTCCTGTCTGTGGGCGTGGGCACGGGCATCGGGGGTGCCCTCATTGAGGACGGATGCGCGGTTCCGGGCGCCCACGGCGTGGCCGGGCACATCGGGCATATCGCCCACGGCCTAGGTCAGGGCGTGCGCTGCTCGTGCGGCACGCGGTGCGGCCATGTTGAACCTATCGCCTCGGGTACTGGCATTGGCACGCTGTACAACCTCAAAAAACCCGCTGGTGCGCCGCCGGCTAGCGACGGCAAGGCTGTCGCCGAACTGGTTGCCGCCGGTGACCCCTATGCCACGCAGATCCTAGCCATGTCGGCGCGCGCGCTTGGCGAGGCACTCGGAGGCGCGGCGAATCTGCTCGACCCGGACGCCATCGTCATCTCGGGCTCCGTGGTGCGATCCGGTGACGTGTGGTGGCACGCGCTACGGGAGGGCTTCGCCGACGGTGCGATGGCCTTGACGGCGCCCACCCCGCTGCTGGACGGCCGACTCGGGGGCGATGCGCCCTTGGTAGGCGCAGCCGTGGACGCCTCGCGCCGCACTGATCACGCTTGCTCCCCCGTCCATAACTGTCCCTAGTAAACACCCCAGTCCAAAGGAGTCTTCTCATGCATCCTCTCATCGAACATTTGCGCGGCGGCCTAGTTGTCAGCTGTCAGGCGTATCCCGGCGAACCGCTGCGCCACCCTGAGACTATGGCCCAGATGGCTCTAGCCGCCGAGGCCGGCGGGGCGCGAGCTATCCGCTGCCAAGGCTTGGCTGATATCGCCGCCATCAAGGGGCAAGTCAAGGTGCCCGTCATCGGCATCTGGAAGGAGGGCGATGAGGGTGTCTACATCACGCCCACGCTGCGCCACGCGCGCTGCTGCGCGGGCGCGGGCGCCGACATTGTCATCGCCCTCCTTCCAGATGCCG
>NZ_JGZB01000005.1 GCF_000741255.1 Bifidobacterium magnum
CCCAGCCTGCGCGGCCCGCACAAGCCGCCCAGTCCGCGCAATCGGCCCAGTCCGCGCAAGACATGGCGGACGCCACGGCAAGCTCGGGCTTCGTCATGCACGACTGGACCGAATCGAACCACGTGCCCACCGACATCACGGGCGAGCGCCGCCGCGTGGAACCCGAGCCCGCTTCCAGCGACTCGACCATGGACCGCCAGCCCGCGCAGTCCATGCCGATGGACGAATTCGAAGGCATGATCGACCTGACCTATTCGAAGATGGTCAACGCCGTACAGCGCAACGCGGACGCGCCGCAATCCTCCCCCACCGAAATCATCCACGAAGAAGCGCGCGAACGCGTACAACTCGTAGAAGAAGACGTGACGGGATCGACGGACGTGACCAGCGCCACGAACACGCAGCGCCACGCCGACAACAACACGGAAACCGTCGCCATCCCGCTGCTCGAGCGTGAAGAACGCGCCATGCGCGACGCGCGCGCCGGACTTGAAGCCGACGCCACGCACGACCGCTTGCGCGGACAGTAAATTTACGGTTCGCCCTTCACGATGGCATGGTAAGCAAGTACCATCAAGGTCATCGCATTGGGCGAACCATTATGAAGGAGATTCGCATGGAAATTGAATTGGGTATCCAGAACGCGCCGCGCGCCGTCACTTTCGCCACCGACGCCACGGCCCAGGAAGTCGCCGAAACCATCAAGTCCGCACTCGCGGCCAACGAGCCGATCGAACTGCTCGACAACAAGGGCCGCAACATTCTCGTGCCGGCCAACATGCTGGCCTACGCGGTCATCGGTTCGGAAGCCCGCCACGCCGTAGGCTTCAACAACCTCGACTAATACCTACTTCCACAACGGAATCGCGCCGCGGCGCACGATTTCGCGTACGGTGGCGTCGTCGGTAAGAAACTCGCCCAGCGCGTTGGGTTTGCCCGCGCCATGCCAGTCCGATCCGCCCGTCACCAACAGTTGGTACCGTTCGGCAAGCCCCAGCAGCCGCTCGCGCTGCTCAGGAGGATTGCCACGGTGCCACACCTCGATGCCATCCAATCCCGCATCCGCCATCGCCGCTATCTGCTCATCGCTGAGGACATGCCTGTTGCGGCTCGGATCCGCGGCATGCGCCACCACAATCACACCGCCCGCATCTTCCACGGCATGAATCACGTCAATGGTCGTAGGACTCGGCGTGGGAATGTAATAGGGACTGTGGCTGCTGACCACCCCCGCGAACGCGTCGGAACGCGTGGCATATACGCCCGCCTCCACGAGCGCGTCGGCAATATGCGGCCTGCCCATCGTGGTACGGCCTCCCGCCTTGACCTGCCGGAGCACATCATCCCACGTAATCGGATAATCTTTCGCAATACGCTCGACCATATGCTTCGTGCGCTCCAGCCTGCGCTGGCGCGTACGGGCGAACAAATCGCAAATATGACGGTTGCGCGGATCATACTGGTACGCCAACATGTGCACGGACACGCCCTCATGTTCGGCCGTGATCTCCGTCCCGCGCACCAGTGGAAGGCCTAACTCGCTCGCCGCCTCCTGTGCCGGCACCCAGCCGGCCGTGGTGTCATGGTCCGTAATGGCCACACCATGCAATCCGCGCTCCTTGGCCAGCTCAACCAGCGTACGCGACGTTTCCGTGCCGTCGGAAAACACGGTATGGCAATGCAAATCCCAGCCTGTCTGCGGCGGTTCCTGCGGAATTTCGTACCCACTCATGCTTCCATCGTAGAACGAAATGTCCGCGTTTCCCACAGCATAGCGATTTCATTTGGCCAAGGCGCACTCATTTACTACTGTAGGGAGAGACTACGGGACAGCGACGCGGCACAACGCCCGCAGCGCACAGCCACGCATGAGCATATCCGCAAGAAAGTGGGAACAATGGCGGCACAAATGAACACCACACGCAAAACTCCAGCGGTCCGGCAAGGCTCATACCCGCCAGGATGGCGCAACAGCGCCGGCTGGACGTATTTCATCATGCTGCTCGCCTCCGCGGCCGCACTCATCGTGTCGTTCGTACTGTCCGCGGAAACGCTGCAACTGGCACGCCACCCCAACCAGGCGCTCGGCTGCGACGTGAACGGCACGCTCTCATGCACCACCGTGGCACAATCTTGGCAGTCGGAAATCGTGAAATTCCAAGGATTGAGCTATCCGAACGCGTTCTTCGGCATCGCCGCCGAATCCGTGTTCGTAACCATCGCCGTCATCGGTCTGGCCAAAGTCGTGGTGCCACGCTGGTTCGCGCTATGCACATGGCTGGGCGGCCTGGTGGCGCTCGCGTATTCGTATTGGCTGACGTCGCAGTCGCTGTTCGTGATCCACGCGTTGTGCCCGTGGTGTTTGGGACTGATGGTGGCCACGACGATCCAGTTCATGGCGCTTTCGCACGCCACGGTTACCGTGCAGCAGCTACCCAAACGTTCCAGCAAACTGTATACCTACTACCGCCTGCATTACGACCTGATGGCGGATGTGGTCTGGATCGTGCTCGTGGCCACGGTAATTTTGGTCAAGGACGGCGCCGCGCTGCTGGGTTAGTACGCCCGCGCTGGCGCCGTATGGCAGGCTGACGCACCCCTTGTCGCGGCGTCAGCCGTCCGCCGGACCCGTTCAGTTCTCGAGGAACGGCTTGATGCGGTCGGCCGCCGCGTATCCCTTGCGGTACATCTGTTCCAGGCCTTCGAACGACTTCGACAGCGTGGACAGTCCACACAGGTCGTCGGGCGCGAGAATCAGCACTGTGCCCTCTTGTTCCAGTTTCTGCGCATATTCGACCGCGTCATTGTACGTTTTGTAACGGTTGAGCAGCCGCTCCCCCGCTTGCGGATGGTGGCGGCTCAAAATGCGCGCGGGCGCCACGTCGTGATGCTGTTCACGCGGAATATCCACTTGCCGCGTCAGAATCAGCACAATGCGGTCGTATCCGTCTTCGAGTGCCTTCTTGACAGGCACGGGATCAGCGATGCCGCCGTCGTAATATGGCACTCCGTCCACCACATACGGCGCGCACGCCACGGGGACGGCGCTCGACGCTTTCATGATGTCGAAATCGTCGTAATGGATGCGCGACTTGTCGAAATATTTGGTCGATCCGTCATCCGCATTGCAGGCGACCACGGTAAATCCCGTGGGATTCTTCTCGAATGTTTCGTAATCGACGGGATATTCGCCGTCATGATTGCTCAATGTGGTGTACACATAGTCGAGATTCGCGAAATTGTGGTATTTGATAAACGGTTCGATGCCCGCATATTCCTTGCGGAACGCGTATTCCGTATAGAATTTGTGGTTCCTGCCGTGCTGGCGGGCGATGAATGAAGTGAGATTTGCACTGCCCGCCGAAACGCCGTAACAATGGTCGAATTCAATACCGTCTTCCAGACACCGGTCCAATACGCCGGCCCCGAACACGTCCCTGAATCCGCCGCCCACGTCGATAATCGCCGTTCGATGCTGTTGTTGTGTCACGTTTCTTCCCTCGGTACGACAATAAAAATACCTGCGTATTGAACATACGTAGGTTGCAACGGCTCACGTTCACCGTTAGCGCATGGCCACATCGGCCACGAGTTGCGCGTCTCCGGTAAGCAACACCGTGTTGTCCGTTACGTCAATACGTAGTGTGCCACCTTTGACCGTGACATTCCAGTGGTCCACGCCAGTTTTTGCGCGCAACACAATGGCCGTGGCGCACAATCCCGTGCCGCACGAGAGCGTTTCGCCGCAGCCGCGCTCGAATACGCGCATGGAGGCCTCGCCGTGGTCTTCGCGCGAATCGATTTCATCAATGCGCACGAACTCGACGTTTTGGCCCTCGTCGATTTCAGGATCCACCATGGGCGGCTGAGTAAGATCGAGGTCGGCCAATACAGGCAGCGACGAATACGCGTCTTCGATCACGGCCACCACATGCGGGTTGCCCATATCCACGAACGTGCCCTGAGCTTTGCCGGAAGCGTGGTTCACGGTTACGGTGTACTGGTCCAGCTCGCCGATCTTCCAGGCGCCCATGTTCACGCGGAACACATGCTCGCCCAATCCCTGCACTTGGCCGAGCGAAGCAATGCGCTTGACTCCCGAACGCGTGCCCAGCGCGAATTCTTCGCCGTCCTTGAGCGTCACGAGCTTCTGGTCCATCGCGAAGCGCGTAGTGGCACGCGTACCGTTGCCGCACATTTGCGCCAGCGAACCGTCGGCGTTGCGGTAGTCCATGAACCATTCGGCGCCCTCCTGCTGCAGGGCCTCGACCTGTTCGGCGCTCAAGTCGCGCACATACTGGGGATGCGTTACGCGGATGACGCCGTCGGCACCAATGCCGAAATGACGGTCACAAATGTCCTCGACTTCCCTAGCCGTGGGATCATACTGGCCATCTTCATCGACGTACAGCACAAAATCATTGCCTGTGGCCTGTGCTTTGGTCACATTCTTTGGAATACTCATAGTGCCCACTGTAGTGATTGCGCACGGGATTGTAAGCGTTCTATCCCAGAAGCGAGCAGCACGGACCGGGGTGCGCCCGGAAACGTGGGCGTCATACGTGGCTCCTACGATTGCCTTCAGCAAATGAAGCGATTCAAGGAGCATCATGACTTCCAACGCGCCAATTGGCATCTTCGATTCCGGCTTGGGCGGACTTTCCGTAGTGCGACAAATCCGTGAGGACATGCCTCACGAGCGGCTCATGTTTTTCGGGGACTCGGCGAACGCTCCTTATGGCACCAAATCCGTGGAAGAGGTGCGTCGCCTCTCGTTCGACATTGTGGAACGCTTCGTGCAACAGGGCGTCAAGGCCGTGGTGATCGCTTGCAATACCGCCACTTCCGCCGCCGCTACCGAATTGCGTGAGCATTACGATATTCCGATTATCGGCATGGAGCCCGCGCTGAAAGTCGCGGCCGACGCGGGCCACGGCGAGCGCCAGAACATTATTGTGGCCGCTACTCCGCTGACGTTGCGCGAGCGCAAGTTCGCCAAGCTTATGCACCGTTTCGAGCGCGACCATACGATTTACAAGCAGCCGTGCCCCGAGCTGGTGGAGATTGTGGAGCAGGGCGAGCTCGACGACCGCGAGCGTGTGATGGCCACGCTGCATGGCTATTTTGACTCGTACGATTTGGACGCGACGGACGCTGTGGTGCTCGGTTGCACGCATTTCGTGTTCTATCGCGACTATTTCCGTGAGCTGTTGCCGCAGGGCACGGCGATTATTGACGGCAACGAGGGCACGTCCCACCATTTGCAGGTGGTGCTGGAGTCTCTGGGCGCGTTGGCGGATGAAAATCAGGAGGGGTCCGTTTCCATTGCGAATTCCAGTTCCAGCGACCGTATGATCCAGCTTTCCGAATACTTGTTGCACCGCTGAGCGTATGAGTCGTCCAGTTCGGATCGGATTCTTGAACGGTCTTGAACAGTCTTGAATCCAGGACCGCTACGCCTCGACAATCCTCTGTGAGCCTACGGCTTCTAGCCGTAGGCTCATTGTGTATAGGGCGCCTAGAATACCAACCAATATACGTTTGATTGTGTTGGGAGACGCTATGACTTTATCTTCTTCTCAAGCGCCCGCGCAGCCTGTGTACTCGTCGTTGGACGATGTGCAACAGCAGGCGGCGCGCATGCGCGAATTCTTCGGTACCGGGCAGTCCCGTGATCTCAAGCACCGCAAGCAGGCGCTTACGGACATGAAGCAGTGGCTTAAGGCCCATGAAAAGGAAGTGCTGCAGGCGCTTCACCAGGATCTGGGCAAGGCCGCTTACGAAAGCTATATCACCGAGCTAGGCCTCGTGTATGAGGAAATCGATTTGTGCTTGCGCCATATGCGCGGTTGGGCTGAACCCAAGCGTGTGCCCACGCCCATGACGATGTTCCCGTCCACGTCTACCGTGTATCCGTACCCGTATGGCGTGGTGCTCGTGCTCTCTCCTTGGAACTATCCGTTGCAGCTGGCGCTCGTGCCCATGGTGGACGCCATCGCCGCTGGCAATTGCGTGGCGTTCAAGCCCGCCCGTGAATCGGCGGCCACTTCCGCCATGCTTATCCGCATGGCCCAGGAAGTGTTCGATCCGCAGTTCGTGTGCGGCATTCCGGGTTCCGACCATATGAACGACTGGATTCTGGCCACGCAGTGGGATTACATCATGTTTACGGGTTCCCCGCGTATCGGCAAGGTGGTCATGGCTGCCGCGGCGCAGTTCCTTACTCCCGTCACGCTGGAATTGGGCGGCAAGAGCCCGTGCATCGTCAACGACGATGCCAACCTCAAGGTGGCGGCCGACCGCATCGCATGGGGCAAGGGCATCAATTCGGGCCAGACGTGCGTGGCGCCCGACTATCTGCTCGTGCAGGAGAATGTGGCGCAGAAGCTTACCGAGCTCATCAAGGAAGCGTGGACGCGCTACTACGGCGAAGACGCGCTGGACAGCCCGATTTGGCCGCATATGATCAGCGACAAGCATTTCAAGCGCGTGATGGGACTGATCACGAACCGCAACGCCGATTCGAAGATTCTGTGCGGCGGCGAAGGCGACGAGACGACGCTGAAGATTGAGCCGACCATGCTTTCGAACATCACGCTGAAGGATCCTGTGATGGGTGAGGAAATCTTCGGCCCCGTGCTTCCCGTGATCACGTTCAAGACGTTGGACGAGGCGTTCGGCATTGTCCGCTCGTTCCCAGATCCGCTGGCATGCTACATCTTCTCCGAGTCCAAGCGCGTGCAGCAGCGCGTCATCGACGAACTGCAGTTTGGCGGCATGTCCATCAACGACGTGTGCGTGCACCTGTCGAACCCGAACATGGGCTTCGGCGGCGTGGGCAACTCGGGTATGGGCGCCTACCACGGCAAGGTCGGTTTCGATACGTTCACGCATTACAAGTCCACGATGAACCACAGCACGAAGATGGACATCGATGTGCGCTATCCTCCGTTCACCGCGGAGAAGAAGAACCTCGCCCGCAAGCTCATGGGCTGAGTTCGCAGTCGAATATACGAGAGGGGCGGCACCCATTGGATGCCGCCCCTTTCATATATGCCGGACCATATGCCGGCGTAGACGCCGAGTTATTGGATCCCGTCAGGAAATATCCTGCAGCAGGTTCACGGTGTGATGCAGCTTCTTCGTCCACACAAGGTAGAAGATGATGCCGATCACGAGCCAGCTCGTGCCGATGATCCACACGGTCGCACCCAGCGACGCGAAGATGACGAAGGTGACGATCGCGCCGATAATCGGGAAGACGATCGTGCGCCAGAACTGGCCGTGGCCAAGCATCTTCTGCTTGATGCCCAAGCCCCACAGCACGGTGATGTTGAGCATGAAGTAGGTGGACAGTGCGCCGTAGTTGCTGATCTTGGCGCCCGTATCCATGCCCAGCGGCAGGATCACGAACAGCAGCACGAGGCTGACGATCGCGCAGAACAGCGTAGAGATGATCGGGACGGAGTTCTTCTTGCCGATCCGGGCGAGCGGCTTGGGCAATGCGCCATCACGCGCCATGACATACAGCAGGCGCGAAATGGCCGTCAAGCCGGACAGTGACGTGAACAGACCCAGCGCCAACGCATTGGCCACCGCGCACAGCACGCCCAGCCAGCTGCCGGCGAGCGCCGCCACCTGGTAGAAGCCGTTCGTGGCGTTGCCCGCCATGATGCCGCCGTTCGGGTCCATGCAGACCGTCAGCCAGCTCATCGCCATGTACAGGATGCCGAGCACGAGCACGATCCAGATCATGGCCTTCGGCGGCGACTTGCGCGGAGACACGCATTCGCCGTCCAGCGTCACGATGGAACCGAAGCCCACGAACGACAGCGCGCACAGCGAGACGGAGCTCATGACGGCGCTGAATTCGAAGTGGCCCGGGTTGTAGAACGCATGCATGTTGAAGTGCGCGACGTTCGGGTTCTTGATCACGTAGATCACGCCGAAGATGAAGAACAGCGCGAGCACAATCAGTTCGGCCGCGAGCGCCAGCTTGTCCACGAGCACCGTGGCGCCCATGCCGCGCAGGGAAATGACAGTGATGAACGCAAGGAACACCACGCACCATACCCAGATCGGGACTCCCGGAAGGTATTCATGAATGGCCTCGCCGGCCATGATGAGCATGACGGCAGGCGTGATCAGGTATTGCAGGATCATCAGCCAGCCGACTACGAAGCCGACAGGCGTATTGATCTCGTGCGACGCATAAATGTAGATGCTGCCGCTCGACGGGAATCGCGGCACCATCATGCCGAACGAAAGCGCCGTGAACAGCATGGCTACCATGCCGATGAAGTATGCGAGCGCCGGCATGCCGTTCGATACGTCGTATACGGACGCGAGAATCGAGAACGGCGCGATCGGCACCATGAAAATCATGCCGAAGATGATCAGGTCGCTCGTTTTCAGCGTACGCTTCAGACCGCCGTTGTGCGGAATGCGTTTGCCGTCTTCATCAACTTTGTGTGTCGGCAGTTCCGGCACACCCGTGTCGACGCCGCCTGAAGGCAGCGTCAAATCGTCCGCGGAAGGTGTTGCGGACGTTGCAGCTTTGGCGGAAGCTGGTGCTTTCGCGGGAGCTGGCGATTGAGTATTAACAGTCATAATCATTTCCCCATGTGAGTATGTGCATCCCAGCGTAGTCTTCACATACTCGCCGAATTCGGGATTTTGCTGCACACGAATGGGAATCGCCGTATACTTCCGCTCTGGGCATGACACGCATGCGGATGCTGCAAGCAGTACCGTATGGAAATCATCACATTGTATTGGTCTATATCTGGTTCTAGAGTTTGTGGGCTGTACTGGGTTTGCGTCAATTGGGACGTACCGGTGCTGCGTTAGTTCAGAAAGAGAGTAGTGAGTCATGCTCATTCGCCATGCGACTTTGGACGACCTCGACGCGCTGTCCACTATGGAAAACGCATGTTTTCCGCCTCAGGACGCCGCGGATCAGGAAAAGCTCGCTGCTCGTATCGAAGCGTATCCCGACCATTTTTGGCTGCTGATCAATACCGATCCAGACAAGCAGGGCGTCTCGTTCCCCGCGCGCGTGGAGGAAGGTCCGCTTGTCAGTTTTATCAATGGTCCCGCGTCCCAGGATCCGGACATTACCGACCCCATGTTTTCCGACGTTTCCATGCATGACGAACGTGGCGCATGGCAGATGATCCTCGGCATCGACACGGCTCCCGTGTATCAGCATCACGGTTGCGGCGGCTACCTGTTGCGCCGAGTGATTCTCGATTCCGCGTTGAACGGCCGCAAGGGCATCGTGCTCGTATGCCGTGAAAAGCTCGTGAAGTTCTACCACGAGTTCGGTTTTATGGATGAGAAGATCAGTCCGTCCACACGCAGCAATACGACGTGGCACCAGATGCGCCTGCTGCTGAACATGGACGAGCAGTCCGCCGTCGAACAGTTCGGCGACGATGCTCCGGAAGCGCTGGAACTTGCCCATGACAGCATCAGCCGCGCCATGCGTGAGACCACGCAATATATCGATCGTGAGGAAGCTGTCACGGGCCGCATTCCCGTACTCTCGCGCCGGTGATCCGCCGATCGCCCGCTTTCGCGTTCACAATGCGAACACTCTGCAAAACATTTGCATATATGGATGTATCGCGCTCCCCTTTTCAGTACACTATTGGTCAGTTGTCGCGCGTTCGTTGCGTTTTGCGCACGCCGCGCCACCATGTGAGTGACTCGTGAATCGTATAAGAAAGGGGCGTATTGAATGGTCGTTCGTTCGCATGCCATGTTCCAGCTGCCGCATGATTATGTTGCGCTGGATATTGAGACGACGGGTTTCAGCCCGCGTAGCGCCGGCATTACGGAAGTTGGCGCCGTCAAAATCCATGACGGCAAGATTACGGACACATTTTCCCAGTTGATCAATCCGAACTGTTCCATTCCCGCGAATGTGACGCGACTTACGGGGATCGACAACGATCTGGTGTGCGACCAGCCCGGCATCGACATCGTATTGCCGGATTTTGTCGATTGGATCGACGACTACCCCATTATCGGGCACAATGTCCGCTTCGATCTGTCATTTTTGTGCGAAGCCGCACGCCATGTGTACGGCCACGCCCATCATTTTGAACGTCCGTCCATTGACACGATGGCCATTGACAAGCGGCTGTTCCCCGCGAAACGCCACCGTCTTGTCGATCTGATCATGCGTTACGGAATCGCCGACAATGAGCAGCACCGTGCGCTGAGCGACGCCACGCAAACGTATCAGTGTCTTGAATGGCAGCGCCGCTATATCAAGGTCGCCGATTCCACGAAACTTCCGTTCCATATTTAGTATTCAATTATTTACAGTCCGTACCGCGCCGTATATACGATGCCGTAGATCGCGACCGCAATAATGGCGACGGCCGCGATCCGCTCGCGCGGCGTGAACAATTGGACGACGGATCCGTGCGCACCGGACTGGCGCCGGCCCGCAATAAACAGTCCGATACCGCACACATAGACGACGCACACCATGCTCAGGTAGTGCAATCCCGCCGCGGATACGAGGAACAGCGCAAACAGCGTGCCGAGAATGCCGACGGCGAATCCATATTTCTGGGAGAACGTGCAGTGCTCGGGCCACAGCTGCTTGGGACGGCTCACTTTGACCAGGTACATGCAGCACAACAGATAGCACGGCATGGCCAGCGTGGCCGTAATCGACGTGATCGTGTTCCACACGTTGTTTCCCAAGAAATACGTGAGAATGAACAGCACTTGGCAAATGATCGTCGCCACAAGCATGGAGTTGCGCGGCGCGCCATGCTTGTTGACATACGTGAACATGCGCGGATACAGGCCGTCTTTGGCGCCGTAATACGGCATCTGGCTCAGCATGACCATCCAAACGAGCATGGCGAATAGTACGGAAATGATGATGCCCACCGTCACTACGGTCCTGCCCCACGGGCCCACTACGGCCGCAAGCAACGCGGCCATGGCTGGATTGTCGATTTGCGCGATTTGTTCGGCACTGAACGAGCCGAGCGGCAACAACGACACTAGCGTGTAAAGCGTGAGCACGCCGATGAATCCCGTGACGGTGGCCTTGGACACGGCCTGCTGGCTTTTCGCCTCGCCCGACACCACTACGGCGCCTTCAATGCCGATGAATAGCCAGAGCGTCACCAGCATGGAGCTGGACACCTGGTGGAACACGCTGTCCCAATGGAACGCGAGCGGCTGGCCTTGGGCGTTGAAACCCCAGAAGCCGTAGAGGAATACCGACAATTTGAATGCGGCGATCATGGCCACGAGAAAAATGGCGATCGGAATGAGTTTGCACACGGTGCCGATAATGTAGACAACCTTGTTGCTGCGGATGCCGCGGCATCCGAACAGGAACGAGAGCCATACCACGGCCGAAGCCGTGATGATGGCGGGAACGGTGTTGCCGTCGCCGAAAATCGGAATGAACGCGTTCAACGTGGACGTGAGCAGAATGCCGTAGGCCACGAGCGCGCAACAATTGCAGATCCAATAGCCGAAGGAGACGAGGAATCCCGCGAAACGGCCGAACCCCTGATACGCGTAGTTATACATGCCGTCATTGAGTTCGGGATGCACGTTCGCGAGCACGCGGAACATCGTGGCGATGAACCACATGCCGATGCCCGTGATGAACCAGGCGATGATCTGGCCGCCGGCGGACGTGTGCTGACTCAGGTTTTGAGGCAAATCGAAAATGCCGCCGCCCACCATCGCGGAGATGATGATGGCCACCAGTCCGAGCACGCCGACTTTGCCGGCCTCATGCGATGGTTCGTGCGAAGATTGCCCGGTTGCGGAAGAATGGGAAGTGGTCGCTTCTTTACCTGAAGCTTGCCGTTGCATACTATCGCCCGTCTCTTGATCTGTAGTTCAAGGAGTGGTGCGCATGGCGGTAAGTGTGCCATGCGCACCACTCCCTGGTCATGTTTATAGGGGAATGTGCTGGCCCGCAAGCATGTCGCGCGTGTTGCGGTTAGTGCAGCAGGCCGCTCGCCGTATATACGAGGCCGACGATGCCCGCGCAAATCACGAGCACGAGCAGCACGCGCTCCTTTGGCGTGAAAATGCGCCGGTCTTTCAATCCCGGCTGTTCACACTGTTTGCGTCCAACCATGAAAATCGGAATGCCGATCGCATAGATGATGCACGCGAGCATAAGGTAATGCAAGCCAGCGGAATATATGAGGAACAGCGAGAAGAACGTGCCGATGATTCCCGTAACCAGAGCGTAGGTGCGCGAGAACTGGCTCGTAGCCTTCCATTGTCCCCTGGCAATTTTCCACAGGAACAGGCAGCACAGCAGATAGCACGGCATCGACATGACCGACGTGATGGAAATCATGTGGCTCCATGCGTCGCCCGGCACAAAATGGCAGATGATCAGCAGGACCTGGCAGATGCAGGCGCTGACGAGCAGCGAATAGTATGCAGCACCGCGCGAGTTTGTTTTACGGAATATCTTCGGGAAAATGCCGTCATAGGACGCGAACAACGGCATTTGGCTGAGCATGACAAGCCAGACAAGCCATGCGGACAATACAGAAATAATGACGCCCGCGTTCACCACAATGCCGCCCCAGCTGCCGACGGCCTTGTCCATGATGACGGCCATGGACGGGTTCGACATGCCGCCAATGGTCTGGTAATTGTAGACGCCCAATGGCAACAGCGAGACAAGCACATACATGAACAGCACGGCGAGATAGCCGAAGGTCGTGGCCTTGGACACGTCTTTTTGGCTTTTCGCGCTGCCCGAGATGACCACGGCGCCTTCCACGCCAATGAACAGCCACAGCGTGACCATCATGGTCCCAGACACCTGGTCCATCACGTTGGACAGGTTGAAGTGCAAAGGCTGCCCCGAAGCGCTCATGCCCCAGAATCCGTGCAGGAACGTGCCAAGCTCAAACATCGTGATCATGGCCACAATGAAAATGAGTACGGGCACGATTTTGCAAATGGTGCCGATCACGTTCAGCGCCACATTGGATTTGGTGCCGCGCAGCGTGAGCAGGAACATGAGCCAGATGATGATCGAGGCTCCCAGCACCGCCCACACCGTATTGCCGCCCGCGAAGGTGCCCGGGAAGAAGAAGTTCAGCGTGCTCATGATCAGCACGCCATAGGCGACGAGCGAGAAGCAGTTGCAGATCCAGTACCCGTAGGCTACGAGGAATCCGACGAACTTGCCGAAGCCCTTGTATGCATACGTGTACAGACCGTTTTTCAGTTCGGGGCGTTCGCGTGTAAGGATGCGGAACGTGTTCGCAATGAACCACATGCCCACGCCCGTGATAATCCAGGCGATAATCTGGCCGCCCGCGGACGCCGATGCGGACATGTTTTGCGGCAGCGAATAAATGCCGCCGCCCACCATGGCAGAAATCACCACACCGACAAGGCCTATAAGGCCCACCTGTTTAGCGGAGGTATTGGGTTTATCGGACTTATGGGATTTATCGACCCCGGGACCATGATACTTGTTATGGTCTTCCCCATGCTGGTGGTTGTCGGCATGGATAGCCGGAGCAACACCAGCGCCCTGCTTTCGGGCGGCGGAGGAAGCGTTCATAACAAGGGTATTTTGGTCGAAACGGGTCGATTGACTCATGGTTCTTCCTTCAAGGTCGGGATTGATCGATTTCCCTACGTGTTCAGGCCGATCGCCGGGACAGGTTCCTGACAGGTCATATGCCCATTTCATAACCTGTCTGCCGGCGGTAGATGCCAAAACAGCGCGGAACGGTCTTCAGCGTACAACCCGTCAAGAACAAGCATTCCGTATATATGCATGCATATTCAGCATGGTAAAGGGGGCATGAATCGGCCGACTTTGTAGTTTTTCCGTATGTTGGCGATTTGCGCGTTTTATTTCTGTCACAACGTTTTATGCCCTGTATCTTTTTCTGTGCTTAAAATTTTGCGGATTATTGTTCGCGCGTGTTGCGCATACGCGATTGCATAATATTCCGCTTCGTCTTTGCCTCAAAATGTAGAAGAGGATAAGAATCCGGAACTTTTAGAACCGTTTCCGGTATCTCCTTCTGCATTTTGAGACATGAAACCCGGCGTGTCTGTCGCAAAATGCAGAAGAACATGCGGAAATTGGAGAGAGTACGGAATATCGGTACCGCCCACGGAACAACGCTGATAAGCTGCCTTATGAGGGATCCTAACCATCTTCAGTTCCATACAAACGCTAGGAAAGGGGCATATATGGAAGATACCGTGTTTAATAATGTGGTCCGCGCTTTCGCCGCGCTGCCAGAGGTGGAGGCCATCGCGTTGGGTGGCAGCCGCGTAACCTCGCAGTTCGATGCCAGCAGCGATTATGACTTGTATATTTATGTGGCCCATCCGATTGATGTGGATATCCGGCGCGATCTGTTGCGGCAATACTGTTCCTATATCGAGCTCGACAATCAATATTGGGAAACCGAGGACGACTGCGTCCTGGCTAATGGGATTCCGATCGACATTCTTTACCGCAACTTGGCCGATATTTCCAGCCAGGTCGAGCAGGTCAAACACGGACTCGCCTATAACGGATACACGACCTGCGTGTGGAACAACATTGTTACCAGCAAAGTTCTGTATGATGCGGAGGGAAAGTATACGGCGCTCAAGGAATCGCTGGAGATCCCGTATCCGGAAACGTTGCGGAAGAATATTATTGAGAAAAATAGGAACCTGCTGTCCGGCCAGTTGCCGTCCTATGACCAGCAGATCCGCAAAGCCGTCCAGCGCCAGGATCTTCCGTCCGTCAGTCACCGGACGGCCGCGTTCATAGAATCCTATTTCGATATTTTGTTTGCGTTGAATCGAATGTTCCATCCGGGTGAGAAGCGCATGATGGAAAAGTTGCGGAACGCTCCCCTGCTTCCCGATCAGTTCGAGGAGAATTTGCGTACACTATTCGCGACTGAATTTACAGATCCAGACGCATTTTTGCAGACATTGCAGCAGATTATTGACAATCTCGATCGATTGCTGGAGCAAGATCGAGTAAATGAATAATCCGGATTATGTGTCCGGATATGAGAAGAGCCCTTGTCCGTCAGGACAAGGGCTCTTTAACGTTTGAATGCGGCGGCGTGTTACTCTCCCACACCCTACCGGGTGCAGTACCATCACCGTGCCAGGCCTTAGCTACCGGGTTCGGAAAGGGACCGGGCGTCTCTCCTGGGCCATGGCCGCCGCAAAAACCAGTCGTTGGCGTGGCGGTCCGGGAACCGGCTAATGGACGCGAGCGCACAAGGGAAATGTCCGTGCTATATCCGATCAATGCTGTTTCTTATG
>NZ_JGZB01000006.1 GCF_000741255.1 Bifidobacterium magnum
ATGATGGCGGCCAGCTGSYCGCSRTCATGCGGCGCGACAYGGCGGCCGACGATCCCGTCGCCGTGCAGGGCGACATCAGCCTCGCCCTGTCCGATCTTGCGGACGCGGCCCTGGAAACGGCCCTGTCCATCGCCTACCGCACGGTACCCGGCGCCGAGGCGGTACGCTTCGCCGTGATCGCCATGGGCAAGCTCGGCGACCGCGAACTCAACTACGTTTCGGACGTGGACCTCATCTATGTGGCCGAGCCGGCCGACGGGGACGAGGGCGAGCTCGTGACGCGCACGGGCACCAAAATCGCCACCACCATGCAGCGGGCGTGCCAGAGCGCCGTCATGGGCGTGGCCGAACCGGTCCTGTGGCAGATCGACGGGGCGCTGCGCCCCGAAGGCAAGGACGGCGTGCTCGTGCGCCGGCTCGAATCGCACCGCGCCTACTACGAACAGTGGGCGGAAAACTGGGAGTTCCAGGCCCAGCTCAAGGCGCGCGCCGCCGCCGGGGACGAAGCGCTTGGCGCCGAATACATCGCCATGACGCGTCCGCTGGTATGGCAAAGCGCCAAACGTCCCAATTTCGTCCACGACTGCCAGGCGATGCGCGAACGTGTCGAACGCCTGATCGCCCCGGCTTTGCAGGACCGGGAAATCAAACTCGGCAAGGGCGGTTTGCGCGACATCGAGTTCACCGTCCAAATGCTCCAGCTCGTCCACGGACGCACCGACCCCACGCTGCGCGTCGCCTCCACGCGCGACGCGCTCAAAGCGCTCAGCGACGGCGGCTACATTTCCCGCGCCGACGCGGCCACGCTTGTGGCCGACTACGGGTTCGAACGCGTGCTCGAACACCGTCAGCAAATGTGGGAGCTCAAACGCACGCACCTGTTCGCGGACCTCGGGGCCGCCAACACGGGAGGATTGTCCAAGCCGCGCGACCTTACGGGAGTCCGCCTCGACGACAACGAGGAGCTGGGCCGGCTCGCCAGGACGTTCCGCCAGTATCCGGAAGCGCTCGTGGAACGCTACGACACGACGCGCCAGCGCGTACGCAGGCTGCACAACGAAATCTACTACCGGCCGATGCTGCCGATCAGCGCCGCCGACGACGCGCCCGGACTGTCCCCCCAGGCGTTGGAGGACCGCTACGAGTCGATCGGCTTCTCCGACGCGCAAGCCGCCATCCGCCACGTGCAGGCGTTGACGGCGGGCGTGACACGCGCCGCGAAAATCAACCGCATCCTCCTGCCCGCCGTGCTGCGCTGGCTCGGGGAGGGCCAGAACCCCGACATGGGACTGTTGTACTGGCGCAAGCTCGCCGACCATTTCGGCAGAATGCACGAATACCTGGGCTTTTTGCGCGATTCGCCGTCCGCCGCCAAACGCCTGTGCCACGTATTGTCCAACTCCAGGTCGCTGGGCGACGCGCTCGACAAGTCGCTCGAATCGGTCACGTGGCTCGGCCACGACGAGCTGCTGCGCCCGAGGGGGCCACAGAGCCTTGGCACGCAGACGGCGGCGATCATCCACCGCTACGAGGATTCGGCGCGCGAATGCGCCCAGGCGTTGCGCGCGCTGAAACGCCACGAGACCGAACGCATCGGCCTGGGGTGGATGAACGGCGTGGTTTCCGACACGGGGCTCATGCGCGGCCTTACCGACATGTTCGACGCGGTCATCGACGCGGCGTTGCGCTGGTCGGTACGCGCCCAGTGCGCCCAGGACGGCCTGGACGTCTCGGCGGCCCCGGCCGGCGTGTGCGTGATCGCGATGGGCCGCTACGGGGGACGGGAAGTGAACTTCTGCTCCGACGCGGACGTGATGCTCATCTACGCCGCCACGGGCGGGGACGAGGAGCGTGCGGCCGCGTTCGCGCGCGCCGTGGCCGACCGGCTGCGCCAACTGCTGCAAGGCCCGCTGACGATGGAACCGAAACTCGACCTCGACATGGATTTGCGCCCCGAAGGCAAACACGGTCCGGTCGTCCGCTCCCTCGAATCGTGCGCGCAATATTACGCGCACTGGGCGGCGACCTGGGAATACCAGGCGCTGCTTCGCGCCCGGTATGCGGCGGGCGACGAGACGCTGGCCCGCGACTTTTTGGAACATGTGGCCGACCCGCTGCGCTACCCGGCGTCCGGATTGGACGGCGCGCAAGCCATGGAGATCCGCCGGCTCAAGGCGCGCATGGAATCCGAACGCCTGCCGCGCGGCGTGGCCCGCGACCGGCATGTCAAACTGGGCCACGGGGGACTGTCGGACGTGGAGTGGACCGTCCAGCTCCTGCAATTGCGCCACGCCGCGCGGATCGACACGCTGCGCGTGTGCGGGACGCTGGAAGCCTTGGACGCGCTCGAATCCGCCGGCTTCGTCGACGGCCACGACGCGGGCGTGCTGCGCGACGCGTGGCGCATGGCCACGCGCACGAGGAACGGCAACTTCCTGTGGACGGGGCGCGCCAACCAGGCGGACGTGCTGCCGCGCGACTGGTTCGCGTTGAGCGGCATCGGCATGTACGCGGGCTACGGGGCGAACCACGGCCAACAGTTTGAAAACGACCTGCTCGCGCTCATGCGCCGGTGCAGGGACGTGACCGAACGCCTGTTTTACCGCGACTAGCATTTCCACTATGTGGGGCGGGCGGCGAGCGCCCGCGGGATTGCGCATATAGTGGGACGCAGCCGCGTTTCGCGGGAACCGTGCTGATGGTCCACGAAAGGTGAACTGTTGACTATGCGAAGTTCCGGGACAAGTCCGCTTGCCGGGTCGAATGTGATCACGCTGGACACGTTGTCCGTATCCGATATTGAATGGCTGCTCGACCGCGCGCGCTACATGGGGGAGCACCGGGCGGCCGTGTACGGCGCGTGCCGGGGGGCGCGTGCTGGCCACCCTGTTTTACGAGCCGAGCACGCGCACGAGGCTGAGTTTCGAGACGGGCATGATCCGCTTGGGCGGCAACGCCGTCGGGTTCGCGGGCACCGGCCAGTCGTCCGTGTCGAAGGGCGAGTCGATCGCCGACACGGTGCGCACGGTGGCGGCCTACGCGGACGTGATCGCCATCAGGCACCCCAAGGAGGGGGCGGCGCTTGTGGCGGCGCGCGCCGCCGAACGTGCCGGCGTGCCCGTGATCAACGCGGGCGACGGCGGCCACATGCATCCCACGCAGACGCTCGCCGACCTGGCCACGATCCGCCAACGCTGCGGCAGGCTCACGGATTTGACGGTCGGACTGTGCGGGGACCTGATGTTCGGGCGCACCGTCCATTCGCTGATCGAAACGCTGTGCCGGTGGGGCAACATCCATTTCGTGCTCGTCAGCCCTCCCGAACTGCGCGTCCCCCAATACGTGCTCGACCGCATCGACAAGGCTTCAGGCTGCTCGTACGAGCAGGTGCGCGACCTCGCCGGCGTGATCGGCTCCCTCGACGTGCTGTACATGACGCGCGTGCAAAAGGAACGTTTCTTCAGCGAGGACGAGTACGTGAGGCTCAGGGACACGTACGTGCTCGACCGGGCCCGCCTGGCGGCCGCCCGCCCCGACATGGCGGTCCTGCACCCGCTGCCGCGCGTCAACGAGATCGCCACCGACGTGGACGCGGACCCGCGCGCCGCCTATTTCGACCAGGTCGCCAACGGCATGCTCGTGCGCATGGCGCTCATGGCCGCCGTGCTCGACGACCCGCTGCCCGGCTACGGGGACGAAAAACGCCAAACGCCGGCGGGGGAACAGTAGAAAGAGTGGAAAGCCCGGGAGGGGATTCATGGAAGTCAGCAGCATCCGCAACGGCGTGATCATCGACCACGTGCCCGCGGGCACGGCGCTTGAAGTGCTCGCCTACCTCGACATCGACCCCGCGTCCACACGGCTCGCGCTCGTCATGAACGCGCCCAGCACGCGCTACGGGACCAAAGACATCATCAAAATGGAAGGCGACGTGCCCGTCGACCTGGAGGCGCTGGCCATCGTGGCTCCGCGCGCCACCGTCGCGATCGTGGAAAACGGGGTGATCACGGGCAAGCACGCGCCCACGCTGCCCGACCGTGTCGTCAACGTGATCCGGTGCGTGAACCCGCGGTGCGTGACAGGCTCCGAACGGGGACTCGACCACGTGTTCTACCGCGTGCCCGGACGCCACGCGTTCCGCTGCGAATACTGCGACGAGGAGGCGCTGCGGTGAGCGTGGTCACACTCAAAGGCCTGCGCGCGTGGGACAGCGGGCACACCGTCAACCTGGAAGCCGAATACGAGGGGGAGGCGCGCGACATCGACTGCACGGGCATGACGCTCGCCCCCGGATTCCAGGACCCCCACGTCCACTGGCGCGACCCGGGGGACCCGGACGCGGAAACCATGCTCACGGGAGCGCGTGCCGCGGCCGCCGGCGGCTACACGAACACGCTCGTCATGCCCAACACCACGCCCGCCATGGACGGCGCCACCATAATGGAAGACGGCAGGGGAGCCGTCGAATACGCGCGCGACTGGGAACGCGACCACCACACGTCGCTTCCCGTGCACTACCAGTTGTGCGCGGCCGCCACCATCGGACGGGCCGGAACGCGCCTGGCCGACATCCTCGCGTGGAAAGGCGACCGGACGCGCCACCCCGACCATCCCGTGACGGCCATCAGCGACGACGGCGCCACCATCCCCGGGCCGCTCCTGTACGAGGCGGCCGCCTTGGCCAAAGAGGCGGGGCTCGTCGTCATCGACCACGCCGAACACCACGAGCAGGGCGTCATGAACGAAGGGCAGACCAGCCGAAGCCTGAACCTTCCGGGCATCCCCGGCGACACGGAAAGCCGCATCGTCGAACGAGACATCCTCGCCGCACGCGACACGGGCGCCCACATCCACCTGCAACACGTCAGCTGCGCCACCTCCATAAGCCTCGTACGCCAAGCCAAACGCGACGGGATACCCGTCACCTGCGAAACGGCGCCCCACTACATCGCGCTCACCGACCGGGACGTGGCCCGCTACGGGACGCGCGCAAAAATGAACCCGCCGCTGCGCGCGCCGGGAGACCGGGACGCGATATGGGAGGCGCTCGCCGACGGCACCATCGACATGGTCGCCACCGACCACGCGCCGCACACGCTCGCCGCCAAAACGCAAGGCATGCTCACGGCCCCCAACGGCGTGACCGGACTGGAAAGCGCGTACGCGGTATGCCACACCACACTCGTCGACCGGGGAATCATCGGCGAACGGCGCCTCATCGGCCTCATGGCCATAGCCCCGGGAATCCTCCTGGGACGCCCCGCCACCGACATCGGGGCGTTGGCCGGCACGTCGGGCACCATACGGGCCCGGGCCGCACGCGGCGCCGACCTCGTAATCCTCGACACACAAGAGGCTTGGACGATACGGGCGGACCGTTTCGCGTCCAAAGCGCGCAACACGCCGTTCGACGGGTGGAAAGTGACGGGCCGGGCGCTCGCCACCGTGCTCGCGGGGCGCCTGACGCGCATCCCCGAGATGGCGGCGCGCTAGACGCGACATTCGGCAAGGCAGGGGCGCGCCAACGCGCGACACGGAAGGAAGGACCAGCATGGACAGGCTTATCGACGCGATCAGCGAGACACACAACCCGAGCGTGGTGGGCATCGACCCCACCCCGCAGCTTATCCCGCAGGCGGTCACCGCCAGCATGGTCGAAGACGCGTACGGGTCGATGCGCCAAAGCGGCGACTACACCGACCTCGTGCCCCAGGCGATGGCGATGAGCTACTTCCTGTTCGGCCAGGCCATCATCGACGCGGTCGCCGGCATCGTGCCCGCCGTCAAACCCCAGATCGCCATGTACGAGGCGCTCGGCGCCATAGGCGTATCCGCCTACAACCAGACCTGCCGGTACGCGCAGGAACAAGGCCTGTACGTGATCGGCGACATCAAACGCGCCGACATCGGCACCAGCGCCGCCCACTACGCCCACCATTTAAGCGGCATCAGCGCCACACTGCCCATACCCGAGGCGCCCGCCCACACCGACCCGTGGCACGAGGACGCCGTCACCGTCAACCCGTACCTGGGGGCTGACGCCGTCAAACCGTTCCTCGACGCCGCCGAACCCCACGACAAAGACGTGTTCTGCCTCGTGCACACCTCCAACCCGTCCGCCACACAAATCCAGGACCTGCAACTGGTCAACGGGCAACACGTGTACGAACACGTCGGCATGCTCGTCGACCAGCAGAACCGCAACACGACCGGCCTGCACGGGTACGGCAGGCTCGGCGCCGTAGTAGGCGCCACCTACCCGGCGCAAGGACGAGCGTTGCGCGCCCGCATGCCCCACACGTTCTTCCTCATCCCCGGATACGGCGCGCAAGGCGGCACCGCCACCGACATCGCCGCCATGGCCGACGAGCACGGGTCCGGCATCATCGTCAACTCGTCGCGCGCCATCATCGGAGCATGGAAAAGACGCGACCACACCACCATGCGCAACCCCGACGAAGCGCTCGCCGTCGTCATGGCATGCGCACGCGACGCCGCCATCGACATGCGCGACAACCTGCGCGCAGCCCTGACCTGACCGGCCGCCACCCAAACACTGTCCAAACCCCGTCCAACCCAGCCACCCACGCAAGAAAGGCCACGCATGCCCCGCGAATGGACCACCGCAACCCGCAACCCACACGCCACACCCGCACGCCAACCCGGCAGAAGAACCGTCCCCGTCATCCGCGTCCAGGCGCTCGCCGACACGATCATCGAACTGACCCTGCAAGACGCGCACACCGCCCGCACCGCACGCCCCGGCCAATTCGTCATGCTCTACACGCACGACCAAAGCCGCCTCATGCCACGACCCTTCGGCGTAGCCGGCACCAACGGCGACACGTTCACCATCATCTTCGCCATCGTCGGCGAAGGCACCCGCCAATTCTCCACCCTCCGGGAAGGAGACACCATAGACATGCTCGGACCCTTGGGAGGCCAAGCGTTCAACCTCGACCAGCCCGGCGACTACCTGCTCGTCGGAGGAGGCCTTGGCATCCCGCCCCTCCTATACGCCGCCCAACGCCTAGCCGCCAAACCCGACACGCGCACCACCGCCATCCTCGGCTACCGCGACACCCGATACGCCGACACACGCATGCAAACCCACACGCCCCACACCCACAGCATCACCAACGCCCAAGGCGACGTGCTCACCCTCCTCAACACCCTTGAGCCCAACCCCAACCCAGACCAACCCCTCACCATCCTCACCTGCGGACCCAAACCCATGATGCAAGCCGTCCACCAATGGGCCCAAACCCACAACGCCAACTGCCAAACCTGCATGGAACAACGCATGGGATGCGGCTACGGCGCCTGCGTCGCCTGCACCATACCCACCATCCACGGCAACACCAAAACCTGCACCGAAGGCCCCGTATTCCCCAGCACCACCATCATCTGGTAACCACCACACCACACCAACCCAGCCAAGGACACCCATGACCACCTACACACACTCCACCATCGTCGCCGGCATCCCGTGGAAAAACCCCGTAGCCACCGCATCCGGCACCTTCCTCGCCGAAGCCAGCACCCAATACTACGACGTCAGCGAACTCGGAGCAGTCACCACCAAAGGCGTCAGCCCCATCCCATGGGAAGGCAACCCCAGCCCACGCACCGCCGAAAGCCCCTCCGGCACCGTCAACTCCGTAGGACTCCAAAACCCCGGCATCGACCACTACCTCGCCAACGACCTACCCCAACTCAAACAACTCGGCGCCACCGTCATCACCAACGTCGCAGGCCACACCCCAGACGACTACATCCAAGTCGTCAAAAAACTCGACAACTCCCCAGCAGACATGCTCGAAATCAACGTCAGCTGCCCCAACGTCAACGCAGGAGGCCTCAGCATCGGCACCGACCCCACAACCCTATACAACCTCATCACCGACCTCAGAAAAACCAACCAACAAACCAACTCATCGTCAAACTCACCCCCAACCGTCACCGACATCACCACCATCGCCAAAGCAGCCACCGACGCAGGAGCCGACGCACTCAGCCTCATCAACACCCTCATCGGCATGCGCATCAACACCACCACCGGCCAACCCATCCTCGCCAACACCACCGGAGGACTCAGCGGACCCGCCATCCTCCCCATAGGTCTCGCCAACGTATGGAAAGTACGCACCGCACTCCCACACACACCCATCATCGGCATCGGCGGCATCCACAACGCCCACACCGCACTCGAATACCTCTACGCAGGAGCCAACGCCATCGAAATCGGAGCCACCGCACTCCTCAACCCACAAGCACCACACACCATCGCACAAGAACTCGAAACCCTCCTCGACCAACGGCCGGCGCTCGCAGCCAAGCTCGCGGCGGGGGAGACGTGGCGATAGCACGATCCGTACACCGCGAAAAGCGAAGAAGAAAGAGAAAAGAAAGGGAATCATCATGAATGAGCCGTATGACGACCTCGAGGGACGCTTCACCAGGTTCCTGCTCGACGCGGGCGCCTTGAAATTCGGTGAATTCACGTTGAAGTCGGGCCGTGTGTCCCCGTATTACATCAACGCGGCGAGTTTCGACACGGGGCGGCTCGTGGGGGAGCTCGGCAAATTCTACGCGGCGAAAATCATGTGGGAGATTGAGGCCGGCCGGTTCTCGGACCGCATCGACACCGTGTTCGGCCCGGCGTACAAGGGCATTCCGCTCGCCGTGTCCACGGCCATGGCGTTGCATGAGTACGGCATTGAAGCCGGGTACACTTTCGACCGCAAGGAGCGCAAGGACCATGGAGACGGCGGCCTTATGGTGGGCATGCCGTTGGAAGACGGCATGAACGTGGTTATTGTGGACGACGTGATGACCGCCGGCACCGCCATTCAGGAAACCGTCCCGAAGCTCAAGCGGGAAGCGGGCGTACACATCACGGGCATGGTGGTGAGCGTGGACCGTATGGAAACCACCGCGCACAGCAACCGATCCGCCGTCATGGAGACGGAATCCATGTACGGATTCCCCGTAAGCTCCATTGTCAACGTGCTCGACCTGTTCGCGGAGGCGCGCAAGCTCACCAAACCCGACGGGTCGCCGTATGTCAGCGACGCCCTTGACGACTTGGCGGAACAATATTTGGAAAAATATGGAGCGTGACGTGATTACTGACGTGGTATTCGATTTTTGCGGCGTGCTGATCGACTGGCAGTGGGGGGAGGCCATGAAACGGCATGCTCCCGACTGGTTCCTGGAACATCTGGACGATCCTGACGATCCGTACGGATTCTTCCGTTACGAAGACCGTATGGATGCGGGAGAGCTGCTCGCGGACATCATGCCGGACATCGTGGCTGAACAGGGACAGGAGATCGCCGACCTGTTCGACTATTACATCGCCCATTACGACGACGCGCTGCCGAACCTGATTCCCGGCGTGGAATCGCTTCTTAGGGATTTGCGGGACGCCGGTGTGCGCATATGGGGTTTGACCAACTGGTCGAGCGAAACGTTCCACTATGCGTTCGAGCTGTACCCGCAGTTGGAAGAGCTGCTGTCCGGTACAGTGGTGTCCGGCATCGAGAAATTGCACAAGCCCGAGGGCGCCATTTACGAGCACGCGCAGCGGCGCTTCCACCTGGTTCCGGAGCAGACCATGTTCTTCGACGACACGGCGCGCAATGTGCAGGGAGCGCTGGATTGCGGCTGGAATGCATGCCAGTTTACGTCCGCCGACGGCGCGCGCAAGGCGTTGCGGGATCATGGCGTAACCGTGTAATTTTGCTGTAAGTGAAGTGTTTCCCGGGGAAAATAAAAACCAAATGCGACATATCTTAAAAATATGTCGCATTTTTTAGTTTTCGAGATTATCTCCCAGCAGTTCCTGCAGATACGCGATTTCCGCTTGGGCGTGTGCGGCCTGGATGGAGATGGCCGCCTTCTTGTAGGTGTCGCTGACAGCGCTGTTGTCAAGTGGGTCAGCGTCCGTGCAATAGAGTTGGTGCGTGTCGTTCTCAAGCATGTTGAGTCGGCGTTCCAGCACGGCCCTGCGGTCGCGGTCGTTGGGGAGTGTGGACAGGAAGGAGAGGATCACGGTCCACTGCGCCGTGTCCGAGATCATATAGCCGCGCGCGTTGCGCAGCGTGGAGACAAGCAGGTCATAGCCGCTTGGAGTCAGATGGAACGTACGCTTGTTGCGTCCGCTGACAATGCGGTTGCTCTCGCGCAGATACCCTTTGCCGAGCAGGCGCTGCGTCACCGCATGGACGGATCCTTCGCTAAATGCTCTCGTGTTGCCGAGCAGCTGGCGCATACGGTTGCATAGCTGGTATCCGCACATGGGTTCCTCATGTACGAATCCGAGAGTCATAAGTTCTATAACGTTCATGGGTCGCCTCACTAGTCGGGTGGTAGGGAAGGTCCTCATTCCAATTTCAGGACGGGTTATATTGTAGCTAAATACGTGAAATATTTCAATCTGAAAGTAAGTCCACAATAACACCGACGCGAACTTGTGCCAAAATTCTCGCGGAATAATTATTCGACGGACAAACAGTCACCCCACGTGGTTTATTAATTTGGAAAATAGGGCGGCAATAAAATCAAAGGTTTCGATATCGATCAAATTTTTAATATTGAAATATTTCAGTCTGAAGTAAGATAATCATCCAAACTCACGTTCCTCCATCCCTCGCGAAACGACCTAACTCATCCAATACATAACGTCACTACAACTAAAACGGCACTGACATCCTAAGAATTTGTGACAAAAGTCACATATTGATGGGAGAATATAAAAACGGGACGCAACCAGCACCGTCCCGTAATCTGAGGAAATATTGATGATTGTTAGCAGGGTTGCGACGAATCCGGCTTAGTCAGCCCGGACTCTTCACACACTTCATCCCAATTGATGTGGCGCCCCTTGAAATACACGTCGTAATCACGTTCGCCAATGGGACGCAACACGCGTGCCGGATTTCCGACCGCAACCACATTGGCCGGCAAATCCTTGGTCACTACCGCGCCGGCGCCCACTACCGTATTGTCGCCAATAGTGACTCCGGGGAGCACAATGACTCCCGCGCCCAACCAACAATTGTTGCCAATATGGATAGGGGCGTTGAATTGATATTCGCGCATACGCAATTCCGGAAGGATGGGGTGGCCAGCGGTAGCCAGCACCACATTCGGACCGAACATGACATTGTCGTCCACATAAATATGGGTGTCGTCGACCAGCGTGAGATTGGAATTGGCATACACATGGTTCCCGAAATGACAATGCGCGCCAGCCCAGTTCGAATGCAGTGGCGGCTCAATGTAGCATCCTTCGCCAAGATCAGCGAACATGTCGTGCAACATCGACTCCCGCAAGGCGCCCTGGGACGGACGCGTCGCATTGAAATCGTACAGTTTTTCCATGCACGCGGTCTGCTCGACCATAATCGACTCGTCTCCGGGCAAATACAATTCTTCGCTATGCAGTTTGTCGCGCTGCGCCTTCGCCATGTTCACTCCTTTGTGTACGAAACGTGCTACATGTCGAATCGTAACGCGGCTGGATCCGTACGCCAATGGGAACAGGGAGTCTCCAACAAATCTTCAATTATGAAGATCCTTGCCGCAATCTAGCCCGGACAAAACCCAAGTGATACAGTAAAGCGACAGTATTCCAGTAAGAAGGCCTGATGATGAATCCGCTTATTCGCTCGTGGCTCGACCACCGCCATTTGAACGCCGAAACATGGCATGATCTGGAACGGCCGAGCGCGCAACCTTTGCACCATATTGACGAATTGACGGACCTGCTGCACACCTTGCATACGCAACAGCAACGCGTGGTGATTCTTCCGGACTTCGACATGGACGGCATTACGGCGGGAACGCTCGGGTTCGCGGGACTGAGCCTCATGGGATTTACCGTCAGCCTGTATCGTCCCGATCCGAGCGCGGGCTACGGATTCACCGAGCATGACATCGACAAAATTTTCGACGAGTTCCCTGACACGCGCGCCGTTTTGACATGTGATGTCGGCATCACGGCGCACGAAGGCGTGCAACGTATCCATGAGCGTGGTGCGTTGGCCTTGATTACAGACCATCATGTGCAAGAAGAGGAATTGGCGGCTGATTGCATTGTCAATCCGAACCAGCTGGGGGAGACCTACGAGCATCCGAGCATTTGCGGAGCCCATGTATTGTGGCAGGTACTGGACCGTTATGCAGAGCGTTTTGTTCCCGACGCCCGCGACGCGATCCAGATATTGCGCGTATTCGCAGGATTCGGCACCATTTCCGACCAAATGACATTAAGCGGCGAGAACCGTTCCCTCGTGCGGGACGCCATCGTGCTCACCCAGCGCATTTTCATGGATCCCAAGCCATACACCACGGGCAATGCGAATTTCGATTCGGCGCTCTATGGATTGCACACCATACTGCGCGTGCTGCAGGAACATGGCAAATTCAGTGACATCAACGAACTCAATGAACAGTTCATGGGCTTCTATCTGGCGCCCACATTCAATAGCGCCAAGCGCATGAACGGTTCCATGGACGACGTGTTCGGCATATTTTTCAATGCGAACCGTTCATATGAGCTCGCACAAAAATTGTTTGTACTCAACGAACAGCGCAAACGGGCAGTGGGCCAGTATATGAAAGAACTGGAAACCAGCGACCAGCCCTATGCGCCATATGTGTATTTGACCAACGCACCCACGGGAATCCTCGGACTGCTGGCCACCAAACTCATTTCTTCCAGCCATATGCCCACCTTTGTGCTCAACAGGGAAACATTGCAGGGTTCGGGTCGTACGCCGGAATGGTATAAGGCGTTGGACGTCCTTACCCCATTGGGACACCATGTGGCGGGCCACCAGCATGCGTTCGGCGTACATAGCAGTACGGACGACCTGCCCAAGTTTGCCGCCGACATCGCGGCTACGGCGGAGACATTGCAATCCCAGGCGGATACCAAACCCCAAGAAGCGGATATTGTGCTGGCGTTGGGCCCGCAGGCGGCAAACGACGCGGGAACCATTACGCAATGGGACAACGCCACTGTGCTGGAATATTGCGAAAAGATCCGGTCGTACGCGCCATTCGGCGCGGGTTTCCCCGCGCCAACCATCCAACTCAATCTCATGCCTCAAGACATAGCGCAACTGCGATGCGTGGGAGCGCAGCAGCAGCATCTACTGGCCACCACCACCAACGGATTGTCGTTAACGCTGTTCAACCAGGCGGACTACGCCGCGCTTATGCAACACGAACCCGTTACCATCACGGGCACGCTGGAACGCAATGTATGGCGCGGGGAAGTTCGCGCGCAAATGCAAGGAACTATTGCAACGCCTCAAACACCGCGGGAATAGCCTCGACCACATCACCGGCCACAATGGGACGTCCCACGGTTTCCACCACGGGATACTCGTCATGCGCGTGGTACAGCATAGGGCGGTGCCATCCGCGCTGGTCGGATCCCGATGCCAAGGCCGCGGCGCGACCATGCATGTATGCGGCGGAAGCGGCAATCTCGGGCATGCAAGCGGCATCGGCATGCACCTGCTCGCTTTGCTGGGCGAGCAGTGCGCCTAGCAGTCCCGTGAGCACATCGCCCGCGCCGGCCGTGGCCAGGCTTGCCGGGGCACGTCCCGCGGCAAGTACGCGCAACGTACCGCCATCGTTGCCGGCGACCAACGTGACCGCTCCCTTGAGCAGCACCGTCGCACCAGTTTCCTGGGCGGCCAGACGGACACAATGCCACGGGCGCGCGAACACCTCCTCAGGGCTCATGGCATGTCCGAGGCGGGTAAGCAGGCGGGCGAGCTCACCGGCATGGGGCGTAAGCACGACCTGCGCTGTCACATGGTTGGGAAGCAGATCCAAGGCTCCGGCGTCCACCACGATGGGAGGCATGGCCTCGGCCCGGGCGTCCTGGTCCTCGTTGCCGGTGCGGGCATAATGCTGAAGCAATGCGGTAATTGTGCGTTGCTGAATGTCCTCATGCAATTCATTCATATCGGCGTCATCCTGCTCCACGGGAACGCCCGATCCGACGGCCCACGCTTGCACATGGCCTTTGCCCATAACCGCTTCCGGCAACTTGTGCAAAATCAGGTCCTGAGCGCGTTGCGGGCCGACATAGCGAACCATGCCGATATTGGAGCGCGCTGCCGCACAGGTGGAAAGCACCGCCGCGCCCGGATATTCCTGGGAACCCGTAACAAGGCCCAGCACGCCTCGGGAGTATTTGGCGTCCTCCACCCGGCACGGGCGAATCGCTTCGGATGCGAATCCTGCGGTCACCATTTCCACCGCGGGTTCCATTTCCATAAGGTCGAAATCAAAATCGACAATGCAGATCTTGCCGCACGCATAGCAAGCGGGAGGCAGCATGGCGCAAGGCTTCATCGCACCGAACATGATGGTAATGTCCGCAGGGATATACGGCCCAGGCAACGTACCGTCATTGACGCCGATGCCGGAAGGCATATCAACGGCGATAGTGATAGGGGTGTGTGGCACAATCTGGTCGTCGGGAATGGCCAACCCGGAATCGGGCATGCCGCTACGGCCCAATGCGGTCGCCATGGCTTGAGCTATGCCGTGCAAGGATCCTGTTACTCCAATTCCTGTCATGGCGTCCAATACCACTGTGGCGTGGCGTACATATTCAATGGCCGACTGCAAACGTTCGCCGGCCTCGCCCGCGCTGAACCCGCTCGAATATCCGGGAATTTGCGCATACGGATCCAGTACCAGCACCTTTCCGCCCGCCTCGCACAACGCGTCCAAAGCGCCATTATGAAGACGCTTGCCTACCGCGATGGCGGTCACATCGTATCCGCGCGCGGCCAGAAACGCTCCCGCGTACAAGCCGTCGCCACCATTGTCTCCAGCTCCCGCGAGCACCACAATGCGCGTGGACCGCTCATTGTCCCAACCGTTCTCCTGCAAAGTGTGCAGCACAACATTGGCCGTGGCGCTGGCGGCCATGCGCATAAGCGGTACGTCACGTTCCAGCAGCGGCTGCTCCATGGCGCGGACACTGTTGGTTGAATAGGCGCTATACAAAAGCGCCTGAATATGTTCCGAAGCATGTTCCAAAGCCATGAGAAATCCCCTTCATTTCCATACAGATGTTGTATTTACTCTAATCGATTTGCGCCAAAAATACATCAAGGCATCTATGTCAGATGTACCGCGCGCATTTGCAAATTCGTTAGGAGAGAAATACTGCCAATACTCAGGATTCATTCAGAAAAGCCTTTTTATAATCGCCCTGTTGCTGGGATGACGAAGTGACCAAGTCCTGGTAGAAACGATTCATTCTTATGAGGAGGCAAACATGTGCACTAGCGTGCGATTCACCGATGGTGAAGGGGATATGTATTTCGGCCGTAACCTAGACTGGAGCTGCGGATATGGCCAGACCATTCTGGCAACCCCGAAGGGATACAAGCTCGATTTTGAATTCAACGTGGAAGATGGCCAGCGTCCGATTTTCGGCGCGGGCATCATCTCGGACAACAAGCCGCTGTACTTCGACTGCGCCAACGAGTCCGGTCTGGCCGTCGCCGGCCTGAACTTCCCGGGCTACGCCAAGTACGAGGATGACGCCGTGGAAGGCAAGACCAACGTCGCCGCCTACGAGTTCCCGTACTTCATCGTGCGCAACTTCGATACGGTGGACGAGGTGGAGAAGGCTCTCGAATCCGTCGCCATCATCAACAAGCCCGTGAACGACCAATTCCCGGTTTCCATGCTGCACTGGATCATCGGCGACAAGACGCGTTCCATTGTCGTTGAATACATGGCCGACGGCATGCACATCTACCATGATGGTGTCGACGCGCTGACCAACCAGCCGACCTTCGCCTACCACGAGGAAAACCTGCGCAACTACATGGTCAACGTTCCGGAATACCCGGCCGCTGTCAAGTGGGGTCAGGATGAACTGACGCCATGGGGTTCCGGCGTGAGCATGCACGGCATTCCGGGCGACTTCAGCTCCCCGTCGCGTTTCATCCGCGCCGCGTACATCAACACGCACTACCCGCAGCAGAAGGACGAGCAGCACAGCGTCATCCGTCTGTTCCGCACGCTGCAGGCTGCGGCAATGGTGCTGGGTGGTGCCAAGATGGGCAACGACCAGTTCGAGTACACCGTCTACTCGGATTGCTTCTCCGCCAAGACTATGACGTACTACTACAACTCTTATGATGATCCGGCCATCAGGTCCTTCAAGATGAGCGACTTCGATATGGACGGCGACCAGCTGCAGCAGAAGCAGGTTGACTGATTCCTAATGCCGGTTTTGTAGCCTCCGGCATTGCATAAAATGATTGGGCGCGACCATTCTTGCGAGTGGCCGCGCCCAATTCTTATGTTCCATGCCCTTTGTGGTTCTTTCTATGGATCTTTATAGCTTGCTATTTGCTATAACGCCGGTGTTACTCTTCCGCCACCAGATCGAGGTACGAGTTGTTCCACAGATCCTCATCGCCATCCGGCATAAGCAGCACGCGCTCGGGGTTCAGCGCTTCCACTGCGCCCTCGTCGTGGGTGACAAGCACAATGGCGCCCTCGTATTTGGCGATCGCCTTGAGAATTTCCTGACGCGAGGCGGGATCAAGATTGTTCGTGGGCTCGTCGAGCAGCAGCACGTTGGCGCCACTGGTCACCAAAGTGGCCAACGCCAGACGCGTCTTTTCGCCGCCCGAAAGCACATGGGTGGGCTTGAACGCGTCGTCTCCCGAGAACAGGAACGAGCCCAGAATGGAACGGGCTTGCGTATCGTTCAGGCTTGGAGCCACATGGCGCAAGTTGTCCAATACGGTCGCGTCCATGTCGAGCGTGTCATGTTCCTGTGCGAAATAGCCGATTTTGCAGCCATGGCCATATTCCACCACACCCGTATCGGGATCTTCCAGATGCGCCAGCAGACGCAAAGTGGTGGTTTTACCCGCGCCGTTGTAGCCCAGGATCACCACGCGAGATCCCTTGTCGATGGCAAGGTTGACGCCCGCGAACACGAGATTCGATCCGTACATCTTGGAAATGTCCTTGGCCATAATCGGCGTACGGCCGCAGGGGAGCGGTTCGGGGAAACGGATGTCGGCGACTTTTTCCTTCTTTTGTGCCGACGACGTTTCGCTCAGCAACTTTTCGGCGCGGCGCATCATGTTCTGCGCTGCGACGGCCTTCGTGGCCTTGGCGTGCAAACGAATGCCCTGCTGCATAAGGCGTTCCGCCTTCTTCTCCGCGACTTCGCGTTCGCGGCGGCGACGTTCCTCGTCCACCACGAGCTGGTGTACATAGGCCTTGTATCCCATGGAATACATGTCGATCTGTCCACGTTGCGCGTCCAGATGCCACATCTTGTTGACCACTTCGTCCAAAAGTTCCGACGAGTGGGAGATTACGAGGAATCCGCCCTCGTAATGCTTCAAATATCCGCGCAACCATTCGATCGAGTCGGCGTCCAAGTGGTTAGTCGGTTCGTCAAGGATCAGCGTATCGGCGTCGGAGAACAGAATGCGGGCCAGCTCAATGCGTCGCCTTTGGCCGCCGGAAAGCGTACCGAGCGGCTGGCTCATCACTTCCTGGCTCAGCCCCAGGCTCGCCGCCATGGAAGTCGCTTCGGATTGCGCGGCGTAGCCGCCGGCCTTTTCAAAGTCCTGCATGGCACGATCGTAACGGTTCATGGCTTTCGTCATGATATCCGGATCTGGATTGGTCATGTCCTTCTCGGCCTTGCGAATGCGCTGGATAATGGAGGAGATGTCACGCGCGCTCATCATGCGGTCCAACGCGCTTTGCTCCGGATCGGCGGCGTGCGTGTCCTGTGGCAGATAACCGAGTTTGCCGCTTACGCGTACCGTTCCACTGGTGGGCAGCATGTCTCCCGTGATAACGCGCGTCAATGTGGTCTTTCCGGCGCCGTTACGTCCGGAAAGGCCGATTTTGTCTCCCTTGGCCACATGAAAATTCGTCGGATGTAGTAGTGTGCGAGCGCCAATTTGAATTTCCAGTCCTTGCGCGTCTATCGCCATTCGTCACCGTCTTTTCGTTACGAATTGTTTCCCTATTATGCTTGTGCAACGAGTGTTTATCATAGCGGTTGGCCGCAACCGTTGGTGTGGGTTGGCTGGTGAAGCGGTTGTGGTGTGTTGGTGCGGGGGCTTTGGTTATTTGGTGAGGAGTTCCCGCAGGTCGTTGATTTCTTGGGTGCATACTGCGTGGCCCATGCCCGCGTAGGTGAGCAGGGTGAGGTTGCCGGTGGCTTGCAGGGTTTCCATGCAGCGGTTTTGGTCTTCTTCGGGGATGTGGTTTTCTTCGTCTCCGTAGCAGAGGATGTAGCGTGTGTTGCTGGCGGTTGCGGGCGCGTATTCTTCTTTGAAGGCGGGGGAGAGCATGACGGCCGTGTCGAATAGGTCGGGGAATTGTTGGGTGAGCCGGTAGCACAGGTAGGCGCCTTGGAGAAGCCCATGAGGGTGAGTTTGCGGTGTTCGAATAGTGGCGAACGCAGGAGTTGTTGGAGGGCGTCGCCGACTTTGGCGCAGGCTTGGCGGCGTTGATCGCCGTTGTGGCTGTGCGCGTACCAGGTGTATCCGCCGATGTAGGGACGTTGGTAGGGCTTGGAAGCTGAGGTAGCTGGGTTGGGTTTCGTTGTGTTGGTAGATGGCGGTGAGGATGCGTTCCATGGAGGTTTCGTTGTTGCCGTATCCGTGGAACATGAGGTAGGTGCGCGGGTCGTCGGTGGTGGTGTTGAGTCGTATGGTGGCGTTGAGTTGCATGGTGTTCCTTGTGGGCGGGTTGGGTGGGTTTAGAGGTGTTCGGTGTAGGCGGGGTTGGTGGTCATGCCGTTGGCGCCGAGGCGTTCTTTGCACATGTCGATGATTTGTTGTGGTGTTTTGGACGCGTATGCGGGGCTGGTGGATGGTAGGGGGACGATGTCGACGTGGATGTGTTCGCGTTCGAAGATGGGCGCCTGGTATTTGTGGAAGATTTGGTTGGATTTGGCGCCGGTGGGGCAGATGATGCTGATGTTGGAGTGTTTGACCATGCCGGTGAGGTCGGATGGGACGATGTTGCGGATGCTGGAGTCGCTGGCTCCTTGGATGTCGCATGATTCGATGGGGTCCCAGATGGCGATGTGGTGGCGTAGCGCGAACGCTTTTCTGGTTTCTTTGGTGGTTCCGGTGGTGTCTGTGGGGTCGTCGGGGTTGGCGTAGAGGGCTTGGAGGAGCGGCCAGAACCGGTTTTGTGGGTGCATGTAGAAGAAGCCAGCCTCACGTGATTTGGGGCTGGCCATGGTTCCGAGGAAAAGTATTTGCGATTCGCTGTTGTATAGGGGTCCGAATCCGTGTTCTACGTGTTGCCATGTGGTGTTTCGTGTTGTTGCCATATGTGCATGGTAGGTCACTTTTCCTGTGGTGTGAATGCCGGTTGTCTATCGGGTGATTTTCTTGCCGGTTGTGGTGGTGTCGAGTTTGCTCAGGTGCCCGTTGACCCGGTTCCAGGGGATGTAGGTGATCAGGGCGCCGATGGTGGCGACCACGATGATGAGCACTCCCGTGAATTTGGAGACGTCCATGATGTGGAAGGCGATGCCGATGATGGTCCATAGCGCGACGATGCCGAAGATCCAGTCGTGAAATTTGAAGCGCATGAACGCTCCGACGGCGAGGATTACCACGGTAAGCGCCACGGTGCACACGCCTTGCGCGGTATTGTTGATGTCGCCGCTTTTGGCGAACGCGAGGCAGATGACGCGCACGAACACGATGATGGTTTCCAGGAGCATCCATGTGCCGAACAGCGTGAACGGCGCCCACCCCCAGATGCTCGTGTCTTTTTTGTGCGTGTGGTAGCCGAGCAGGTAGATGAGGATGGTGTCCATGAATGCGGCCAGGATCGCAAGCCAATACTGGTTGAATCCCCATGCTAGCAGCCATCCGACTTGTATGACGGCCGCCACAATGAACAGCAGCGCTTGCAGGGATACGGGCAGCGGCCCGGTTTTCTTGCGCCGTTGTTTGGTGTTGCCCATGCATACGAGCCACAGGGCGAGCAGCGCGTATATGGGGATCCAGATCAGCGACACGTACCGGTCGGGCGTGAACCAGGCGAGCGCCGCGTTCGACATGTCCCGTGTGGACGGGTCGAGCACGCCGAATTCGCGCAGCGCGTTCACTACGATCATTGCGGCGAGCAGGATCCAGCAGATGGCGATTTCGCTATGGAATATGGGGTGCGGTGTTTTCTTGCGCGGCACTTTTACGGTGGTGTCGTCCCCGGTGTGCGGGGCGCCGGACTGTTCGGGCCGCGCACTGTGGGCGGGCTGCGGATCATTCACGCTCATGCCTACTCCTTATATATTATATATAGGTGGGAAGTTCGTTTCAAACTCATGCGTACAGTGCTTATTATTCCCCACGCGCGAGCCTGCGGAACCGGGTATTGCCGAATGGGGAAACGAGCGTGTTCTTTCGAACAAACGTTCCATTGCGGAATAGAAATGCGTTACAGTGGGTTGGACTATCAGCAGTATCGCGTTACTTACGGTGAAGGAAGCAGCAATTGGCACAACGTGGTTCGTCACGCAACGGGAACGTGGTCATCGAACGGGTGATGACCAGCGACGCGTTTTTACGCAAGGAAATCGACAAGGCGCCGCTCGAGGAGAGGGACGGCGGCCTGGTCACGAATCTCGACCGTCTTCCCAACGATTTGAAAATCACCGTCCAGGGAGCCAGGGAACACAATCTGAAAAACGTGGACGTGGTGTTCCCGCGCAACCGCATGGTCGTGTGCACGGGCCTGTCCGGTTCGGGCAAATCGTCCATGGCGTTCGACACGCTGTTTGCGGAAGGCCAACGCCGTTACGTGGAATCGTTGTCCGCGTACGCGCGCCAGTTCCTGGGCCGCATGGACAAGCCCGACGTCGACTTTATCGAAGGCTTGAGCCCCGCCGTGTCCATCGACCAGAAAACCACGAACCGCAATCCGCGTTCCACCGTGGGCACGATCACGGAAATCTACGATTACCTGCGCCTGCTGTTCGCGCGCACGGGCATTCCGCACTGTCCGGTATGCGGCGCGCTGGTCAGCGCCCAAACGCCCCAGCACATGGTCGACACGCTGCTCGCCCAACCGGAGGGCACGCGCTTCCAGATTCTCGCGCCCGTGGTGCGCGGACGCAAAGGCGAGTTCGCCGACCTCGTCGACCTGCTGCGCGGCGACGGGTACGCGCGCGCCATCATCGACGGCGTCATGACGCGCCTTTCCGACCCGATCAAACTCGTCAAGCAGAAGAAGCACACGATTGAAGTGGTCGTCGACCGTCTTGTCATGA
The DNA here is from genome assembly GCF_000741255.1 of Bifidobacterium magnum. GTDB lineage: Bacteria > Actinomycetota > Actinomycetes > Actinomycetales > Bifidobacteriaceae > Bifidobacterium > Bifidobacterium magnum. Next base: position 21,332 of record NZ_JGZB01000006.1, read on the forward strand.
AAGACGGCGTGCGCCAGCGTCTGACCGATTCGGTGGAAACGGCGTTGCGTCTCGCCCAAGGCGTCATGGTGGTCGATTTCGTGGACCACGACGAACACGAGCCCGACCGGCGCATGCCGTTCTCCGAACACCGCGCATGTCCCAACGGCCATCCGCTGGAACTTGACGAAATCGAACCGCGCACCTTCTCGTTCAACGCCCCGTACGGCGCGTGCCCCGCATGCACGGGCATCGGCTACACGATGGAAATCGACCCGGAACTCGTGGTGCCCGACCCGGACAAGACGTTGCGCGAAGGCGCCATCGAACCATGGCACACGAACAAGACGGCGACCGAATACTACACGCGCGCACTCGAAGGTCTGGCCGACCAGCTCCATTTCAGCCTCGACACCCCTTGGAAGGACCTTCCCGAAGACGTGCGCCACGCCATCATGTACGGGCACGATTTCGAAGTGACCGTCTCCTACCGCAACCGTTGGGGACGGCAGGTCGAATACCACACCGGGTTCGAAGGCGTGATCCGCACGCTGCAACGCCGCCACGAGGAAACCGAATCGGACCAGCGCAAGGAATACTACGAGTCCTATATGCGCGAAGTGCCCTGCTCCGTATGCCACGGCAAAAGGCTGCGCCCCGAAGTGCTGGCCGTCACCGTGGACGACAAGTCCATCGCCGACGTGTGCGACATGCCGGCCCGCGACAGCCTCGCATGGATCAACAACCTGGAGCTGGAAGGCTCGGCGGCCGCCATCGCCGCGGAAGTCGTCAAGGAAATCCGGGCCAGGCTCGGATTCCTCAACGACGTGGGCCTCAACTACCTGACCCTGTCGCGCGCCGCGAAAACCCTGTCGGGCGGCGAAGCCCAGCGCATCCGCCTGGCCACCCAAATCGGCTCGGGCCTCGTGGGCGTCATGTACGTGCTCGACGAACCGTCCATCGGGCTGCACCAGCGCGACAACGCGCGCCTGATCGACACGCTCCACCATTTGCGCGACCTCGGCAACACGCTGGTCGTGGTGGAACACGACGAAGACACGATCCGCAACGCCGACTGGGTGATCGACATCGGTCCGGGAGCCGGCGCGGGCGGCGGCGAAGTCGTGTACTCGGGGCCAGCCAAATACGTGACGCGAGCGCCACGGTCCATCACGGGCGACTATATCGCCGGCCGACGCAAGATCAAAGTGCCGCAAACACGCCGCCCCATAGACGAGGGCAAGGAGCTGACGGTCGTGGGCGCCCGCGAACACAACCTCAAGAACGTGGACGTCTCGTTCCCGCTCGGCGTGTTCACATGCGTGACGGGCGTATCCGGTTCGGGCAAATCCACGCTCGTCAACCAGATCCTCTACCCGGTGCTCGCCGACAGGCTCAACGGCGCGCGCATCGTGCCAGGCAAGCACACGCGCGTCGAGGGCCTCGAACATGTCGACAAAGTCATTCACGTGGACCAGAACCCCATCGGACGCACCCCGCGTTCCAACCCGGCCACGTACACGGGAGTGTGGGACAAGGTCCGCCAGCTGTTCGCCAAAACGCCCGAGGCGCAAGTGCGCGGATACGGTCCGGGACGCTTCTCCTTCAACGTGAAGGGAGGCCGGTGCGAAGCGTGCCACGGCGACGGTACGCTCAAAATCGAAATGAACTTCCTGCCCGACGTGTACGTGGCGTGCGAGGAATGCCATGGCAAACGCTACAACCGGGAAACCCTCGAAGTCACCTACAACGGCAAGAACGTGGCCGACGTGCTGGACATGCCCATCAGCAAAGCCGCCGAGTTCTTCCGCGCCTACCCGTCCATTTCCCGCTACCTGGACACGCTCGTGGAAGTCGGATTGGGCTACATCACGCTCGGCCAGCCCGCGACCACGCTCTCGGGCGGCGAATCCCAGCGCGTCAAGCTCGCCACGGAACTGCAGCGCCGTTCCACGGGCCAAACCGTGTACATTCTCGACGAGCCCACCACGGGCCTGCATTTCGAGGACGTCAACAAGCTGCTGACCGTACTGCAAGGCCTCGTGGACAAAGGCAACACCGTGATCGTGATCGAGCACAACCTCGACGTGGTCAAATCCGCCGACTGGATCATCGACCTGGGTCCCGAAGGCGGCGACGGCGGCGGCACCGTCGTGGCCCAGGGCACGCCGGAACACGTGGCCGAATGCGAGGAGTCCTGGACGGGAACGTTCCTCAAGACGATGCTCGGCGGCAACAAGGAAGCCGGCGCGGAAGGCGGACGCTAAATGGGCACCTTCGAACGGCACAGCGACGAAACATGGCGCAAAACCGCCCGCGCGCTCGAACGCGAACAGGGCGGCGCGCCCGAAGGCGCGGCGCAAGGCGTCAACGCCAACGGCGCGCCGCTGCTGGGGGATTCACGCGACCTGTTCCGCCCCAAAACTTCGGACATTCCCGCCAGCCCCGGCGTCTACAAGTGGAGGGACGGGGAAGGCCGCGTCATCTACGTGGGCAAAGCGAAAAACCTGCGCAACCGCCTGACCAACTATTTCCAGCCGTTGCACCAGTTGCATCCGCGCACCCAGACCATGGTGCTGACCGCGCGCAGCCTGGAATGGACGGTGGTCGGCACCGAACTGGAAGCGCTCACGCTCGAATACACGTGGATCAAGGAGTTCGACCCGCGATTCAACGTGGTGTTCCGCGACGACAAAACCTACCCGTATCTGGCCATGTCGGTGGGTGAAGCCGTGCCGCGCATCTGGATCACGCGCAACCGCAACCGCAAAGACACGCGCTACTACGGCCCGTACGCGAAAGTGTGGAACCTGAAGCAAAGCCTCGACCGGCTGCTCAAAACGTTTCCCGTACGCACATGCACGCCCGGCGTTTTCAAAAAGGCGCAGCTGACGGGACGGCCCTGTCTGCTCGGATATATCGGCAAATGTTGCGCGCCGTGCGTGGGATGGGCCAGCGAACAGGAACACCGCAGGCTGTGCGAACATATGGTGGGAGTCCTCACCGGACGGCTCGGCCCCTCCTACATCGCCGACCTCACACGTCAAATGAAAGAGGCGAGCGCCGACTTGGAGTTCGAGAAGGCGGCTCGGTTGCGTGACGATATCGCGGTGCTGCGCGAGGTGGGCGAACGCAACGCCGTGGTGTTGGAGCAGGGCGTGGACGCCGACGTGTTCGCGATCGCTTCCGACGAGTTGGAGGCGTGCGTGCACGCGTTTTTTGTGCGCGACGGCATGATTCGTGGCGAGCGCAACTGGTCGGTGGAGCGTGGCGAGGCTGTGGACGATGCCGAGCTTATGCATGATTTGCTGGTGCAGGCGTATGGGCGTCTGGTGGACGAGCCGGTGGCCGCGGAGGCGTCTTCGGCGGTGATCCGCGAGCGGCGGGACGCGATGGGTTCGACGCAGCGCATGACGGCGGCGGATAGCGCCGACCGTGCTCGGGCGACGAGGCGGCGCCATGAGCGGCGTGAGTTGACGGGCCGGGCGGATTTGCTGGCGCCGATTTCTCCGGTGCCGCGTGAGGTGCTGGTGGGGGTGGAGCCTTCGCAGGCCGAGGGTTTGCAGTCGTGGCTTTCCCAGTTGCGAGGTTCGCGCGTGACGGTGCGTGTCCCGTCGCGCGGGGAGAAGCGCGACTTGTTGGAGCGTGCCGGCGAGAATGCGGCCCAGGCGTTGCAGCGCATGAAGATGAGCCGTATGAGCGATTTGGGCGCGCGCACTGAGGCGATGAACGAGGTGGCGGATGCGTTGGGGTTGAGCCAGGCGCCGTTGCGTATCGAATGTTATGACATTTCCAACACGGTGGACGGCTCCTATCAGGTGGGTTCCATGGTGGTGTTCGAGGACGCGGTGGCGAAGAAGTCCGAGTACCGCCGGTTCGCGGTGCGCGGCAAGGACGGCTCGGGCGCGGTGGACGATTTGAGCGCGCTGTACGAGGTGCTGACCAGAAGGTTCGGCCACGGTTCCGGAGAACAGGCGGGGAAGGATGACGATTCCCGCGACTCCTCGCTGCGACAGGGGCACCGGTTCGCCTACACGCCCAACTTGGTGGTGGTCGACGGCGGCAAGCCGCAAGTGATGGCCGCGGCGCAGGCGTTGGCGGATTGCGGCGTGCATGATGTGGCGGTATGCGGTCTGGCCAAGCGTTTGGAGGAAGTGTGGGTGCCGGACGACGACTATCCGGTCATTTTGAAACGCAGTTCCGAAGGCCTGTACCTGTTGCAGCGCGTACGTGACGAGTCGCACCGGTTCGCGATCGACTACCATCGCAAGACGCGGCGTAAAGGCATGCTGCGTTCCGCGTTGGATTCGATTCCCGGAATCGGTCCCGCCTACCAGAAGAAACTGTTGGCGCATTTCGGTTCGGTGCGCGCCATCCGCGAAGCCGGCGTCGACCAGTTGAAGGCCGTGCCGGGGCTGGGAGACGTCAAGGCGCAAGCCGTCTACGACGCGTTCCACCATGACGGGCCGGGGCGCGGCGCCCACCAAGACACCAACCAAGATACGGACCACGGGAAGGAGCGGACCGCATGACACACTATTGCGCGGTATTGGGGGATCCCATCGACCATTCATTGTCTCCCGCGCTGCATGAGGCGGCATACCGGCAACTCGGCTTGGACGGGTGGGAATACCGCAAAGTCCGGGTCAACGAGCAGGAACTGAAGCCTTGGCTCGAGTCCCTCACGCCCCAATGGGCGGGATTGAGCCTGACCATGCCGCTCAAACGCACGATTGTCCCGTATGGCACGCTGCGCGACCGGTGGTCGCAAACCTTGGGCGTGGCCAACACCGCGGTGCTGCGCTGGGACGGCGGCCACAAACCGTCCATCGGCTTGTACAATACGGACGTATTCGGCATCGCCCAAGCGTTCGCGCACGCGCATGAAACCGCGCCGAGTACGTGTCGGACGCCCCGTACCGCGTTGATTTTGGGCAACGGGAACACGGCGGCGAGCGCCGTGGCGGCTTGCGCGTCCATGGGCGTCGCATCCGTGACGGTGGCCGCCCGTCATGTGCGCGCCAACGACGCGATGGAACGGATCATGCGCGAGCATGCGGGCACGCTGCGCATGGTGGCGCTTGACAGCGAAGCCGCGTTGGAGGCGTTGGCGGATTCGGATGTGGTGGTCAACACGATTCCCGCCGGGTTCGCGCAACCCGTGGCCGACATGCTCGCCGCGTCGGGCGTGCAGGTGCGCGGCATGCTGCTCGACGTGATCTACGGGGCTGGCTTCTCCTCGCTGAGATCCGTGTACCGGTCGCGCGGCGGCCTGTTCGTCGACGGGCGCGACATGCTGCTCTACCAGGCGTTGGCGCAGGTGCTGCTGATGACGGGCGTGACGGACCCGTTGGAATCGGGAGTGTATAGGTTGCCTAACAATATGGGTACACTGGAACAAGCGATGCGTCACGCAATCTACAGATAAGGGGCATTACCTATATGGCTCAAGTACCAGCTTCGGAAAGTGACAGTCACCAGTCGCGCACCCATGCGGCGCCAGCTTCCCCGGCACAAGGATTTGAAGTACTGCTCATCACGGGCATGAGCGGCGCGGGCCGTTCGCATGCGGCCCACAGCCTCGAGGACATGGGCTGGTATGTGGTGGACAACATGCCGCCGAAGCTGCTGGTGCCGTTGGTGGACATGATGACGGCTTCCCAGTCGTCGGTGCACAAGCTGGCCGCCGTGATCGACGTGCGGTCGCGCTCCTATTTCGCGGACTTGTCGGCGGTGCTCAGCCATTTGGACGATTTGGGCATCAAGACGCGCATCCTGTTCCTGGACGCGTCCGACCAGATCCTGATCACGCGTTTCGAATCGGTGCGGCGCCCGCATCCGTTGCAGCATGGCAACCGTCTGATCGACGGCATCCGCGAGGAACGTGAACTGTTGGACAATGTCAAGGAGCGCGCCGACATCGTTATCGACACGTCCCATTTGAGCATCCACCAGCTGTCCACGAAACTGTATGCGGCGATGATGGGTACGGGGTCGACCACCGTGTCGGTGCACGTGTTCAGTTTCGGTTTCAAATACGGCATTCCGATCGATGCCGATTTTGTCGCGGACGTGCGTTTCCTGCCCAACCCGTTCTGGGTTCCCGAACTGCGGGAGATGACGGGCCGTGACAGCGCCGTGGCCGACTACGTGCTGTCGAGCGACGGGGCGAAGGAGTTCCTCGACGCGTACGAGGAGGCGATCGCCCAAGCCATCCACGGCTATGCGAAAGAGGACAAGCATTATGTGACGATCGCCATAGGTTGCACGGGCGGACAGCACCGTTCCGTGGCCATGAGCGAGGCTCTGGCCGCCAGGCTGCGGGCGAGGGGCTTGTCCGTGACCGTTTCAGCACGTGAACTCGATAGGCGCAAAGATTGATTTTTGCGCGTTGAATTTCTACGATAACAATCATCATCCCCGATGCGTACCGGTGGGTAGATGTCCAAGATGTTCGCTATGACGGATAGTTGGTATTGTTTACAACACGCCGCATAGAGAGCAGATTAGATGAAAGAGCAAAACGGAGTGTGGGAGGTTCTTTGGCACTTCTAGATGATGTCAAAAGGGAGCTATCTCAGATCGACGGCGAGCTGTTGGCAGCCAAGCAAGCTCAGGCAACGGCGATGATTCGCTTCGGCGGTGGTTTGCGTCTTATCCAGCGCCAAATCATGGTTCAGGCCCAATTCGATTCGTACGAGGCCGCATTATGGCTACAGAACACCATCCATACGTTATATGGCCATGACGCCGCGATCACCGAAGTGGACCGTCCGACACCGATGGGCGGTTCCATCACACGCTATGTGGTGCACGTGGAACGCGGCGGAGCGGCCCTCGCATTGCAAACAGGATTGCTCGACCGCCGCAAGCATGTGGTCATGGGCCTGCCCAACGAAGTCACCAGCGGCAACATTTCCCAAGTGAAAGCCGCATGGCGAGGCGCGTTCCTCGCCCACGGCGACCTGTCCGAACCAGGCAAGGCGAGCTACCTGGAAATCGTGTGCCCCACGCAGGACGCCGCAGTCTCCCTGACCACGGCCGCACGCCGCCTCGGCATCAGCGCCAAGCCCCGCCAGGTGCGCAGCTCCGAGCGCGTCACCCTGAAGGACCCGGACGCCATCGAACGCATGCTGTTGCTCATGGGAGCGCCGCAAAGCGCCCGCGAATGGACGGGCAAGCGTTCCGACGGGGAAGCGCGCGGCAAGGCGAACCGCCTGGCGAACTTCGACGACGCCAACATGCGCCGCAGCGCCAAGGCCGCGGCCGAAGCGGGCAAGAAAGTGCGCCACGCTTTCGAGGTCCTGGGCGACGAGATTCCGGAAAACCTGCGCGCCGCCGGACAGCTGCGCCTCGACCATCCGGACGCGAGCCTCGAACAGCTCGGCAGGCTCGCCGACCCGCCAATTACCAAGGACGCCGTCGCGGGACGTATCCGCAGGCTGCTGCAACTTTCGGACAAAACCGAAAAAGCCCGCCAGCAGGCGGGGGCCTGATCCGGCCGGCCATGCGGCTTCGTCAACGGATGAACGTGGCATGGCACTTGTTTTGGCTGTATTATGCTGAATGGCAACCAAGCCATGCGCATTATGCGGTTATGGAAAGGAACATACATGAAGACACTCAAGGATCTGGGAGATCTGAAGGGTAAGCGCGTACTGGTGCGCGCCGATTTCAACGTGCCGCTCGACGGCACCACGATCACGGACGACGGCCGCATCAAGGCCGCCCTGCCGACGATCGAAGCGCTGCGCGACGCGGGCGCCAAGGTCATCGTCATGGCGCATCTGGGCCGCCCGAAGGGCAAGGTCGTTCCGGAACTGTCCCTCGCCCCGGTTGCCAAGCGTCTGGGCGAGCTGCTCGGCGCCGACGTGGTGCTCGCTGAAGACACCTACGGCGAAGACGCCCAGGCCAAGGTCGCCGCAATGAAGGACGGCGACGTGGTCCTGCTGCAGAACGTCCGCTTCAACCCTGAAGAGACCAGCAAGAACGAAGAGGAGCGTGCGGCTTACGCCAAGAAGATCGCCGCCCTCGGCGACGTGTTCGTTTCCGACGGCTTCGGCGTGGTCCACCGCGCCCAGGGCTCCGACTACGACGTGGCCAAGGACCTGCCGACCGCGGCCGGCCTGCTCGTCGAAAAGGAAGTCAAGGCCCTGTCCAAGGCGACCGAAAACCCGGAGCGTCCGCTCACCGTGGTGCTCGGCGGCTCCAAGGTTTCCGACAAGCTCGGCGTGATCGAGAACCTGCTCGACAAGGCCGACCGTCTCGTCATCGGCGGCGGCATGGTGTTCACCTTCCTCAAGGCCGAAGGCTACGAAGTCGGCACCTCGCTGCTCGAAGAGGACCAGATCGACAAGGTCAAGGGCTACATTGAAACCGCGAAGAAGAACGGCGTCGAGCTCGTGCTCCCCGTGGACATCGTGGTCAACAAGGGCTTCCCGGCCGGCGACACCCCGATCGACCCGAAGGTCGTTCCGGCAGACCAGATTCCGTCCGACATGATGGGCCTCGACATCGGCCCGGAGTCCTGCAAGCTCTTCCACGACAAGATCGTGGACTCCAAGACCGTCGTATGGAACGGCCCGATGGGCGTGTTCGAAATCCCGCAGTTCGCGGAAGGCACGCGCGCCGTGGCCCAGGCCCTGGTCGACGCCACGGAGAAGGGCGCCTTCACCATCGTTGGTGGCGGTGACTCCGCATCCGCAGTGCGCAACCTCGGTTTCCCGGAGGACGGTTTCTCCCACATCTCCACCGGCGGCGGCGCTTCCCTCGAATTCCTCGAGGGCAAGGAACTGCCCGGTCTTGCTGTGCTCGAGTAACTGGCACCAGTCAAACAATCATGAAGCGCGCCCCCCGTTGCTCCACGCATCAGGAGGCGCGCTCCTTATATGGCATATTGCGGGAAAGGCGAGTAGCGTATGAACGCACGAATACCCATGGTCGCAGGCAATTGGAAAATGAACTTCGACCATATTGAAGCGACCGCGTTTGTACAAAAATTCGCATGGAACCTGAAAAACGCGCATTTCAACTTCCGCCGCTGCGAAGTGGCGCTGTTCCCGTCCTTCACTTCCTTGCGTAGCGTGCAAGTGCTCGTACAATCGGACAAGTTGAAAATCCATTACGGGGCGCAAGCGATTTCGGTAACTTCCCAAGGCGCGTTCACAGGCGACGTTTCCGCCGACATGCTCGCGGCGTTGGGTTGCTCCTACGTGATCGTGGGACATTCCGAACGACGCAAATACCATCCGGAAGACGACGCCGACATTGTCGACCAGGTGCGCGCCGCCCTTGCCGACGGCATGCAACCGATCCTGTGCGTGGGGGAAAGTTTCGAAGAACGCCGCCAGGGCATTGAACTTGATTTCGCCGTGGGACAGGTGCGCGACGTGACGCGCGACCTTTCCGACGAAGAAGCGTCACGGCTGATTGTCGCCTATGAACCCGTATGGGCGATCGGTACTGGCATGGTCGCCACACCGCAATCCGCCCAAGACGCGGCGCATGCGATTCGCGAAGATTTGAAAGCCACGTTCAACGACCAGGTGGCACAGACCGTCCGCATCCTTTACGGCGGTTCGGTCACGTCCAAAAACGCGGTGGAACTTATCGGCCAAGAAGACGTGGACGGATTCCTGATCGGGGGAGCGGCTTTGCACGTCGACGAATTGACCACAATTTGTAAGCAAGTACTTACTACTACATCTTCACATTAAAAGCCACCATTGTTCAACGGTTTAGGCTATTGTAAAGACGGAACGAAATAAACTTGGAGGTTTTTGTGAGCGCTATTGCAGTAGTGAAACTGATCCTGCAGATTCTACTGGTTGTGTTGAGCCTGCTGCTCACTTTGCTGATTCTTATGCACAAAGGCAAAGGCGGCGGCTTGTCCGACATGTTCGGTGGGGGACTGACGCAGAACGCAGGTTCGTCAGGCGTCGCCGAGAAGAACTTGAACCGTTGGACGGTTGGTCTCGCTCTCGTATGGGTGGCCATCATCATCGCCCTCGGACTGTTCACCAAGTTCAATCTCGCCTGAGTTTGTTCACGATCCATCCGCAATCCCGCGATCCTTATGGACGCGGGATTCTTTATTATTGAGTTCATGACCGTATCGATTCGTACGGATGAAAGGAATTACGCGCGAATGACCACTTCCATTTCCGAGACCCCCTGCATTGTCGCCGACCTTGACGGCACGCTGCTGCACGATGGTGAAACTTTTGAAGACCGGTTTTTGACTGAGCGGTCCATTCACGCCATTGAACTTTTGCATGAACGTGACATTCCGTTCATCATCGCCACGGCCAGGCCGGTCAGCACGGGAATCGACATCGCGCATACGCTTCATCCCGACGCCGTCATCTATCTGAACGGTTCGCTTATCGACTACGATCCCGAACATTCCACCCCGCAATCGTTGTCCCAAAACGATTCTCCTGAACGGGAGAACGTGACGAGCATCGGATTCCCGTCCTCGCGCGCCAGCGAGATTTGCCGAACCATCATCGCACAGATCCCATCCATCCATATCGGCATTGTCATGGACGACGTACGCTACACGAATTTCGACCTCTCCCAAATTTGGACCACCCAAACTTGGCAATATACGGATTTCACCGACATTCCGGAAGGCACCGTCGACAAGATCATCATTTTCCCCACGCAAGATCAGGTACACAAATTGCATACGCTTATCCCGGAAGATCTCGCCGTCAACATTTCCGAAGGCATCATGTGGATGGTCATGAATCCGCTCGCCAACAAAGAGCATGCGCTGGAACTGATTTGCGAACGCTGGGGGAGAAGTCCCAAGGACCTTGTCAGTTTCGGCGACGATCTCATCGACATCGGCATGCTCAACATGAGCGGTACGGGAATCGCGGTGGCGAACGCCCATCCTTCCGTATTGCAGGCCGCCGACCAGGTATGTCCCTCCAACAATGACGACGGGGTGGCGCAGTGGATTGAACAGTACCTCGACTCGCGCCAATAGTCCGCATCATCCGCGAATCTTATTCCGCTCCATCATCTTTTCAACGGAGCCCCACCGTTTGCGCACGCTCGTTCCTGCGCAACGGTGTTTTTGTATGCGCAGGAGAATCGTTCCTACAGAAGTTCAAAATAGGAGCGAAACGGGAGGAAATGGCGGATCTCCGATTACAGGATCCTCTTTGAATACAGTTCGATTTTCCAGAATTCATATATGATCACAAGTTCAATATAAATATTGTGACGTACCGAAAAAGTATAATATTGAACAATATTAAATAATATTTCTTCTTTAATTATTTTATTATTAATAATAAAATAATTTTTAAAACTGTTTATATTTTATTTAAGTTCAATTAAAAATTGTTTTATTTGTGAACGACATGTCAAGATAGGAACACCGGTTGCAAAGTTCAAATATGGGGTGTAGCGTTGACGATCAAACCACCACGGAAAGGGTTTTCATATGACTGTGCAATTCAGTGAACGTCTCAATGAAGCGATGGCCCTGCGGGGAATGCGGCAGGTAGACATTGTCCATGCGGCGCAACAGCAAGGCATCAAAGTGGGGAAAAGCCATGTCAGCCAATATGTAAGTGGCAAGACGACCCCGAGGCGTGACATTCTTCAATTCCTCGCGCAAACGTTGGGCGTAAGCGAAGCATGGCTGCGCGGAGAAGACGTGGCCATGGAACTGGATCCGAAGCCGGAGATTGAACCGGTACTGGATCCGCGGGAAGAATCAGCCATGCAATCCGTGAATCTTTCGAAAAGAAATTCGATGCAAATGAGGGAGAACGAAGAAGTTGAACTCATCGCAGAAAGTTCAAACACGAATAATACGACTCGAATTGAACCCTATGATATTGAACTCACACGTAAGTTCAATACGACTGAACTACATAAAGTTCAATTGAACTCTTTAGATATTGAACTAGATGAAGTTCAAAACAGTGCCCCGCGAACAGGACGGCGCAATTTCACCAAATCGCACAAGCTCGACAACGTGCTGTACGACGTGCGTGGTCCTGTGGTACAGCAAGCGGAGCGCATGGAAGATGAAGGCACCCACGTGCTCAAATTGAACTTGGGCAATCCCGCACCGTTCGGGTTCCGTACTCCCGATGAAGTCGTATACGACATGGCGCACGCGTTGCCGCACACGGAAGGCTATTCGGATTCCAAAGGTTTGTACTCCGCGCGCAAGGCGATCATGCAGTATGCGCAGCTCAAACACATTCCCAACGTTTCGATCGATGGCATCTATACGGGCAACGGCGTCAGCGAGCTCATCAATTTGAGCATGTCCGCACTGCTTGACAATGGCGACGAAGTGCTGGTGCCTTCTCCCGACTATCCGTTGTGGACGGCATGCGTTACTTTGGCCGGCGGCACCGCCGTGCATTATGTGTGCGACGAGCAGTCCGAATGGTATCCGGACATCGACGACATCCGCCGCAAGATCACCGACCGCACCAAGGCGATTGTGCTGATCAATCCGAACAATCCGACGGGCGCGGTGTATCCGAGGGAAGTGCTCGAGCAGATCGTGCAAGTCGCCCGCGAACACCAGCTCATCATTTTCTCCGACGAAATTTACGACCGCCTCGTCATGGACGGCTACGAGCATGTGTCCATCGCCTCGCTCGCGCCCGACCTGTTCTGTGTCACGTTCTCGGGATTGTCGAAATCCCACATGATCGCGGGATACCGTATCGGATGGATGATCCTGAGCGGCAACAAGCGTTTGGCGAGCGACTACATCGAGGGATTGAACATGCTCACCAACATGCGCATCTGTTCCAACGTTCCCGCACAATCGATCGTACAAACCGCGCTCGGCGGACACCAGAGCGTCAACGATTACATTGTTCCTGGCGGACGCATTTATGAACAGCGCGAATACATTTACGAAGCGCTCAATTCGATTCCCGGAATCACGGCCGTCAAACCGAAAGCCGCGTTCTACATTTTCCCGAAAATCGACACGAAGAAGTTCAACATTACCGACGACGTCCAGTTCGCCGTGGATCTGCTCAACAATGAGAAAATCCTGATCGTGCAGGGGAGCGGGTTCAACTGGCAGCAGCCCGACCACTTCCGTGTGGTGTACCTGCCGCGCGTGGAAGTGTTGAAAGACGCGATCGGAAAGATGACGCGTTTCTTCAGCACCTACCGGCAGAACTGAGTGTTGAAGGCACAATACAAAACGACCCCCGCCAAACGGCGGGGTCATTCTTATCTACCGGTCCGCATCAAGATCGATTGATACGGATTGCGCAGAATCTCAGGCGTTCACGCGATCGATTGCAGCCTGGACGTCGGAGATGACGGTATCCCAAGAATCGATGAACTGCTGCACACCGTTGGCCTCGAGGGTATCGGTGACTTCCTTGAAGTCGATGCCCATGTCGGCGAGGTTCTTCATGACGTCGTGAGCCTCATCGAAGGTGCCCATGATGGACGGAGCGCCGTTGCCGTGATCGGCGAAGGCGAGCAGCGTCTTCTCCGGCATGGTGTTCACCACGTTGGCGGCGACGAGTTCGTCGACGTACTTGGTGTCGGAGTAGGCCGGGTTCTTCGTACCGGTGGAAGCCCACAGCGGACGCTGAACCTTGGCACCCTTGGCCTCGAGCTCGGCCCAGCGCGGATCCTCGGCGAACTTCTTCAGGAAGAGTTCGTAAGCGAGGCGAGCGTTGGCAACAGCGGCCTGGCCCATCATGGCCTTGGCCTTCTCGGAGCCGTTGGTTTCCAGCAGCTTGTCCACTGCGGTGTCCACGCGGGACACGAAGAAGGAAGCCACGGAAGCCATCTTGCTCAGGTCGTGGCCGTTGGCGGCAGCCTGGGCCATGCCGTCGATGTAGGCGTCGATGACCTGGGCGTAACGCTCGAGCGAGAAGATCAGCGTCACGTTGACGGAGATGCCCTTGGCGAGCGTGGCGGTGATGGCCGGCAGGCCTTCGAGCGTCGCCGGGATCTTGATCATGGCGTTAGGACGGTTGACCTTTTCCCACAGTTCCACAGCCTGCTTTTCGGTGGCTTCGGTCTCGTGGGCCATGCGCGGATCCACTTCGATGGACACGCGGCCGTTGACGAAATCGGACTCTTCGGCGATGTTCTTGAAGATATCGCAAGCGTTGCGCACGTCGGTGGTGGTGAGCTCGCGGATAGCGGTCTCCACGTCCACCTTGCCCAGTTCCTTGAGCTGTGCGTCGTACGGGCCGACCTGGTGCAGGGCTTTCTGGAAGATGGAAGGGTTGGTGGTCACGCCAACAACGTTGTCGTTGCTGATGAGCTCCTGGAGGCTGCCGGACTCGATACGGGTACGGGACAGATCGTCCAGCCAGATGGAAACGCCGTTCTCAGAAGCACGCTGCGTTGATTCAGTCATTATGTTCTCCTTGATTCCTAATGGATCAATTCACGTTTATTTTTACAGGCCACAATGGACTTATTGGTGTCTTTTTGTTGTAAACTGTTCAGTTTTTGATCACCAATAAGTCCAATGTTGAGTAATTCTGATCGAAAGCGATCAGGTTATGCTCAGCGAGCGGCCTCGATGGAAGCCTTGGCGGCTTCGACAACATGCTCGGTGGTGATGCCCAGGTCGATCATGTTCTGGGCGCCGTCGCCCTGCAGGCCGAACTGCTCGATGGAGACCGGCTTGCCGTAGGTGCCCAGGTACTTGTACCAAGGCATGGCCAGACCGGCTTCGACGGACACGCGGGCCTTGACGGAGGCCGGAAGGATGCCTTCCTTGTACTCTTCGTCCTGCTCCTCGAACCATTCCATGGAAACCATGGAGATGACGCGGGCCTTGATGCCTTCTTCAGCGAGCTGCTTGCCTGCGGCGAGAGCCCACTGGACTTCGGAACCCGAAGCCATGATGATGACATCCGGTTCGCCATCGGTGTCGAGCAGCACGTAAGCGCCCTTGCGCACGCCGTCCTTGGCCTTCTCGGCGGTCTCGGCGAGCGTCGGGACGCCCTGGCGCGTCAGCACCATGGCGGTCGGCAGCGTGTTGTTCTTTTCGAAGAAGTAACGGTAGGCCTCAGCGGTTTCCCACTGGTCGGCCGGACGCACCACTTCGAGCTGCGGGATGCCGCGGAAGGCGGCCAGGTGCTCGATCGGCTGGTGGGTCGGGCCGTCTTCGCCCAGAGCCACGGAATCGTGGGTCCAGACGTACAGGTTCGGGATCTCCATGAGGGCGGCCAGACGGACGGCTGCGCGCATGTAGTCGGCGAACTGGAAGAACGTGCCCGAGAACGGACGCGTGTCGGAGCCCAGCAGGATGCCGTTGGTGATGCAGCCGGCGGCGAACTCGCGCACGCCGAAGTGCAGCTGGCGGCCGTACGGGGAGACGTCAGGCCACTGCGGGGTGGCGTACTCGGCCGGAGCGAAGGACTTGGCGCCCTTGATGTTCGTGTTGTTGGAACCACCCAGATCGGCGGAGCCGCCCCACAGTTCCGGCATTACCGGAGCAATGGCGTTGATGGCTGCGCCGGAAGCCTTACGCGTGGCGACCTTGGCACCAACTTCGAAACCGGCTTCGAGCTCGTCGATGGCGGCGTCAAAGCCCTCAGGCAGCTTGCCGGCCTTGATGCGCTCGTACAGAGCGGCCTTGTCCGGGTTGGCCTGGGCCCAAGCCTGCAGCTTCTCGTCCCATTCCTTGTGGGCTTCCAGACCGCGCTCGGCGACCTTGCGGGCGTGAGCCAGCGCTTCGGCGTCGATGGCGAAGGACTGTGCGGCGTCGAGGCCGAGAGCCTTCTTGAGTCCGGCGACGGCTTCCTCGCCCAGAGCCGAACCGTGGGAGGACGGATCGTTCGTCTTACCCGGGGTCGGCCATGCGATCAGCGTGTCCACCTTGATGAAGTGAGGCTTGTCGGTGACCTGCTGTGCCTTTTCGAGCACGGCGGTCAAGCCTTCGACGTCTTCCTTGTAGGAGCCGTCGGGCTGGATGAAGCTGATTTCGTCGGTGTACCAGCCGTAAGCCTTGTAACGCTCGATGACATCTTCAGCGAAAGCGATCTTGGTCTCGCCTTCGATCTGGATGTGGTTGGCGTCGAAGATCACGAACAGGTTGCCGAGGTTCTGGTTGCCCGCCAGGGAGCTGGCCTCGCCGGACACGCCTTCCTCAACGTCGCCTTCGCCGCAGATGACCCACACGTTGTGGTCGAACGGGGAAGTGCCCTGAGCCGCATCGGGATCAAGCAGGCCGCGCTCGAAACGCTGGCCGTAAGCGAAACCGACGGCGGAAGCGACACCCTGGCCCAGCGGACCCGTGGTCATTTCGATGCCCGGGGTCAGGCCGACTTCGGGGTGGCCCGTCGTGCGCGTGTCAGCGCCGCCACGGAAGTTCTTGAGGTCGTCCAGCGTCAGGCCATAGCCCGAGAAGAACAGCTGCACGTACTGCGTCAGCGAAGCGTGGCCGCCAGAAAGGATGAAGCGGTCGCGGCCGGCCCAGTTGGGGTCGTTCGGATCGTGCTTGATGAAGTGCTGGTACAGCGTGTAGGCGATCGGAGCCAGGGAGATCGGGGAGCCTGGGTGTCCGTGTCCGGCCTTCTGCACGGCGTCAGCAGACAGTGCCTTCGCCATCTTGATGGCGCGCTCGTCCAATTCGGACCAAGTGATATCGGTCATAGGTTTAACTTTCCTTCCAATACTTCGGACGCGCGTCACGGCGCAATTGCCGCCCCGCAAACGTCCTTCACATTGCAGTTTCCCATAGTACCGGCCATAACCGACGATGCCAAGTCGGTTTTGAAAACGAATGACATACGACGTGAAGTTCTGTGCCACTTAGTGAAAACGTTTTACAAAATCGGGGGTATTTCATCCCTTTTTGCGCACGTTTTCATGTTTTCCGTTCGCCACGGCCATAAATTAGCACTCTTACCGCGAGAGTGCTAAAACGGAATAAGACACCTATGAATGATCATATTTTGCCACCCAGCAGGAGGATCGCATGAATCAGTCGCGGCGCATGCTCGTGCTGCGAGCCATTATTGAAGACTATATCCGTTCCCAAGAACCGATCGGCTCAACCTCGCTTATCCGCAACCATGATTTGGGAGTGAGCTCGGCGACCATCCGTGGCGACATGGCGGCGCTGGAAGCGGAAGGATATCTTGTCCAGCCGCACACTTCCGCCGGACGCATCCCCACAGAAAAGGGATACCGGTATTTCGTGGACCGGCTCAACACCATCGCGCCGTTGAGCGCCGCCCAGAAGAACGGCATCCGCAGCTTCCTGGACGGTTCGGCGTCCTTGCAAGACACGCTGCAACGTGCGGCGCGGCTGCTCGCGAGCATTACGGGCCAGATCGCGGTGGTCACCTCGCCGTCGCTTAACAAGGCCACGGTGCGCCATGTCGAGTTCGTCGCCATGTCCGCCAATACCATACTTATGATCGTCATTACCGATACGGGAAGATTGGCGCAACGCCTTATCGCCGTCGAGGAGCTTCCCGCTGCCGACCGGCTGCACGAGTTCGCCGTGATGATCAACGCGCAATGCGTATCGCTGACTCTTCAGGCCGCGGCCGCCCAGCTCGCCCGCATGCTGGAATCGATGGGAGACACGGACGAACGGCTCTTCCTGCAATCCGTGGTCCACGCGTTGCGCGCGATAGCCGACGAGGAGCATGCGGGCGACGTGTTCACTTCCGGCGTCTCGAGGTTCACGCAACACAACCTGTCGCAGGAATTGGCGCCGCTGTTCGACGCGCTGGAGGAGCAGGTGGTGCTCATGCGGCTGATGACTTCATTGAACGCGCCGTCCCCGCGCAACGTTTCCGTCGCCATCGGATCCGAGACGCATACGCCGGGACTGATGCACGCTTCGCTGGTCTCCACGGGATACGGCCATAGCGACATGCCGGCATACGATTCGGAACCCGTGGCGTTCATAGGCTCCATCGGCCCCACCCACATGGATTACGTGACCACCATCAGCGCCGTGCAAACGGTGGCACGTTACCTTACCGATTTTCTGGATCCGGATTCCGCACGCCGCGGACCACGCGACGGCCAGCCGGACGATACCGCGTCCGAACACTGACGCGACCACATGACACAATACATTCAGCAGCGTTAAGAGAAAGAAACTGTAATCGTGACTGACTATTACGAAGTATTGGGCGTAGACCGATCTGCCAGTGAGGATGATATTAAAAAGGCGTACCGCCATATGAGCCGCAAGTATCATCCGGATATCGCCGGACCTAAATTTGAGGAAAAGTTCAAGGAAGTCAATAGCGCCTACGAAGTTCTTTCCGACCCTGAAAAGCGCCGCATGTACGATGCCGGCGTGGATCCCAACGATCCTCGCGGCGGCTCCTATGGAACCAATTTCGGCGGCATGGGGGATATGGGCGACATCTTCAGCCAGTTCTTCGGCGGTTTTGGCGCAGGCGCCCAAGGGCCGATCCCGCGCACCCAACCGGGACGCGACTCGCTGGCCGCAGCGGCCATCGACCTGAAAACGGCGGTGTTCGGCGGAACCACCAACGTGTCCGTGGACACCTTCGGCATTTGCCAGCATTGCGGCGGCAGCGGCTCCGAAGACGGCTCGCAGCCCGTCGAATGCCCCACCTGCCACGGGCAAGGCATGGTTCAGAAAGTGGTGCGCACCATGTTGGGCCAGATGATGACCTCGGCGCCATGCGAAACCTGCGAAGGCCACGGCACGATTATCGAACATCCGTGCACCGTGTGCCACGGCCATGGACGTGTCCGCACACATCGCGATGTGGGCGTCTCCGTCCCAGCCGGCATTGACAACAATGCGCGCCTGCGCCTGGCCCATCAGGGCGAAGTCGGCGAATGCGGCGGCCCGGCCGGCGACCTGTATGTCGACATTCACGTGAAGCCCGATTCCGACTACACGCGCGACGGGGACAACCTGCATTGCTGGATCCGCATTCCGATGAGCTGGGCGGTACTCGGCCACAATATCGACATCGAGACGTTCGACGGACAACAGACTCTGGAAATCCCGGCTGGATGCCAGCCCGAACAGACCGTCACGCTCAAGGGCCTCGGCGTGACCAAGCTGCGCGACGGGCAATCGCGCGGCGACCTGATCGCCCACGTGTCCGTAGACATTCCCACGAAGCTTTCCGAACGCGAACACGACCTTATTGAGGAGTACGCCGAATTGCATGACGCCAAGGCGACCTCCGTATCGCAAAGCTCTAAGCCCACGGCTCCGGCCAAGAAGGGCTTCTTTAGCAAACTGAAGGACGCCTTCAACTGATTTTCTCCCGCGCCCGGGTGAAGATCCGCATGAACACATGAAAGAGGGACCGTTCCGTAAGGGAATGGCCCCCCCTTTCATATTCCTAGGCGCTGTCTCCATATGCATCTCTTCAAGATCTTCACGCACCTCATGCAATAAACGGCTTCTTTCCCCATGTTGACATAAGGAAATCGATATGGTGAGGAGATCGCAATGGAACGCCAACCCGCAATACTTCCCGAAATGGAAATATGGGAGCCGGAAGACTATGACCCCGGGCTGACCGTGCAGGCATGGATCGAACTGCTTAACGACAGGGAAGTGTTCGACAAGAAAAGTCTGGAAATCGTGGCCCGCATCAAACATTACGGAGGGCAGGCCACATGCCTCCAATTGGAAAAGTGCTACGGCGAATCCCGCCATTTTTACAACTTCGGTTCCGTACATCTTGCCAAGAAAATCGCCAAAGTTACGGGATGTCCCGTCATGGGAGCGCACATCGGCCGCAGCAAGTGGTGGCCAATTCTCTACATCGGCAGGCCCGCGCGCAAAGATGAGCAAGGAACGTTCACTTGGAGGCTCAGGGACGAACTTTCCGAAGCCCTCGACACCATCGACCTTTCCCGTGTACAACTGTATGCGGCCGCGGCCACGGATGGGGACGAAAAATCGACCATGGCGCCCGTCTCGCAAACACGCCCCGACATGTATACCAAGGAGGATTTTCTTCAAGAGGTCTACATGCCCGAACACCGCTACGAGCAAGTGGTCCGTTTGCTCGAACGCAAAAAGAACATCATTTTGCAGGGAGCTCCCGGCGTGGGCAAAACGTTCGCCGCAAAACGCCTCGCGTACTCCATGATGGGGGAATGTGACGATAGCCGCGTCGCCATGGTCCAATTCCACCAAAATTACTCGTATGAGGATTTCGTCATGGGATACAAGCCGACCGGCGATGGCGGTTTCGAACTGCAGCACGGAATCTTTTACCGCTTTTGCCAACAGGCGAGCGCAGATCCCGAAAGAAACTACTTCTTTATTGTCGACGAGATCAATCGCGGCAACGTCAGCAAGATTTTTGGAGAACTGCTCATGCTGATTGAAGAGGGCTACCGTGGAGTCGCGATGCCGTTGGCCTACGGCGGCGAACAATTCCAGGTTCCCGAAAACCTCTACATTATCGGCATGATGAACACGGCGGACCGCAGTCTGGCAATAATCGATTACGCGCTGCGCCGCCGGTTCGGTTTCGTGTATATGGAACCGGCCTTCGACACCGAAAAGTTCGCAACCTATCAGCGCGGCCTCCATAACACAACCTTCGACCGCTTCATTGCCGCAATCCGGCAGCTCAATGCGGCAATATCCCAAGATGATTCCTTGGGCAAAGGATTTTGCATGGGCCACAGCCATGTGTGCGGACGGCGTGCCGAAACCTGCACGGACGAATGGATGCGGTCCGTTGCAGAATTCGACATCATTCCCACCCTCGACGAATACTGGTTCGACGAACCGGAAAAGGTACGGCACTGGGAGAACGTGTTCAGCGAGGTATTGCGCTGATGCGGGACAAAAGCATCCTTATCAACAACATCTACCACATGCTTTCCTACGCGTTGCCGTCCTTGCGGCCTGCGGGAATGGAAAAGGTGTCCGCACAGCGGTTTGACAACATCCACGACCTGTTCGCCGCCATGCTCGTGCAAGGAATCAGGCGCCAGATCAAGCGCGGCCTGTACCGCGGATATGCGAACCGGCACGAATCTTTGCCCACAGTGCGCGGCAAAATCGATGTGCAAGGCACCATGCGTGACCGTCTGGCGCAACGGCAGCGCGTATCCTGCGAGTTTGACGAGCTTTGCGAAAACAACGTGCTCAATCAAATCATCAAAACGGCGGCAACAATATTGCTGTACCAAAGCGACACGAGCGACACTTATAGACGTGCACTCAAACAAATAATGCCGTTTTTCGACCATGTGAACACGATCGATCCGTCGAATATCAGATGGTCGTCCCTCCCTTTGCACCGCAACAACCATACGTATCGGGCGCTGCTCGGCATTTGCCAATTGCTGTTCGCCGGATTGTTGCCTACCGAACATGCCGGCACATACCGGTTGCAATCGTTTCTTGGCGACCGGCAGATGCATTACATTTATGAGAAATTCCTGTTGGGCTACTACAGGAAAGAACATCCCGAACTTGTTGTGAGCGCGGCGCATATCCCGTGGGCTGTTGACAACGGTTTGACGACAATGCTCCCGGCCATGCGCAGCGACGTCATGCTGGAGAATGCGGCCGGGGACACCGTACTGATTATCGACGCGAAATATTATGCGCGCACCATGTCCGGAAATTATGACGCGCATACCATCCATTCGGCCAACCTGTACCAGATGTTCGCGTATGTCAAGAACAAGGCGGCGTCCATGGAGCCGGGCAACCGTACCGTGTCCGGCATGCTGCTGTATGCGCGGACCGATGAAGAGGCCCAGCCGGACAACAGTTACCTCATGCAAGGCGACATGATCAGCGTGCGCACGCTCGACTTGAACCGGGAATTCCCGCACATCGCCGCGCAGCTCGACGCCATAGTCGCGCAACATTTCGGCAAGGCGGCCGCCTAACTACGGCCACATACTTGCTACTCGCTACTTGTTACTTGCCGCCCGCACAATATGCCGGCTTTAACGGACAGCCTGCGCCCGTATCACAAAACCTGTTCCATACACGTTTTTTGCACGCCCATGCCCATGGCGCGGTAGAAGGCGAGCGCCGCGTCGTTGCCTTCCCATACGTTCAGTGTCACGTTGTGGAAATGGTTGGCGCGGGCAAAGTCGACGCAGTGCCGGTAGAGCCGCGTCGCCACATGCTGTCCGCGCGCGTCGGCGTCCACGCAGATGTCGTCGATATAGAGGGTGGTGATGTCGGTGATGATGTTGTCGCCGTGGTGCCGTTGGATTGCGGTGAACGCGTATCCGAGTATGCGGTCTTGTGATGTGGCAGTCCCGTCGACGTATACGAAAATAGGCTTGTCGGGGTTGGCGATGATGTCGCGCAATTCCTGCCGGGAGTATTTGGTGCTTCCCGTACGGAACAGGTCGGGCCGCAGGTTGTGGTGCACTTCCAGGACTTGGCGTAGCAGTGCGATGATTTGGGGGATGTCGTTTTCCTTGGCGCGTCGGATCATGCGTTCATGATAGCGCGGGGAGGAAAACGACACCGGTAGTGTTTCTACTTCGTTTTGCGGAGGCAGGCGGTCCGGATCATTTGATCAGGGACCAGCACATGGAGCGGTATTGGTGTACGTAGCCGCCACCGAAGAATACGCAGTGTCCGGCGATGGGGTAGAGCTGCCAGATGGTGGTGCGGTTTTCGAATCCGGCTTTGAGCGGATGCGCGGACATGTATCCTTCGAGAATGTCGTGCCAGTAGGTGATGCCGAAAAGTTGGAGCATGGCGAGGTCTTCTTCGCGGTGGCCGCCGTGGGCCGCCGGGTCAATGAGCACGGCTTCGCATGGGCCGCGGTCGTTGGTCCACATGACGTTTCCGCTCCATAGGTCGCCGTGTACGCGGGCGGGCTTGTCGTTCGCGGCTTTGCCGAGCAGTTCGGGCAATGCGTCGATGACTTCGTTGGTCAGGTCCATGTCGCTTTGGCGCAATTCTCCGCGCGCGATGCCCAGTTGCACCATGGGGCGCAGCCGGCCTTCGGCCAGATAGGTCACGGGATCGGTCCATGTTCCTGTGTCCATGGGGACGGGGTCGTCGAGGGGTCCGAAATAGCAGGTTCCCGTATAGCCTTCGGGGGCTTGTCCGTAGTATTGCGCTCCCGCGTCATGCATATGGGCGAGCGCCGCGCCGAATGCGTGGGCGGCTTCCCGGGTGGGCATGGACGGAGTGATGCGTTCGATGTCGAGGTAGTCGTCGCCCCAGTCGAACACGTGCACTACGCGTGGGCCTCCTTGGGATTGCGCTTGGCCGAGCCATTCCAATCCGCGACCTTCGCATTCGAAAAAGCCTTGCGGTGCGTAAAGGCGCTGTTTTCTGTATACGTTCATAAGAAATCCCCTGTCGTGTGGATATGCCGGTATTCCCGGTTCCACTGTAGCGGTGTGTGTCCGTAGCGCAAATGGCCGAGTGAACAATAGGCGCGGCGGGATGTAGGGTTGATTACGAATTTCTACTCATCCATTATTCGCAAGAGGGATTATGAATTTTTTTCAGGCCATATTCCTGGGTATTGTGCAGGCGTTGACCGAATATCTTCCCGTTTCTTCCAGCGCCCATATCCGTATTGTCGGCGATCTGATGCTGGGCAGCGATCCTGGTGCAGCGTTCACGGCCATCATCCAGTTGGGTACGGAGTTGGCGGTCATTTTGTATTTCCGTCGCGATATCTGCAATATTTTGCGCGGCTGGTTCAGTTGCCTGTTCGGCCATGAGGGCAAGGATTGGCGTCACCGGCTGGGGGAGTCCAACAAGGACGCGCGCATGGGTTGGTACATTATCGTCGGCACGATTCCGATTCTTATTGCCGGCGTATTGTTCCAGGACGCCATTGAAACCACGTTGCGCAATTTGTGGGTGACGGTGACGGTGCTGTTCCTGTTCGGCGTGCTGCTGTGGATTGTGGACGACAAGTCGCGCCAGATCAAATCATTGGACGATCTTACGGCGAAGGATTCCGTCCTGTTCGGCATGGGCCAGATGCTTGCGCTGATTCCGGGCGTTTCCCGTTCCGGCGGCACCATCACGTTCGGCCGTGCGATGGGGTATACGCGTGAAGCGGCGGTGCGTGTCAGCTTCCTCATGGCCATTCCGGCGGTGTTCGGATCGGGCATTCTTGAAGCGGTCAAGGCCGTGCACAATGCCAACACGGAAGCCATGTTCCCCGGATGGGGCGCGACTATCGCCGCGACGGTGGTGGCTTTCTTCGTCGGCTATGTGGTGATTATCGGATTCTTGAAGTTCGTGTCCACGTTCTCCTACAAGGCGTTCGCCATCTATCGCATCGTAATTGCGATTATTGTGGCGATTCTGCTGCTCACGGGCGTGCTTTCCCCGATGGAAGGCATTGTGGTGGGACAAAACGCGTAACACGCGTAACGGTTCCCTCAATAAACGCGGCCCGGTTTGCCTTGTGATGGCGAGCCGGGCCGTTTTCATGGTTGTACAGCCTTATTATTTCGTTTCCGAGAAGTCATGGGGGAGTCCGCGCAGAAACTCTTCCGCATCGGACA
Source organism: Bifidobacterium magnum (assembly GCF_000741255.1). Taxonomy (GTDB): domain Bacteria; phylum Actinomycetota; class Actinomycetes; order Actinomycetales; family Bifidobacteriaceae; genus Bifidobacterium; species Bifidobacterium magnum. The sequence goes on from NZ_JGZB01000006.1 coordinate 45,785, forward strand.
CCAGCTGTTCGACGGCGGGCGACCCCTGTTTGGTGATATGGCGCGCCTGCTCGCGCATGTCGTATTCGCGTTCGAGCTGTTCAACATATTTGGTCAGATCGGGGGTGTTGCGCAAAATGATGTCCGCGTGGGAACGCCACTGCTCGGCACGGTTTTCCAGATGCTCCGTCATAAGATTCACGGGCATGGACCGGGACAGCGCCTGCAACAGTTGCGCGGTGCCCAGCGCGCAATCGTTGTTGCCCAAATATTTGGGGACCGATACCCATAACGAGGTGGTGGCGTACCCTTCCTCTTCGGCCGAGGCGTCAAGTACCTGGGGAATGCCGATAGGGCCGTTGTGCTCGTATTCCTCGTCGACGGGCTCGCCGTTGACCATGATATCCATGGGCAGCGGGCGCGTGTGTGGGCAATCCGCGAACATCGACCCCAACGTGTACACGTGGCTGACTTCGTATTCGCGGGCGATCCGCAGGCTTTCCTGACAGTATTCGATCCACCCGTAATTGGGTTCCGGACCCATTTCGGCGAGAATATGGAACGTGTCGCTCACGGCGATGTCGTAGAACGTGGTTTGCGGCCAAAGAATACGTCGGTATCCCTGGATATTGCACTGGATCGGACGGGAAACCTGATAGTCGTAATAGCCGTCACGATTGATATGAGCCACCTCCGTGGAAGGGTAGCGGGAAACCAGTTGATGGATAACATCCGTGGCGCAATGGCACGCGTCGTTCCATCCATCAAAGGCACACACCATAGCCACACGGTGTTTGGAGGCTTGATCATACATGCTTAGTACTTTAACGTCTTATGCGTTTGCAAACACCATAATACATCTTAAAGAGAACAGACATTCACAATTTGTTCGACACGCCGGCATTTGCAAATATGAACGATGCGGTTATAGTAGTGACTCGTGCTCAAGCAGTGATGAACTGGTTGAAACGCTTGCGGACATAGCTTAGTTGGTAAAGCGCGACCTTGCCAAGGTCGAGACCGCGGGTCCGAGTCCCGTTGTCCGCTCTAGATTCCTCGGGAGTCTAATGGTGGGTTAGCCAAGCGGTTAGGCAGCGGCCTGCAAAGCCGTATAGACGAGTTCGACTCTCGTACCCACCTCGCCGATGAATCGGCACAACCGGGCGGTTGGCGCAGAGGTAGCGCACTTCCCTGACACGGAAGGGGTCACAAGTTCGAATCTTGTATCGCCCACGGAACTGGTCCGCTGAACCGGTTGCATAAATGAAGATCGGGTGATTGGCGCAGCGGCTAGCGCACTTCCTTCACACGGAAGGGGTCATAGGTTCGATTCCTATATCACCCACGAATCAACTCCTGTTGATTATGCGGACATAGCTTAGTTGGTAAAGCGCGACCTTGCCAAGGTCGAGACCGCGGGTCCGAGTCCCGTTGTCCGCTCTCTTTTTTGCGTTTCCGCATTTGCATTTTTCTTCCTATATTTTTATTTTGTCTTTTCGTGCGTTCGTATGATGTTTCGCGTGTCATGCCACCGAGCCTTGGGGGAGGCCGGATGGGGCGCGAAACGCACCGTCCGTCTTGTCTCAACATGACCTTATGTTAGCTACGTTAGTTACGTCCAAGCCTGCACCTTGTAACGCGGGCTCCGATAGCAAAGGACATCGTATGGCTGAACAGACCATCTCTATTAATCTCAATGGTGAAGCGAAGGAGGTGGCGGCAGACATCACGGGCGTCCAGCTCTTCGCAGATGACAAGAACATCATCGCGGTGCGATTGAACGGCGAACCGCGCGACCTGTATACGCCACTTCAAGACGGCGACACCATCGAGCCGATCGCGCTTGATTCCGAAGACGGCATCCGCATCATGCGCCACTCCGCCACGCACGTCATGGCCCAAGCGGTCCAGGAAATCTTCCCGGACGCCAAGCTCGGCGTCGGCCCGGTCATTGAAAACGGCTTCTACTACGACTTCGATGTGCAGAACCCGTTTACCCCGGAGGATCTGAAAGCCATCGAAAAGCGCATGCAGCGCATCATCAAGTCTTCCCAGTCCTTCCGCCGCCGCGTGGTAACGCAGTCCGAAGCCCAGCTCGAAGAAGCCGAGCAGCCTTACAAGCTCGAGCTCATCGACGACAAGGAAGCGGCCATCGACGACGGCATCGGAGAAGATGTCGCGCACCGCGAGCTGACCATGTACGACAACGTGGATCGCGAAGGCAACGTGGTGTGGACGGACCTGTGCCGTGGACCGCACCTGCCGAACACGCGCTACATCAAGGCGTTCAAGCTGGAGCGCGCCGCCGCCGCGTATTGGAAGGGTTCCGAGGCGAACCCGATGCTGCAGCGCATTTACGGCGTGGCATTCCCGACTAAGGACGAGCTCAAGGCCTACCAGGTGCGTCTGGAAGAAGCCGCGAAGCGCGACCACCGCAAGCTCGGCCAGGAAATGGACCTGTTCTCCTTCCCGGACGAAATCGGACCGGGCCTGGCGGTATTCCACCCCAAGGGCGCCGCGGTCATCAACGCCATGGAAGATTACTCGCGTGAAATGCACCGCAAGCACCATTACAGCTTCGTGCAGACCCCGCACATCACCAAGGGCGGCCTGTACGAGACGTCCGGCCACTTGCAGTGGTACAAGGACGGCATGTATCCTCCGATGCACTTGGATGAAGAGCGCGATGAGGACGGCAACATCACGAAGCAGGGCTTCGACTACTACCTCAAGCCGATGAACTGCCCGATGCACAACTTGATCTTCAAGTCCCGCCAGCGTTCCTACCGCGAGCTGCCGCTGCGCCTGTTCGAGTTCGGTACCGTGTACCGCTACGAGAAGTCGGGCGTGGTCCACGGCCTTACGCGAGTGCGCGGTTTGACCCAGGACGATTCCCACATCTACTGCACGCGCGAGCAGATGAAGGGCGAGCTGAAGAACCTGCTGACCTTCGTGCTGAATCTGCTCAAGGACTTCGGCCTCAACGACTTCTATCTGGAGCTCTCCACGAAGGACGAGCACAAGTTCGTGGGCTCCGACGAAATCTGGGAGGAAGCGACCACCACGCTGGCCGAAGTCGCCAAGGATTCCGGTCTCGAACTCGTGGACGATCCGGGCGGCGCCGCTTTCTACGGCCCGAAGATCTCCGTGCAGGCACGTGACGCTCTGGGACGCACGTGGCAGGTGTCCACCATTCAGCTGGACTTCAACCTTCCGGAACGTTTCCAGCTGGAGTATGTGGCGGCCGACGGCACCCACCAGCGTCCGGTGATGATCCACCGCGCGCTGTTCGGTTCCATCGAGCGTTTCTTCGCCATCCTGCTGGAGCACTATGCCGGCGCGTTCCCGGCATGGCTCGCCCCGGTGCAGGTACTGGGCGTGCCCGTCGCCGACGAGTTCGCTCCGCATCTCCAGGAGTTCATCGGCTCGATGGAAGAGGAGACGGTGCGCTGCGAAATCGACCTGTCCGACGACCGTTTCGGCAAGAAGATCCGCAACGCCTCCAAGTCGAAGGTGCCGTTCATTCTCATTGCCGGTGAAGAGGATGTGTCCAACAACGCCGTAAGCTTCCGTTTCCGTGACGGCAGCCAGCTCAACGGCGTGCCGATCGACCAGGCCAAGGCTTGGATCATGGCCGCATTGAAGTCGCGCGTGCAGATCAACAGCGCCGACGATTTCAACGCCGTGGAGCACTGAGCTCCCGGCCGTTGACGGGTTGAACCGTTGACTTTTGGGGATTCGCGAACATTCGCGGATCCCCATTTTTTATACAAAATCAATGATCTTGTTATCGTAAGGTACGTAAAGTTATCCATTATTCGAGGAAAAAGATCATCGCATGCTTGAAAAATTACGTCCCCCGTTTAAACGCTGCATCGAGCCAATCGCCAAGTTGCTGGTGGCCATGGGCCTGTCCGCGAACGCGGTAACGGTTAGTGGCGCCGTCGGCACCACGCTGGTCGGCATTGCCACGGGCATTACCGGATGGCTGTTCTGGGGAGCGGTGGTATTGACCATTCTGGTGCTGTTCGATTCGCTTGACGGATCCGTGGCGGCGTTGACCACGGGCAGCACCAAGTTCGGGGCGTTCCTTGATTCCACTCTCGATCGCATCGCCGATTGGGGAGTGTTGATCGGAGCGGCCATCTACTTCTTCATGAACATTTATCCGCACCATGACGGCCTCATCAATACGCAATCCATGAATATCGTCGCGCTTGTCGGCTTGTGCTGCACGGCATACGCCATGATGACCTCGTTCGTCACGCCATATGCCCGCGCACGCGCCGAATCCATCCAATGCGAAGCCAAGGGCGGCATCGCCACACGTTCCGACCGCCTGACCATCATCCTTATCGGCATGGCGGTCAGCGGCCTGGCCCATAGCCCGCTATGGCTCGCCATCGCCATGGCGCTGCTGTGCGTATTGGGAACCATCACCGTCTTCCAGCGCATCGGCGAAGTGAAGAAGGCGCTGGCTGCGCGTGGCGGTCTCGACCACGCGGACTGACCCGGTACTGTCGGAAGGTTGTTCATGTTCGATTCGTTGCTCAACGCCATAGCACGTCATTCACGCCGTATCCCGCAATGGCTTATCGAGGGACTGTTCGCTGCCGCGGCCAATATCGCATGGCTGGCCCGGGCGGCAGGCGTGCGACAATTGGAACGCAACCTGCGCCATGTCCTCCAGTCCTCACACCCGCAGCGGCCCGTCACCGCGCATGAGCTGCGCGCGATGAGCCGCAAGGGCATGCGCTCGTATTTCCAATATTTCGCAGAGGCGATGACGGTGGACGCCAGAAGCGAAGAGCAATTGCGAGCGCGCGTGCGCGGCGAAGGCGAAGGCGTGCCGATGCTGCAGGAGGCCGCGCGCCACGGTCAGTCGTCTCCCATGGCGCTGGGACATCAGGGCAACTGGGATTACGCGGGGCTATGGGGCAGTTTCGAAGTGGCGCCCGTACTGACCGTCGCGGAGCGTCTGTCCAATGAACAACTGCTGGAAACATTCATCGAGATCCGCAAGAAATTGGGCATCACCGTGCTGCTGACGGGTAGCAAGCATTTGACGGCCCAGCTTGAAGAACGCATGCGTATTGACGCCCCTGTGGTGGCGCCCCTGTTGGCGGACCGTGATTTGGGACGCAATGGCGAGTTTGTGGAAGCGTTCGGTTCCGTCATCCGTGTGGCGCGCGGTCCAGCGACGCTCGCTTATGATTCCGGCCGTCCGCTGTATGTGGTGAACGTGTACCGTGAACGTCTTGACGGGAAACGGCGCGATCAGGCGGCGACCCGTTACGGATACGTGTGCGAGATCGGCGCCCCGATCGACGTGACGCCATTCCTTTCCATGGAACGGGAGGAAGCCATCCACGCCATTTCCCAGGAGTGGGTGCGCATATGGTCCCAAGGTATCGTGCGCCATCCGGAGGATTGGCACATGTTGCAGCCGATTTTTATTGATGACCTCGATTTTTCGCGGCTCAAGAACGTCCCCGAGCATGTGCTGGAAATGGTGGGAAAGTCAAGTCGGTGATTCACAATACATAGTTGTGTCTGTATCTAATTCGAAACGTCATACTACGACTTTGGGGAAATCTGTATCATCACGTTCCAAAACGATGCGGATTGGTATCATTTGCCCGTATTCTTTTGAAACTCCGGGTGGAGTGCAAAACCATGTGCGCGATTTCGCCCATGAACTTATCGCCCGCGGCTATGAGGTGTCGGTGTACGCTCCGGGACGGCGTACCACCGACATGCCATTGTGGGTGCATACCAACGATTCGTCTTTTGCGGTTCCGTACAATGGTTCATGGGCCCATCTGAGCTTCTTCCTGACCGCCGGCATGCGCGTGCGCAGATGGGTGAGGCAAGGCCATTTCGACATTTTGCATATTCACGAGCCCGAAATTCCGTCATTGTCTCACAAGCCGTTGCGCATGCGTCGCGCGCCGCGGATGGTCGCCACATTCCATGCGAGCGTTGAACCATATCCGAAACTGTTGCGCATGTTCGGGCGCATGATCACGCGCCAACTGCAACCGGTCGCGCAGGCGATTTTCGTTTCTCCTGCCGCGAAGCGTACCGCGGACCACTTTGTGCCGCTATCTACGCCGAGCCATGTCATTCCTAACGGTATCGACTACGATTTCTTCGCCAAGGCCGAGCCGCGCACGTCTTGGCGGGGAACGGCCCAAGCGCCGACCATCGGTTTTCTGGGACGCATGGCGGAAGAGCGCAAAGGCTTCCGCATTTTTGCGAAAGCGGCGTCATATGTGTTGCAGCGGTATCCGCAGGCCAGGTTCCTGTGCGCCGGCGACGGCCAGGATGCAGCGTACGCCATGCTGCGCGACATCGACCCGTCAGGACAACTGCAACGCCATTTCGAGTTTCTCGGACGCATCGACGACGACAGCAAAGCTTCGTTCTACCGTTCGCTGGACATCTATGTGGCGCCACAAACGGGAGGGGAGAGCTTCGGCATTGTGCTCGCGGAGGCCATGGCCGCCTCGTGCGCGGTGGTGGCGTCGGATCTCGAAGCGTTCGTGGATGTGACGCACAACGGCGCCGAAGCGGCGCTTTTCCAGAACGGTGACGCGCACGATTGCGCCGAGACCATTGTGGAATTGCTGGAAGACGAAGAGCGGCGGAACGCTCTGGCGCAAGCCGGCAGCGACCGCGCCCGCGATTTCGACTGGTCGGCCGTGGTTGATCAGGTGCTTGCCGTATATAATGAGGCGTTGTCTTAGAACTGCAATAGAATCATTGCGTTTATTAGTATCGATTAGCGTAGGAGCATTATGTCAGGTCATTCCAAGTGGGCGACCACGAAGCACAAGAAGGCTGCCATCGACGCAAAGCGCGGCAAGCTGTTCGCGAAGCTCATCAAGAACATTGAAATCGCCGCTCGTCAGGGCGGTGGCGATCCGGACGGCAACCCTGCACTCTACGACGCCATTTATAAGGCCAAGAAGGCTTCCATGCCGGCCGACAATATCAAGCGCGCCGTCAAGCGTGGTTCCGGTGAAGAAGCTGGTGGCGCCAACTACGAGAGCATCGTCTACGAAGGCTACGCTCCCGCCGGTGTGGGCATCATCATCGAATGCCTTACGGACAACCGCAACCGTGCCGCCGCTGAAGTGCGTTCCACGCTGACCAAGGGCAACGGCTCTCTGGCCACCACGGGCGCCGTAAGCTTCAACTTCGAGCGCAAGGGCGTCATCGAGGTTCCGGCCGAAGGCGTGGATTTTGACGACCTGTTCGAGAAGGCCGCCGAAGCTGGTGCGGAAGACGTGCAGGATCACGGCGAGACCTTCGCCGTGGTGACGGATCCTTCCGACCTCATCGCCGTGCGCAAGGCTCTGCAGGATGCCGGTGTGGATTACGATTCCGCCGACCTGACCATGCTGCCGAAGAACGAAGTCGAGCTGACGCTTGAGGATGCCCAGAAGGTGTCCCGCCTGATCGACAACCTCGACGACCTGGACGATGTCCAGAACATCTACAGCAACTGGACCGCTTCCGATGAAGTCATGGCCCAGTTGGAAGAAGAGTAATCCCTTTGATTATTCTTGGCGTTGACCCCGGCCTTACGCGTTGTGGTGTCGGCGTGATAGAAGCCGGCGCTCATAGCCGGCTTTCTTTTATTCACGTGGATGTCGTACGTTCGGAACCTGAACAGCCGCAGGATTTGCGATTGTTGACCGTGTACAACGGTTTGGCCGCCAAAATGGACGAATTCATTCCCGATGTGGTGTCCATCGAGCGCGTGTTTGCACAAGACAACCGCAATACCGTGTTGGGTACCGCGCAAGCGGCGGGCATGGCGATGCTCGCCGCCGCGCAGCGCGGCATTCCCGTCGCCGTGCACACGCCTTCCGAATCCAAGACCGCGATCACGGGAAACGGCAAGGCGCAAAAGATCCAAGTGGAACGCATGGTCGCCCGCATTTTGAATCTCAACACTTTGCCCAAACCCGCGGACGCCGCCGACGCGCTTGCCATCGCGATATGCCACGCATTGCGCCCCGCCGGCGCCATCCAAGGTGGCGAGCGTGAGCAGCATCTGACTGCGGCCCAACGCCAGTGGGCCATGGCCGCCCAAAAGGCGGGCAAAAGCAGCAGAGTCCGCAGAGCCATGTAAAATACGAACATATGTTCGATTTTTATTGCTAGGGGCCGCCATGATCGCATTACTTACGGGCGAGGTCGTAGCGGTTGATAGTACCGCCATCATCTTGGACGTCAATGGCGTGGGATACGAGATACGCATGCCATTGGCCGACCTCGCGGAAATTCATATTGACCAGCATCGTACGGTGTATACCGTCATGAGCGTCAGCCAGGACGCCATTGCGCTACAAGGCTTCCTTTCCATGGAGGCCAAGCGTATTTTCACGCAGCTCGTGAAGGTGAGCGGCATCGGCCCCAAGGTGGCTTTGTCGCTGCTGTCGACATTGAATCCGGGCCAGATCGCCCAGGCGATTTCAGACAATGACGCGTCCGCTTTGGCCAAGGCGCCGGGTCTGGGCAAAAAAGGCGCGCAAAAGATCATTGTGGAATTGCAAGGCTCCATCACGGCGCCCACGCCCGAACTGGCCTCGGACACTCCAGCGCGTATGGCGGCTGAAGATACGGGCAGGCTTCAGGTTATTGAAGGCCTTATTTCTCTCGGATGGCATCAGCAGGACGCCGTGGCGGCGGTAGACGGCGCCATCGAGGATCTCCACTGCGCAACACCGTTGCCACACAGCGAAGTCCCCATGGTGCTGCGCCAAGCCCTTAAATCTTTGGACTCGGGAAGGTGACGCATGGAGCAGATGGAATATTTTGACGCCGACAACAGCAACGCGCGTGAGGAATCGTTGCGCATGGTTTCCACGGCGCCCATGGACAACGAGCCCGTAAGCGACGAGGAACTGCGTCCGCACATTCTTGACGGTTTTATCGGCCAGCCGCGCCTTAAGGCGCAATTGCAGCTTTTCTTGGATGCGGCGAAAAAACGCGAGGTGCCGCCGGACCACATTCTGCTTGCAGGTCCTCCGGGATTGGGCAAGACCACATTGGCCATGATTGTCGCCAACGAACTGGAAGTCCCCATCCGCGTGACGTCCGGCCCCGCAATCCAGCATGCCGGCGATCTCGCTTCCATCCTCAGCTCGCTGGACGCCGGGGAAGTGCTGTTCATTGACGAAATCCACCGTCTTCCGCGAGCCGCGGAGGAACTTCTTTATATTGCCATGGAGGATTTCCGTGTGGACGTGATGGTCGGCAAGGGACCTGGAGCGTCTTCCATTCCGCTCACCTTGCCTCGTTTCACCGTGATCGGCGCCACGACGCGCGAAGGCATGCTGCCGTCTCCGCTGCGCGCCCGCTTCGGATTTACCGCGCACCTCGATTTTTATCCGATCGAGGAATTGGAGAAGCTCATCACGAGGTCCGCCAGGGTGCTGGGTCTGGAACTTGCGCAGGGGTCGGCCATACAGATGGCGTCCCGCTCGCGCGGTACGCCGCGCATTGCCAACAGGTTGTTGCGCCGTGTGCGAGACTGGGCCCTCGTCCACGATTTGGAAATCGTGGAACCGCAAGACGTCCAAGACGCATTGGCGCTCTACCAGATCGACACGGAGGGCCTGGACAGGCTCGATATCGCCGTGCTCAATGCGATCGTGAACAATTTCCAGGGCGGCCCCGTCGGCCTGAACAATCTCGCCGCCATGGTGGGCGAAGAGCAGGAGACCATCGAAACGGTATGCGAACCGTATCTGGTACGCGAAGGATTCCTCATGAGGACTCCGCGCGGGCGCATGGCCACGCGCAAGGCATGGGAACATCTCGGCATGCAACCGCCTGAAGATGCTAGTAATTCCGATGTCAGTAAGCTAATCTAAAGTTGTCTGTCCGTGGGCATGAATCGTGCCCACGGCAGTTGTGACATATACGACATGCAAGGAGCCCATTGTGGATTATATTTTTCTGATCATTCTACTGGTGTTCATGGTCGGCATGCTGTTTTTCCAGTCGCGCAAGGCAAAGAAGCAAAACCAAGAACTTCAAGACTTTAGGAAGAACCTGCAGCCGGGCACTGAAATCATTACCATCGGTGGCGTGATCGGCAAGGTCGTGGATGTCGACGAGGAATATGAAGAGATCGTCATCGATTCTGAAGGTTCCCAGATGCGTTTCGCATTCAAGGCGGTCAGCCGTCAATACGTGCGCCCCGCGTATGTACATGACGACGAGGTCGACGAGGAAGGCAATCCGCTTCCGCAAGAACCCAAGCAGATCGAAGATGCCGAGGTGACCACCGAGGTGCAGGAAGATGTTGTGGCCGAGGAACCGGCCGCTGCGGCACAAGCCGAAGCTTCTGAAACCGAGAAGGACACCAAGCCGGTAGCAGACGAGCGCGCATAAGCGTTGTTGTCTACACGCTTGTTCATATCCAATACCAGTGATGAAGTAAAGGACAACTATGGCACAGTCAGACATCACGTTGGCTGACATACAAAAAGTCGGCCAAGAGGATGCGCAGTACCTCGTCTCGTTGATTCGTTCCATTCCGAATTATCCGAAAGACGGCATTCTTTTTCGCGATTTCATGCCCGTTTTCGCCGATGCGAAAGCCTTGAGCATCCTTATGGACGCCTTGGAAAAGGCGCTTCCGGTTCCGGTCGACCAGATCGATGCGATCGCCGGCCTTGAGGCTCGCGGATTCCTGTTTGGTCCCGCTATGGCTGCGCGTTTGGGGAAGGGATTCATTGCCGTACGCAAGGCCGGCAAGCTCCCGCCGCCGGTAAAATCGGCGAGCTATTCGCTCGAATACGGCGAGGCCACCATTGAAATCGAGTCCAATGCCGTCCACGAAGGCGAACGCATTCTCATCGTCGACGATTTGATCGCCACAGGAGGATCCGCTTCCGCCGCCCGCGATTTGGTCAAAGCGTGCGGAGGAACCGTCGCTGGCTTTAGTTTTGTTATGGAATTAGACGGACTGAACGGCGTGGCTTCGCTGGGCGATTATCCTACGAGTTCGTTGCTGACCATGCCGGCCTAGTTGTAAATCGACTCCTGGTCGTTGTCTGACGCCACTTGGAAGGAATCTTATGGATCTATATGAATACCAAGCGCGTGAGTTGCTCAAAGAACAAGGCATTCCTGTTCCGGAAGCGATATACGCGCAAAATTCCCATGAAGTTGCTGAGGGCAGCGACCAGATAGGCTATCCTGTGGTCGTCAAGGCGCAGGTAAAGATCGGCCACCGCGGGCAGGCCGGAGGAGTTAAGCTCGCACACACTCGCGATGACGCGATTCTCGCCTCGGAAGACATTCTTCCCATGACCATTCACGGCCACTCGGTAAGTGGCGTGCTGGTAGCCGAGGCTAAAAACATTCTTCATGAATATTATGTGTCCATTTCCGTGGACCGCTCGTCCAGGGATTTCGACGTGTTGGCCACGGCCAATGGCGGTACGGAAGTGGAAGAAATCGCCAAGGAGCATCCGGAATCGGTGAAGCGCCTGCATATTAGCGCGTTGGACGATTTCGATATTGAAGCAGCCCGGGAAATGGCCGCGGCCATCGGTTTCTACCATGCCGATGTGGAACAGGCCGCGCAGATCCTGTTGCGCATGTGGCGCTGTTTTAAGGACAATGACGCAACCTTGGTGGAAATCAATCCTTTGGCCAAGATTGGCGATCCCGATGACGAGTCGTCCAAATCGCTATGCGCATTGGACGCGAAGATTTCACTGGACGACAACGCAAAATTCCGCCATGACGGTTGGAAGCGTTTCGACGACAGCACGGGAAGCGACTCGTTGGAGCATCAGGCCCAAGAGTTTGGCCTGCATTATGTCCATCTCGACGGCGAAGTGGGCGTGATCGGCAACGGCGCGGGGTTGGTCATGAGTTCCCTCGACGCCGTCGCATATGCGGGGGAGGATCAGGGCAACGGCATTACCGCGGCCAATTTCCTCGATATCGGCGGCGGCGCCTCCGCGCAAACGATGTGCCAGAGCCTGCGCATCGTATTGTCCGACCCGAAAGTCGAATCCGTGCTCGTCAACGTGTATGGCGGCATCACATCCTGCGAGCAAGTGGCGCGCGGCATTATCGAGGCCATTGAAGAGCTGCGCATGACCAAGCCGCTGGTCGTCCGCTTTGACGGCAATCATGCGAGCGAGGGTCTCGCCATATTGCGCGAAGAACACAATTCCATGATCCATGTCGCCCCCACCATGGAGGAAGCTGCCCAAATGTCCGTGCAATTGGCGGCGCAAGCTAAGGAGAACAGGCAATGAGCGCATTCCTAGAACATGATGCCCCTGTTATTGTCCAAGGAATCACGGGCCATCAAGGCATGATGCACGCGCAGCGCATGCTGGCCGCGGGCACCCGTGTTGTCGGCGGTGTCAATCCACGCAAGGCGGGTACCTCGCTGACTTTTACTGGCATGGATGGCACCGACGTTGAAGTGCCTGTTTTCGCAACCTGTCAGGAGGCCAAGGCCGAGACCGGCGCCCAAGCGAGCGTCATTTTCGTTCCGCCACGATTCGCCAAGTCCGCGATGGTCGAGGCCATTGAGGCCGGTTTTTCCGTCGTGGTGGTTATCACCGAGGGCATTCCCGTCGCGGACAGCGCCTATTGTGTGGAACTCGCCTTGCGCAGGGGAGTGCGCCTAATCGGACCAAACTGCCCCGGTATGGTCACCATGAGCGGCCGGCCGGATCAACATGGCGTCAACCTCGGCATTATTCCTGACGGCATTACGTCATATGGTCCGTTGGGACTCGTGTCCAAATCCGGCACCTTGACCTACCAAATGATGGCGGAACTTGGCGATATCGGTTTCACCGCGTGCATTGGGGCGGGAGGCGACCCGATCGTGGGCACCACGCTGCAGGAAGCGCTTATGGTCTTTGAAGACGATCCGGAAACCCAAGCGGTGGTGATGATCGGCGAGATCGGCGGAAACGCGGAACAAGACGCCGCCTTGTGGGCGCAAGAACACATGACCAAACCCGTGGTCGCATACATCGCCGGATTCACAGCTCCTGAGGGTAAACAGATGGGCCATGCCGGCGCCATCGTCTCCGGAGGCAAGGGAACGGCACAAGACAAGAAAGAGGCACTAGAAGCGGCCGGTATCCCCGTTGGACGCACACCGCGTCAGACGGCGGATCTTATGCGTGAGTTGTTGGCCGCTCGAAGCAAGTGATGAGAAAGAGTATTACCCCATATCTTAGAGGAGTAGCCGTATCCGTCGTAGCAATGCTGTTGTTCACCGTTCCGGTGGGACTCATGTTGTCATTGGCATTGCTCGTGATCACCATGGAAGAGGGGGCCGCAAGCCTTACCGGCTTTAGTGTGCCCCTGACCAAGGCGATGACGTTGGCGGCCCAAGGTGTCGGATTCCACGCCAATGGCGTAGTAATGGGCGTCACACCGCTGCTATTGACCATATTGTTGATCGTTTTGATCCGGGCCGTAGCCCTGAAGTTCAAGGCGACCATGCGCTCATATGCGGGAGGTCTGGTGGCATGGCTGTTGCTGGATCTCGTAATGACGGCCGGCCTCTCCGTAACCGTCAACGATTCATGGTGGCTGGTCCTTGTCAAAGGCGCCGTGGTCTTTTCGATCGGATGCCTATGGGCGGTATGGCCTGGCTCATCTGCGTGCCGCCGCGTGCAAAGCTACATCCATGAACATGTTTCGCTGCCCGTGCACCACGCGGTGGTAAGTGGACTCGTCGTGGGCGTGGCATTGCTGGGCATCTATCTGGCCATCGGACTGGTCACCGTGATCGTGTGGACCATTATGAACCATGACGCCATGGGCACCATGTTCACACTGTTGCAAGTGCGGACATGGTCCCGTTTCTTCATTTGCATCATGTCGCTGGCATGGCTGCCGAATCTGGCCATTTGGGCCATGGCGTGGCTGTTCGGCGCCAGTTTCTCCATTGGATCCATCGCCACGTTCACCCTATGGAACGGATCGGCCACGGGCCTTCCCGCATTGCCCGTATTCGCGCTGTTCCCGCAAGCGGTGGAATCCTCGGGTCTCAGGACGTTTTATGTACTGATTCCGTGCATTGTCAGCGTATTGGTGGGAATCGTGGCGCTGACGTACCGGCGTGCTTTCCCCATGTGGCGCGTGGCCCGCAATACGGCGCAGTCCTTGCAGCAACGCTTGTTGGCGTTTGCGTATCCTGCCGGGGCGTTGTGTATCGCCGTGGTGCTGGTTTCCCTCGCCGCAAGCATTATTTTCGTTCTTGCCGACGGTTCGTTGGGAACCCACCGTCTGCGTACGGTAGGGGCTCCCGTGGCCCAGTCCACACAAGCTTTGGCCAAACCGACGGCAATAGGACTATTCGCCGTATGGATGGTGGCGTTGGTTGCCGTCGCCCTCGCATACGCAATTCGTGGTGCTGCTTCACGCCATCACTCTGAACAAGTTTCCGAATCGGTGCATGAAGACCATGCTTCCGAACGTGATGCCAGTAAGGATCACGACGAGCAGAAGTCCTCCGCCAAGGTTCGCACCGCGCAATCCAGCGGTGCGCTCCATGTGAATTCGGAGTCCCCGAACGACACCCCGCACGCGCCATCCGCCTCTCACCGAGTGGTGCGATCCGCGTCCCACGCGAAGGAGAATCAGAATGACCATGAACCGACCACTACGACGGGTTTTGGTATCGGTATTTCATAAGGAAGGATTGGACGTGCTGGCGCGGGCCTTCATCGCCGCCGGCACACAAGTGGTATCCACAGGATCCACCGCGCAACAATTGCGGGATCTGGGCGTACAGGTCACTCCGGTATCGGAAGTTACGGGATTTCCCGAATGTCTGGACGGCCGCGTAAAAACGCTGGACCCCCACATTCATGCGGGCATCCTTGCGGATGTCACGCGTGAAGACCACGCTTCGCAACTGCAACAATTCAATATCGAACCGTTCGACGTGGTGATCGTCAATCTCTACCCGTTCGCGCAGACGGTTCGTTCCGGTGCAAGCGAACCGGACATCATCGAAAAAATCGATATCGGCGGACCGACGATGGTCCGCGCCGCTGCCAAAAATCACGCCTGTGTCGCCATCATCACCGATCCGCACGATTACGCGCTTGTCGCACAGCGCATTGAGGACGGTACCGGATTTTCATTGGAAGAGCGCCAATGGCTGGCGGCCAAAGCCTTCGCACACACGGCCGCCTATGACGCCACCATTCACGAATGGACGGCCGAGCATTGGACAAAACCCGACTCCATTCACAACGAGCCCGACGACCAGGACCATGACGGCCAGTTCTCCGGAGCCTATACGCGCACATGGGATTTGGCCCACACTTTGCGGTATGGGGAGAATCCGCATCAGACCGCGGCACTCTATACCGATCCGCTCAACACGCGTTCCTTCGCCCATGCCCGTCAGCTGGGCGGCAAACCGATGAGCTACAACAATTATGTGGACGCCGACGCCGCATGGCGGGCCGTATGGGATTTCGCTCCCGCAATCGCCGTGGCCGTGGTCAAGCACAATAATCCTTGCGGCCTGGCGGTGGCGGATACCGTGGCGCAAGCGCATCTGAAAGCGCACGCCTGCGACCCTATGAGCGCCTATGGCGGAGTCATTGCCGCGAACAGTACGGTGACCTTGGAAATGGCGAACAATATCCGCCCCATTTTCACCGAAGTCATCGTGGCTCCCGACTACGAACCGGAAGCGCTGGAACTGTTGCGCACCAAGAAGAAGAACCTGCGCATCTTGCAGGTACAGGAGCCTCCAGTACACCACCAGCAAATCCGCCAAATCGACGGCGGCCTGCTGGTCCAGGATCTCGACCAAATCGACGCTCCGGGAGACGATCCGGCCAATTGGACGCTGGTGTCCGGCCAAGTCGCCGACGAAAAGACCCTGCAGGATCTCGTATTCGCATGGCGCGCGGTACGATGCGTGAAATCCAACGCCATCCTCATCGCACACGACGAGGCCACGGTAGGCATCGGCATGGGACAGGTCAATCGTGTGGATTCGGCCAACCTTGCGGTAACACGCGCCAACACGTTGGACGACGGCAAAAACCGCACGCGCGGAGCCGTGGCATCCTCGGACGCGTTCTTCCCGTTCGCCGATGGCGCGCAAATCCTGATCGACGCCGGTATCAAGGCGATCGTGCAGCCGGGCGGATCCATCCGGGACGAGGAAGTGTTCCAGGCCGCACGAGAGGCGGATATCACGATGTATGTGACAGGAACGAGGCACTTCTTCCACTAAAGAAGTCCAGATATGACCTACTATTTGTAGAGTGAATATACGGATGCGGCACGGCCGGGCGTTACAGCACAGGCTATGCCGCATTTGCATAATGAACGCGACCGCGTATTGGAAGGGATCGGCGATGAAAGATCATCCTCATGTTTCTGAGAACCATGAAGGCGCGCCATGGTTTGAATGGATTGTCGCCGGCATGGTCGCCCTTGCAGCGGTTCTCGCCGCGCTCGGTAAAGAAATGGCCGCCACGCTGTGTATCGCGTTGACGGCCATCGTAACCGGAATCATCCAGCTGGTGTTGCGGGACCGCAGTCCCTGGAAGGTCCGTTCCGTGCCATTCGACGCCACGGTGGGCATCGGGTCTGGAGCGGCGATCCTGTTACTTTATTTCAGTATCCGCTTGTTGAGCCTCTAAAGCGTTCGCCTGCGCGCCCGTCAGGGCCACATCCTCATCGGTGGTTACGCTCGACTCATCATCGTCATGTTCCGCCAGAACTTCCGAAGCCTTTTCTTCGAGGGCTTCTTCCTGTGCGTCCTCGGCGACTTCCTGGGCCATCATGTCCTCCGTGTTGCGGCCGGCGATAAGCTGGGCCACGATAATGACCAGCGCCACAATGGCGGCGCCCAGAATGGCGCATACCCAGAACACCCACAACTGGGCGAGAGGCTCCTGCGCTAGACCTTCACCCTGCGCAAAGATGGCGATACCCGTGGCGCGGATGGGGTTGACGGAGGCGCCCGTCACCGGATACGCCATCGCCACGGCGGCCGCATAGGCCAGACCCATGGACAGGGCGTGGGTGTGGGTGGGCTTGCCGTTGTTCTTGAGCGTGACCATGGCGGCCGCCACCACGATGATCGAAGCAATCAATTCCACCACAATGGCGATGGTCACATTGAACGTGAGTCCCAGCTGGTTGAGCGAAGCATACAGCGAAGATCCCTTGTCGAATCCGTTGACGGACATGGCGAACCACTGGCTGGCGCTGATGGACTGAGAAGTGGGCAGAATCGCCTTGACCAGACCGCCGGCGCAGATGGCGCCGATGATCTGCGCGACAATGTACAGGACGCCGTCGGCCACACGCGTTTTGGAAGTGAGCATGGCGGCCAGCGTGATGGCCGGATTGAATTGGCCGCCGGAAATCTTGCCGAAAATCATGGTCATGGCGGCGTATACCACACCGGTGCCCAACGCGATGAAGGCGAGGTTCACGCTATAGAGCGTGGAACCGAACGTGCACATGAGATAAATGCAGAAGCAAATCAGGAAACTGCCGGCGAACTCGCTCAATACGCGCGCCCATAGCGAATGCTTTTCCTTAGGCTCCACTTTCCGCTCGACGAGCGCCTCATTGTCAATAGCAGTCATAACTTTCCTTTATCCTTATATATGGAACGGACCTCGGCCCGTCGATCGGCTGCCATGGTATGCAGCCCCTGTACAATACTAAACGTCGTTTTTAGTATTTACTAAAAATCATAAAATAGCGAATTTATTCATTATTAAGGCCACGTTGGGAGAACGATGCCACACGCATATAGTCAAGCCAAAAAAGCCCACCAGCATGATGATGAGGGCGGGGTGCGCCTGCAAAAATTGCTTGCGCAGGCAGGATTTGGCTCACGCCGTAAATGCGAAGAAATGATTACGGACGGCCGCGTTGAAGTCGATGGCGAACTTGTCACCACTTTGGGAACGCGAGTCGATCCAAAACGCCAGCAAGTCCGTGTTGATGGATCCCGCATCCACATCAACCCGAACCACGTTACGCTGGCGCTGAACAAGCCCAAGAAGGTGCTGAGCGCTATGGAGGACCCCAAGGGCCGCTATACGCTGCGCGACATTGTGGGCGACAAATACGAACGTATTTTCCACATGGGACGTCTCGATTACGATTCCGAAGGTCTGATCCTCATGACCAACGATGGCGAATTGAGCCAGCATGTGATGCATCCGAAGTACGAAGTCGAAAAGACCTACGTGGTCACGCTGGAAGGCAAGCTCAACGGCAACGTCTGCCGTCGCCTCGTGCGCACGGGCGTGCAGCTGGACGACGGCTGGATCAAACTCGACAAGTGCGTCATCCTCGCGGCGCGCCGCGACCAGACGGTCGTGCGCGTAACGCTGCACTCGGGCAAGAACCGTATTGTGCGCCGCATTTTCGGCTCTATCGGATACCCGGTGACGCGACTGGTGCGTACGCAGATCGGACCGATCAAGCTGGGAGATCTCAAGCCCGGTTCCTACCGCGTGCTGTCCCAGGTCGAGGTCCGTTCCCTTTCTAAGGCGGTGGGACTGTGATTTGTGTCGGTATTGACGGACCTGCGGGTGTGGGCAAGTCGTCCACGTCCAAGGCCCTGGCCAAATATTTCGATTTCGCCTATCTTGACACGGGCGCCATGTACCGTGCGTGCGCCTGGTGGTGCATGCACCAAGGCATCGACCTGGATGGCGACGTCAACGAGCAGCTCGTAACGGAAACCGTCGCGTCGTTCTTCACCGACGGCCATTTCGACATCAGCATGGATCCCGACGATCCGAAGGTATTCTGCGACGGTGAAGACATCAGCGCACAGATCCGCACGTATGAGGTGTCCACGCACGTTTCGAGCGTGTCCGGCATCATTCCCGTGCGCCATGTGCTCATCGCGGCGCAGCGCGCCTATATCGCCGCCGAAGGCACCGAGGAATCCTTCTCGGACGGTCGCGGTATCGTGGTGGAAGGCCGCGATATCACCACGGTCGTGGCTCCGGACGCGCAGGTGCGCGTGCTGTTGACGGCCCGCGAGGAAGTGCGCCAGGCGCGACGTTCCGGCCAAGCCAGCGCCAAGGGCATGACGAATGTCGAGGACGTGTCGGCGCGCGACCACAAGGACGCGCAGGTGACCTCCTTCATGGAAGCTTCCAACGGCGTGACCACCGTCGACAATTCGGACCTGACGTTCGAGCAGACGTTGGATGTCCTGATCGGCCTGGTGGAAGACGCCATCGAGACGCAGGAATACGAGCGTTACGCCGCGAACATGGAAGGCTACGAGCTGGAGGAAGAGGACGCCGGACTTATTGACGGTTCCTCCTTCATGCAGCCCGTGGAGGAATCCAAGGCCCGCGAGGTGGGCGTGCTTGCAGTGGTAGGACGCCCGAACGTGGGCAAATCCACGCTCGTGAACCGTATTCTGGGACGCCGTGCCGCCGTGGTGGAAGACACGCCAGGCGTGACGCGCGACCGCGTCAGCTATGACGCCGAATGGACCGGAACCGACTTCAAGCTGGTGGATACGGGCGGTTGGGAAGCCGACGTGGAAGGCATCGACTCGGCCATCGCCTCACAGGCGCAAATCGCCGTGGAACTCGCGGACGCCGTGATTTTCGTGGTGGACGGCCAGGTCGGCCTGACCGCCACGGACGAGCGCATTGTGAAAATGCTGCGTTCCTCAGGCAAGCCCGTGATCGTGGCCGTCAACAAGATCGACGACCGCATTAGCGAATACGCCGCCGCCGAGTTCTGGAAGCTGGGACTGGGCGAGCCGCATGCGATTTCCGCCATGCACGGCAGGGGAGTGGGCGACTTGCTCGACGATGCTTTGGACGCCCTGAAGCGCGCCGAACGCACGTCCGGTTTCCTTACGCCGTCCCATCTGCGCCGCGTGGCGCTGGTAGGACGCCCGAACGTGGGCAAGTCCTCGTTGCTGAACCAGCTCGCCCACGCCGAGCGTTCCGTCGTCAACGATTTGGCCGGAACCACGCGCGACCCGGTTGATGAAATCGTGTCGATGGACGGGGAAGACTGGCTGTTCATCGATACGGCCGGCATCAAGCGCCGCATGCACAAGCTGTCGGGCGCGGAATACTATTCGTCGTTGCGCACGCAAGCGGCCATCGAGCGTTCCGAACTCGCCCTCGTGCTGTTCGACGCTTCCCAGCCGATTTCCGACCAGGACCTGAAAGTCATGTCTTCCGCCGTAGACGCCGGCCGCGCCATCGTGCTCGTGTTCAACAAGTGGGACCTGATGGACGACTTCGACCGCCAGCGCATGGAGCGCCTGTGGAAGACGGAGTTCGAACGTGTCACATGGGCCCAGCGTGTCAATCTTTCAGCGAAAACCGGATGGCATACGAACCGTTTGACGCGCGCCATGAATACGGCGCTGGAATCCTGGGACAAGCGTATTCCCACGGGCAAGCTCAACGCGTTCCTCGGCAAGATCCAGGCCGCCCACCCGCATCCGTTGCGCGGTGGCAAACAGCCCCGAATCCTGTTTGCGACACAGGCTTCCACACGCCCGCCGCGTTTTGTGATCTTTGCCACAGGATTCCTTGAGCACGGCTATCGCCGATACCTCGAACGCCAACTGCGCGAAGAGTTTGGCTTCGAAGGCACGCCGATCCAAATCTCGGTAAATGTGCGTGAAAAGAAGCGCAAGGGCAAAAAGTGATTTTGCATTTCTAAAAAACTGTGCTATGTTCTGTATTCGGTAACACCGAGACGGACCATAGCGCAGTTTGGTAGCGCACTTGACTGGGGGTCAAGGGGTCGCGGGTTCAAATCCCGCTGGTCCGACCATGAACCGCAAATGCTTACGGCATTTGCGGTTTTTCTGTATTCAAACCTTTTCGCGCACTTGACTAGGCGCGGGGTCGAACCCCTATACTGGGTACGAGAGTCGAAGAGTCGGGGAGAATATGAAGAAAATCTGGTATTTCGTAATTGCCGCGGTATTGATCGTTGTCGCGCTGGTTTTGAAATTCCAGGGTGTGAGCCCGTGGATTTGCGCCCCGTGCATTTTGGTGGCCGCCATTGTCGGCGTGTTGGGCATCTACAAGCGCGACAAGGATGAACAGGAGCCGCCAAACGCGTGATCCGCGTTGGCTATGGCATGTATTGTTCACAGCGTCCGCAAATAATATTGCAATTGCACCGCAATAAACAGCGCCTTTCTTTATGGCGTAACCGCACGGGTTCTCGCACGTCTTCGTCAAATATTTTTACTACGCGATATGCGTGAATATTTGGGAAGCGCACATAAATTTTGTAAATGCGACTACACTAGACACGGTATTCTTTTTGGAAAGGCTTGAGGACATGTCGGACATGTTTAACTTTTCTGCGCAAAAAATGCGCACCCAGGGCATGAGTGAAACGGCTATCAGCCAGTTTGAACGCCTCTACAATGTCTGGGCCAACGACGACGGCACGAGCTACATCCGCGAGGAGGATGTGGAGCCGCTTACGCGTGTCTCCAGTTTCCGTGACGTATATGAAACCATCAACCACGACAAAGCCATTGATGCCTTTGCCAAAACCGCGTTTTTGAAGCTGAACGGAGGCCTGGGCACTTCCATGGGATTGGAGTGCGCCAAGTCGCTACTTCCCGTGCGCCGCCACAAGGCCCGCCCAATGCGTTTCATCGACATCATCCTCGGCCAGGTGCAGACCGCCCGCATGCGTCTGGGCATCGAGCTGCCGCTGACGTTCATGAATTCCTTCCGCACGTCCGCGGACACGATGCAGGTGCTGCAGAAGCAGCATTTCACACAGGACGAGATTCCGTTGGAAATCATCCAGCATCGCGAACCCAAGATCGATCTGGCTACGGGCAAGCCCGTGGAGTATCCGTCCCAGCCGGATCTCGAATGGTGCCCTCCGGGACACGGCGACCTGTTCTCCACAGTGTGGGAGTCGGGATTGCTGGACGCGCTGGAAGAACGCGGTTTCGAATATCTGTTCATTTCGAATTCCGACAACCTGGGCGCACGTCCGTCGCGTACGCTGGCGCAACATTTTGAAAATACGGGCGCGCCGATCATGATTGAGGTGGCCACGCGTACCAGCGCCGACCGCAAGGGCGGCCATATCGTACGAGACAAGGCCACGGGCCGCCTGATGCTGCGCGAAATGACGCAGGTCCATCCCGACGACAAGGCCGACGCCATGGATATCGCTAAGCATCCGTATTTCAATACGAACAATATTTGGGTGCGTATCGACGCGTTGAAGGAACTGCTCGCCAAGTATAACGGCGTGTTGCCGCTCCCGGTGATCCGCAACAAGAAGACGGTGGATCCCACCGACGCCTCGTCCACTCCCGTTATTCAGCTGGAAACCGCGATGGGTGCGGCCGTGGGCCTGTTTGACGGCGCCATTTGCGTCCAGGTGGACCGCATGCGCTTCCTTCCCGTCAAGACGACCGACGACTTGTTCATCATGCGTTCCGACCGTTTCCACCTCACCGACGCTTACGAGATGGAAGACGGCAACTACATCTTCCCGGATGTGCATTTGGACGCGCGCTATTACAAGAACATCCATGATTTTAATGAGCGTTTCCCGTACTCGGTGCCATCGTTGGCCGCCGCGAATTCGGTGACGATCGAGGGTGATTGGACGTTCGGCCGCAACGTGTCGTTCTATGGCGACGCCGTGTTGCATGACGAAAACCGCCCCAGCTATGTGCCCAACGGAGAATATGTGGGCCCGCAGGGAATTGAGCCCGACGAATGGACATACCAAAATTTCGGCTCGAAGGATAACAAAAAGTAAATTGAGGGAAGAATTTTAGTGTTTTAAGCAAAACAAGCTCAAAAACCATCTATCATAGAGAAACAGGGCATGGACCAACGCCATGCGCACTTAGTATAAACCATAACGATACGGTAGGACTTAATGGTTGAAGGCAGTAACGGAAGGCGACGCTTTTCTGATAAGTGGGGCAAACACGAATTGGATGTATTGGCAGTATTGTCATCCGCTTGCCCACAATGGCTAACCTCGCGTCAAATTGCACAGCGTGTCAAGGCATACGCCGACTCATATGGTGAGCTCGCCGATCAAGCGGCCAAAGCGGCGTTCGCGAAACAGTTCCAGCGCGACCGCGCCAAACTCGCCGCCATGGGCATCGCAATCGAATCACGTCAGCCTGAGTACTCTTCCAAGTCCGAGGGCCAGGATTTCGCCTCATATCGTTTGCAGCTCGGCGACGAACCGCGCATTCGTCTGCGTTTTACCGCGGACGATTTGCCGGTGCTTGCCGCGGCGAACTATTTGGCGCGCTCCATGTCCATTTCCACCGAACCCGAACATCCGCAGCAGCATACTTCGCGTACCGCGCCGCGTGTCCCGCAAACTCCAATGCCGGGCCTCGGTCTTGATTCCATGGCGCCGGGAATCGGCACGCAGCACATTCCGGAAAATCTCGTGAGGGAAGTGGATTCCCGCCATTTCGCCGCCACCATCGATGTGGACGGCGAGCAGATCAATGTGGCATATAGCGACGCCGACGATCTGGCCATGTTTGTGTTGGAGCATCCGGGATCCGTGATTGTCAGCCCGCAGGAGGCCGTGGACGCCTACCATCGCAGGCTGCACGCCGCCGCGAACCTCCAACTCGCCGACGATTCAGCGGATGTGCCGAGCGCCACGGTCATGGCAAAGTCCATCAGCAGCTATGACAACGACGAGGACGAAGACGAAGAGCCCACGAAGCCGCACAAGAAGAATTCCTTCCAGACGGGCAGCGAAGTGGACCGCCGCTTGCGCCTTATGCTGTTCCTGTCCGCGCATTTGGGCGAGGAGTATTCCTTGGAGCAGCTGGCCGTACGCTTTATTGGCCAGCCCAAGTCTGACGACGAGCTCAAAAAATTCGTGAATACCATCCACAAGGACATCAACACGCTTACGACCGTGTCTGACGACGGCGAGATGGCCGGCAGCCAGTTCTTCGATATCGACTGGTCGTTGCTGGACGTCGAGGGCATCGTCTCGGCCACGAATTCTTTGGGACTGGAACGCCTGGCCGGCATTTCCCCTCAGTACATGAGCATGCTGACCGCGTCCATGAACTATCTGGCCCATTCGCGCCTGCTGCCGATTGACCAGCGCGAAAAAGCGCAAGCGCTCTACGAACGCCTGCGCGGCCATGTGGCTCCGGGAGCCACGCCGTGGGTAAGCCTTACGGGATACGAAGTGGAGCCGCACAGCTTCGATGTGGTCAAGTCGGCGATCGACCACAAGAAACTGCTCGACATGGAATTCATTGACGGCTCGGGTACCGTCCACCGCAAGATCGTGGCCCCGGTCAAGCTGTTTGCCGATGAAGGCTTGTATTATGTGGCCGTGTGGACCGATGTCGCCGACATCACGCCGCGTGAGCAGCGCGACCTTGTCAGCGTGGACCAGACCATCAACCGTTCCACGGGCAAGCCGCGTCTCTGGCAGATTCTGCGCCTGTCGCGCATCGAACGCGCCAACATTGTCGATCCTTTGTCCGAACCGCAAATCGAGGACGTTTCCGTCAGCGAATTGCGCAAGTGGAGCATCGATAACGGCACGCACGCCGTATTCATCACCGACCAGCCGCATTTGTCCTTCATCACCACCTTGTCCGACGCCACGGTCGAACCGTGCGGAGAAGGGGAGAAGGTGCATCTGACGATCCAGTCGGATTCATGGTTTGTGGCATTCTGCATCGCCCATGCGCGCCATATTGTCGCCGTGGCACCGGAAACATTGCAAACCATGATCGTGGCCCGTGCCGAGCGCGAATTGAGCGTAGACGGCGAGCACGTCGCGTTGGACGAGTGAATCTGGAGGATTGGGGACTATGCCAGGTTGGATTTGGTGGATTCTCGCGTTCTTCATGATTCTCATGGTGGTGATCGGCGCGGTCTATGTGCTGCGCCACGCCATGTCCGCCATGCGTGTCATTTCGCGTGTGGGTGCCGAAGCGGGCAAACGGACCGAGGCCATGTCGTTGCATACCAACGCCAAGGCCGAGGTGGAGCCTCCATTGTTCACGCAGCCGCTTCGCAAAGCTTCGCGCGAATACGCGGATGCGCATGCCGAAGTGATCGAACGCAAGGAAGCGCGGCAGAACCGTTACGCACGTACGTGGGCGCAATGGAGCCAATTCAACAAGTAGTTAAGAAGTAAAGGACTATGGCCAAGCATCGTCACCATTCATCTGAGCCCAATTATGATTCCGAATCGTCTCCAATGAGCGCCGCAGACCGTTACGCCCATTTCCAGGAAGTCAAACGACGCCGCGAGTCCGTGGCGCAAAAGTTCGCCGACCGTATGCCGTTCGACCTTGACGACTTCCAAATGGACGCCAATCTCGCCCTGGAGCACGGATCCAATGTGCTGGTGGCCGCGCCTACGGGCGCCGGCAAAACAGTGGTTGCCGACTTCGCCGTATACCTCGCGCAGCAGCATAACGCCAAAGCCTTCTACACCACGCCCATCAAGGCGCTGAGCAACCAGAAATACCATGATCTGGTAGCCATCTACGGTCCCGACAAGGTCGGTCTGCTCACGGGCGACACGTCCATCAACTCCGAAGCGGACATTGTGGTGATGACCACCGAAGTGTTGCGCAACATGTTGTATGAGAACTCGACAACACTGCAGGCGCTGCGCTACGTGGTGCTGGATGAAGTCCATTACCTTGCCGACCGTTTCCGCGGACCGGTGTGGGAAGAAGTGATCATCCATTTGCCCAAATCCGTACGCATTGTGGGACTGTCGGCGACCGTGTCCAATGTGGAGGATTTCGCCAAGTGGATCACGTCCGTGCGCGGGGACACGAAGCTCGTGGTTTCCGAACACCGTCCCGTGCCGCTGGACCAATACGTTCTCGTGCAGAAGAACGAACACACCGAACCGGAAGTCATCGACCTGTACCGGCGTGACGCGCGCGGAGACCAGACCACGAAACTCAACGGGCACCTGGTAAGCCGCATGGACCAGCTCAACCATGACGCCATGCGCAAGATTCCCGCGCGCAACCGCCATGAGCGCAGGCGCGGCAGGTCCCGCGACGATCGCCGCCAAATGGGGCAGCGCTATATTCCCAAACGCTGGGCCGTGGTGGATGAGCTTGATTTCCTGCACATGTTGCCGGCCATTTATTTCATTTTCTCCCGGACCGGTTGCGATATCGCCGTCGAGCAGTGCCTGCGCGCCGGATTGCGCCTGACCACGGATGAAGAAGTGGTGCGCATCCGGCAAATCGTCGACGAAATGATCCAGGGCCAGCTCACGCACGACGACCTGAAAACGCTGGAGTTCACGAAATTCCGTTACGCGCTGGAAGAGGGCTTCGCCGCGCACCACGCGGGCATGGTGGCCCTGTTCCGCCAAATTGTGGAGCGCCTGTTTGAAGAAGGCCTTATCAAGGTGGTGTTCGCCACCGAGACGCTTGCGCTGGGCATCAACATGCCGGCGCGCAGCGTGGTGATCGAGAAGCTGGAAAAGTATGACGGCACGGGCGTTGTGGCGCTCACGCCGGGGGAGTACACCCAGCTGACGGGACGCGCCGGGCGAAGGGGCATCGACACCATCGGCAACGCCATCGTGGTGGACAACCGCGATTTCAAGCCGGAAGTCGCCGCGTCGCTGTCAAGCAAGCGCGTGTACCCGCTGCACTCGAGCTTCCGCCCGACCTTCAACATGGCTGTGAACCTGCTCAATTCCAGCGACTATGAAATGGCCCGTTCCACACTGGACCATTCATTCGCCCAGTGGGAAGCCAACGAGTCTTCCTGGAAGCTTGAGGCCAATATCGACACGCTCAAGCATTCGTTGCAAGGCTATGAGCGCGCTTTTGCCTGCGAATATGGCGATTTCGAGGAGTTCATGCGCTTGCGCATGGAATTGTCCGACTTGCAGAAGAATGAGCGCCGACGCCTCAAGCATACGGAGTTCCCCTCGGCAAAGGCCCGTTCCCAGGCGTTCCGCCGTCTGGATGACGACATCGCGTTGATCAAGCAGGACCTTGCCGACCATCCGTGCAACCAATGCCCGGATTTGCAGGAACATTTGCGTTGGGGCCACCGTTGGGCCCGCGAGCAGCGTGAGCTGGCGCGCATGGAGGAACGTTACGAAACGCGTACCGGATCCGTGGCCCGGCAGTTCGACACGATCTGCAATATCCTCGCTTCCTTGGGATATCTGGTCCAGGAACGTCATGGTGACCGTCTTGACTACACGTTGACGGCCAAGGGACAGCTGTTGCGCAGGCTGTATAGCGAACGCGACCTGCTCTTGGCGGAGGCCATTACACAAGGTCTGTTCGACGACTTGGACTCGGCGCAGCTGGCAAGTGTCCTGTCGGCGCTGATTTACGAGTCGCGCCGTACGGAAAGCAACGAACCGCGCCGGTATCCGGGTGGCGTGAGCGGCAAGATCGCCATCGCCACGAGCAAGCTGTCCCAGCTTGACGAGCGCCTTGCGGTGCGCTGTGAGGACGCCGGCCTCAACGTGGACTTCGTGCAGCCGTTGGACATGGGCATTGTGGACATCACGTTCGACTGGGCGAGCGGAGAGACACTCTCCGGGATTCTTGAGGACACCGAGTTGACGGGCGGCGATTTCGTGCGCAACAGCAAACGTCTTGCGGACATGTTGCAGCAGATCGCCGTGGCGCGTCCATACTTGGGCGAGCATGCGGACCATATCGCCGATGCAGCGGGCGAGGCGTTCGACCAGGTCAACCGCGGCATTGTGGCGTATTCGGGCGTCGACTAAAGCGGTGAGTATTCCATGCCTTCCAGCCCGTTTGGAAGGCATGGAATAATTTGCACGTCCGAACTGTTCTGTAGCTTGGAATCGTTACTATGAGGAGGAAATTATGGCGGAACGTAGTCTTCGCGGCATGAGTATTGGTGCCAAGTCCCTGGAATCGGACGACAATGTCGATTTCGCCGCTCGCAGCGAAGTGGCGTACGTGTGCCCGAAGGGCCACCGTACCATCCTTCCGTTCGCGCAAGGAGTGGAAGCGCCGCACGAGTGGGAATGCCGTTGCGGCCAGACGGCGCACCGTGAGGACGCCAATGGGGAAGAGGCCGACGAGATTACCAAGCCGACGCGTACGCACTGGGACATGCTGCTCGAACGCCGTTCGGAGAAGGAACTGGCCGAACTTCTGGAGAAGCGTCTGCAGATGCACCGCGACGGATGGTTCCCGGATTACGAGTGACCGTACTTTTCTTGGCGTATATAGGGGAGTGTGACCAATTTATGACGCAACATCCACGGCGTGTTGTCCTGTTGGATCTTGATGGAACGTTGACCAAATCGGATCCGGGCATCATAGGATGTGCTATCAAGGCATTCGAAGAGTTGGGCGAACCGGTTCCCAGCCAGCATGAATTGCACCAGTTCATCGGACCGGCCATTGTGGAATCCATGAAGCGCAACCATATTCCCGAGGACCGTCTGGATGATGCGGTACGCATTTACCGCCATTATTACAGCGATGTCGCCACCTTCGACGACCCGATGCATCCCGGCCACAAGGTTCCCGGATGCCTGTACAACAGCGTTTTTCCAGGCATTCCCGAGCAGCTCAAGAAGTTGCGCGACGCGGGATATTATCTGGCGGTGGCCACGTGCAAGCCGGAATACCAGGCCGTTCCCGTATGCGAGCATTTCGGCATCGACAAGATGGTCGACGGCATTTATGGGGCTAGCCGCGACAATTCCAGGCTCGACAAGGACCAGGTCATCGAATATGCCTTCGAGCACATCGGCTTTGACAAATCCGCCGGAGACAAGGCGCTGATGGTTGGCGACCGTTGGACCGACGCCGACGGCGCGCGCGCATGCGGACTGGATTGCTTGGGCTGCGGCTGGGGCTACGCGAATCCCGGCGAGCTCAAGGAACACGGATGCTACCGTGTCATCGATCATGTCGACGAACTTGCGCCGGCCGTGATGGAGTATTTCAAGTAATACCTGTGCAACATGAAAGTGCCGCCATTGTGCGGCACTTTTTATCAACCCATAATTATCCGATAATGAACGTTATGTCAGATTGGATAAACGGTTGCACTCCCCGTACGGTCTTCTGACTGTCTTATATATATCCGTGTCATCAATCGACTGTCCATGTCAGGATCCATTGAAATATAAAAATGGCCGGAATCATTTCCGGCCATACATATGCGTACGTAATTTCAGATCGCCTTGCGCAACGTCTCGTCAATTTGCGAGTACATCGCGCGCCGCGCCTGCAGATACATGAGTGTCAATTGCGCGAACACGAGTACCACCGCGACGATGGCGCTTATCCGGCCCAGCTGCTCATAGGTGTGCCGGCTCGCCGCCGCCATGGAATCCCTGCTGCCCAAAAACAGCACGTATGGAATGGCGAACAGCACACACGACATCACATGCGCGCCGACCATCGTCCAGCTGACAGGATGCACGGGACGGTTCCTGTCCCCCACATAATGGCTATTCCATACGCATGACGCGCACACGACAATGGCGCACAGCGCGCCGAGCATCCAGATGATCGCCGGTAAAACGTTGTTCATGCTTCTCTCCCCTTGTGCGCGTGCTATGCCGGAATTTCATTATCGCATGCGGGTGTGCGCAACACGGAAAAAGCCGGCACTGGCACATTGCCAACGCCGGCTTATGGTGATACGGAATTACTTGCGGAACGCCGCGTTCGTGAAGAACACCAGACGGAACTTGCCGATCATGATTTCGTCGCCGTCCTTGAGCACGGCCTCGTCGACACGTTCCCTGTTCACATACGTGCCGTTCAGGCTGCCGGAGTCGACGACTTCGTACTTGCCGTCCACGCGGCGGAACTTGGCGTGGGAACGGGATACGGTCGAATCGTCGAGAAGAATGTCCGACTTCGGGTCGCGTCCGACGCTCACTTCCTCTTCGTCCAGCAGGTACCTGGAGCCGGAAACGGCGCCTCGCGTGGAAATCAGCAGGGCCGTGTTGTCGGACAGGCGGGAAATGGTCTGCAAATCTTCCTGAGTGAGCGGACGGTCTCCCGTTGAAGTCACAGGAATATGAATGGCAGGCATGCCAATAATGGTTGTTTCACCAGCACTTGGAATCGGATCAGTCATAATCGCTACTCTACAATCTTTGCGTATGTATAGTCGGGAACACTCTGTACCTCGGTAATTTCTACATTATCGGAGGTATCTATGCTTAGAGTAGCACCGAACTTGACAGTTAGCTGAGAACCGACACCGCCCGCCATGTTCACGGCGTTCTGCAGGTTGGCCTGGTTGCCGATGGCCTTGACCACGTACGGGGTGCTCAGCAACGTCCCGTCGCATTCGAGACCGTTGTTCGTTTGGCGCACATATGTGGACATGACCACGCGCACGGTGTTGATGGCGATGACTTCCGCGCCGCTGTTGCGCAATTCCTCAATAAGATTGAACATGGTCGCCGCGTCGATATGGCGCTTGCTGCCCTGGGAAATATGGATGATGATGCCTTTGCCGTGCGCGGGAAGGCGTCCGGCAAGAATGCCGCTTGTCTCCTCGTTTTCCTTGGCGATCTTTTCCGCCTGGGCTTCCTTGTTCGCCGATTCGCGCAACGAGTTGAGCTGGCGCGTCAATTCCGATTTGCGTTCTTCCAGACTTTGCGCCTGCATGTTGGTTTCGCTGATCAGGCGCGTCAGTTCCGCCTCGCTCATCGTTTCGTAAGTGACGTCCGTATTGTTGACCTGGATGACATATCCGTATGCGAGCAGCGCGCACAGGCAGGCCACGAGAATGCTGGAAATCAGTCGTACGCGGAAAGCGCGGCTACGCAGGCTTGTGGCGGGTTTGCGCGCGGTTTTGCGCACCACGGGGAATGTGCCCGTCTGCGTTTTGTCGTTGCGCCTGTCGCGCACGCGCTGACGCGAGATTTTGGGAATGCGCTCTTCGTGTTCGGGATGCTCATGAGGTTCGCGCATGGGGCATCATCCCTTGAAGATGAATCGGCGGATGGTGGACACGTTCGAGAAGATGCGGATGCCGAGTACCACGATGACGGCGGTGGTCAGCTGCGAGCCTACGCCCAGCTGGTTGCCGAGCAGCACGAGCAGCGTCGCGGTGATCACGTTGGAGAAGAACGAGATGACGAACACCTTGTCGGAGAAGCTGCGTTCGAAATAGGCGCGCGCGGCGCCCAACAATGCGTCCAGCGCGGCCACGACCATGATCGGTAGGTACGGTTGCAATACCACGGGAATGTCGGGGCGCACGAACACGCCGATCACCACGCCAATAATAAGTCCTAGTACCGCTGCCATTTATTCATCCTTCTTCGCATAAGTCAATGTACCAGCCGCAGCCGCGTCAAGACGGATCGAATTCGATTTTGCCACTACCGGATAAATTCCCGAGTTACGGAATGAATCATACAACGATTGCAAGTTGCGCTCCCCCATGAACTGGGCCAACGCGTTCTTGTCCCCGATCGCCTGGATCTTGTACGGGCTTTCCACGGGCGTGGTTCCCACGAGGATCTGGGAGCCGGCGGTGCGGATGGAAGTGAGCACCCCTACCCTGTTGCCGTTGATGGCCAGGGCTTCCGCCCCCGCCTGCCAGAACAGCGAGGTGAGCTGTTGGAGGTCTAGGTCGGTGATGACGCGGATGGACGCGTGTTCATTGTTGGCGGACGCGATCGGATCGGACAATGTCATGGTGATGCCCGGACCTTCCACGGCGACCAGGCCCGCGGCCAGATCGTTCTTCTGTACGCTTTCGACGAGCGGGTTGGGTGTCCCCTGCGTCGATTCCTTGTCGATTTGTGTGGTGAGCTGTTTGATGTCGCGCTGCAGGTCGTTGACGTGCGCGGTGCTCGTGGACAGCTCTTTGGACAGCGATACGCGCACTTCCTTGCGCGGATCGGATTGCAGGAGCCGTACGAACGCGCAGGAGACGAAGCCCACGGCGATGCATACGAGGAATACGACGATGCGCGTGCCCCAATAGGTGATGCGGGATTTGGGCTGGCTATACAGGCGTGCGTCCGTGTAGAGCGCGTCAAGAGGCCGGTTGGTCAGGTCGTCGAGCAGTTGCAGGGCCACGTCCCTGCCCTTGCGCTGGTGCTCGCTGGTGCGCGGCGAGCGTTCCTGGTCCGGGACATGGTAGGATTCGACCGCGAAAATGCCCCGGGAGAATACGGCGCGCTTGCGTGGCGCCCTGTCGTCTTCATTGACGGGGTATGCCGGGGGCATTTTGTGTTCGTCGTTCACGTGCTAGCGCCGGTCCTTTACGATCAGCTCGATGCCCTGGCGCAGGTAGATGATGCCGGCCAGCCAGTACAATGCGATGCCCCAGACGGCGCAGGCGATGGCGAACAAATGGAGCATGTGCAGCGGCGGCAGCGCGGGATTGATTTCCGCCACCATAAGCGACACGATGGCCACCATCAGCACGGCGGTACCCGCCTTGCCGACAAAATGCACGGGCAACGGGCCGTAATCATGTTGCGCCAGGACGAGGATGAGCACGCCCATGGTTACGTCGCGCAGCGCCACGAACACGAGCATCCACCAGGGGATGACGCGCCCCACGCATAGGGCGAGCACGCTGCAGAAAATAAGCAGGCGGTCCGCGATCGGGTCGAGGATCTGCCCCAGCTTGCTGACCTGGTTGAACTTGCGCGCAACCAGGCCGTCAAGCCCGTCGGATGCAGCAGAGACGGCCAGCAGGACAAGCGAAGCAATCATCATGTGCTTCACTACCAAGTACGCGATAATGGGGATCGACAGGATGCGGAACATGCTGATGACGTTCGGCACCGTGAATACCACGTTGCGGGCTTCTGGACTATATTTTCTCTGTACAACCATAGATTTTGTCATTTACTAGATTCTGGACGCTTGGATTGCTGTTACCAGTATGCCCCGGGCGCCGACTTCATACAGCTGGTCCATGAGCTGGTTCACCTGCTTTTTCGGCACCATGGCGCGCACGGCGGACCATTCGCTTTCATGCAACGGCGAAATCGTGGGGCTTTCCAATCCGGGAGTGATCTCTACTGCGTCCGCGAGGCGCGCGTTGGGAATGTCATAGTCCATGAGCACGTAGCGACGCGCGGTGAGCACGCCGTTGAGGCGCCTGCTGAGTTTGACGAGACGCTCGTCGTCCGCGCGCACGCGCGGCGAACGGATCAATACGGCCTGGGAATGGCATAACGGCTCGCCGAACGTGCGAAGTCCCGCATTGCGCAGCGTGGTACCCGTGGACACCACGTCGGCGATCAGGTCGGCCACGCCGAGGCGCACCGAGGATTCCACGGCGCCGTCCAAATGGATGGTTTGCGCCTGGATGCCGTTGGCGACCAGATAGTCGTGGACGAGCTTGTCGAAGGACGTGGCCACACGTTTGCCTTCAATGTCTTGCAGCGTCGCGATGTCGCTGGCTTGCGGGGCCGCGAAACGGAACGTGGATT
Source organism: Bifidobacterium magnum (assembly GCF_000741255.1). GTDB lineage: Bacteria > Actinomycetota > Actinomycetes > Actinomycetales > Bifidobacteriaceae > Bifidobacterium > Bifidobacterium magnum. The sequence goes on from NZ_JGZB01000006.1 coordinate 79,247, forward strand.
CGCCAAAGCCCAGTTCCATATGTTCCTCGGCCTGCGTTTCGGAATTCAACAGCATGTCGTGTCCGGTGACACCCACGTCGATGGTGCCGCTGCCCACGTAGACGGCGATGTCCAACGGGCGCAGATAGAACAGTTCGATCCCGTTGTCTTCGTCTTGGACCACCAGTTGGCGCGGATTGTTGCGAAGCTTGTATCCGGCTTCGGAAAGCATGGTCCAAGCCGGTTCGGAGAGCATGCCTTTGTTGGGTACTGCGATGCGCAGCATAGTCGTTCCTTCCCTTTCAGGAGCGGCCGCCCGCCTGGGCGGGCATCAACCGGATTACAGATTCTTATAGATGTCTTCGAGCGTTATTCCGCGGTCGATCATCATGACCTGTAGATGGTAAATGAGCTGGCTCATTTCCTCGGCCGTGCGTTCCACGCCTTCATATTCCGCGGCGATCCACGTTTCGCCGGCTTCCTCCACAATCTTTTTGCCAATGAAATGCGTGCCGGCTTCCAGCTCCTGAACGGTTTTCGACCCTTCAGCATGCTCCTGGGCCTTGGCGCCCAGCTCTTCGAATAGCGACTCGAATGTTTTCATATCCACTCCCGGGGAATCTTGACGATTGAGGTGTACATCTTTTGATATACACCTCAATCGTTTGGTTGGCCTTGGGAATGCCGATTAATGGGATTAATCGCGGTATGCCGCGGCCGCGGCTTCGCGAATATCGTCGATGGCCTGTGCCGGATCTTCCGCTCCGTACACGGCGGAGCCGGCGACGAGCACGTTGGCGCCCGCGGCGGCGACGATCGGCGCGGTCTTGGCGCTCACGCCGCCGTCGACCTGGATCTTCGTGGACAGGCCGCGGCGCGTAATCTCGTCACGCAAGCGACGGACCTTGTCCATCTGGTTGCCGAGGAACTTCTGGCCGCCGAAGCCCGGCTCCACGGTCATGATGAGAATCGTGTCGAACTCTTCAAGAATGTCAAAAATCGGCTCCACCGGTTCCGCCGGACGCACGGCGAAGCAAGCTTCCACGCCCATGTCGTGCAGCTGGCGGGCCAGGCGCACGGGAGCGTGCGTGGCGCCCATGTGGAAAGTAACGGACTTGGCGCCGAGCTTGGCGAATTCCGGAGCCCAACGATCCGGATCGTCAATCATGAGGTGCACGTCGACCGGCAGGTCCGTGACCTCGCAAATGCGCTTGACGACCGGCTCGCCGATGGTCAGGTTCGGAACGAAATGATGGTCCATGACGTCCACGTGAACCAGATCGGCGTTGCTGATGCGGTCAAGGTCGCGCTCGAGATTGCAGAAATCTGCGGACAAAATACTAGGTGCAATTTGAATTTCCATGGTTGTCATTCTAGGTAGGCCAATCGACGACGCCCCCTTATGATTCGCGCCGTTCATCCCTGAGGGACAAACGGCGCGAATGGAGGTATGCGGGCTCGTTATTTGGTATGCTGTTGCGCTTTGCGTTCCTGCTCGCTAATGGCGCGCAACTTCTCGCTCAACACGTCCGTATACGTGCCCACGCGCTGGATGATGATGAACGCGATAGTGCCCGCGATAAACACGCCGATCGACACCCAAATGTTGATGCGCAGCCCCAGGAATTCGTGGGAGAAATCGATGCGCAACGATTCGATCCACGTGCGCCCCGCCGTATACCACATGACATACATGGCGAACACGGAACCCGCCTTGAGCTTGCGCACGGTTTTATGGCCAAGCCACACCAAAAGCGCCGCGCCCACCAAGTTCCAGATCATCTCGTACAGGAACGTGGGCTGGAACAGTGTTCCCGTGGGACAGGTGGAACCGTCGTAGCACACTTCGGACTGGCCGATGGCCGTCCCCTCGGTGTTCAAGCGCAATCCCCACGGCAGCGTGGTGGGAGCCCCGTACAGTTCCTGATTGAACCAGTTGCCCAAACGGCCCACGGCTTGCGCCACCAACAGTCCCGGAGCCACCGCGTCGGCGAGCAGCGCCATGGGATAATGCTTGTGACGGCACCACGCCCACGCGCCCAGCGCGCCGAGGAAAATGGCGCCCCAAATGCCTAGGCCGCCATTCCAAATGCGGAAAATCTCCACCCAGTCGCCATTGGGGCCAAAGAACCGTTCCGGCGTAGTGATCACATGGTAAAGGCGCGCGCCCACAATGCCGCACGGCACCGCCACCAGCGTGGTGTCAAGCACCTGGTCGAACGTGCCCCCGCACTTTTTCCAGCGGACCGTAAGAATCCACACGCACAGCACAATGCCCAACAGCATGGTAAGCGCGTAAATATGGATCACGAACGGACCGACCGCAAATTCGGAAATGGTTGGCGAAGGAATATAAGCAAGCGTCTTCATGGTTCCCCAACTTTAGCCGGTATCGGTGAATTCCGCACCACCGAACGCTTCACGGGCGCTCGCCGACCACCACGGGCAGCGGGCCGCCCTCGTCAAAACACGACAGCTTGCCCGTATGGCAGGCGGCACCCACCTGATCGACCTGCACGAGCAACGCGTCGCCATCGCAATCCAGCGCGACGGATTTGACATACTGCGCATGCCCCGACGTATCGCCCTTGCGCCAATACTCCCGACGCGACCGGGACCAGAACGTGACGCGTCCCGTAGTGAGCGTACGACGCAACGCCTCGTCATCCATATACCCCACCATGAGCACACGGCCCGTATCGAACTGCTGGACCACGGCCACGACCAATCCTTGGGCATCCTTCTTCAAACGCGCCGCAATACGCGGATCCAACACCACACCATTGTCATACTCAATATTCGCCATACCATTACTCCGATCAACCAAGCGGCCCATGTCAGCGCACCGTATAGCCGGCCGCGCGAATCGCATCCTTCACTTCCCCAATCGACACCTTCCCGTAATGGAAAATGGAAGCCGCCAACACCGCGTCCGCACCCGCCGCAATCGCCGGAGGAAAATCCTCCGCCTTGCCCGCGCCACCAGACGCAATAATCGGAATGGACACCTCGGAACGCATCGCCTCGATCATCTCCAAATCGAAACCCTCCTGCGTACCATCCGCATCCATCGAATTGAGCAGCACCTCCCCCCGCGCCAAGCTCCTCGGCACGCTTCGCCCACCATAACGCGTCAATGCCCGTGGATTTGCGACCGCCCATCACCGTAACCTCGAAACCCGAAGGCGTATGCACCTCGCCACGCTGACGGCGCGCATCCACGGAAAGCACCACCACCTGATTGCCAAAACGGTCCGCAATACGCGCTATCAACTCCGGATCACGAATCGCTGCCGTATTCAAACTCACCTTGTCCGCTCCACAACGCAACAGCGAATCCACATCCTCCACACTGCGCACGCCGCCGCCAACCGTAAGCGGAATAAAAATCTGGTCCGCCGTGCGGCCCACCACATCAACCATGGTCTGACGATGAGAACTCGAAGCCGTCACATCCAAAAACGTCAACTCGTCAGCACCCTGACGGTAATACTCCGCCGCCAACTGCACCGGGTCGCCCGCATCCTTCAAATGCTCAAAATGGACGCCCTTCACCACTCGCCCATCATTGACATCCAAACACGGAATAACACGCACTGCTAAGGACATAGGAGCTCCTGTACTCTCATCACGCAAATTCGCAACCATGCGAAAACCTATGAGTACGTACAGTAGCGGGTCTTATGCACGAAGACTGACGAATGTTCATAATCCGCGCACACAAGACCCGACTCGAACGCATACCGACCGCAAAACGCCACCATGGCGCTCGCGGGAGCACTACAACCGGAGAAACTACCGGTTCTCGGCCTGCTTCGTTTTGGCGGCCAGCTGGCCACACGCGCCGTCGATATCCTGGCCGCGCGTATCGCGCAAGGTCGCGGCGATACCGGCACGGTGCAGAATGTCAAGGAACTGGCGCTCGTCTTCGGGCTTCGACGCCGTCCACTTCGACCCTTCGATCGGGTTGAGCGGGATCGGATTGACATGCGCCCAGTCGTCGCCATAATGATTGAGTCTCTTGGCCAGCAGGCGCGCATGCTCCGCCTGGTCGTTGATGCCGCGCATCAACGCGTATTCGATGCTCACGCGGCGTTTGGAGGCCAAATAGTAGTCGTGGGCCGCATCCAGCACCTGCGTCGTATTGAAACGGCGGTTCATCGGCACGAGTTCGTCGCGCAGCTCGTCGCTCGGCGCGTGCAGCGATACGGCCAGACGCACGGGGATATGTTCCTCGGCCAGCTTGCGGATGCCCGGCACCACGCCCACAGTGGACACCGTGATGTTGCGCGCGGAGATGCCGAAGCCCTCCGGAGGCAACGCGCTGATCTGGCGCACGGCGCTCATGATCGACTTGTAGTTGCCCATGGGTTCGCCCATGCCCATGAACACCACGTTGCTCAACCGTCCCGGACCGCCCGCGACTTCACCGCGTTCCATCATCGCCGCGGCCACGCGCACCTGCTCCACAATCTCGCCGGCGGACATGTTGCGCGTCAGGCCCAGCTTGCCCGTGGCACAGAACGGGCATCCCATGCCGCAGCCCACCTGGCTGGAAATGCACAGCGTCGTACGCGACGGATAGCGCATCAGCACGGATTCGATTTTCGAATTGTCGAACAGGTTCCACAACGTTTTGATCGTCATGCCGTCATCGGCCACCTGGCGCGTCACTTCACTGATCAGCGTCGGGAAGAACTTCTCCGCAGCCTGCTCGCGCTGGGCGGCCGGGAAATCGGAGAAGGTGGCCACATCCGCGTTGAAATGTCCGTAATAGTGGGATGCGAGCTGGTTGACACGGAATTTCGGCAATCCCATGTCCTTGGCGGCTTCGATGCGTTCTTCCTTGGTCATGTCCGCGAAATGGACGGGAGGCTTGCCGCGGTGGGAGTGGCGCTTGGAAAGCACGTCGCGGAACGCGCCGCCCGTGCCGCCCTCGGTAATACCGGTTTCTGGAGTGGACTGCTGGCTATCTAATGACGTCATACGGAATAATCTTTTCCTCATAAATCGGGAATGCACAAGAACTGTAAACCGTCTTATTATGCCATACGGGTTCGTCATTCCCCAGCCGTGCTTTGCGGCGGACGGGCAACAAAAAAGCCTCCCTGACGGGAGGCTTCGCATGTCTGGGTATCACATGCCGGTCAACCAGAACACCAAGCACATGAATGGCGCGCACAGCAGGATCGAATCGACGCGGTCCAGCACACCGCCATGGCCCTTGAGCAGATGGCCCATGTCCTTGATGCCGATGTCGCGCTTGAGCATCGACGCGCACAAGTCGCCGAAAGTGCCCACCACGCCGATCAAGACGCCCACCACCACGGGCATCCACCAGCGCGTAGACCACAATGCCGCATCGTAGGTGCACGCGAAAATGATGAACGCGCCGATCATGGCGAACAGGACGGAACCGAACAGTCCCTCATAGGATTTCTTCGGGGAAATGCGCGGGCTGAGCTTGTGCTTGCCGAGCCATGCGCCGAACACGAGACCGCCCGTGTCGCTCAGGGCGGGCAGGAAGACGACCATGATGGCATGCGCCACGGGATGGTGGTTGAGCGTGAGCGCGATCAGGATCATGGATCCGAGCAGCGTGATGTACAGCACCGTGAACAGCGTGACGGCCACATGCGTCAGCTGGCTGTGGCGAGGGGTCGGATGTTCTTTGGCCAGTTGGCCGTTCTGCAGGACTTTCTTGTCCGCGGCGCGCTGAGCGGAACCGTTGATGCGGATGTTGAAGCTCGCCATGAATCCCGCGACCACGAGGGACATCAATACGCAAGCCGACATGATAAGCATATGGTTGGCGCAGTAGAATGCGGCGCACAGCGTTACGGTGCTTGTGATCCACAGTGTCACCACGGGAATGTGGTAGCCTTTGACGGCGAAATCCACGCGTAGTTCCCACAGGGCCAGAGCCATGAAAATGACGACCAGCAACGCAAACAAATTGATATTCGTCAGCAGGCACGCCAAGATAATTGCGATCAGCACCACCGCGGTGGCTATTGCCTGGGGCATGTTGCGCCCCGTTTTTTTGTTTATCTCACGTAACTTGTCTTCGGCGTCATTCATATTGCGTTCGCTGGTCTTCATTTATGTTCCTTGTTGATGAGAAAGAATGGTCTGATTGTGCAATCAGACTTCCATGATTTCCTTCTGCTTGGTTTCCAGCAAGGCGTCCAGTTCGTCGGTGGTCTGCTTCGTCACCTTGTCGAGTTCCTTGAGCAGGCGGTCGCCTTCGTCCTCGCCCATCTCGCCGTCCTTGACGGCCTTGTCGATGGTTTCCTTGGCCTTGCGGCGGATGTTGCGCACGGCGATCTTGCCGTCTTCGGCCTTGTTCTTCGCGAGCTTGACGTATTCCTTGCGGCGTTCCTCGGTCAGCTCCGGCATGGTCAGGCGGATGACGTTGCCGTCACGGCGCGGGGACGCGCCCAGATCGGAATCGCGCAGCGCCTTTTCCACGGCGTTGGCCTGGGACGGGTCAAACGGCGTCACGGACAGCGTGCGCGGTTCCGGCACGCCGATGGTCGCCACTGCCTTCAGCTGCATCGGGGAACCGTAGCATTCCACCACAATGCCGTTGAGCAGCGCCGGGTTGGCGCGGCCCGTACGGATGCCGGAGAAGTTCTCCTTGGTGGACTCGACGGACTTGGCCATCTGCGTCTTGGCCTGATCAACAATATTTGCCATAATAAGCTCCTTTAATTGCCTCTATTGGATTCCAACAATCATCCAATATGTTCGATTATGCCAGCTTGGAGTCGCCGGAGGATACCAACGTGCCGATCTGTTCTCCCAGCAGAGCACGCGTTACGTTGCCCTCGCCTTCCAGTCCGAACACGCGGATGCGCTGGTCGTTGTCGCGTGCCATCGCCATTGCGGACGCGTCCATTACGGCGAGATTGTCCACCAAGGCGCGCTCGTAGCTGAGCGAGGCGAAACGCTTGGCGTCCGCATGCTTGCGCGGGTCGGCGGTGTAGACGCCGTCCACGCCGTTCTTGCCCATCAGCACTTCATCGCAGTGGATTTCCAGGGAACGCTGGATCGAAACCGTGTCGGTCGAGAAATACGGCATGCCGGCGCCGGCGCCGAAAATCACCACACGACCCTTTTCCAGATGGCGGATCGCCTTCAACGGAATGTATGGCTCGGCGACCTGTCCCATAGTGATGGCGGTCTGCACGCGCGTGGCCTTGCCTTCCTGCTCGAGGAAGTCCTGCAATGCCAGGCAGTTCATCACGGTGCCGAGCATGCCCATGTAATCGCCGCGGGAACGGTCGATGCCGGCCTGCTGCAGTTCGGCGCCGCGGAAGAAGTTGCCGCCACCCGTGACAATCGCCACCTGGACGCCTTGGTCCACCGCGGTGACGATTTCGCCGGCGATTCGGCGTACCACGTGGGTATCGATGCCGACGGCGCCTCCACCGAACGCTTCTCCCGAAAGTTTGAGCAATACCCTGCGGGGTTTGTCACCCGTGTGTTCGATGGTCATAGACAGCCTTTCTTGCCTGTTAAACTCACGAAATTCCGTATCAACACTAGTGGCGAACGCAGACACACGCAACTGGGCGGCAACTATGCAAAAGTGCCCGGACCATAACGGTCCGGGCACTTTCATGGGTCAATGCGTGAAAAGCGCTGATTCCTTAGAGCGTGGCTCCCATGAATCAGGCGGCTTCCTCACCCTTGCCGACCTCGAGACGAGCGAAGGCCAGAGCGTGGCCGTCAACCTCGCGGAACAGGTCGCCAACGGTCTTGGAAGGATCCTTCACGTAGGCTTGCTCGAGCAGCACGTTCTCCTTGAAGAAGGCGTTGAGGCGGCCTTCCACAATCTTCGGAACGATCTTCTCCGGCTTGCCTTCAGCCAGGGACTTCTCGGTGGCCACGCGACGCTCGGACTCGACCACATCAGCCGGAACGTCTTCGCGGGTCAGCCACTGGGCGCCCATGGCGGAAATCTGCAGAGCCGCTTCGTGAGCGACAGCAGCACCCTTGTCGTCGGTGGCGATCATGGCCACGATGCTCGGAGGCATTTCCACGGACTTCTTGTGGGCGTAGATCTCGACGTGCGGGCCGGAAATGACGGCGAACTGGCCGAGCTTCACGTGCTCACCGAAGAGTGCGGCGGCTTCTTCAACAGCCACCTTCACGGTCTCGGAATCGCCGGCAGGAGCCTCGAGCACTTCGCTTACGGAAGTGGCTTCGGCTTCAATGCCGTCGGCGAGCATCTGGTTGGCGAACTCGACGAACTTCGGGGTCTTGGCCACGAAGTCGGTCTCGGAGTTCACTTCCAGGGCGTAGCCAAACTGGTTGCCATCTTCACCGATGACGGTGGAAGCGATGGTACCTTCCTGAGCCTTGCGGCCTTCACGCTTGCCGGCTGCCTGAATACCCTTGGCGCGAATAATTTCCTTGGCGCGTGCGACGTCACCTTCGGCCTCGGTGAGCGCCTTCTTGACGTCCATCATGCCGGCGCCGGTCTCTTCACGAACCTGCTTGATCAAAGCTGCGGTAATTGCTGCCATTGATATCTCCCTATAGTTGAATGTTTAATTTTTCGAGTCAGCGACCCGGAAAATCACTCGGCGTCTTCGACCTGCTCCACAGCGTCGGCTGCGTCAGCACGGGCGTGCTCGGAGTTGGCGTCACGGTTCTCGGAAGGATACTTGGCATCCTTCGGGCCCATGGTCTCGTCGTCCTTCTGCACGGCTTCTGCCACGGTGTGGGCGTTTTCCTTGAGCAGATCCTTCTCCCAAGCGGCCATCGGCTGATCGTTGCCTTCGGACTTGGCGGAGGAATCCTTGGAAGCGCCGGAACGCTCGAGCAGACCTTCGGCCACGGCGTCAGCCATGAGCGTGGTCAGCAGTTCGATGCCGCGGATGGCGTCATCGTTGGCCGGGATCGGGTACTCGACGGATTCCGGATCGGTGTTGGTGTCGACGATGGCGACAACCGGGATGCCGAGCTTGTGGGCTTCGGACACGGCCAGGGCTTCCTTGTTGATGTCCACCACGAACATCGCGGAAGGCGTGCGGGTCATGTTGCGGATACCGCCGAGCTGGCGCTCCAGCTTGTCCTTTTCGCGCTCGAGCAGCAGCAGTTCCTTCTTGGTCAGACCGGAGCCGTGCACGTCGGTGAAGTCCATTTCCTCAAGTTCCTTGAGGCGGTTCACGCGCTTGGAGACGGTGTTGAAGTTGGTCAGCATGCCGCCGAGCCAACGCTCGGAAACGTACGGCATGTTCACGCGGGTAGCCTGCGTGGCGATAGCTTCCTGAGCCTGCTTCTTGGTGCCGACGAACAGCACAGTGCCGTTGTGGGCGACGGTGGTCTTGATGAAGTCGTAAGCGGCATCGATCATGTCGAGCGACTTGAACAGGTTGATAATGTGAATGCCGTTGCGCTGCGTGAGGATGTACTGCTTCATCTTCGGGTTCCAGCGACGGGTCTGGTGGCCGAAGTGCAGGCCAGCGTTGAGCATTTCACTCATGGTAATTTGAGCCATAATATGACTACCTTTCAGTGTCGGTTCTTGCCTGGCCATGTGAACCTGCGTGCAGCTGAAGGCAGCCGACCGACACAGGCCGTCGCGAACATGGCGCGAATTTTGGTGCGTCGGTTGACAATATTGGGTGGTTCGAACCGCTTGCGACCGTGGTCCGGACCGGGGTGACGCACATCGGGTAATAATAGCACGACTGCCCCACCAATATGTTCATACCGGTGAGGCAGCCGTTGCGCGTGTCCGACAACGTCAGTTCTGATGGTTGCGCATATATTTCATCGCGGCGCGACGCTCGTCCTTTTCCAGACGGTCGAGATACACGTGGCCGTCGAGATGGTCGGTTTCATGCTGCAGCATGCGGCCCATGATCCCTTCGCCCTCGAGCACGATCTCCTTGCCGTCAAGGTCGATGCCGCGTACGCGCGCATAGTTGGCGCGACGCGTCTTGTACCAGAGTCCAGGCACGGACAGGCAACCTTCGTCTCCGTACTGCTCGCCGCTGGTTTCTTCCAACACCGGGTTGATCACATAGCCGACCTTGCCGTCGATGTTATAGGAGAACGCGCGCAGATTGACGCCGATCTGGTTGGCGGAAAGTCCCGCGCGACCCGGATCGTCCACGGTGTCCACCAAGTCCTGGATAAGACGGCGGACCGCGGGCGTGATCTCCTTGATCGGCTCGCACGGCGTGCGCAACACTGGGTCTGGAACAACTCGAATTTCACGAACTGCCACTGAATTACTCCTCCGGATTAGCAGATTGAACGTCATCCACTGTAGTCGGAACGTCGGCCGAAGCCGTTTCGTCGTCCTCTCCGTCCTTGCGCTTGATGCGGTCGACACGGTCGTGCACGGAGTCCAACGCGTGCTTGACGGCTGGCGTGACTTTCTCGGCGGCGATGCGGTTGACGTTTTCCGAAGCGATCTTCATGTTTTCCGAAGCGGTTTTCATGGATTCCGACGTGCGTTCAATGATCTGGACGCTGACGGGCACGGGCATCGTGGACGGCTTGGGCGCGTAAAGCTCTCCCTCAATGATCTGCTCGTATTTGGCGAGCACCTTGGGGCGCACCACTTTCATGCTGGGCGTCATCGTGCCGTCTTCAAGGCTGAAGTCGTGCGGCAGGATCACGAACTTGCGGATGGATTCCGCGCGGGAGACCGTGCTGTTGGCCTTGTCCACGTATTGTTGGACGAGAGAGCGCGCGGCGTCCGATTCGGCCACGTCTTCCAGTGAAATGTCGCCCTCGATGTGCTGCTGTTCCTTCCAGGACTCGATGGCCTCCGGATCCAGCGTGACCAGCGCGGCGATGAACGGCTTGTTGTCGCCGACCACTACGGCGTGGGACACGATCGGGCACGTTTTGACGATGTTTTCCATCGGGATCGGCGTCACGTTCTTGCCGCCCGCGGTGATGATGATGTCTTTCTTGCGGCCCGTAATATACACAAAGCCCTCATCGTCGATTTTGGCCAAGTCGCCAGTGTGCAGCCAGCCGTCCTTGTCGATGGTCTCCGCGGTCATTTCCGGATTCTTGTAGTAGCCGAGGAACACGCTCGGTCCCTTGACAAGCAATTCGCCGTCGTCTGCCGTACGCACGCTGATGCCGGGGCCCGGGCGTCCTACGGATCCGGCGCGGTTGGCGTCCTGCCAGTTGACGATCATCGGTGCCGCGGTTTCGGTCATGCCGTAACCCTGAATGAACGTGAGGCCGTCCATGCCGTTGAAGAAATGCACGAGGTCTGGGTTGATCGGCGCGCCGCCGCAAGCCAGGTATTTCATGTTCGGTCCCAGCGCCGAACGGATGGACGCGCCCACGGTGCCCATGTAGAACTTGTGCTTGATGGCCATGGAGCGCGTGGGACGTTCATGGTTGTTCATCATGATGGACCATTGCACGAAATGGTTGAAACCGTTGGCGAACAGGTGGCCCTTGATGCCGGCGCCGGCTTTCTGGGAAGCCGCGTTGTAGATCTTTTCGAATACGCGCGGCACGCCCAGCAGATAGGTCGGCTGGAATGTGCGCAGGTCCGCCAGCAGGTGTTTGGCGCCCGGGACATATCCCAATACGCCGTGCGCGCCAATCGACACGTACTGGATGTACCTGGCGAAACAGTGGGCCAACGGCAGGAACAGCAGCAGCCTGCTCGGCTCGTAGATCATTTCCGGAAGCACTGCGTATCCCGCGTAGATGATATGCGTGAAATTGCGGTGCGAGAGCATGGCGCCTTTCGGCTTGCCCGTGGAACCGGAAGTGAACACGATGGTGAGCAGGTCGTCGGCGTGGACTTGGCCGATGGTTTCGTCCAGCGCCTGTTCGCTAACGGGCTCCGCCATGTCTGACAACGCCTCGATGGCGTTGTTGGCGAAGTTGAATACGAGTTTGAACGAATCCTGCGTCGCGCGAATACGCTCCAGCGTTTGCGCATGCGCCTCGTCCCCCGCGAACGCGACCACCGGCTGCACCTGTTCAATGATGCTGGCCGCCTGCGCCTCGGAGTCGGTTTCATAGATCGGCACGCTTACCGCGCCGATTGCGGCACAGGCGAAATCCATGACGCCCCATGAATAGCACGTGGCGGAATAAATGACGACCATGTCGCCCTTCTTTACACCCAACGCCATGAGGCCGCGCGCCGAACGGCGCACGTCCTCAAGCATCTCGTGGGCGCTGACCTCATGCCAATTGCGGGAACTGTCTTCCCACTGGGCAATGATGTCCTGGCTGTCTTCCTCCGCGCGTTTGCGCAGGAGGGAATATATTGTGTCTTGGTCGGTGGTGCGATACACCGGCTCTAATCCATATTCGCGCAACATGACTCTCACTATAGCCGTATTGGCGTCTTCCTTAGAGAGTAATGACCACGGTTTAGCCGATATCCGCTACGGTGCACAACCATTTGTTGCGGATTTTGCGCATTTCAATATCGCCCCACAATTCCGCTTCGCCGACTTTGAGCATGATGCTGATTTCCACTTTGCGTTCGGAAATGACCATGCCGTTGACAAGGAACGGCTCGACGGGCGAATAGACGGTTCGCGTGCCGAACACGCCTTGTTCGCTTTTGTTGAACGATTGCAGCAGGTCGATCATGTATTCCATGCGGTCGATGCATACGGGAGACGCCAAGGCCTTGAACTGCTTGGTGATCTGCTTGCGCCGCAATACGTCCACGGCCAGCATTCCCGCGCGGCAGGCCAGCATGGCGAATTCGTAGCTGGAGCGTTCCGCATGCTCGTTCGGCCTGATCCAGACCATATGGAATTTGATGTTCCGGTTCAATCCGGTTTTGATCACGCCATCGTAGGATGGCAGCGGTTTTTTGTAGAACGAAATCGGTCGATACATGAATTCATCTTCGAATGCCATGATCTTCCCCTTTCCTGTTATCCGTTACAGTCCAACCAGTTAATCTGTAAGCAGAAATATTTATAGAAAAAATAACTGGTTCCCTGATTGTCCGGAACATTGTTTCCGGGCAGCCATGTCAGTGACGTTGACTAGATAACCATAGATTTTCGCATTCGTCGATAGGCTCTACCAAACCATTGCATTTGTGTGGATAACCATTCGAGTTATCCACACGGCCATATAAAAATCCCGCAAGTTTTTAGACAGACTTGCGGGATTTTGTACAGTTTCTAGTGTTTTTACTTGACGCTTGTCATACGAGCTAGCGCGTCGGGGTGACTACCACTCCGCACTTTTGGAAGCTCTTGATGTCCACATAGCCCGTGGACGCCATGGCACGGCGCAACGCCCCTACGAAATTGGTGGTGCCGTCGGCGGTATGGCTCGGACCATACAGGATTTCCTCCATGGTGCCTGCGGTGCCCACTTCGCTGCGACGACCGCGTGGGAGCGTGCTGTGGCGCGCTTCCGCACCCCAATGCATTCCCTTGCCGGGAGCGTCGGTGGCGCGGGCCAGTGGCGCGCCGAGCATGGCCGCGTCGGCGCCCATGGCGAGGGCCTTGACGAAGTCGCCGGAAAGTCCCAGCCCTCCGTCGGCGATGACTTGCACGTAGCGGCCGCCGGATTCGTCCATGTAGTCGCGTCGCGCTTCGGCGACATCGGAGATCGCCGTGGCCAGCGGCACGTGCACGCCAATGGTGTTGCGATCGGCGGAGGCGGCGCCGCCGCCAAAGCCCACGAGCACGCCGGCAGCGCCCGTCCGCATAAGATGCAGGGCTGCCGTGTAGTTGGAGACGCCTCCCACAATGACGGGTACGTCGAGGTTGTAGATGAGCTGCTTGAGATTGAGCGGCTCATGGTCTTGGGACACGTGTTCGGCGGAAACGGCGGTCCCGCGGATCACAAACAGGTCGACACCCGCGTCCAGTACGGCGCTGAGGAATTCTTCCGTGCAGTGCGGGGACAGTGCGCCCGCGACGGTCACGCCCGCTTCGCGGATTTGGGCGAGGCGTTCCTTGATCAGGGATGGTTTGATCGGTTCCGAGTACGCTTCCTGCATGTACCGGATCGCCTCGCTCCCCTTCATCGAGGCGATCGTGTCGAGTTGTTCAGTCGGATCCTCGTAACGAGTCCATAATCCCTCAAGGTCCAGTACGCCAACGGAACCGAGTTCGCCCAATTCGATGGCGGTTTGCGGACTTACTACGGAATCCATAGGAGCGCCGATAATCGGCACATCGAACTCGTAGGCGTCCACTTGCCAAGTGGTGGACACGTCTTGCGGATCTCGCGTACGACGCGAGGGAACAATGGAAATATCGTCGAGTGAATATGCCATGCGGCCTTTTTTACCAAGGCCAATTTCGATTTCCGTAGCCATATGTGCAAGGCTATCGGCGGCACGTGACAGTGACCACCATGCGGACACCATATTTCATATTTCTGACACTGCTCCCGTTTCGAAACATGGATACGGTAGAAAACGTAACGCATCTACTCACTGTTGCGAGAAAAGAGATTTTCCATGGACAAAATCAAAGTGCGCGGAACCGTGGTCGAACTCGATGGCGACGAGATGACGCGCGTCATCTGGAAACAGATCAAGGACCGGCTCATTCTGCCGTATCTGGATGTTCCTCTGGATTATTACGATCTCGGCATCGAAAATCGCGACCGCACGGACGATCAGGTCACCATCGACGCGGCCCGCGCCATCGCCCGTGAACATGTGGGCGTCAAATGCGCTACCATCACGCCCGACGAAGCGCGCGTGAAAGAATTCCATCTCAAGAAAATGTGGAAATCCCCCAACGGCACCATCCGCAACATTCTTGGTGGCACCATTTTCCGCGAGCCGATTGTCATCGACAATATTCCGCGTCTTGTGCCCGGATGGACCAAACCGATTGTGGTGGCCCGCCATGCATTCGGCGACCAGTATAAGGCCACCGATTTCCGCGTTCCGTCCGCCGGAACGCTGACCGTAACATTCCAGCCTGAAGATGGCGGCGAGCCGATCGAACACGTGGTGTACCAGTATCCGGGCTCCGGAGTTGCGCAAGTGCAATACAACCTCGACGAATCCATCCGCGGTTTCGCCAGGTCCTGCTTCCGCTACGGACTGTTGCGCGACTACCCCGTGTACCTGTCTACCAAGAACACGATTCTCAAAGCGTACGACGGCCGTTTCAAGGACATTTTCGCCCAAGTATACGAAGAGGAATACAAAGACGAATTCGAAAAGGCCGGACTCACCTACGAACACCGTCTGATCGACGACATGGTCGCCAGCTCGCTCAAATGGCATGGCGGATACGTATGGGCATGCAAGAACTATGACGGCGACGTGCAATCCGACACCGTGGCGCAAGGATTCGGATCCCTGGGCCTCATGACCTCCGTGCTCATGACGCCGGACGGCCTGACCATGGAAGCCGAAGCGGCCCACGGCACCGTCACACGCCACTACCGCCGCTGGAAGAACGGGGAAAAGACGTCCACCAACCCCATCGCATCCATCTACGCCTGGACCGGAGGACTCAAGCACCGCGCCAAGCTCGACGGCACCCCCGAAGTCGAACACTTCGCGCGCACATTGGAGGACGTTGTGGTCTCCACAGTCAAGTCGGGACGCATGACCAAAGACTTGGCCATGCTCATCGACCCTTCACACGAATGGCTTGACACGGACGAATTCATGAACGCGTTGGACGACAACCTCGCCAAAGCGCTCCACGCCAACAACTAGGCGCGCACCACACATGGCTTGCGTTCGGCGCATACAGCCGGGCGCAGGCCATTTTCCGCAAGCATTCGGTCATACGATTACAATGATCACAGACTCATAGCCCCGTCGCGGAAGGCAGAAGAATTTAATGAACATGGTACGAGCTGGATCATTGCGCCACATCCTTGCATCATTGGTATGTACCGGACTGCTGTGCGCGGCGGCGGGATGCGGATCGGCCGCACCACAGCAAGCCAACGGCACGTCCGAACAGCAAACCGTCGGCAATGTCGCGATCTTCACGCCCAATGACGGCATCGCGCTCTCCAGCTCCACCCCATTGAACACTTGGGACTCCTGGACTCCGGCGCTCGCCAAAGCGCTCCAAGAAAAAGGCTTCGACAAGAGTGACATCGACACCACTTCCAGCAGTTCTCTGGAAAAACAGAGCCAGGACATTCAGGACTATGTGGTCGACCATGTCAAGTCCAATGACCGGGGCGGCAAAGACGACACCAATTCCGATGCGACCCACCACAACGTTCTCGTGGTGGCTCCCGCCTTCGCTTCCGACGAAGCCACAAAATATTACGGCGATTTTGTGGACCAGTCGCCTATGACCACACAGTCGGGCACCGATTCCAAGGACACGGCACACGCCATACAGCGTTTGCGTTCCGCGCTGACGCTGGCCAAGGATTCCGGCATGCGCGTGGTCCTGGTCTCGAACACGATTCAAGGATTCGTTCCGGACGCTTTCGTGTCGCTTTCCACTCCTGAACAGATTGGCGCCATGCAGGCCACGCAGTTGGCGGCCAAACTGCAATTGGACAAGGCGACCACTGACAATCCGAAGCGTATCGAAGTGCTACTGCCCTACGACGCCGACAATGCCGAAAATGCGTATTTCGCGCAAGACGCATTCGCCGGAGTATGGTCAGTGCTGCAACCGTATTTCTACAAGGGTGTCGCCATCAGCCCGTCCCGCACGCTTGCCGCGAACTCCACGCAAAAAGATTGGGAATCCGTAACGATCAACGCCACCAAGTCGGACCAGATTGAAAAGGCGCTGCAGGATCGCCTGCGCAAGACCGACAAGGAGGATGCCACTATTGACGGCATTATCGCCATGAACGATTTCGTAGCGTCCGGTGTGGTCGAGGAACTCGACAAGCTCGGCTATACGGGATCGGCCGTGGATATCAATCCTTCCATTACGCTCTCCAGCATCCTCAATTCGCTGGGTGGCAAGCAGGATCTCAACAAGGATGAGGTTCCGCGGCCGCAGGGTGAACAGTCTTCCTCAGCCGAGAATACGCAATCCAAGAACACGAAGCAGTGGCCCATTGTTACGGGATATGGCGCGTATGTCAGCAATCTCCCGTCCATTGTCAACGGCAAGCAATGGATCACGGGATTCGTCAACCGTGACGAGGTTGCGCACCAGACCGCGCAACTCGCCTCGGAACTGAATCGTGGAGAAAAGCTGCAGTACGCCACCTCAACTTCCATTGATGGAACGCGCGTTCCCACCTTGCACATGGACATAGAGCCAATCAGTGCCGAGAATCTCAAGACGGCGCTCATTGATCCGGGTTATGTTTCCCTTGCCGACGCGGGTCTGTGATGATGTAGCCGTTTGCTCATTATTTTGATCACCGCTTGCCGCCACACGAATCATGCCAATAAGGCTGTTACCTCACGGGTAGCAGCCTTATTTGTCGTGGTTGCACCACCGTGCGCGGATTGATGTACTCTCCCTGTTTTCGTACTCCCCAGTGCACGCAGCGGCCGTCACAATGGTCGGACGATCCGGATACTTCGCCAAATGCGTCGCGTTTGCCTACGGCATCTCCCACTCGCAATGAGGTGGTTGCGGGCTCGAACGACACTATCCACACATCCTGCGTGATGCTTACCACGGATTTCCCACCCACTTTGCCGGAAAAACTGACGATTCCGTCCATGGGAGCCAACAAGGTATCGCCTCTACTCGCTTGAATATCGATCCCTCGGTGGCCTGAAGCATAAGGCGTGGGCGGCCGCACAAATTCGGTGATGATATGACCATGGGCAATCGGCATCGCCATAATCGACTCGCACGAGGTTTCATCAAGGTCGTCCGCATACGCATAGGTGATGGATCGGGCCGCATATATGCCGACTGCACCGGTCAAGGACGCCAGGATCAGCAGAGTCCAGCATGCACGCATCCGTTTGCGACATGCTTCCATCCATCGCCACATCCGCCGATATCGAGACTTACGGTTTTGGCTGCCTGCGCTTGGAACGCCATGCGGTAATCGAGTCATCTCCATGTCATCTCCTGCCCTATTGCGAGACGCATCGTTGCGGCCGCACTGTTCACACTGTGCCTGAAATGCGTGGCGTGGCGCCATCTGGAGGAACCTCGGTGGTTTATTGCCTTACAAAATTGGGTCAATGTGGCGTGACGGGTTCGGATACTTGATTTTGTTTGTTGGTCAGAAGATGAGGTGGTGTGGAAAAGTGAGTGAAGCGATGGGTGATATTACTTCAGACTGAGATATTTCAACAATACCACATATATTGACGGTACCGTTTTCGGCAGCGCGGCGGAACGGTCCGACAAAATCGTCGCCGTTATCAAATAGGCGTAATCAAATAAACCGGATCACAGATCCGCATCGAAACTGTCGAGGACCTCGTCGATCAATATGCGCTGGCTTGTGGACTGGCGCTCGTCAAGACGCGGAAAACGCCGTGTGGCGTTCGACGGACTCGACTGGGCGGCACGCGCGATATTGGATTTGCTCACTCCCCTTGAAGCGGCCTTTTCCGCAAGCCGATCCACCAATGAATCGGCCACCTGGCGCAGCCGTTCCGCGACCCACAACTGGGCCACGTCCGCGCTCATGTCGTAGTCCTCTTCCAACTCCACGGAAGCTTCCTGCACGGCGGCCCACAGCACCATGAACGGCTTCCTGTAGTAACCGATTTGTTCCTGCCGGGATTCCTGATTCAACAGTTCCAGCGCTTTACGATCTTCCGTGTTGCGAGACATGATCTCCAGCTTAGGCGACGATCCGCTGTTCCCCTACCGGTACGAATTAGAAAATTTTCTCCCAGAAACTACCATTATTTTCGGCTCCGCTCCGTGAGGGTTTAAGAGAATTTCCTATATAGTTTACATATAAAAGGAATATTTACGCCTACAACGGCGAGCGCCGGCTTGGGTTTTGGCTGGTTTTGATGAATTGGGCTGGGTTTGGCTGGTTGTGTTGGTGTGGCTGATGCCGGGTTGGTTGTTGATTTTGGTTTGTGTGGAGGGGAATGGGTATGCGCGTGTATGCCAATTATCCGTATCGGGTGAATGTTGAGAGTGTGGCGGATGGGTTTGTTGTGGCGTTTCATGATTGGTTGGAGCGTGTGTATGAGGATGCGTATGCGATTGCGGATATGAGTGTGTCTTTGTGGGAGGCACCGGATGTGGTGGATGGCGGCAAGGATGTAGCGGATATTGTCGGGGCGGGGCCTGTTGCGATGGTGGATCATGCGTCTGATTGTTTGCGTGATGGGATGGGCCGGTGAGGATGTGGTGCGTCTGGCTGTTGTGGACGGCGTGTTGGAGTATATGAGGCTTGATTGGGAGCAGGCCATGATTGGCGCCATGCAGATGCTGCCCGTGCTGGGTGGTATGGATTACTCTTCTTCGCTGCTGCTTGCTTTGGTGATGAGCCATACCACCGCGTATCGGCCTCGTACGCATATTGAGGTGGCGTGACGTTGGTGTGTTCGGAATGGCTTGTAGGGAGTTGACATGGTTGTGAATGGTAAGGACCGGCGCGAGCGTTTGGATGCGGTTTCGCGGGCTGTCGCGTCCGCTCGTCTTGAGGGGTTGGAGCCGAGCGGCAAGCTTGTTGGGGATTTTCGCGAGTGGGTTGACGGCGAGGCTTCCATTGAGGCTCTGGTTGAGCATCGGGCGGCATATTGGAAAGCTGGGCGTCCGGCCATGGGGTCGGTTGGCGGCCCTGACCCTTATGTGGTCGAGGGGACGTGTACGTTGCGCAACCGGTTGGGTGTCGCGGATCCCGCCGAGTTGGCGGTTGCGGAGAATGATGTGGTTTCGTTGCGCGCCGCCCAGCTGTATGCCAGACTGCCGCGTGCGACCGGTTTGATCGGCCAGCTGCGGAATATTCACCGCCAATTGTTCCGGGACGTGTACGATTGGGCCGGCGAGGTCCGCCGGATCGACATTTCAAAAGGCGGCACGATGTTTCATCCTGTCAGAATGTTCCCGACCGCCATAACGTATTGCGAGCAGAGCTTGCGGGACGACAATCTGCTCCGGGGATTGCCGTATGAACGGTTTGTTTTGAAACTGGCGACGCATTATGACCAGGTGAATTCGTTGCACCTGTTCCGCGAAGGCAACGGGCGTAGCCAGCGCATCTTTTTCGACGCGATCGCGCATGACGCCGGATACCGGATCGACTGGGGCCAGGCGGGCGTGAGGGAGAACATGGAAGCGTCCCGCGCGGCCACACTCACGGGCGATACCAGTCTTCTTGCGGCCATGTTCCGTACCATAGTGCGCCCGTTAAGCGAGCCCGCGGTCGACGAGCCGGGCCTACCGATCTTGTGATCCCGTTTCCCGGCTGCGAGCGCCGGCATTTTGGGTTTTGGCTCTGCGGATTGGTGCCATGGGGTGTAGTGTCGGCGAGCGCCGTACCGTATTTGGCTGGTTTTGGCGGGTTAGATGCCGTGGATGCGTTTGCGTGTCAGCTGGTTGTTGGTGAAGGTGCATTCGATGGATACGGTGACGGCGCGGTTGTTGTTGGCTTGTCGCCGGTATCGTGGCCACCGGTAGGTTTGTGTGTCGCCGTGTTCGTCGATGAGGGTTCCGGGTTTGCCGATGGTGGTGCTTACTTGCTGATAGCTGTCCCCTTGGCTGATGGTGTCGAGCAGCTGGTTGGTGTGTTGTACGTGGTGGTGGCGGTAGATGGTGAGGATGATGAGGAAGATGATTGATCCGATGGTGACGACGATTAATGCTTGTAGTCCTGGCATTTCGTACCATTTGGGCATGGTATAGCTTGCGTGGTTCATGTTGGTCTCCGTTGCCTGTTTGATCGATGGTTGTGGTTGCCGTTTATTGTGGCAGGTTTTGTGGTGTGCAGGTGCGGGCGGTTCGGATGGTGTTGCGGCGTGCCGCTTGGGGGTGCGCGTACAATGCCGTATCAACCTATGTTCCCATGATGGTGTGGGATTGAAGGAGGAGGATTCAACCGTATGTTTGACCGCATGTTTGGTGAAGTGTTTTCCGCTATGCCGAAAACCGAGTTGCATGTGCATATTGAGGGTACGCTCGAGCCGGAGCTGGCGTTGCGTTTGGCGGCGCGCAATGGTGTGGAGCTGCCGTGATCCGGTTTGGACGAGTTGCGCCGCCAGTACGAGTTTTCGGATTTGCAGTCGTTTTTGGATTTGTATTACCGGCTGATGTCGGTGTTGCGTACGGCGGACGATTTTAGGGATTTGATGCTCGCGTACCTGGAACACGCTTCCCGTGATGGCGTGCGGCATGCGGAAGTGTTTTTCGACCCTCAGGTGCATGTGGCGAATGGTCTGGATTTTGACATGGTGTTGGACGGTTTGCTTGCCGGTCTTCGTGAGGGCCGGGAACGGTTCGGGGTTTCCGGCGCGTTGATCCTGTCGATTGTGCGCGACCTTCCCGTGGAGGACGCGGAGCATATGGTGGATGTGGCGTCTTCGCGTGCGGACGACATTCTTGGTATCGGCTTGGATTCCGCGGAGCGCGGCTATCCCCCGGAACTGTTCTCGCACGTGTTCGAACGGGCCCGCGCGCTGGGTTGGCGTTGTGTGGCGCATGCGGGCGAGGAAGGTCCCGCCTCCTATATCACGCAGGCGTTGGACTGTTTGCACGCCGAACGTATCGACCATGCGTCGCACGCGTTGGACGACATGGCGGTCATGGCCCGTTTGGCCGAGGAGCGTGTTCCTGTGACGCGTTGTCCGTTGAGCAACCTGAGGCTGCATGGCGTGGAACGGTTGGAGGATTTGCGGATCCGCGATTTTATGGACGCGGGTGTCATCACCACGGTCAACGCGGACGATCCGGCCTATTTCGGCGGGTATCTGCTTGACAATTACGCGGCGCGACCTGGCGCGTCTGGGCGCCATGTCGATCGAGGCGTCGTTCCTGGACGAGACGCGCAAGGACGCGCTGCGCGGCGAGTTCAAGGCGTGGGAAGCCCGGTACGCGGACTACCTGGCCGAATAGCGGTCACGTCCGGCGCATACAAGAAAACCCGCCGGTTGTCGGCGGGTTTTTGTTGGCTCCTGCGGCTGGGTTTGAACCAGCGACATTTCGATTAACAGTCGAACGCTCTGCCAACTGAGCTACGCAGGAATATGTCTGCCGCGATCGCTTGCGTTCACGCAACAGAATGTGAATATACGCCGGTATTGCCAATGATGCAAACCGGCGTGTCGCACGTTACATGACGATGCGGTCCATCGGCATGGCCGAGTCGATCGGGAAATCCGGGTCGGACGGCGCCACTCCCGCTTCCACGAGGTTCACGCCCAACATCGCCACCATTGCGCCGTTGTCCGTGCACAGCTTGATCTGCGGGATACGCACTTCCACGCCATGCTTGGCGCCTTCCTCGAGCAGTTTGGCGCGCAGCTGCGAATTCGCGGAGAATCCGCCTCCCACGATCAGCGTCTTGGAACCGTACTGTTCGCAGCCCGTCATGGCCTTCTTGGCGAGCACCGTCGCCACGGAGTCGGCCAGCGACGCGCACACGTCGTCCACGGGAACGGGACGTCCAGCGGCCTGCTGTTGCTCCACCCAGCGGGCCACAGCCGTTTTGACGCCCGAGAAGCTGAAATCGTAGGGATGCTGCTTGCCGGCCTTGCCCTGGGTCAGGCCCATCGGCACCTTGATGGCGTGCGGGTCGCCGTGCTGGGCGTGCCGGTCGATATGCGGGCCGCCCGGATACGGGAATCCCAGCAGGCGCGCCACCTTGTCGAAGCATTCGCCCGCGGCATCGTCAAGCGTGGTACCCACCACGTCCACCTTGCGCGCCACATCCTCCACATGCAGCAGGGACGTATGGCCACCCGAGACGATCAACGCCAGCGTGTCCTTCGGGAACGGGCCGAACTGCAGTTGCGTGACGGCGATATGGCCGATCACATGGTTGATGCCGTACAAAGGCTTGTTCGCCGACCATGCCAGCGCCTTGGCGCCCGAAACGCCCACGGCCAGGCATCCGGCCAGGCCCGGCCCCGCGGACACGGCGATCGCGTCCACGTCGTCGATCGTCAGCCCCGCGTCGGCGAGCGCCTGGGAGACGACGGGCACGAAGGCTTGGGCGTGGGCGCGGGAGGCGATTTCGGGGATGACGCCGCCGTAGCGCGCGTGTTCGTTCATGGAGGAGGCGACCACGTTGGAGCGTAGCGTGCGTCCTTGTACTACCGCGGCGGCGGTTTCGTCGCAGGTTGATTCGATGCCCAGTACGATTGGTTCACTCATTTGCGTCTTCTTCTGTCTGTGGTGTTCGTGCGGGTGTCGGCCGTTTCCTTGGGGGTTGCGGCCGGTCAGTTTGCGCTGAATCCTGCGATTCGTGGCGCGAGGTCTTTGCTCATGGTGTATGCGTCAACGCCTTCGGGCTGGTAGTAGCGTTTGCGCAGTCCCAAGCGTGTGAATCCGAGGGATTCGTAAAGCACGATGGCCGGCGTGTTGTCGACGCGCACTTCGAGGAGCATGCGCCGGGCGCCTTGGGTTTGCGCTTGTGCGAGGAGGTGTTCGAGCATGCGCCGGGCGATGCCTTGGCGTTGGCGTTCGGGGCGTACGCCGATGGTCATGAGTTCGGCGTCGTCCCCGTCGTACCAGTAGCCCGCGTATCCGTTGATGTCGTCCGGGCCGGCGGCCTGGGCGGTGGCGGTGTCGAGGATGTAGGTGCGGGCGGGCGCGCCGAGTTCCTGTTCGACCATGCCCGGGGTCCACGCCCCTTTGCCGAACAGTCGGGTTTCGAGTTGGCTGATGGCGTCGACGGCGGTGTGGTGGTCGACGTTGCTGATGCTGGTGATCATGCGGCGTGCGTGTCCGGTTCGGCGGCGAGGACGGGTTTGAGGGGTTTGGGCACGGACACGTCGGGGCGGCGCAAGTAGAGCGGTTCGAGCGCTTGCGGGTTGGCGTGCGCGTCGGGGTCCTGTTGGGCGCAGCGCGCGAAAATGTCGAGTCCCTCGGCGCCGTAGTCGAGCACGGAGGAGGCGATCACGGTTTCGAGGTTGCGCAAGCCCTGCCATGCGTCGGCGTATTTGCCGGCGCCGTGGCCGACGACGGTGACGGTGACGCGCTGGCCGGGGTGGCGCGCCTCGAGCTCCGTGACAGCGTTGTTGACGCGTTGGGCGATGGACTCGGGATAGTCGATGTCCATGGGGATCGGATAGCTGTTCGTGTCGCCCAGGTCGCCCGTCGTGTCGATGAGGGCGAAGTACAGCTGCTTGCGGCGCGCGTCGTTGACGGCGAGCGCCAGGTGGCGTGTCCCGTCGCCGGCAGGTTCGAGCGCGGCGAGTTCCGGATGCGTGTCGAGCGTGGTGTCGTGGCGGCGCGCTTCCTGCAGGAGCGCGGCTTGCGGGGTGAGGATGTTTTGGCCGAGCAGTTGCGCGCCTGTAGCGTAGGCGATGGCTTTGGCGGCCACGATGCCGGCGCGCAGTCCCGTGAACGGCGCGGGGCCCGTGCCCACGACGATCTGTTCGATGTCGTGCGGGGTGATGCCCGCGTCGGCCGCCGCCTGGCCGATGTTGTGTTGGAGTTGTTCGACGTGGGTGCGCGAGTCGGGTTGGACGATGGGCTGGTGGCCCTGGATGCCGACAGTGGATCCGTATGAGGTGTCGATGATGAGGGTGTGCATGCTTGCCGGTTTCTGTCTGGTGATGCTGTTTGCTGTTTTTTAATATAGTTCGTGGCGGGGAATGCGGTTAGCGGCTCTCCCGGCCGTTCCAGCGTTCGCCCACGGGGGTGATGGTGACGGTGCGCGGGCCGTCGCTGGTGGGCTGGTCGGTGTCGAGGTCGCCGGGCTCTCCGCGGTCGATGCGGATTTCGAGTCGTTCGGGCGCGAGCGCCGCCGCCATTTGTTCTCCCCATTCGATCAGGATCACGGTGCGCTCGCCCGGGTCTTCGAGTTCTTCGTCGAGGCCCAGGCTTTCGAGTTCGTCGAGCAGGCGGTCGGCGGTGTTTTGTCCGGGCATGTACGCGGTGTCGCCCAGCCGGTACGCGTCGACGTGCACGAGGTGCGCGGGCGTGCCGTCCGGGAAGGCGCCTTCGAGTTCGCGGGCGATGGTGAAGGTTGGGGACACGACGGGTTCGCGCACTCCCAGCCCTTGGCCGAATCCTTGGGCGAATGTGGTTTTGCCCGCGCCCAGCGGGCCGCTGAGCAGGATGACGTCTCCCCCGCGCACGTGGCGTGCGACGGCGGCGCCCAGGGCGCGCATGTCGGTGTCGGTGGCGGCGGTTCGTGTGTATGCTTCCATGGGTTGCCTCCCTTGTTGCCTCCAATAACTATACGTGTGCGGGGTTGTTACCGTCCGCGCCGCGCGATGAGTTCCACGCACTGTTCGAGCGCGTATTGGCCGTTCGACCCGGTGGTTTTGCATTGTTCGTCGGCCCACGCAAGTTTGCCGATGCAGGCGGCGACGGCTTGGTCGCTCCATTGGCGCGCCATGGTTTTCGTTTTCGTATACAACCATTGGGGCATGCCGGCCTCTTTGCCGTTCGCCGCGGTCTTCACTTGCGCGATCGCGCGCATTTTGCTGGCGAACGCGCCGATGAGCGTGATCGGCTCGTCGCCCTGGTCGAGCGCGGCGCGCAATGCGACCACCGCTTGTCCGGCGCGGCCCGCCAGCGCCATGTCGGCGATGTTCCAGCCTTTGACGTGCGGGCTGGCGTTCAAGTACTGGTTGACGCGTTGGGCGGTGACGGGATTGTCGTCGTAATCCTGGCACAACTGTTCGGCCAGGCGGTCAAGTTCCCCCAGATTCCCGGCGAGCGTGTCGGCCAGGTGTTGGGCGGCGTCGGGCGTGACGCGCCGGCCGCGTGTCGCGAACTGTTGGACGGCGTATTCGCGTAGCGCCTGGGGTGTGGTCGGCGCGGCGGGCTCGTGCAGTTGCGCGCCTGCGGTCAACAGTTTGTTGACGGCGGCGCGCCGGCGGTTGCCCGCGTCGTGGCTGACGATCAGGTCGGCATCCGTCTCGCCGTGCGCCGTGGTGGCGTAGGCGAGCACGCGGTCGGCCAGATGGTCGTCGGCGGACGCGAAATTGGCGAGCACGATGATGTTGCGCGCGGAAAACAGGCTGGGCGCGGTGGCCTGGTCGAAGTCGAGCGCGCCGGCATGCGACGCGTCCAGTTCGATCACGTCGGCGCCGGGGGTGGGCGGCGCGCAGGTCGGCGACCAGCTCGCGCACGGTGCGGCCCACGAGGAAATCGTTGGAGCCGCGTACGACATGGATGCTGCTGGAAGATGGTGTTGCGCTCATGGTTGTAACTGTGCTGGTGGTGTTGGACAAGGCGGCCGCTCCCCTCCCGCGCCGTTTTCTTCCCGTTTATCGCGGGCCGCCCATTGCTCGCCGGCAAGCATCCGCCAGGTCGAGGCCGCCCACACGCGTGCGCGGCGCACGGGGTTCGCGCGTATCGG
>NZ_JGZB01000007.1 GCF_000741255.1 Bifidobacterium magnum
TGTGCGCTCCGCGTCCATTAGCCGGTTCCCGGACCGCCACGCCAACGACTGGTTTTTGCGGCGGCCATGGTCCCAGGAGAGACGCCCGGTCCCTTTCCGAACCCGGTAGCTAAGGCCTGGCACGGTGATGGTACTGCACCCGGTAGGGTGTGGGAGAGTAACACGCCGCCGCATTCATTCTTCAAGTTGAGAGCCCTTGTCCTGACGGACAAGGGCTCTTTCTGTATTCAGACACTTACGCAAACAAAAGATATGTGTCCTCCACACTTGTTTACCAATCTTTCCATATAGCGCATCGCGCAAATTCGTTACGGCTTATTAGGATGCAACGTATGCATTATTTCGTTCCCAAGCGCTGTGAAACTAGTCAAAAGATCATGTACCATGACCGCACCACGGCATGGCATGCTGCGGAACAAAGTCGTATTGAGCGGGGAACGGAACTCTGGGTCTACCATTGTGATTTCTGTGGAGCTTGGCATCTGACGCACCATAATCCGGCCCTACAACAGGCGCACATGCAATTCCAGCATCAGCACAAGCCTACGTCCCGCAAACGCGGCTACAAGCCCCGTAGACGCTGATTTAGCCTTTATATGCTCAGTGTGCTCAGCCTAGCGATGTGAACATGGCTTTTCAAACTAGGGCATCTTAGCTTTTGACCCATGAAGTCGTTCAAAACCTTTATTCTTCTAATCCATTCATTTATTCAATGGAGGCTTTATGCCATCAGCGGTACAAAGCCTCCATTACTTTGCTCGATCCGTGCTGTTCCCGTACCGCCCGCGGCACAAACCTTCACCAGCACCCCCAACTTCTGCATTTTGCGACAGACACGCCGGGTTTCATGTCTCAAAATGCAGAAGAAGCACTGCAAGGGGAAAGCACCGCAGCAGAAGTCATGCAGGAGAAGCGATATAAAAGAGACGACGCAGAGGAAGCAGAATAGAGGCAACGCAGAAGAAGCCGCACCAACAACCAGTACAAAATCAAAATGGGGA
Organism: Bifidobacterium magnum; assembly: GCF_000741255.1. Classification (GTDB taxonomy): domain Bacteria; phylum Actinomycetota; class Actinomycetes; order Actinomycetales; family Bifidobacteriaceae; genus Bifidobacterium; species Bifidobacterium magnum. The sequence goes on from NZ_JGZB01000007.1 coordinate 1,002, forward strand.
GATAGCCATCATGGCTATCTCCCCATTTGCGTTCTAGGTTGCTTTTACCCTCAGTACGCCTTCATGGAGTTGATGTACAACTGGTTGCCCGGCAGGCTGTCCAGCGGCACCCACAGCATCACATTCTGCGTCTTGACGCTCTTATCGAGCTTGACGGTCGTAGTACCGCTCTGGTCGAACGTAAACTGCGCCACCTGCTCGCCTTGCGTAGGATCTCCGTTCGTGTTGACGCGGATAAAGCCCGTACCGCCCGAGGAACGGATGGAAATAACCACCTTGTTCACATCGTGCTCGCCGTCCAACGTAATGAGATAGCCGTAGCCTTGCTGGCCATTGGGCCGGTCCAGGAACTTGCCCGAAGAGATCGGGTAAGGTTCCGTATTCTCAGGCTTTTGCGTCTCGGACGGCTGTGCCGACGGCTGCTGCTTCACATCGTCATCATGCGCCTGGGCGTCGCTGCCCTTGCCTGAACCGAAGGGTACATCGTTCAAATTCATCTTCGGCCAGTAGCTCGTACTGTCCTGCTTGAAAATGTCGAACATGGATCCGCCCGTGGCCAGTGCGCGAATGGCAAGACCCAGCACGCACGCCAACAATACGGCGACTACCACGATCGCGGCGACACGTCCGCGGCCCTTGTGCTTCTTCTTGGGTTCGGGCAGGAACTGGGAGGACACAGGCGTCGTGTGCTCCGTCTCCTGCGGTGTAAAGCTTGGCGGCAGCGCCGGAATGCCTTCCTGGTATGTGGCATTGATTTGGCGACGTTCCTCGTCCAGCGCACGCTGCGATTCGGCTCCTGGCGGCACAATCTCGCCCGTATCGCTGAATACGGGGATGCGGCCCGTAGCCTGCAGTCCGCTGTCGGCGTCTTTGGAACCGTCACGAATGGCGCTCACATCGAGTGGAACCGTCATACGATTGGGTTGCATGGGCGGCTCCGGTTCTTCGCCGGTGAAAGCCGTAAACATTTCCGTAGCGTCTTCAGGATTGATTTCAGGCAGCGTGCCGGAATCCTTGCCTTCCATGTACGCTTTGCTCGAGTCCCACAACGCCTTAAAGGATTCGCCGGCCTTCAGCGCCTGCGTCTTTTCGCCCGCGCCTTCTCCCGCCTTGCCAGTCTTGTCATCTTTGCTTGAACCGTCAGAGCCGTTTTCCTCGGCATCCATCAAATCCTTGCCATCAGTCGCGGCCGCATCAATCAACGGGTCGATATCCGGAAGTGTCGGCAGGTTCAAGTTGAGCCCGTTGAACGCCAATCTCTGAGTGGAAGAGCTGATCAGGGTGCTGGGAATGGGAAGAATGTCGGCTTCCTTGGCTGGCTTGATCGGCACCTGAACAATCGAGCATTCGCCCGTGGGGAGCGTCAAACGAACGTCATGGCGCGACAGTGCGATCAACGGTTTGGGCTGTTCGAGCAACGCATGCAGCTCGTTCATGGTCAGCAACGGGAACGGATGGTCCTCGTCGTCCGTCATGTTGAGCGTACGGCGGCAAATGGCCGTAAACTCGATCGGCGTATCTTGGGGCAGCTCCGAAAGCCTGAACTGCTGCACGCCCGCGGAAGGAGTGCGCGTCAGCATGCTATAGAGCACGGCGCCGAGTTGGCAGATGGCCAAGCGTTCCATGGATACGGAACCGTCCGTATGGGACGGGTCAACGAGTCCGGCACTCACGGTGGTATCGGCCAGTTGCACGCCCGAACGCGTCAAGCGAATCGTATCGGTGCCCAGCGCGTGATGCGTCAAATGCTGCTGCTGAAGCTTCATCACCGCTTGTGCGGCTTCGGCGATAATGGAACGCATCGCTTCATAGCTCAGCGGCGCGTCGGTGCGGGCGCGCAAATACTGCGACAACGACATGCCCGTATCGATTTTCGTAATGACAAGTGCGATATCGCCCGCGTGCTGCAATTGCAACACGGAATCGAAACGTTCGTCATGGGATGCGGCCAGTGTGCCGGCTGTCGCGTTGACAGCGGGGAGCAGCGCCTTGTTGGTAATAATGAACAGCTGGCAGTCGCGGGACAGCACGCGATCGCTGGCCTTCCAGACCTCGATGCCCGGCTCCTCGCGCAATGGGGAAACAAGCGTATAGCGGTTAAGAACAGTATCTCCCAAATGAGGTCTCATGATTTCCCCTGCTTGCTGATTCACAGATGAAGGCGACGGATACAGTGGCGGCATGCTTGCCGGCCGCGCGTCTGGTGTAAGTGTATCGGTTGGCGTAGTCGTCGTTACGCGCTGAGGAAGCACGCGGGTGGCGTCCAGATCGTCGGCCGGAAGCTGTTGCAATTCCGTGGGAATGGGGGCGTCGAGTTCCTCGACTTCGTTAAGGGGTTCGTCCACGGCCGCCGCGGCTGCGCGTCCCGGAATACGGCGCTTGACGGTATTGAGCACCGACATGAGTTCTTCGGATTTCAAAATCCACAGCACGCCGATATAGGCGACCGTAATGATGATCGTGAGCAAGATTGCGGAAACGACGGCCTGAATCCATGTCATCGATCCTGTCGATCCGTGAATTTCAATGCCGATCATACGATAAATCGGTCCGCGCAACGCAAGTCCGCAGACCACGGCCACGATCGTGGCGACAATCGCCTTTCCATACGCGTACGCGATACGGCGGCCGTCAAGCGACCCGTCGAATCGCTTGCGCAACATAAGTACGAGCGGTAGGAACGAAAGAATATATCCCAGCGATCCCGTCAAACCGAGCAGCATGACCCACTGGGTGGGCGGCAGGAACGCCATGCCCGCATACATCAGGCCCAGCTGCAGCACGTAGTAGATCGCCATGAAAATGAACGGGGAGCGGCCGTCCTCGAATGCATAGAACGTACGCTGAATAATCAAATATGCGCTTGTCAGCGGCAGGCCGATGCCCAGCGCCATTAATGGGGCGCAAATCAATAGGGCTTGCGGCACGGCGACGGACGGCAGTAGCGCGCGCGTGATCGAGAGCGGCATGACGAGGAACGCGGCCGTGAAGAAGCACATGATCACGCCCACGGTACGCAGGGAGCTGCTTAAGTCCTGGCGCGCCTCGTCGAGCTTGCGTTCGGCCAAAGCCGAGGAGATTTGCGGGAAAATCGCCGTCGCCACGGACACGGCGATCAGCGAGTACGGCAGCAGATAAATCGTGTAGGCGTTCTGGTAAGTCGCGTTGCCGGCCACATCATACTGGCTCAAGCCCATCTGTTGTTCGGCGATCATCGGAGCGCTTGTCGTCATGCGCGTGCACAAAATATTGGCGAGCTGGTCAACAATGGCGATGCCGAAACTCCACGCGGCGATCGGGCCCATCGTGCGCAAACCGATACCATGCACGCCAAAACGCGGGCGGTAATGCAATCCGATGCGCATCAGCGGGAAGAACAGCACGAGTGCTTGAAACGCCACGCCCAGCGTCCACATGCCGGCTGTCAGCGCCAGTTTGTCTTGCGTCCAGAAAGAGGTCGGCTGTTCGCTCGCATGGCCGAAAATGGCGAGGAATACGCCGAAGCCCGCGCAGCTGATGATGTTGGCTCCCACCGAGCTCCACGCGTAGGTGGTGAAATGGTTCTTCGCGGCCAACACCTGGCCGATTACCGTATACAAGCCGTAGAAGAAGATCTGCGGCATGCACCAGAGCGTGAACGCGTTCGTCAGCGCGATCATCGCGTCATTGCCGTTGACATACAAGCGCGACAGGATCGGCGTCATTGCGGCCATGAGCAGCGTCACGCCGGCCAGCAGCACAATCGCGAACGTGATGAGCTTGTTGAGCTTGTCTTCGGCGTCCTTGTCTTTCAACGTGCGCACAATCTGCGGGACAAGCACGGCGTTGAAAATGCCGCCCGAAATCAGCGTATAAATGACCTGCGGGATCATGGAACCCGCCTGGTACGCGTTGGCCGTCAGACCCGTGGTACCCAGCGCCGCGGCCAGCAAAATCGTACGAATCTGGCCTGTAATGCGCGACGCCGCAGTACCCGACGCCATAATGAACGAATTTTTACCTACGGAACTGGAACTCATTCGTCGGGATCTTTCTTGCGGTGGAACTGTCGCCACAATCCGAGCGCGCCGAGCACAAAAGCGATAATGATAAACAGTGATCCGCTTTTGTCGCTGATCTGCAGGGCGCTTGTAATCGTGGTGTATTTCGTGGAACTGAACGCGCGGCCATCGCGGTCGAGCAATTTTTCAGTGGCGATCGTGGAACCGGCGGTGGACACGCGCACTTTAAACACCACTTGCGCTTCGCCATGGGCGGGTACTACGGCGTCGGTCATGCGTGACGTGACGATTTCCATCGAATTGGTAATCGAAGAGACTTTCACATCCACGGGGAACGGCAGTGAATTGCTCACCGTCACGGGCATTGTCGCCGTTTCCGAAACCACATTGATCGAATTGGAAGACGTGATATTCACGGCGTTGAGCAGCGTGGAGGCGAAATCCGAGGCGCCACGCGTCATGGCATTGCGCATCGTGTTGTTGCCGTCCATCGCGAGCAGCGCCATTGTGTTGTGCGCTTGCAACAAATCCTCGCCCCAAGCTTTGGCGGCTGATCCGCGCGAATCCGCATTGCCGGCCTCGGTGGAAGCGTCAGGGGAGGGGGAGCTCGAAGGCGAAGGTGTCGGCACTTTTCCGGACACGTCGAGAATGGAATCGGTAAATCTTTGCACATCGACACGGCTCTGGCGCAGCGACTCCAACGCTGCCGTCACGGCCGTCGTGTCCACGGAAGAACCGTCTTCGGATTCAGGCAGCAACGCCACGGCGTTGAGACCGTCGGCCAGCGGCTCGCTATGTTCCAGCGTGCTCAAATCCGTAATGTTGAGCCAGCTTGCGTTATGCAACGCGGCCATGATTTCCGAGACTTCGCGTGCGGACGTGTTCGCGCCCATGCACACCAGCGTATTGCGCTCCATATAGGGCTGTTCCATCTGGTAGAACGCGCTTTGCGCCATAAACCGCGCTACGCGGCCCGCCACGCTTTTCTCGGCGCTCGCCGCACGGCTTGTCTCGGATCCGGACGCCAGTTTCGTCAGCACGGGTTGTGCGGCAAGCACCTGGACCTCGCCATTGTCCGTGGGAACGGAATAGACGGAAGTATGCGCGCCATTGTCCCCAAGATTTTCGAAATTATGCGTGGCGATCACCGTGGTGTAGCCCTGGGAACGCGCTTGGGACAGCGCGTCATACGTCCAGACTCCATTGCCCTGCCATGCATATGTATTTCTGTTCGCCGAATTGTCGCCGACCATGGTGCGCCACGCGTGCAGGCTGGCGTGCGCGTTCCAGTCAGTCGGATCGATGCCGGCTCCCGCATACAAGTCCGTGTCGTTGAGCTGCGTGTAGGCGGTCATGTCGAACGCGCCCATTTGCATGAGTCCCTCAATATGCGCGTCGGAGACGCTGCGTAGCACAAGCGGATCCGCGATCGTCTGCAACTGCGGATAACGGGCGCCCAAGGCCGCTTTGGCGCGCAAATCGGCCTGCGTACTATCGGAAAAATTGACTACGGACGCCGGATTGGGCAGATGATCGCCGTTGCCCTTGATCAGTTGCGTTTGCGCATTCGTATTGACTTGCCATTGCGTGCTGGAAAGCGGCATGACGACGGTCATATTGAGTTGCGGAGTACGTTGCGTATCCAATCCGTCCCAGGAACGCGTGAAAAAGGTGCGTGAAACGATGGGAGCGCCGTTGGTCGGACTATATTCGACGGCCAGCGGGCGCGGTCCCCATGTCGCGATGGATTGGAGCGCGTCATCGTCTTTGCCGACGTCGATGGTAACCGTCTGTGTCCCGTTCGCGTCGATTTCGGGAACGGAAACGGACTCGAGTCCGTCGGGAACGGGAATGCGCGAATCGTCGTCGGCCCACTGCTGGACTTCCGTACGTGAGGTGAACGCGTGCTGAAGATTCGTATACAGCGCCAGTACGCCGTCTTCCAGACGTTCATCCGTATGGTTGGCGATCGTGACTTGCGCGCTTAATCCGGAATCTTGCGTCACGATAGGCGTGAGTTTGTCGATCGTGAGCGTGACTGTCGGGTCTGGCATTGCCGCGGAACCGGAAGACGGCTGCGATTCATCGGCGGACGCCAGGGGAGTGTGGAACCCGATGCCAAGCGCCATGCACACGACAAATGTCAGTGTCATGGCTATGGCGACACCCGCACGCCGCACATGGGTGAGAGCGCGCCAAATAGCACGAGATTGGTTCACGTTACGCCTGCCTGTTACGTTTCCTTGCATACAGCCATGCAATTTTACGCTCATTAGGGTAACTCAGCACATCATCGAGGTCTTCGAACTTTACCCAAATGGCATCTTCGGCCTCGTGATCAGGATCCCCTTCTACTGTCAGCTCACCACCAATCTGACGTAACGCAAAGTGATGGACGAGCTTATGAACGCGCTGGCTGGTTCCTGTAAACCAATAGTCTATCGTAGCGATGGAATCTACCACTTCTCCGAGGATGCCCGTTTCCTCGTGCACCTCACGAACCGCCGTCTGCTGGGGCGTTTCACCTTTTTCAATATGGCCCTTGGGCAGGCACCATTCCAAGTGTCCGCTGCGCGAATGGCGCGCGATAATGGCCACGCGGTTCTGGTCGTCGAATACGAGGCCGCCGGCCGAATATTCGCGTACTACGGGAAGATCCTGCGCGTTCAGCGACGCGAAGGTGGAAGGGCGTCCCACGGCGCGGTGGCGCGGCATCATGGCCGGTGTCGGCGTGGACGGCTCCTCGATCTCGATGGAAGGGGCCGGAATAATAAGGCCTTCCGACTGGGACGTATATAATAATTTGTCTGGTTCCAGCGGATTTTGGGTATGGTTGGCCGCAGCGTTGGCATGCATTCGTGCAACGTCCGCGGGTGTAATCATGTAATCAACCATACTCAACCCATGTGCAGGCTAGGTAACGGTATGCTTGAAGAGCAGAATATAAAGTTGCCAGAAAGGGATGGCGTGAACTTCGAAGTATGGCCCGAAGCCATTGAACTTGGGCGAATGTTCGCCGATGAAGGGTATGAGCTCTCGCTGGTGGGAGGTCCCGTACGAGACCTGTTGCTGCACCGGCGCTCGCATGATCTGGATTTCTGTACATCGGCGCGTCCGGAAGAATTCGAGCCGATCCTGCGGCGTTTCGGCCATGATGGATTCTGGGACATGGGCCGCAAATTCGGCACGCTGGGCGCCATGCGCCGCCGTCCCGACGGCACCGAAGTGAAGGTGGAAGTCACCACTTACCGTTCCGACACCTATGATCCCGACTCGCGCAAGCCTGAAGTGGCCTACGGAGACTCGCTGGAAGGGGACCTGTCGCGTCGTGATTTCACGGTCAACGCCATGGCGTTGCGCGTGCCCGACCTTGAATTCGTCGATCCGTTTGGCGGCGCCAATGATTTGCAAAAGCAAGTGTTGCGCACGCCAATCGATCCTTACCAGTCATTCGACGACGATCCGCTGCGCATGATGCGCGCCGTACGATTCGTGGCGCAACTGGGCTTCCATATCGCTCCGGAAACGGCGGAAGCGCTCAGCGACATGACGGACCGCATTTCGATCGTGTCTGCGGAACGCGTGCGCGACGAACTTACGAAGATTTTGCTCAGCGAGCGGCCCAGCCAGGGCATTTCCACGCTGGTTGAATCGGGCCTCGCGGATCTTGTATTCCCTGAAATTCCGGCATTGCAGCTGGAAATTGACGAACACCACCGCCATAAGGACGTGTTCGGCCACACGCTTATGGTCATCGACCGCGCGGTAGCGCTCGAAACGGGCGAGGACGGCCCTGTGCCAGCTCCCGATCTGACATTGCGACTGGCGGCGCTTATGCACGATATCGGCAAGCCGAAGACGCGCAAATTCGAGCCCGGCGGCAAAGTGAGCTTCCACCACCATGACTCCGTGGGTGCGAGAATGACGCGCAAGCGCCTCAAGGCGCTGCGCTTCGACCACCATCTTATTGAAGACGTCACGGAACTCGTGAACCTGCATTTGCGTTTCCATGGTTATGTGGACGAGCCTTGGACGGACGCCGCCGTGCGCCGCTATGTCAAGGACGCGGGACATCTTTACGAGCGCCTCAACCGCCTGACGCGCGCCGACGCCACCACGCAGAACAAGCGCAAGGCGCTCGTGTTCGCGCACGCCATGGACGAGATGGAGGATCGCGTACGCGAACTCAAAAAGAAGGAAGACTTCGACGCCATCCGCCCCGATTTGAACGGCGACGAGATTATGCAGGAACTGGGCATCGCTCCAGGCCCGGCGGTGGGCAAGGCTTACAAGCACATGCTCGAATACCGTTTGGATAACGGTCCCGTGGACCATGAGACGGCTGTGGCTGAATTGCACCGCTGGTACGAGGAATCGCAGGAGTAACAAGAACGGGCCGGACAACCTGACAATGCAGGTTGCTCGGCCCGTTTGGAAAGTTCAGAACATCAGACGTTGTTGTGGGCTTCGGCCGCCGGAAGCTTGCCCAGCTTGGAAGCGTCCACGCAGTTGGAGAATCCCTTGATGTCGCTATTGGTTTTCGGGACATCGCTTTCGGGCGTGAGATTGTCGAAGGTGGAGCCCAGCACCACGTCGACGAGCTTGTCGTCACGATTGTCCATCACCATTTGGGCATCCGGAATATTGCCGGCCACCGTGTAGGCTTCGTTGATCGCATTCTTGCCGAAATAGATTGTCGTACGCTTGACGTCCGAATCCTTGTAGTTGTCGACCGACTGCAACACGAATTCGCGGTTCTCGAGTGCGGAACCCACCGCGCCCGCAAAGCCTGCAGAGGACGTGCCGTTCAGCACGCGGACCGTGACATTGCGGTTGTCCAAATACTTGCCCTTGCTTCCGTCCGCGGATGCCACGGGGCACGCCGTCACTACGCCGTAATTCGGCTCGTCTTCAGAAGAATTCACGGTGCCCAGGCCTCCCACATGGAAGGCGACGAGTAGCGCAATCACGAGAACCACCGCAAGGACGACACCCACCGTGGAGAACACCTTGGTCTGACGGCGGCGCATATAAGCCTTGCGTGCTTCGCGCTCTTCGTTCTTTTGAGCCATGACACTTCCTTACTGCGTATGCTTACTGGAACATCCTAGCGCAGGCGCGCTATTAGGAGGGGAGCCGTGAAACCTTATGAAATTATTGCGCGCGCACGATTGGAGTGACAGGCGCCGTGGCGTGAATCACGCGGTCGACGGCGTTGGATTCATACCAGGCGCGCTCGATGGCCGCGGCCGTGTCCGCATTGGGCACGAACGCCACCACGGACGGTCCCGAACCTGAGACGAACGCCTGCGTGGCTCCATATTGCAAGGCTTCATCGATGGCGACACCGCTTCGCGGATGCAACGAGATGGCGGCAAGCTGCAGCGAGTTGGCGTCCCCGGCCTTGGCGCCCAACTCGTCGAATGACGCATATACTTCGGGCGTACTCAATTCGGCGCGGTAGGCGCCCACGAGCACATCGCCCGTATAGCCGGCCGCTACCAATGATTGAACTTCTGGATTAGTAGAGTTCAATAGTTCAATTTTCTCGCCGTATCCCGTGCCTCGAGCGTAGCCGCCTGTAAGGCAGAACGGCATGTCGGCGCCCAGATGTGCGGCGATCTGCTGCAAGCGTTCCAACGGCCAGTTCAATTCCCATAATGAGTTCAATGCGAGCATGGCGCCGGCGCAGTCCGAGGATCCGCCGCCCAATCCCGCGCCCACGGGAATGTTCTTTTCAATGGTTATGGCCACATCGGCGCTATTGCCGCTTTCCTCGGCCATCGCGAACAGCGCGCGCACGGCGTGGTTGTTGCGCAGATCCGTGGAAGAGGACGCCAAGTCGCCCAAGAACCGGCCGGAAATGTCCAGCGAGAAGCCGCTGCCGGCCGGCTTTTGGCGCACGGTCACCGTGTCGAAAACGCCAATGGCGCAGTAGATGGTGTCGAGTTCATGTCGGCCGCCCCACGCTTCGCGCCGTCCTCCCACATGGAGCGTGAGATTCGTTTTGGCGGGACAGTCCACGCTTACCACGGCGGGCGAGGTGGGGGAGAACATCATGCCGTCACTCATGCGCGCACTCCTTGACGCCCCATGCCAGACGCGCAAATTCGTCAATCGTCAACGTTTCACCACGACGCGTGGGATCAATGTCGGCGATCGCAAAGGCCTCATTGGGTACCAGCTTTTTGAGCGCCGCGTGCAACGTTTTGCGGCGCTGGCCGAAAGCTGCGTCCACAAGAGCAAAGACTTCACGGCGGTCCACATGCAATTCCTCGGCAACGGGCAATGAACCCTGCTCATAGCGCGTGAACTTCACGAGCGCGGAATCCACATTTGGCGCCGGCCAGAACACGTTGCGGCCAATGGTTCCGGCATGCTCGGCCTCGCCGAACCACGCCAGCTTGACGCTCGGGGCGCCGTAAATCTTGCTGCCCGGCTTGGCGCACAGGCGGTCGGCCACTTCCTTTTGCACCATGACCACGAAGGACGTCAAGTTGGGGAAGCGCTCAAGCAAGGTCAATACAATAGGTGTCGCCACGTTGTAAGGCAGATTGGCGACAAGCATGAAATGGTCGTCATTGTTGAAATCCGGAAGATTTTCCGGGGTGACAGCCAATGCGTCGGAAAGTACCACGCGGAAACGGTCGGTGGCTTCCGGCATGAATTCGGCAATGGTGTGCGGAACGCGTTCGGCCACGGACGGGTCAATTTCAACGGCCGTCATGGTCGCTCCCGTCTCCAAAATGGCAAGCGAAAGCGAGCCCAATCCCGGGCCGACTTCCATGACGTGATCCTGCGCCGTCACGCCTGCCGCGCGAACGATTTTGCGTACGGTACCAGGATCGATCACAAAGTTTTGACCAAATTTTTTAGTGGGGCTAATTCCAGCCTCCGCAGCGATTCTGCGGATGTCTGCGGCGCCCAACAGTCGCCCGGATGCGTGTTCAGCCATACTTGCCCTCACTTATGCCAATTACTCACTCAGATTTCAGTATAGCTAGAGGCGTTCTATGACGGCGTCGCAGTGAGGCACAGGTTTAGTACCAGCCGACCTTTTCCGAATGCTCCCAAGCTTTGAGCGGGCTGCCATACTGCTGCGCAATATAGCTTAAGCCCCAATCGATTTGGGCGGCTCCGTCATTGCGCCAGTCCCCATACGCGGCCATTTTGCTTGGCGGCAAGGCCTGCGGAATGCCGTAGGCACCGCTCCAAGGATTCTCGGCGCTCCATGTCCAACCCGATTCGCGGTTCCAGAGCTTGACAAGGGCCGTCCAATTGTCACCCGTCCAACCGTATTGTGCCGCGGCTCCCGACGCATAGGTTTGCGCCTGTCCCGCGCTGGGACGGTAGAGGCGGCATTTTGAAGCCGCGTCCTCTTCGGGCTTGGGTTGCGGAGTTGGCTGCTGTGTCGGCTGCTGGGTGGGTTCCTGAGTCGGCTGTTGCGTCGGCTGCTGAGTAGGTTCCTGCGTTGGCTGTTGCGTCGGCTGCTGTGTGGCCTGCGGCTTTTGCGTAGGCTGCGCGGGTTGCTGGGTCTGAGATTCCTGCGGTTTGGCCGATTCGGAAGCTTGCGGTTTGCTCTCTTCCTGCTTGGTGTCCGCGGAAGCGGACGAGTCCGTGTGCTGCTTGGATTCGGAGTCCTCTTGCGTGGACTGGTGAGCGTCTTGAGACTGCTGGGCCTGCTTGGCGTCGCTATCCGTGCCGGATTCCGACTTTTTAGAATCGGCTGCGGAGTCCTGCGCATTGGTTGTGGCGGCAGGTTTCGCCGTACCGCGTACCACAATCTGGTCGAGCGGCTCGCGCACGGTCGCCTCGGATGTCACCTTGCGCGACTCTTCCACACCGTCCACGAGCGTCACGTCATAAGTGACGGTTTTCTCGCCGGCCTGGCCTTGCTGGCGCACTTCAACCGTGCCCTCGGGCAGGGAAGGATCCTCGATCACGCGTGTGGAGAAAGCGATAGGTTCAGAAGTCGTTTGCGTCTCATGCGTCACGCGCTGCACTTGCAGAATGGTTGCGCTGCCATCCTTGTTCACGGTGACGCGATCGTCCTTATGAACGACGATGCCCTTCGAATCGAGAATCGAAGCGGCCGTCAGCTTGCCGTTGGGCGCGATGGAGGTCTTGCCGTCCGCGATTACGGTGACGGGACCGTCGGAATTGACATCAATACCGCCCGTCAACTGATTTTTAACACCGGACAAATCGACGGTAATTTTGTTCGCCTGGGCCTGATTGGCGGCGAAAAAGTCGAGCAATTGAGAAACGCTGTCCGCAACGGTCCAGAACGGAACGGTCTGGCCATTCATGATCAACGTCGTCTCGTAAGCGGATTTCACCGTCACGACAGTGTGGTTGGTCAGGTCGGCTCCGCTGGAAGACTGTACTAAATCGTGGGTTTTGATCGGCACATTTTGTTGGCGCAAGAAACTGGAGACGTCGGGCGCGTAAGTGGTGACGGTACGGTGTTCGCCGTTGACTTCCAATGCGACCGTTTTGCGCGCTGTGCAGACGAATGTGACGCACGACGCCAATACCACGGCGAGCACCACGAGTATGACGCGCATCCTTCGAAGGGTAATGATGCGTTTCGGAGTCCATCGTCTCGCCATATGCACTGCCTGCCTCTCCGCTCTAGCGTAGTGTCGCGTACCATTGTGGCACAAAACGAAGTCGCGTGCATTACATTGAAAAAGTAAAAAAAGATGGGGGCGAGAGAGAAGGGTATATTCTCGCCCCCTAATTGGCAGGCAAAGCTGGTTGGGAGATTGCCTGCCAAACCGGAAGCCAATGGTTGGGAGAAGGCTACCGGGAACTTACTCAGGGGTAAGACTATTGCGGCGAACTCCGTTGTCCTGTATGCCTTCAGTATACAACTCACAACTGGCGTTCTCAACGCACTGTGAGCCTCCTGTCGGGATCGAACCGACGACCTGCCGCTTACAAGGCGGCCGCTCTGGCCATCTGAGCTAAGGAGGCAAAATGCCCGTTGCGCTGCAAATTCGTATACGCAAGCGCAAGGAATAATATAACAACTCACGAAGATCTTCAAGCAGAGACGCGTCTGTGGTGTCTTTCGACGAACGCGTGAACCTCAAAAATCACGGAAATGTTCGCATCGTGATTTCGACACGCACAAATAATGAGACATTTGAATGCCGTGTGTCACAAAAGGGGGTGTAGTCGATCTCGGTTCACCCTTACGGCCGTATCCGCATAGTGGATATTTGAGGGTGTCTGCTCGTAGCGAATGTTACGTGCCGGCTACCGCCATAAGGGAAGAGCAAGATGCCCCGTAACCCTACGGAACCGTAGGTTTACGGGGCATCTATGACATCTGTCAACTATTGATTTCGTTGACATAAAATACTGCGGAATGCAACCGGCAGGGCTTATTTTGCGTTACTTTTCTTCAGATCCTGTGGCCACGGAGATCGGCTTGCCCTTGGCGCCAATGGAAGGCATATCTCCGGCAACGCCCACATCGGCCTTCTTGAGCCCAATCGATTCGAGGAATCCGTCGGGGATCGACACGTCTGCCAACGTCAGCTGGTTCATGTCCCAGAAGTAGCCGTTGATCGTCACCGTGGGCGTGCTCATCGAACCCTTGAGGCTGCCCGACGTGTTCCACAGTTCCTCGCGCTTAGGCGTATACGTGTTGATGGCGTCAAGCCAGTCCTTGTATGTGCCGTCAAACGCCTTGTCGGCCACGTCGTCGGAGACGCCCGCCTTCTTCATCTGGGCCTTGAGCTGGTCATTGGACACGGATTGATAGTCGGGCCCCTCTTCCGGCTGGAAATCTTTCTTATACAAATTCGTGACGTATTCGAGAAGGTGGTCCGGATTATCGTCGTGCTCGGCAATATAGAGCGCGGCGTTCGCGGCGCGGCTGGAATATTCGTCGGTCGAATACCGGTCCATGAACGACATGAAATGCAGATCAATATTGATCTGGCCGGCATTCATCATTTTGATCAAGTCCGCATCCAAATTGCGGTTCAGATTGCCGCAACCCGGGCACAGGAAATCCATGTAAATGCCGACCGTCGGAGCGTCGGCGACCTTCTTGCCATAGCCGTCCTTGGAAATGAGAATGCCGCCCTTGTCGTCGGCCTTCGACGGCTTCGTCTCCACGGCCTGCAGCGCGCTGTACGCCTGGTCGGCCGTCTCGTCGCTCGCCGCGTTGTTGCTGGAAGCCGGATGCAGATTGCGCCACACGGCCACACCGGCAATCACCAGCAACACAACCACTACGGCAATCACGATCACGCCAATGATCGTCTGCTGTTTGCGTTCCTTGGCGGCCTGTTCAAAACGGGCCTGCTGCGCCAAACGTTCGGCCTCGCGGCGTTCCGCGCGCGACTTATGGTTCGATTTATTGGCATTCGGCTGAGCCATACGAAACCTTTCCTTGTTACGGCAATATCTGCAATCAACCTTATGGCACACACCCTACGATTTCACGGGCGGAAATTCACAGTATCCACGGCCACCAGTCAATGCCGTGCGCCATGAACAACATGACCAGCGTCACGAGAATGGCGACGATCGCGATGCCCAGCGTGGCGCTCGCCAAGGTATTGGCCTGGTTCTCCCCGTTGCGCTCTTTGCCGCGCAACGAACCCAATCCCATGCGCAACATGGCCGTATGCGGACAATAGCAACCGATAATCCAAGCCGCCGCCGACGCGACAGCCAACGACAGGCCGCCCCAAGACCATGGCGACCCGTATGGAACGGGAATACGCAGCAGGGATCCGAACAAATTGGCGGTCGCAAATGTCAGCGGCGCATGCAACAGCACCACCATGATCACCACGAGGCAGACGTTTACCACCAAACCAATCGCCAAGGTCGGCAGCACCTCAATGAATCCGCGCAACAGATGCACGGGGAACGAGAGGATGCGCAACAGCATGTCGGAAGCTTTCGCTGCACCACGCCGTGTCTCGCGCTGCGACTGGGCCACAATATTGATGCCGATGGCGCTCGCAATAATCATGAGCGCGCCCGCAACAAGGCATGACGTAATCGGATATGCCGCGGCCAATATCATCAACGGCAGCGCAAGCGTCAGAATAACGGGCATGCTGCGCTGAACATACAGGCTGCGCGGATCACGGTACTCGGGAGCCGGATAGTCGGGCGCCGGATGCTCGGGAATCGTATATTCGGGAGCCTCGGGTCGGACGGACTGTACCGGCTGAACCGGCGCCGTATATTCAGTCGTATATTCGTGAGCCGCCGCGTATTCAGGAGCCGACGGACGTTCCGTAACAGGCGCCGCATGTCCCGATTGAGGTATCGCCTGCCGCTCGGCCATCGGCACCGTATGCGAATCGCTGACAGCCGCCTGGGGAGAAGACGACACCATACGGCCCGGCTGAACGGGCACGGTATCACCCATAACCTGCGTCGCCTGTATCATGCTTTCGTGCGGCTCCGCCACCGTATTCATCAACGGCACAGTCGCCGAATCCAGCGCCGGCGTAGCTCGCAAAGTCTGCGAAGGCGGGGGAGGAGGCGGAGTTTTCAACGCCATCGTGCGCCGGTCGCGCGCACGCCATGCCAAACGCGCGTTCGGAAATCGGGTATGCTGGCGCTCGCCGGAACGGTCAGTGCTGTTCTCGCTGGTCCCGTCCGGCTCAGATTTGCCAAAAGGGAGCATCATGTCCGAATCCGGACGGTCCCACACATCTTTATTCCATGCGTCTTTGGTAATCGCGTTCAGCAATTCCTGCGGAGTGCAACGTTTGGATCGGTCCGGGCTGAGCGCGGAACGGAACGCGGCCAGCGTACGCGGCGGAAGTCCGGCCAAATTGGCGTTGCCGCTCGCCTCGCGTTCGAGTACGGCCATCATCGGGGACGAACCGAATACGGGTGCGCCCGTTGCCGCGAACGCGAGCACCGATGCCACCGACCACCAGTCGGTCATCTCGTCCGATTCGGCGCCGTCAATAATTTCCGGAGCGATGAAGCCCGGCGTACCCATTACCAGGCCCGTGCTCGTCACATGGGACTCTCCCTGTCCCATAGCGATGCCGAAATCCACGAGAATCGGGCCCGACGTGGAAATCATGACATTCGTCGGTTTGATATCGCGGTGGATAATGCCGGCGGCATGCACGGCCTGTACGGCGGCGATTAGTTTGCTGGCCAACCGCTCTAGGTCTTCCCCCACATACTTGCCGTTATGCGCCACATCGTCGCGCAGGTTTTCGCCCTCAATCAACTCCGTCACGATGAACGCGACGGAATCGTCGAGTTCCATGTCGTCGATGCCGCACACACCCGGATTATGAATTTTGCGCAGTGCCATGGCCTCACGGCGCAGACGTTCACGAGACGTAACGTGATCTTTCGTGTTGCGGTCGTCCTCCAACGAGTCGCGCAAGATCTTCATGGCGTGCAATTGGCCGCCGTCGTCTTTTACCTTCCACACCGAACCCATGGCGCCGCCCCCCAGACGGTCGATCAGCGTGTAGCCGCCGATCGTATCGCCCGCCTGTACATTTAGCGCTTGGATTTCACTCATGCGCACCATGGTAATGTGTGCAACGCCATATTTTCTAAGAAAGTAGCCATGCGGACGGCTCAACGGTTCCATGGTTGGCTCGTTACAATGCAACTATGACGTTGAAGCAGTGGAACCGTTACACCGACATACCGTTGATGGTGCTGTCGGGAATCTTCCTGTTCGCCTACTCTTGGACGATCCTTGCCCGCACGCACATGTGGCTGTGCGACTGCGTCATTGACGTCATCTGGATCGCGTACGCCATCGATTATGTGGTGTCTCTGATTCTCGCGCCCAACCGGAAAGTTTGGTTCAAGAAGAACCTGCTGTTGCTGGCCACCATCGCGTTGCCGATGTTCCGCCCATTGCGCCTGCTGCAATTGCTGGCCATGCTGCACATGTTCAACCATGGGGCCGGCATGGCGTTGCGCGGTCGGCTCGCCGTGTACGCAATCGGCATGTTCGTCATGACGATCTATGTGGGCGCGCTCGCCGAATACGCGGCCGAATTCGGCGCTCCCGACGCACGACTTACCTCGTTCGGCGTGACGGTATGGTGGGCGTTCGTAACGGTAACCACGGTCGGATACGGCGATTTGTATCCCGTTACGGTTAGCGGACGTATCGTCGCCGTTTTTCTGATGTTGGCCGGTATCGCACTCATCGGCATTGTGACGGCCATCATCGCGTCGTGGATTATCGATCAAATCAACAATGAGACGGCGGAACAGGCGCATGAGGAAAACGCGCTGGTCGACGTTGAATCGCAAGTGTTGCAGGCGCAGATGCGCGAACTGACGCACTCGGTCAATGAATTGAACAACGAAATTGCGATGATGAAACGCAAGCGGCGCAAACATAAGAGAAATGGCGCGGCAGCGGATAATTATCACAATGAGGGCGTCCGTAATGAGTCAGATCATAACGCGGCTGTTCATGCGGGACCGTTCATTATGGATCCGCCATACGTGATGATGAGGTCCGTAATGAGTCCGCTCATAATAGGGGCGCCGTTCAGGGGAACGCGTCGGCTCGCAGTGGCGCGGTTCAGGGCAGCCCGTCTGCTCGCAGTGGCGCGGCCCGCAGTACGACAGCCGCCCAGAATGTTGCGTCCTATATGGCTCCTGGCGTGCCTGTGATTCCTGTCAACCGGTCTATGATCATCTATCCGGACGGCAAAAATAATAAGGAACATGTGGGCGGTACGGTACGCAATGCGCACCATCATGCACATAAATCGGTGCGCCAGCACTACACAAGTCCGCGGAAACATAAATAAATAACATAAATAAATAATTGGTATCCGTGAAAATACGCAATTTGCTAGTTAAACGACGATTTTTACGCATAAGAATGGTTCCTTAACGGCGCGTGAAAACAAAACGAATATGGAACGTGAACGCGAACAGAAAACACGAACCGAAATCGTATGCATATGTCCGATATACGACACGCCCAAACGAAAAATCATATGGAATTTGCAATTGTCATATGAATGGAACATTCGGGTAGAAAAACGATTTAGCAATACGGGGGGTGTACGTGGCTTTCACCTATTTTTATATATCGCCCTCAGCGTGCGCTTGCTGGACAACGATTATGAAGAGTGTGTGAAGTTTTCTCGTATTGAATGAAAACGTTTGCTGTCACGCGGGAATCGTGTATAGTAAAACACAGCTCAATGAAGAGACGAAAACTCGGCACTGAGTTACAAGTAAAACGTGGAAATTCAAAGGCGTCGATGTAGACGTCGCTGAATGGAAGCACCAGAAACAAGTAATCCCCTCACAACGGATCGTTCGGCACGTACCTGCCGATGAAAGGATTAATGATGAAAGGATTAATAATGGCAGAAGTCATTTTCGATCATGTGACTCGTATCTACCCGGGCAATGACACCCCATCGGTAGACGATCTCAATCTCGACATCAAGGATGGCGAGTTCCTCGTATTGGTTGGCCCTTCTGGCTGCGGTAAGTCAACGACGCTTCGCATGCTTGCAGGCCTGGAAGAAGTGAACAAGGGACGCATCCTCATCGGCGGCACCGACGTTACGACCATGCAGCCGAAAGACCGCGACATTGCAATGGTGTTCCAGAACTACGCTCTGTACCCGCACATGACGGTTGCAGACAACATGGGCTTCGCCCTGAAGATCGCTGGCACGCCGAAGGATGAAATCCGCAAGCGCGTGGAAAAGGCCGCAGAGATTCTGGATCTTACCGAGTTCCTTGATCGTAAGCCGAAGGCACTGTCCGGTGGTCAGCGTCAGCGCGTGGCCATGGGCCGTGCAATCGTTCGTGAGCCGAAGGTCTTCCTCATGGATGAGCCGCTCTCGAACTTGGATGCAAAGCTTCGTGTGCAGACGCGTACGCAGATCGCTGCCCTGCAGCGCCAGCTCGGCGTCACCACGCTGTACGTGACCCACGATCAGACCGAGGCTCTGACGATGGGTGACCGTATTGCAGTCATCAAGCTTGGCATCCTGCAGCAGGTCGGCGCTCCGACCGAGCTGTACGATCGTCCGGCAAACGTGTTCGTGGCAGGCTTCATTGGCTCGCCGTCCATGAACATCAACACGCACCCTGTCGTCAACGGCAAGGCCCAGATCGGCGAAGATACTCTGGAACTGCCGAAGGATGCTGTCGCAAAGCTCACGCCGGAAGACAAGAACGAAATCGTTGTCGGCTTCCGTCCGGAAGACGCAACGCTGGCTGGCCCGGATGAGGCCAACGCCTTCTCGCTCAAGGTTATGAACGTGGAAGACCTCGGCTCCGACGGCTACATCTACGGCAACATCATCACGGACGAGGCTTCCGCCAACTCCGCTCATGACGCCATGATGTCCGACCAGAACAAGCTGACCACGATCCGCGTTTCGCCGCGCGCTCTGCCGAACGTCGGCGACGTCGTCAAGATCAAGGTCAACCCGGCCAAGATGCACCTCTTCTCCCCGTCGACCGAGCTGCGTCTGAACTAATAAAGTTTTCTCAATCGTTTGTTGAGAACCTTTCTGCCACAAGGGTCGCACCACCAAGCACAGCATTGTGCAAGGGGTGCGGCCCTTGTGGTGTTTATGGGGGAATTAGTGGGGACGCCATGACAAGACTCCACAAGGGCGCTCGCGCCAGTGGCTACGGCCGACTGTCGGCGATTCCCATACAGCACATTTCTTCGTGCGCGGCATCCGCGCTGAAACCGGTAATGCTAGGAAAACGTTGAGGTAAAGTGACGCATATGAGTAATGAGATGGATCCACGTGCCTTGAAGGCAACCTCGGTACGCGCTGAAGATCCCGCGTCCCAGTCGCAGGAACCTTCCGCGTTGAAGATCACCGCTTCCGGTTCCGATCCCAAAATGTTTTCCCTGCCGTGGGAGACTCCGCTGTCCGCATGGCCGCAGGACCTGCTGGTCAAGCTTCCGCGCGGTATCTCCCGCCACGTGGTGCGTTTCGTGCGCGTGGGCGACGACGTCTACGCCATGAAAGAGATCACGCGCAATGTAGCCGAGCGAGAATATGAGATTCTGCGCCAGCTCCAGAAATTGAATTTGCCTACCGTCCAGCCGATCGCCGTGGTGACGGGACGCCATGACACTGATGGCGAGCCGCTCGAAGCCATGCTCGTGACGCGTCATTTGCGCTTCTCGCTGCCATACCGCGCACTGTTCTCGCGAACGCTGCGCCCGGACACGGCCGAACGTCTCATCGACGCGCTTGCCGTGCTTATGGTGCGCCTACATTTGGCTGGTTTTTACTGGGGTGACGTTTCACTTTCGAACGTCCTGTTCCTGCGTGACGCCGACGCGTTCTCCGCGTTCCTCGTCGACGCCGAAACGGGCGATCTGCAAGTCAATTTGACCGATGGCCAGCGCGAATACGATATTGATTTGGCGCGCACCAATATTATTGGCGAATTGATGGATTTGAGTTCGGGCGAACTGCTGCCGATGGAAGTCGATGAAATCGAGATCGGCAATCGTTTGGTTGACCGTTACCATTCGCTGTGGAGCGCGCTTACGGACACCGACAAGTTCACGCCGAACGAGATGTGGAAGATTGAACAGCGCGTCAACCACCTCAATGACATGGGCTTCGATGTGGACGAGCTGGAAATGAACGCCACCGAGGACGGCAAGCGCGTCATGGTGCGTCCGCGCGTGGTGGACGCCGGATATGCGAGCCGCAAGCTGCTGCGCCTGACGGGCCTGGATGTACAGGAGAATCAGGCTCGCCGTCTGCTCAACGATTTGGACGCCTACCGCGCTTCCACTTGGCGTGAAGGCGACGATATTGAAATTGTGGCGACCGACTGGATGCGCGAGGTCTTCGAACCGACGGTTCGCATGATTCCGCGCGAATACCGTACGCGTATTGAGCCGGCCCAGTTCTTCCATGAAATTCTCGACCATCGTTGGTTCCTCGCGGAAAAGGCCGGCCATGACGTGTCGATGGGCGAGGCGATCCATTCCTATATCAAGAATGTGCTGCCGCAGTACCAGCTGGATCGCAAGACGCTTGACGAGCTTAATGAGGAAGCCGATTCCGGCATTGTCGATGAGCGCTCGACATATTATGATGCGCCGCAATCCGATGATGCGGATGATGATTCCGCCGAGTCTAGCTATCGTGCGCCCGGCGTCGATGAGGACGGATATAACGCGGAAGATGATCCGGATGCGGCCGTGTGGT
Organism: Bifidobacterium magnum; assembly: GCF_000741255.1. Taxonomy (GTDB): domain Bacteria; phylum Actinomycetota; class Actinomycetes; order Actinomycetales; family Bifidobacteriaceae; genus Bifidobacterium; species Bifidobacterium magnum. The sequence continues at coordinate 22,210 of NZ_JGZB01000007.1, forward strand.
CGCACTGAGATACGGTACCGTGCGAAACGGCGCGCTTCCGCGACCAGTACTATCTAAAAATTAATGAAAAAATTGGGTGGCTCCCGTACATCAGGAGTCACCCAATTTTTTATATATTCGATTACTCGATTATCCGATTATTCGGCGGCTTCGCGACGGGCGCGGTCCACGGCATACAGCGTGATGCCGGCCGCGACGGAAGCGTTCAGCGATTCGACCATGTTCGTCATAGGAATCTGGGCGATCGCGTCGCAGGCTTCGCGCGTCAGGCGGCTGATGCCCTTGCCTTCGGAACCGAGCACCACCACAAGCGGATCGGTTTCGAAACCGGTTTTGCCGACGAGCTTGTCGCTGCCGCCGGCCAGGCCGATGCTGTAGTAACCGCGTTCCTTAAGCGCCTCGATGGCCTTCGTGAGGTTGACCACGCGCGCCACAGGCATGTGGGCGGCCGCGCCTGCGGACACCTTCCAAGCGGCGGCCGTGACGGAAGCGGAACGACGCTCGGGCAGAATCACGCCGTTGGCGCCGAATGCGGCGGCCGAACGGATGACAGCGCCCAAGTTGTTCGGGTCGGTTACGCCGTCCAGCGCGATGAACAGCGGGCGGGCCAGCATGCGCGACTTGGGGTCGTTGGCATTTTCCATGGCCTTGGCCTTGCGCTCGGCGCGGTCGGCGAGTTCCTTGAGCGAGGAGTACTGGTACGGCTGGGCCTTGAGTACCACGCCCTGATGGTTGCCCGTATGCGCGATACGGTCCATTTCGAGACGGTCGGCTTCAAGAATGTTGAGGCCGTGCGTGCCTGCGAGACGCACGATTTCGCGCGTACGGTCGTCGTGCTCAATGCGCGTGGCCATGTACAGCGTGGTGGCCGGCACGCCTACGCGCAGCGCCTCGAGCACCGAGTTGCGGCCGACAACCAGATCGTCGGAATCCGAAGTGAATCGTGCCGCACGGCGACGAGCCGCCAGGCGCGGATCGGAGCGCAGGCGCTTTTCCGTGTGCTTCTTGGCAAAATATGCCTTGTGGTATACGCGGTCTTCCGCCTTCGGGGTCGGACCCTTGCCGCGTAATGCATTGCGATGTTTTCCGCCCGAACCTTTAGTCGGGCCCTTCTTCTGTGCCATAGTGACTATCTTCCCAGCACCCCGAGCCAAGATCGCCATACATGAAGATTCATGCGGCATGCGGGTATTCGCCCGTGAACAAATACCGGCATTTTCCCAGCTATGCCCCCTATGGTCGTGTGGTATGAGTGAACGTATTGTTGAAGAAGTGGAACCGGTGCCGGCGTCGGCCGCCGGACCCGAGCCTGTGCAGCCACAGTCGCCACAGGAATTGAAAGAAGTGCGTGCACAACAGCAACTGTTGACGGATGTCGATCCATCGCTAACGGACGCTGACAAAGTCGCACAACTGCTGCAAGTGGACCCCAACACTGGTTTGAGCAGCGCGGAAGCGAAGCGCAGGCTCGAAAAGTTTGGTCCCAACGAGCTGGCCAGCGCGCCGCCCGTACCCAAATGGAAGAAATTCCTGCAGCAGTTCCAAGATCCGCTCGTCTATCTGCTGCTGGCGGCCACCGTCATTTCCCTGATCGCTTGGTTCATTGAACGCGGTCATGGCGGAGACGGTGAAGCGTTGCCGTTCGACGCCATTGTGATTGTGCTGATCCTTATCGTTAACGCCGTGCTCGGCTATGTGCAGGAAGCCAAGGCCGAGCAGGCCGTCAGCGCGTTGAGCGAGATGACAGCGCCGCAAACCAATGTGTTGCGTGATGGCCGTATCCAGTGCATCAACACCACGGACGTGGTGCCCGGCGATATTGTGGTGCTCGCGGAAGGCGACACCGTTTCCGCCGACGGACGCCTGTTTGCCGCGGCAAGCTTGCGCATTGCCGAAGCGAGCCTGACGGGCGAGTCGGTGCCCGTCAGCAAGAAGCCTGAAACTTTGGCTTCGGCGAAGGCGCTGGGTGACCGTTCCAACATGATTTTCAACGGCACTTCCGTGACGCAGGGCACGGGCCGCGCCATCATCACGGGTACGGGCATGAACACGCAGGTCGGCAAGATCGCCGATCTGCTGCAGTCCACCGAAGACGAGGCCACGCCGCTGCAAAAGGAAATGAACCACGTTTCCAAGATCCTCGGCATCGCCGTGTGCATTATCGCCGCCGTGGTGCTGCTCGCACTCGCATTGATGGAAGGCTTCCGCAGCGTTGACGATGTAATCGAGTCGCTGCTGTTGGCCGTATCCTTGGCCGTGGCTGCCGTACCTGAAGGCCTGGCCACCATTCTTACCGTGGTGCTCGCGCTTGGCGTGCAGCGCATGGCTGAGCATCATGCCATTGTCAAGAAGCTCCATTCCGTGGAAACGCTTGGCTCCGCTTCCGTGATCTGCTCCGACAAGACGGGCACACTTACGAAGAACGAGATGACCGTGGAACGCGTGGTCACCGCTTCGGGCGAAGTGGCGATTACGGGCACGGGTTATGCTCCCGAAGGCGACATGATTGGCACGGACGGTTCCGCCGTCCCCGAAGATGTACGCCATGAAGTCATCTCCACGCTCGGCGCCGGCTACTTGGCCAATGACGGCGAATTGCGTGAAGGCGACAAGCCCGGCAGCTGGCAGGTCATTGGCGATCCCACGGAGGTCTCGCTTGTTGTGGCCGCCCGCAAGGTTCATGCCGACCGCCAGTACCACCGCTTCCAGCGCGTAGCCGAGATTCCGTTCACTTCGGAACGCAAGCGCATGTCGATTATTGCCCAGGACAGCACCGATGCGGGCAATCTCACCGTATTCGCCAAGGGCGCTCCAGACGTGCTGCTCGCATTCTGCAACCGCATCGCTGTCAACGGCGGCGCCGTCCGCCCGCTTACCGAGGGTGACCGTCAGCGTATTTTGAAGACCGTCGAAAAGCTGTCCAACGAAGCGTACCGTACGCTGGGCGAGGCGTACCGCCCGCTGGAAACCGCGTCGCTCGCGACCGTACCCGGCATTCGTACGAACGCCGCCGGCCAGCCCACCGACATCGCCGAACAAGCGGATGTCATTGAACACGACCTGATCTGGAACGGCATGGTCGGCATTATCGATCCGCCGCGCGTGGAAGTGCGCGACGCTGTGGCCGAAGCGCACCGCGCAGGCGTGCGCACGGTTATGATCACGGGCGACCATCCGCTTACCGCCGCACGTATCGCCTCCGATCTGGGCATCATCAAGCCCGATGAGCAGGCGCTGACGGGCGAAGAGCTCGACCAGCTTTCCGCAGACGGCAACACGCAAGCCTTCGACAAGGCGACTTCGCAAGTGTCCGTATATGCGCGCGTGGCACCGGAACACAAGCTCAAGATTGTGGAATCCTTGCAGCGCCAGGGCAACATCGTGGCCATGACGGGCGACGGCGTCAACGATGCCCCGGCCGTCAAGTCTGCCGATATCGGCGTCGCCATGGGCATTACGGGCACGGAAGTGACAAAGGAATCCGCCAAGATGATTCTGGCGGACGACAACTTCTCGACGATCGTGGCCGCCGTGCGCGAAGGCCGCAACATTTTCGACAATATCCGCAAGTTCCTGCGCTACCTGTTGAGCTCCAACGTGGGTGAAGTCTTCACGGTGTTCGGCGGCGTCATGCTCGCCGGATTCCTCGGCATCAGCCAGCCGGGCGCGCAAGGCGTGACCGTGCCGCTGCTCGCCACGCAGCTGCTGTGGATCAACCTGCTGACCGACGCCGCGCCGGCGCTCGCCATGGGCGTGGATCCCTCCACTGAAGACGTGATGAACCGCAAGCCGCGCAAGCTTACCGACCGTGTGATTGACGGCCAGATGTGGGGCGACATTATCTACATCGGCATCATCATGGCGCTTGTCACGTTGATCGGCATGGACATGCACTTGGATGGCGGCTTGTTCACCGATCGTTCCGTGGAAGCGATGGGACACGCGGCGCAAATGACCGAAGCGCGCACGATGGGCTTCACGATTCTTGTGTTCGCCCAGCTGTTCAACGCATTGTGCTCGCGCAGCCATTACCAGAGCGCCTTCCGCGGCCTGTTTGCCAACAAGTGGCTGTGGGGCGCGATCGCGCTGTCCATTGTGTTGCAGCTGTTTGTGATTTACATTCCGGGCCTCAACCTGGCATTCGGTACCACGCCGCTGCCGGCAACGGCATGGCTTGAATGTATCGGCTTGGCCGCAATCGTGCTTGTCGCGTCGGAAATCCGCAAGATCTTCCTACGCGCAATGCGTAAGTAATAGGCAAGCGAGTCGCGAATAACGCGCGAACGCAAGGCCGTATGAATCGTATGGTTCATACGGCCTTTTCATATGCGTATACGCTTTCGTGAACAATTTGAGGAGGCTTGGCAAAAGCTCTGGCATCCCCCCCCGAACCCATTATTTACGATGAACATATGTGAATTGACATATCCGGGGAAGGGTATGTCCGGAGCATTCAAGAGGGAATCATATCAATGAAATCCACCGTCATCCGCAATGTGGTTGCATTGATTGTTGCGGTAATGATGATCGTTACGGCGGCAATGCCGGTACCGCAAGTGTGGGCCGGTGAACCCGTCGTATCTGCGGACCCTACACGCTTGTCGTCAATCCCGACGGCAAGACGTTGGTGCAGGACAAAAATACGGTTACGCTGACCGACACGATGGAATACTGGCCATATGCGGTACGAGACGGCGTGAAGATACGCGCCTACGATATTGCGCTGATCCCCGAATCCGTGACGATCCACAAAATGAACGCGGACGGGTCGAAAGGCGAAAAGCTTGACAACCACAAGTACCCGATGACGTATGAAACCGAGGAAATCCAACCCAATTGGGCGCCCGTCCCGTATGTGAACAACATTCTGAGGTTCACGCTGCCTGATGCGACGCCATTGATTATCGATTACACCTACGCAGTTATCGTGATGAAAGACGAGCACGGCAAACCGATCACGGACCAGATCCAAACGGGAGCTGTAGGCGGGGGAGCGGTGAAGAACAAAGCCGTTCTGGAAAGCGGCAGCAGTGCGGAGGTGCCGTGGGTGGTCGGCAAATTCCAGTCGGGCGCAACGGCCTCCATCGATGCGATGTTTGCCTACAAAGTCGATTCGACGAATTACACGGCCACCATTCCGGGAGCGCGCTTCAAACTGTGCAAATGGATTGGAGACGACTGGACTGGCGGCGAATTGCCGCGTGGATCCTACGATTCGTATGCCGCGTGCGTCCCTGAAAATGAAACGGGATCGCAGCTCGCGGACGGACAAGGTCCGCTGGTCTCGACGAACGGCGGCCGATGGGTGCTTGTCAACGACAACGTGGTAGCGGGATCGGATGGTCTGGTCGTCATTCAGGAGATCGTCGCCAAAACGCAAGGCGATGTGCGTACGTTCCTCGACGCCAACGTGGCATACGCGCTTGTGGAAACAGAGGCGCCCAGCGGATACATTCTCGACCCGCGCCCGCATTTCTTCCACCGCTTTACGAGCGCGTCCCCGGCCGTACACAAGCCGACCGACGTCGAATCGCAGGCGATGATGAACAATGCCGTGATGTATGTGCCCAACATGAGCCAGCGCTCGCCGCTGCGCATTGAAAAGCGCTGGTTCGCGCCAGCCGAAAATGGCGGCGAGCCGATTCCCGTAGACAAGGAAGACGGCGAAATTTCGGTGGACATCTACCGCAGCAGCACCACGATGAAAGCCGGACACCGCTACATGGAGTATGACGTCAAAGCCGTGAACGCCTATAACGATGCGATAGTGCACGATATTGAGTCGGGCAAAATGGTCACGAACTCCACCGTGACCACCACCATTGACGGCTATGCCGATTGGATGGCGGATAAAACCGAGCTGAAAGTCAATGGTAAAACCGTGGCTAGAGGCGCTGCAGTGAACAACTACGAAGTGACGCTTGCCACCGACACGCAAATCGAAGTGGTAGTTCCGCACAGCGACCAGCACACGTATGCCGTGGAGCGCGACTCGCAGCCTGCGGAAAACGCCGCTGAAGTGAACAAGGATGAAGAAAAGAAGCTCTACCGCAAAGGCATCACGGTGTCCGCAAAGAACGGTTGGACCACGATGGTGGACGACTTGCCGCGCTTTGAAATGAGCGAGGACGGCAAGCTCATCACGTACTTCTACTATTCGATCCGCGAGACGGGCAAAGCCGCGCTCTACCAGGTCGCCAAAAGCAGGAGCTACGCGTTGGACCCGTATGAAAACAACGACGGCATCCAATTGGGCACGATTTACGCGAACAATTGGCGCTACGCTACGAACGGCGATGATACGGGAGTGGAATTGCCGGGAACGGGCGCCGAGGGACGCTCGGTAATGCTTACGGCCGTAGCGCTTGCCATGCTGGCGTCCGCGTTCCTGTTGTTGAGGAAAATTGTACAGTGACCCGTATTCTCAGCTAATTTTCAGTAAATTGCACGGCTTGACTCAGACTGGCCCGATATATTGCAATTATCAGCTAAGAACAACTGATCAGGAACATACTTCCCGATAATTGAATATTCCTCTTTCTTCTTCTCTCTCTATTTCCGAAAAGGGCCCCGGCACATGACCGGGGCCTTTTTACTATCCGCTGTACCACCCGCTTGATTTTGCAAACGTTGCGTATGAAAGTCCGGTATGCGAGTGGCGCGGAACATATCCGTTCTATAAGATACATGCCATGCTGCTATCCGATCGCGATATTTTGGCCGCGCAAGCCGACGGCCATATTTCATTAGATCCGTGGACACCAGAGATGGTGCAACCCGCGTCCATTGACGTACGTTTGGATCGATATTTCCGTTTGTTCAACAACCATGCCTACACCTATGTGGATCCCGCCGAGGATCAGGGAGAGCTTACCGAACAGTTCGAAGTGGCCCCCGATGAACCGTGGATTTTGCATCCGGGCGAGTTTGCGCTCGGCTCCACATGGGAATACGTCAAGCTCGACTCCACTGTGGCCGCGCGTCTGGAAGGCAAGAGCTCGCTGGGACGTTTGGGAATCCTTACGCATTCCACGGCCGGCTTTATTGATCCGGGCTTCGAAGGGCATATCACGCTGGAACTGTCCAATGTGTCGACATTGCCCGTGAAATTGTGGCCAGGCATGAAAATCGGCCAAATGTGCTTCTTCCAAATGAGCTCGCCTGTGGAACATCCTTACGGATCCAAGGACACGGGTTCGCATTACCAGGGTCAGCGCGGACCTACGCCGTCACGTTCGTATGTGAATTTCTACAAGGCCCAGATTTCCTGAGTCCTGCCTGATGTTCTGCATTGATAGGGCCGGCTTGTCCTTTTCGACGGGCCGGCCCGTTTGACAACTACCGTTGGCGGGAATGGGCGAAAAAATTGCTTAAGAGTTGGGCGCACTGCTGTTCTTCGACGCCGCCATATACGTATGGTTTGCTGCCCACATGCGGATCGCGAGGAATGTCCCACACGGAGCCGCATGCGCCGAGTTTGGCATCCCAGGCGCCAAACACAATATTGCCCACATGCGTTTGTAGGCATGCCCCCGCACACATGGGGCACGGCTCGAGTGTCACAATAAGCGTGCAATCGCTTAAATTCCACGTGCCCAAATGTTCGGCGGCCTGGCGCATGGCCAGCACTTCCGCATGGGCCAACGGATCCGTGGCAGCTTCGCGTTCGTTGTAGCCGCGGCCAATAATCGCGCCCGATTCGTCCACCACAAGCGCGCCGATTGGAATATCGCCGTACTCACCCGCTTCCCGCGCCAAACGCAGCGCCTCTTGCATACATTCGCGCCAATACGCGCGCTGCGTGGCGATTCCCCGATGTTCCAGACTCATATCCTTTATCCTAGAGGAGTGCGCCGCAATGATGCACGGTAGTCTGGATGCAGTTGAAGAGAGGACACGGTCGTGGCGGTTTTTGAAATGGTGCTCTATATTGTGGCGGCGGTAGTGTTGTCCTCCTTCCTCAGCCGATTCTTGCCTCGCATTTCCTTGCCTCTGGTCCAGATTGTGCTGGGCTTGATCGCTTCGCAACTCTCGTTTTTCCCCGACACGCAACTCGATCCGGAACTGTTCATGGTGCTGTTCATTGCGCCGTTGCTGTATCTGGAAGCGCATGAAATCGATAAAAACGCGTTGTTGCGTTCACTGAAACTCTCTTTATCGCTGGCCATTGGCCTTGCGGTGGCCACGATGGTGGCCGTGGGATTCATATTGCATTCCGTGTGGCCGATTATTCCGTTGGCCGCGGCACTTGCGTTGGGCGCCGCATTGGGGCCGACCGACGCCGTGGCCGTGAGCTCCTTAAGCAACGAAGCCTCATTGACGAGCCGTCAGATCGGCGTGCTCAAAGGCGAGTCATTGTTCAATGACGCGTCGGGCATCGTGGGATTCCAGTTCGCGATCGCGGCCGCGATGACGGGTGTCTTTCAAGTGGGGGAGGCCGTTAGCGAGTTTGTCGTGTCGTTTATTGGCGGCACGCTGTTTGGTATTGTGGTGGGCCTCGTGGTCAACTGGCTATTCGAGACGATTCGTACGCTGGGTTGGGAGACGACCACCACGCGCATCCTTATGGAATTATTCCTGCCGTTCCTGTTATATTTGGGTGCGGAAAGCCTGCATGTGTCCGGCATTTTGTCCGTGGTGGCAGCCGGTCTGCTTATCAATTTCGACCGTACGGGCATCGGTCCGAATGTGGCGCGCGCCAATATTGTGTCCACGAGCGTGTGGAGCGTGCTGTCGGTTTCGCTCAACGGTACGGTGTTCATTTTGCTGGGCATGATCCTGCCCGACGCCATGCGTTCCAGCTGGGATAACGCCAATGTGAGCAACGCCATGCTGCTGGGCTCGATTAGCGTGGTCTCCGTAGTGGTGATCGGCATGCGATTCTTGTGGATTGCGCTGATGCTGCGCATCACGCGTGCCGAGGATACGCGTCAGCGCCGCAAAATGACGAAGGAACGCTGGCGTTCCGCCGCCGTCATGACGTTTGGCGGCCCCAAGGGCACTATCACGTTGTCCTTGATGTTCACGATTCCATTCACTGTGGCTTCAGGCGCATGGTTCCCGATGAGGGACGAGCTGATTTTCATTGCGGGCGGCGTGATTATTGTGACGCTCGTGCTCGCCAATTTCCTGCTGCCCGTCATCGCACCGCACAAGGGCGGCGATACAAGCGAACGCATGAACGAGATTTCCGTGGAAGTGTTGCGCCGGACTGTGGAAGAGCTTGCGGATCGTACCACAGACGAGAACCGTCGTGCGCTCATGCCCATTATCGACTCGTATACCAAACGCATCACGCGCATCAAGCAGATGCTCGGCCAAGTCGACATGGGCGCTTACCAGCGGCTGCAAATCGACGCCTTGGAATGCGAAAAGGAGTACGTCAAGCAGCGCTTGGCGGAACTCAAGCGCAATATTGCGGAACATGCCGCGTCAACTTCCGCACCGACTGTCGTCAACACTCCGCAAGACGTACGCGACTGGAGTGGCGACGGCAGTATACAGGAAGCGCAAATCGAAGCGTGCGAACGACTGCTCGATCAAATCATGCATGCGATGCGTCGTGTCGATACCGATGAGCAGCGCGGCAGGATAAGCTGGCTGATGCGCGGCCGCATGCGCTCGCTGCAGCGTCGCGCAACATTGCTGACCCGGCGTGTAATCGGCAAATTCCACCGCAGCACGGCACTGAGCAGCGAACGTGAGATCTATACGCAACTGTACCTTATACAAATTGACGCTTTCGATCGAGTGATCGACTGGCTCTACGAACAGATGGCGCAAGACACGTATCCCACGGAATACGTGTCGATGTTGCTCATGGATTACCGCCGCGCGGAAGCGGCGCTCAAGTCGCGCCCGAATATGGCGGGCTCGATGGAATTGCTCGAAAGTATCGAGCGCGCCAAGCGTGAGAGTTACGGTATTGAGCTCGGCGTTATCCAAGGGATGCTCGAGGATGGCCAGATTACGCGTGCCCAGGCCCGTGCTCTACGCAAGAACGTGTATGTCATGAGTGTGGATGCGGACGCGAGTGTGTGAGCATCGCTGTGCCAACTGCAGCTATTCAGGCAAGGTATGCGATGTGGTCAAGCGCACTTGAGTGGCCACATACGTATCGATAGACACGATCACCGTATGTCCAAGCGCATCTTTCGCGCGAGAAAATGCACAGAGCAACGGTGTTCCGGTGGGTATGTGCAGGTACTTGACCGCATTGCCAAATCCGGGCATGACCTCGATGGTTTCATCGACGGAACGAATAGTGGTGCCATATTCGAACTGCAATGTTTGATAAATGGACTGCGTCATGTCGTGGTCCAGAAAATCCGGATAGTCGTGCGGATGCAGATATGTCTGCTCATATGAGAACGGCTGATTTGAGACCATTCGCACGCGTTCCACACGAATCAACGGCTGGGAAGTCGGTACGCGGAATAGCTGGCATATTTGATCGGAGCACTGCTGGATGCGCGCGCTGATTACTGTGGTTGTGCAATCAATGCCCTGCGAGGCCAGCATATGGGGCAATCCTGAGGTGCTTGCGGTGCTGCGATTGAATATTCGTGCGGATTTTGCGTTGACATCGATACGCGAGGACATGGTCTGGTGGGCAATGTCGGTGGCGATCACCGTCCCTGAACGTCCCGGCTTGGTGACGATTTCACCACGTTCGCGCATAATGGCCAATGCGTTGCGTACGCTGGAGCGCGATACTTGCAAACGTGCGGCCAGTTCGCGTTCCGAAGGCAATCTGTCGCCGACGTGCAGTCCGTCGAGGTCGGCGAGCAGATGGATACCTTGTAGCGTACGCGTTGCCGCCGTTCCGATATTTGCCCGTGTCGCCATATTGTTCCCCGTTCGTCATGCCGTGGAATATTACCGGTATGGTAACGGGGAAATGTAACGACTACAGTGCTTCGTCTTCGCGCTCGTTGGTACGGATGCGGATTGCCTGTTCCACATTGCGTATGAAGATCTTTCCGTCTCCAAAGCTTGAGGTGCTTAGCCGGTCAATCACGGCGTCGACAATGGCATCCACTTCATCATCGCGGACCACTGTGCGTACGCTAATTTTGGGCAGTAGCGCCACCGCATCTTTTTCAGACCAAAAAACAGACCAAAGCCGCGGGATGGTAGATTTTGTTTTCTTAGTGCAAAATAACGTGATGATCCCGTGAAATTGGTTTCATATTTGTGCGAAATTACGTATCGTAAGAATCGGAACAACAATGGAATGGCCTGCGGGCCAAACAAGCCACATGATTTGGCAATGAAGCCGAAACATGCTGGCAGAAGGACGATTCAATGACGCATATGCAACTTTTCCACGGCACCACGAGCGACGGCACGAAGACTCAAGCCCTGTATGCGGAGCGCCCGGACGCCAATGTGGCGTTCGCGCTGGCATTCCCCGAAAATGAACTGCCGCGATTTGTGTACTGGGGGCGCCCGCTTAGCGCTCCTGAAACCGTGATCGACATGATGGACGCGTCTCGTCCTCAGCGCGTTTCCGGCGCGCTCGACTACACGGCGTGGCCGAGCATTCTGCCGACGCAATCGGAATCCTGGATCGGTGAACCGCGTCTCGATATTCGCCGTGACGGCACCACGCTGTTCTGCAAGTTTATTGTCAGCGACATCAATGTTGACGACCACACGGTAACCGTGACCGCGGCCGACAAGGAACAGGGCGTTCAGCTCATGTGGGCCTGCACGTTGGACGTGTCCGGACTCGTGATGCAGAAGGCCACGATCACCAACTTGGCTGACGGCACGCTCGAAGTGGGCAAGGTGGAACTCGGCATGCCGGTTCCGGCTTACGCCACGGAAATTCTTACGACTACGGGCCACCATCTTCGTGAACGTTCCCCGCAGCGCCAGCCGCTGACCGTGGGCCGTTTCCAGAAGGCCAGCCTCGTGGGCCGTCCCGGTTTCGACGCTTCGCTGCTGTTGACGGCCGGCGCTCCGGGCTTCGGCTTCAATAATGGCGACGTGTACTCCGTGCACGTGGCGTGGAGCGGCAATACGCTGCTGTCCGCGGAACGCCTTCCGTACACTTCGGGCCTGATTGGCGGCGCGGAAGTGCTGTTCGGCGGTGAAATCGCGCTGGAGAACGGCGATTCCTACACCACGCCGGAGATTGTGGGTTCCTTCGGAGCGGGACTGAACGAAGTCGCTTCGCGCTTCCACGCGTTCCTGCGCAATACGCACCGCGAATGGTGCGCGGAACGTGGCATTGAACGCAAGCCGCGCCCCGTTATTCTGAACACTTGGGAAGCTGTGTACTTCCAGCATGACTACAAGACGCTGACCGCTTTGGCGGACAAGGCCGCGGAAGTCGGCGTGGAACGCTTCGTAGTGGACGACGGCTGGTTCGGTTCCCGCCGTGACGACACCTCGGGCTTGGGCGATTGGGAAATCTCACAGGACATGTGGCCGGAAGGCGAAGAAAGCCTCAAGGCGCTGGCCGACTACGTGCACGGCAGGGGCATGGAATTCGGCCTGTGGTTCGAGCCGGAAATGGTAAACCCCGACTCCGAGATGTTCCGCAACCATCCGGATTGGGTCCTCAAGCCGACGGAGAACCGTCTGCCGATGCAGGGCCGTACCCAGCAGGTGGTCGATCTGACGAATCCGGATGCGTACGCATACGTGTACAACGCGATGGATTCGCTCGTCAACTCGTTGGGTATCGACTACATCAAGTGGGACCACAACAAGTTCGTCACCGAATCCGTCTCTCCCCGTACGGGCAAGCCCGCCACGCACGCGCAGACGCTGGCCGTGTACAAGATTTTCACGGATCTGAAGAACGCGCATCCGGGACTTGAAATCGAAAGCTGCTCTTCGGGCGGCGGCCGTATTGACCTCGGCATTCTGCAGGTGGCCGACCGCGTGTGGGCTTCCGATTGCGTGGATCCCGTCGAGCGTGCGGACATCCAGCGTTACACTTCGCTGCTTGTCCCGCCGGAGATGATCGGCGAGCATGTCGGCGATTCGCCGGCCCACTCCACGCAGCGCGCCACGAGTCTGGAAATGCGCATGGCCATGGCCTTCTTCGGTCACATGGGTGTGGAATGGAACCTGCTCAAGCAGCCGCAGGAAGACCTGGAAATGCTGCGCCAGTGGATCGAGGAGTTCAAGCTCCACCGTGAGGAATTCTCCGCGGGCTCTGTGGTGCATGGCGACGACCAGGATCCGGCCGTGCGTTTGGACGGTGTGGTGAGCGCGGACAAGAAGCACGCCATCTACCGCTTCACGCAGCTGACCACCTCCCAGACCTACCCGGCCGGAACGGTTCGCCTTCCGGGTCTCGACCCGCAGGCTGTTTATCGCGTCAAGCCGATGGGCGTGAGCTACGAAAGCGGTCTGCTTGGTGAAAACCGCATCAACAATGCGCAAAGCGCATTGGGCTGGTGGACTCCCGACGGAGTCGCCCTGCCGGGCGAGGCTTTGGGCACCTACACGGGCGTCCGTCCGCCAAGCCTGCACCCCGCTCAGGCCGTCCTGATCCAGGTAGACATGCAGTAAGCCTTACATGACATAAATCATATGTTCTAATGGAAGTGCGCCGATTGCAAGACTCCAACCTTGCAATCGGCGCCTTGCTATATCGGGGGCTATATTGGGGGTATGACTACACCACTTATCGGCCGCCCGTCAACCGTAGTGCCGGGCCATTTCGGAGACCCGCTCACCATTACGAAAGCCGTATACTCGCGCCAGCAAGCGGCAGCCGCACCGTCGCGCCCGCTTTTTCTGTGCTTGCACGGCTGGGGGTCGAATGAAGACGACCTTGCCGACATGATGCGCTACGTCGCGCCTTACAACGACTACATTGCGTTGCGTGCGCCACTGACGCTCGCAGAACCGTCCATGTTCCAGCCCGGCGCCTACTCGTGGTTCCATGATTGTGTGCCGACCGGCGAAGATCTGGATTACGACGCATTCGCCGCCGCAACGGCCATCGATATGTGGGTTTCCGAAAATATTGACGATTCGCGCGCCGTGGTGCCGATCGGATTCTCCCAGGGAGCCCTGCTCGCCATCCATTTGCTGCGCGTTCATCCGGAACGCTATCAGGCGGCCATCCCGCTTTCCGGATTCCTGGCGCCCGGCATTGTCCCGGGAACGGCGCCAGCCGACGACCGGCTGATCGATCTCAATATTCCCGTCTTTTACGGATATGGCCAAGCGGACACCGTACTGCCGAAATATACGATCTACGAGACCGTCGCATGGCTCAGCGAGCACACATGGCTTACGGACCGTTCCTACCGCGGACTTGATCATGCGGTCAGTATGGAAGAATTTAGCGATCTGCGCCGCTGGATGCTCGACCACAACCTTACGAGCGGGCTGCTGTGAAAATGGGATAGTCCGTCGGCTCCATGCGCCATTTTCTTAGAATACGGCCATGGAACAGAAAGACGTACTGCAAGCAATGCGCCGCGACCACACCGCGGAACTCAATCAGGCCATGGAACGGCTGGAACCCGTCGTCAAGCACACGAAAGTGATTCCGTCCGACGTGCTAAGTGACATGACGGGCCACCGCGTGCTCATGAAACCGGAAAATCTGCAGATTACCGGATCCTTCAAGATTCGCGGCGCCTACAACAAAATCGCGTCCCTCACCGACGAGGAACTCGAGCGCGGCATCGTGACGGCGTCCGCAGGGAACCATGCGCAAGGCGTGGCCTATGCGGCGCGGGAACGCGGCGCCAAGGCGACGATCGTCATGCCCAATATCACGCCGCCACTGAAAGTGGACGCGACCAAGGCTTACGGCGCGCAAGTGGAACTTAAAGGCAACGTATTTGACGAAGCCGCCGCCTACGCGCTCGAACTGAGCCAAACGGAAGGCATGACTTACGTGCCGCCGTTCGACGACTACGAAGTGCTCTGCGGGCAGGGCACGATCGCCATGGAAATCCTTGAAGACGTGCCCGACGTGACCGATATTGTGGTACCGCTCGGAGGAGGCGGACTTGGAGCGGGCGTGGCGCTTGCCGTGAAAATGTTCCGTCCGAGCGTGCGCGTGATCGGTGTGATTCCGGAAGGGTCTCCCGCATTCCGCAAATCGCTGACCGTGGGCAAAGTGGTGCCGGCCGACCAGGTGGTCACCTCCGCGGAAGGTGTGGCCGTCAAGCGCCCGGGCGATCTCACGTTCGCGCTGCTCAACGAATTCCTCGACGACTTGGTGGAAGTTTCCGAACGTGACATCAACGAGATGATCCTGCTCATGCTTGAAAAGCACAAGCTTGTGGTGGAGGCTGCGGGCGCGGTATCGCTGGCCGCGCTGGAACACTTGAACTTGCGTTCACGTGTATTCGCGGCCGATCCGAACGAGCACGTGATTGTGCCAATCGTTTCCGGCGGCAACATCGATACGGTCACGATCGGCGCCGTCATTCAAAAGGGCATGATCGCGCGCGGCCGCATTATGAACTTTGAAGTGGAGCTTCCCGATATTCCAGGCCAGCTCGTCAAGGTGGCCACATTGCTCGCCGCGGAACGCGCCAATGTCATTGAACTTGAACATAACCAGTTCAAGGCGGAAGCGCATTACACGAACGCCGTATCGTTGGGCGTCACTGTCGAAACGAACGGCCCGGAACATATTGAACGCATCCTCTCGGCGCTACGGGAAGCCGGATTCGCGCCGAAGAGGATTTACTGAACTCTCAGTCCGCCGTATTCTCGGCGATCGTACGCTCCACCAATTCAGGAAGCGCCACGGCGATATCTTCCTGAATCAAGGTGGTGGCGAGACGGTCGTACTGCGTACGGCCCATGTTCATGATCGTGATCGGAACGCCGGCCTGTGCCGCGACGGGCACAAGCGAGGCCGCCGGGAACACTTCAAGAGTGGATCCGATGACCCAGAATTCGTCGGCCTGCGTGACGGCGCGCATGGAACGCTCCATCGCGCCCTCCGGCAGCGCCTCGCCGAAATAGACCACATCCGTTTTCAGCAAACCATTGCACGGCATATTGCCGCTATACGGAAGATTGCGATGGCAGTGCGGATCCGGTTCCTCGTCCAAACGCGCCATAATGTCGGCGGTCTGGTACTTTTTATGGCACTTCATGCAGTGCGAGGTGCCGATAGTGCCGTGCAGATTCACAATAAGATCCGGATTGTTGCCGGCCTTTTCGTGAAGCGCGTCAAAATTTTGCGTGGCCAGCAGGCTCAGCATGCCCGCCTTTTCAAGTTCCACGAGCGCGTAGTGTGCGGCGCCAGGCTGTGCGTTCCAGACAGGGGACTCTTTCTGCCAGCGCCACGAGTACTCGCGGTCTTCCTTGCTCGTAAGGAAACGGTCGATGTCGTAGACGGCCATTTGGTCGGGATGTTTCGTCCATACGCCGTCCGGTCCGCGGAAATCCGGAATACCGGCGGAGGTGGAGATGCCGGCGCCTGTCAATACTGCAATTTTTTTCGTCATGCGTACTGTAATAGCACGGTTTTATGGGAAGCGGAAAGTTGTAAAAAATGTGTATAGGCGCCCTATATTTCCTTGATTTCCAGCCCTGTTTTGAAAAGATAGGTATAGCAAGAAAAGCGACCGAAATGGTCACTGAGATATAAGGAAATTACATTTTCATGGGAATGATTATGTTCATGTGGATTATGGGCGTCATTGTGAGCCTAATCAGCCTGAGTGTGGTGTTCGCCTGGCGTATTGCTCAACAGCAACCACCGGTCGATGATTTTGGAGTGCCTGTATTGCGCAGGCCGCTCGCAGTGTGGCGTGCAGAATAAATGATTGAATGAGTGATTGGATAAACGATCGCCCCGGCCGTGTGTGGCCGGGGCTTTTGATTTAAGGTCAACACGCCCAGTTTAAGAGATTTTCTCCAAGTTTGCTGGGTTTTTGGTGCGGGTTTGCTGTGTGCGACACGCCGGTGGAGTGTTGGTTTTGCAAGGGTTTGTTCGGGGCGGGTTGCGTTGCTGGCGTTCGGGGTGTAAGTTGTTTTCTTGCTGCCGCACGGCGGGACGGTTTCTTCGAAAGGCTTGTCTTGTTGTG
>NZ_JGZB01000008.1 GCF_000741255.1 Bifidobacterium magnum
CCGGACCGCCACGCCAACGACTGGTTTTTGCGGCGGCCATGGCCCAGGAGAGACGCCCGGTCCCTTTCCGAACCCGGTAGCTAAGGCCTGGCACGGTGATGGTACTGCACCCGGTAGGGTGTGGGAGAGTAACACGCCGCCGCATTCAAACGTTAAAGAGCCCTTGTCCTGACGGACAAGGGCTCTTCTCATATCCGGGACTGTTTTCACCTTGGCACCTTCTTCTGCATTTTGAGACATGAACCGCGGCGTGTCTGTCTCATTTTGCAGAAGAACAAGCGTATTTCATCTGAATGCAATAATTAAGGAATTTTTTATCCCCATCCTCTATAGATCAAGGTAGATCGAATGGAGGAACCATGGCCAAGAAATCGAAAAAACAGCACGACTCCCAATCGAAGTCGGAAATATTGCTTAACCAACCGCTGACGTTGCGCGGCGTAACGCTTCGTAACCGCACTATCTTGCCGCCTATGTGCATGTATTCGGTGACCGCGCAGGACGGACGGCCGAACAATTTCCACTATGAACACTATATGGCGCGTGCCAACGGCGGTTTCGGCATGATTATTCTGGAAGCCACGGCGGTCGCGCCGAACGGTCGTATTTCGCCATGCGATTTGGGACTGTGGAGCGACGATCAGATCGACTCCTACCGCTGGATCGTCGAGGATATGAAAAAGGCGGGAGCGGTGCCCGCAATCCAGCTCAATCATGCGGGACGCAAGGCTTCTACGGGCTGCGCCGAGCTCAACGTACCGTACCATGCGCACGTTCCCGAAGAACTGGGCGGCTGGGAAGATATTGTCGGACCGTCGCCGATCGCGTACGGTGATCTTCCTGTACCACGCGAGCTCACGGTGGAGGAAATCCACGCGATTGAACAGCAGTTCCGTGACGCGGCCTGGCGTACGGC
The DNA here is from genome assembly GCF_000741255.1 of Bifidobacterium magnum. Taxonomy (GTDB): domain Bacteria; phylum Actinomycetota; class Actinomycetes; order Actinomycetales; family Bifidobacteriaceae; genus Bifidobacterium; species Bifidobacterium magnum. The sequence goes on from NZ_JGZB01000008.1 coordinate 917, forward strand.
GACTGCGGGATTTGAAGCCATTGAAATCCACGCGGCGCACGGATATTTGCTCAACCAATTCCTCGACCCGCTGATCAACCATCGTACGGACGAGTACGGCGGATCGTTCGAGAACCGCGCGCGCATGCTGATGGAAACGGTGGATCTGGTACGCGGCGTGATTCCCGAAACGATGCCCGTGCTTGTACGCATCTCCGCAACCGATTGGGCCAAGCACGGATGGAACATCACCGATTCCGTGCGGCTTTCGCGTGAACTCAAGCGTCACGGCGTGGATATGATCGACGTTTCCACGGGCGGCGTGGTGCCGGTCAGTAGCGACAGCATGCCCGTCGGCCCGGGATATCAGGTGCCGTTCTCGACCGAGGTACACAAGAACGCCGATATTCCTACGACCGCGGTCGGCCTGATCACGAAGGCGAAGCAGGCCGAGAAGATTCTCGCGAAGAACAAGGCGACGACGATCGAGATTGGTCGACGCGCGTTGGCCGAGCCGTCCTGGCCGATCCTCGCGTTGTCCAAGCTGGGAGTGCCGAAGGAAGAGCTGCCGATTCCCGTCCAGTACCAGCGCGGAATCTATTAAAAAATAAAGATAACGATTGATCCGTCCGTTCCTGAATGGTACATATAACGATTACCGATAGATGAAGGGGTCGTTATGGACAACAATGCGAACTATGCGGACACGTTCCGCGGCTGTCTGATTGGCGGCGCGGCCGGCGATGCGCTCGGGTATCCAATCGAATTTCTGCACCGCGACCAGATAGAACAGCATTTCGGAACGGACGGACTTACTCGTTACCAGCTAGCCCCGAATGGACTCGCGCTGATTTCCGACGATACACAGATGACGCTATTCACTGCCACGGGACTGCTTAGGGGCAAGACACGGCTTATAGAACGCGGCATCGCAACCGACTATTGGAACTATATCGGTTCCTCGTATACGACTTGGTACAAGATGCAGATGGGGGAGCCTGCTCGGGACGAGTACGGCTACGCGTACTCCTGGCTGGCGGACGTCCCTGAAATGGGGGAGTGGAGGCTCCCGGCCGTCGTGCTCGTCTATATTATTAACGCGCTTACGTACACTTCAACACCGTTGATCGATTGTGTGCGAGAAGCGCAGAACTATGTGCAGGGCATGTATGGAGACCGCGCATATTGGAGTCAGCTTCAGGAATTGATAAATAGTGCGGTTCGACTTGCCGCCAATAACGAGCGCGATATTGACAATATTCGTACGCTCGGCGAGGGGTGGGTTGCGGAAGAGACGCTCGTCATTGCGTTGTATTGCGCCATTAAATATGAGCATGATTTTTCCAAGGCACTGTGCGCGGCCGTGAACCATGACGGGGACAGTGATTCCACGGGTGCCGTCACGGGCAATATTCTGGGCGCAATATGGGGATACAAGCGCATTCCGCAACAGTGGAAAGACCATCTCGAATGCAAGGATCTCATTCTTGAGATAGCGGACGATCTGTACGCAGGATATGAGGGAGTGAGCCGGGAGAAGGTGGAGAGGTATTTGTAGGAGGAATTTATGAACTGCCATCAACAGATCGGATTCGTTCATGATTTGTTGGGACAGTACTGTTGGCTAGAAAGGCCAAGAAAAATCTAGGATTGATGGTGTTGCTGCACCTTCTCGGATACGGCAACACCATCAATCGGGCAAATATCACTTGACCTTTTCGATTTGTAGCTGCATATGATCGTAATCACGGTTAGCGTTATATGACCATATCGCGTGGTAATCATCCCACTGAGCTTCCCTCTTGCCATCGAGTCCAGATGTAGAGAGGATATCCTCCAATATGAAATCAGACATATCGGTTTCAGCGGCCAAGCATTCAATTGAATCTATATCAGAATACTCCGAAAGAGCTAGGCTGATGCTCTTCTTATCGGCGGATTTACCGGGCGATTCCAATTTTGTGGTGGAGACTGCGGTTGTGGTGGCACATATTGTCTTTGTGCATTGTGATTATTTGTAGCTGGCCGGGCGTTGTTCAATTGCCCATCTGGCGGCGCAGCCCCGAGATGGGGCGCCCCCCATTGGATCTGTCGGCCTCATCCCATTTTGGTCCGGCATGATTTCCCTTTGCCCCCTACTAGGGGGTTTCTCTTTACTTACCCATTCTTTTCTGGTCTGTATTCAATGATGAAATACGAACTCATGCTATGCCTTGATGCTGAAGTTAAAGACTTACCCGATGAAGTCACAAAACAATGCGACATTACATTTTTAGGAGCTTTTTCGAACTTAGACACCTTGAACCAGCATCCAAAATCATCTGCCTTGTTTCGGTAATAAGAAGGTATCTCTTCCAATGGTAGAATATCACGTTGTATCTCCGATACATACGCCCACCAACGGTCTTGACCACCACTATGTATCAATAGGATTTGTGGGTCATCCTCTTTGAGGATATCCTTTGCAACCTTCTCTGATACGGGGTTACCAAGCTTGCCATACCAAACATGACCAAGCTGGTCTATCAGTTCTCGATGAGCCTTGATAGTCCCGCAATCAGGAGCAAAGTTCTCTGCAAATCTTAGAGCTATAGTTTTCATACTTATGAAACCTTCACTTGACCGTTCACAAGCATCGGGAGAAGCCAGTCACGCAGTTCATTAAGCAGCTTTGCTTTCTTAGCACTGGTGATTATCTTCTGGTACAACGGTTTCACTATCTTGTAATAATTATTTAAAACATCCATCGGTGGTAAAACGAATATTGTCTCAGCGACTACTTCTTTATTGATATGTGGTTGCTGAGCGCCCGTTCTTAAAACCAGGTATCTTGGAATCTGAGATAACACCAACGGATATAAATACTCCTTTTTAAGCAAATCGTTCTCTTCAAGCGTAACTACAGATTGATTGAAGCATGAATCAACACCAAGAATTGCCGCTCTCAAATAACGAGTGATTGATAAAGCGACCGACCCAGATGGTGACCATTCTGTTGCAGAGTGCTTCTGACCTTCCTCTGTTATGTATTTTTCTGACGATAATACTGGGTTACACGCAATCTCAGCCGAGCTGAGCCAAGGTATATCACCATCCCAATATGCGTCATTCTTAGTGTCAGGTGTTCCTCCCAATTTTATCTTGCAAACATCCCCAAGAGTTTCTACTCCCCACCCATCAGGAATTTCTCGCTTCAGCTCTTTGGAATAAACCATCTTCCCGCCAGACTGACGGTAAGGTTTTCCATTCTCATCAGGGAAATCAAACTGAGTAAACCAATAGTCGTAAATAAGCTGGGCAATTGATTCCAATTTTTTTACCTGTTTTTGTAAAAGGGATATTCGATGATTCAAATTAAATATTAAAGAGCCAATATTTTGCTCATTATCAAATCGCAAAATTGGGTATCTCATAATATGGTCTTTATCACCTCTGGGCATCTTTGTGCCTTTAGCGCCTTTTGTCACATAATCAAAAAACGCATCAGTGGATAAAGCGGCAAACAAATATTTTGCATCTATGCCATCTGGTCGAACAACAAGGACATCATTACAACAGCCACCTTGACGATTAGCTAACCATGCTTTCTTAAAATAAGGACGAATGTTTGACAACAAAATATCGTTAACTTCATATTTAATAGAAGGCGCGCTGTCATCAAAATATTCTGCCTGTTAAATTCCGCCAAGATTAGGGAGCATATTGTCTGTGCTTATAAAATTTCCTTTATTAACTTGTCCATTTGATGCTTTTTCAGTTGCAAAATGTGCAACATCACTTAGTAATACCTTACGCATAATTCAAGCCTCCTAACTGCTGTTTAATCTCAGCGTCTAAGGAACTTCCTTCTTCATTCAAGGCATCCAGCTCACCCATCAACCGATGAAGAGTTGATTCAAATTCCTCATGAGTAATATCCACATACTCAAGTTTGACTTCAAAATACTGACCAGCGCTGAACGAATAGTTCTTGTCTTGAATGTCTTTAGTGGTTACCAAAACACTGAAGTCATCTACAATCTCTCGATTGATAAACACGTCTTCAATCTGTTCAACCTCGTAATCACGAAGAACAGTCCTTTGATTTTTGCCTTCTTTGCGCTTCTCACCAAGCTTGGAAGCGTCAATAAGAATTACTTCACTATCGCTCTTGGACTTATCAACAAAAATGACCGAAACGTTAGTGCCAGTATTCGCAAAGATGTTTGAGGGCATGGAGATAACGCCCTGAAGCCAGTTGCTGTCAATAAGCTTCTGACGAATTGCCATTTCAATTCCCGCTTTAGCGGTCAAGAAGCCAGTAGGCAATACGATTGCAGCTTTACCAGAATCTTTCAAAGACCAGAGAACATGCTGAATGAAGCACAGATATATCGCCATGATGTCTTTCTTTTTATCAGGAATATTCGGTAAACCTGCAAAGAACCTATCGGTATCAGCCCACTTGCTTTCAATATTGTCTCTAGTAGTCGAAAAGTCCATCTTGAACGGTGGATTGATAGTAATGTAATCAAACTTCTTATAACCAGAAGATGGGTCATGAGCCACGTTATATTGAGCAGGAGTTAAAAGCGTATCACCTTCGACGATGTTATCCAATGACTCAGTAAGTCCATTAAGCATCATGTTGATACGCAAGAAACGAGAAGACTTCTGCGAAATATCTTGGGTATAAACTCTTGCGCGGTTGCCAAACTTACCCTCACCAAGCTCATTAGCAAGGTGAAGAACAAGGCTTCCAGACCCAGCCGCAGCATCATAAACCTCATAAAGCTTATCAGGGTCAACGTCAGACATATGAACCAAAATCTTTGCAATGATTTCACTTACGGCTTGCGGAGTAAAGTACTCAGCATACTTACCGCTTGCTACGTTGTAATTCTTGATTAGATGCTCAAAGATGCTGCTATAAAAATCGAAGTTAGATTCATATGCTTCTGAGAAATCAAACTTATCAGTAGTGATAATTCCAAAAATGGACTCAGCAAAAGGTTTACGCTTTGACTTCTCAACCTTATCGGTAATGCTTTCAAATAACGGCTTCTTCTCACCGTCAGCAGTCTCAACCTTGAACTTATCGTTTTCCTCATAGTTTGAAATACGCTCCAACGCACCATCAAACAAATCAGCGAAGTCAGGCTTTGTAACTTGATTGGATAACGCTTCGATAGTGTCTTCCATATGGAACACAACATCACGCGGATACGCATCATAGAACGCATCAAGTTCATCGTTCTCGTTTGCGAGAACTTCATCAACCGTCATGCCCATTTCATCAGCGAACTCTTTGATGTTGTGCATGAACTTGTCATTCAGGAACTTATAGAGAAAGACGGTTGTTACAACTACTTCCTCATTAGCGGAGTTTGATAGACCGTTTTGGCTGCATAGACCTTGCAGCTCGTCAATCATTGCTTCAATTTTAGTCTCAAGTCCATAGTAATCAGTCATATCTAAATACCTCTCATTACCTATAACTCTGAAGGTTTGTATACAGTTCAGAAAGCAAGCTATCAATCCAGTTCTTAAGACCAAGTTGCTTGTAAAGCTTTGACTTCAAGAGCGGTTTGACAACCTTCTTTTTCGTCTCATCAATGAAACCCTCGCGTCCCTGTACTACGAGTGTTTCAAGTCCAATAATGTCTTTAATTTCGTTGTAGATAATCTTGATAGCAGCTTCGATTTCCTTGTTGCTCAAATCAGGACGCTTTACCATTGCGTCTTGATAAGTACGAACTAAAGCGAAGTTGCCATCGTAAATTTTGGCAAGGCGCTCGTTCTCCTTGTTGATTTCAATAGCTTCTTCGAGGATGGCTCTCATTTCCTCATCAAGACCATCCAACTCCTCAATATCAGTGATATCAAGTTTTGCAAACAGCTTCTTCAGAGCTTCGTTGAGATAGATGATACGAATATCATCTTTGTTCTTGTTCTTTTTAATTTCTGCCTGAACATCACGCAGGGTCTTAGTGAATTTCTGATAACTTGCGTTTGATGGGTCAAACTTAAACAAGTCAATAATAGAAACGTTCGCAAGTAAGAACTCGTAGACAATCTCGATGACTTCCTCATCCGAGAAGACATCCATCATGGATACAGGTGACTCGGATAGGTTGATGAAGTCGATGCGCTCTTGTGTTGTCCTCAACTTCTTCTTAATTAGCTCAACATTAATTTTGTCTGCTTCATTCATTGCATTAGACAGCAACAACTCCACATAACAATCTTTCATAGTGTTGAGCAGATGCTTTATCTGAAGAAGAACGCTCTTGTTAAAATATGTGAGCTTTCGGCTGTACTTTTCTAAATCATCAACATCAATGATGTCAGTAAATTCCTCATTTGCTTTGTTGTAGTTAGACAAAATAGTGTCTACATCTACAACTAGACCATTAAGGCTACCGCCTTCATCATCTACATCATTGATATCCTTTTCAAGCTCAGCAAGGTAATCATTGATAGTGCGGTCATACTCTTCTTCGATATCTACGAAGTCGGTAATATACCCGTACTTGTATACCTTGCCATTAGGTGCTTTGTAAGGACGATTAACACGCGAAATTGTCTGAAGCAAATTCTGTGCTTTAGGACCACGGAGAAGATACATTTTCTTAAGACGCGATACGTCATATCCCGTGGTCAGCATGTAATGAACAATCAGCAAGTCAGGACATCCGTCATACTTGAAGCTCTTTTGATTGTTCTTGTTTGCTTCAGCCTGTTTTGGGTCAGACTCATTAGACATAACTAAACCCGCAGTAAGGTCTGAGTTATCCCTAAACCACTCATACATTCGTTGTGCTTGCGGGTTGCTACGACAGACAATCATGCCGCCAATACTGGTGTCATGATTGATTGTTCTGAAGTTTCTAAAATCCTTTTCAATGTAACGTCCGATATCTGCCACAAACTGGTCAGACTCATAAACATCACTTTTCTCAGGAGCTTCGTCTTCTTCAAAGTGAATGTTCTCGTGGATTTCCTTACGGACAACTGTATCTATCTTTTCCTTCTTAATGCGAAGGGTATAACCATCGGCAATACTTTTGTCATAGAAGTACTTATGGATGTAATCGCCGAACTTGAGATTGCTTCGCTCCTTTTTCGTAAGTAGGGGCGTGCCAGTCAAAGCGATAAACACCGCATCTGGGTCACACAAAATCAGGTTCTTGAAATACTCGCCGTTTAAAGCATAGCTACGGTGAGCTTCATCAATGAAGAACACACGTTGGACGTTTGTGTTGTACTCATTTCGAGCCTTGGGCATCGCCGACTCGAACTTTTGAATGTTTACAACTACAAACTCACCGTCAGTACCTTCAACCTTAGATTTTGATAATGGTCGAGCAAGTTCTTCAGAGAATTCTTTCTTGCTATTGCACTGCACAGCATTGAAATAGCGATTAGAAAACTCGTCCATATCCTGACGAAGCAATTCAAGACGGTCTACAACAAAGAAGAACCTTGTGACTGTATCTTGCTTCGCATAATAGTCACGAATTGCCTTGTTCGCATAAGCAGCTAACTCGGTCTTTCCTGAACCTTGCGTGTGCCAGATGATACCGCGCTTTTCACCTTCTTCCAGACGCTTCAAAATGCGCCGTACAGCGAAAAACTGAGGATAACGCATGATATGTTTTTGCGGTACTTTGCCGTTCACATAAAGCAGACCGTACTTGATAAAGAACAAGAAACGCTCTTTATCGAAAACAGATGTAACGAACCTATTGCATGGTGTCATCACATCATCTGCGGTCTGAAACTCTTCAGTATCAAAAACACGCGGGTCATATCCGAGGTCTTTGATGATTTCACGGCAACGGTCTTCACCAAGATTCTTATACGGATAGTCTGCAATGTATCCAGGGTCATCTTCGCGGAAGAATGAAAACGATGTGCTGCTTCCACTTGGCGTGGTGTAGAACGACCCCGCCTTAATCATTTCAGCTGATGCATCATCTGTTTCTTCATACTCCATGTTGTTACTGAACGAAACAAACTGGATTAGATTAAAGAACTTCCTATAAGCTGGATTTTGCAGACGAGAGTCAATCATTCGCTTGAACTCTTCTTGGATACCGCCATCATTATTAGGCTTCTTCACTTCCAAAAAACCAAGTGGCATGCCATTGATAAGGATATTTATGTCAGGTCTAAACGAACCTTCAGCAGTATCCCGCTCCACCGTATATGGAAGCTCGTCCACTACTGCAAAATCATTTGCATAGATATCATCAAAATCAATCAGCTTTACCTCTGCTGCACTATCGGTCAAACGATTATAGAAAGCACGTCCCATATCGTTATTGCGAATCAGCGCATGAATATCACTAATGATTTCCGTAATTTCGAGCATGTCAAAACTACGCCCATTGATTTTCTCTAGCGCAGGTTTGAAGCGATTGATGAAAATCTTTGTATTGCAATCAATATCTGAGTCATCAAGAGATTGATACTCATAACCAAGGCGCAAGAACTGAAAGGTTGCTGGAATTTTTACTCTTGTATCTTCATTAAATGTACGCATGTATTGTTTTCCCAACACGACTGTTTCTCTCTATTATCCCACGTACCTAAATTCCTACATACCCATTTGTCGGTCTACGCCGCCTACGCCACCACTTGTAGCGTCATCGTATGTCGACTTGTTAGGCTGCATAACTCCGTTAGCGTCAGGCGACCAACCGTTTCTGTCCTTGCTCTTAATCTCTGCCGATGCTTCTTCATAGTCTTCCTTATCCTTCTTCAAACGGTCTGCAATGACCTTATAGAGAGCGGAATTCTGGAAGACCTTACGAACCCCTTAATGATTTCTCTCCCGCTGAACGGGAGTAGCAGCCATACTACGGTATTTCCTCGTTTCACAAAAGAATTTTTACATTATCGGTACAAGGGTGTTCGAAATGTAGGTGATATGTTTTTATTCGCTTGAGCTGGTCTTATATCAGTTTTGATAGGGAAGCGAATCTGTCCGTTGATATGAATTATGCAAAGGGATCTATGATCTATTAGAGAGCTAAAAGATCGGTAATAGGATAAACAAAAAGCAGCCCATCATGAGCTGCCTGACCTAAAGTGGGTGATATAGGAATCGAACCTATGACCCCTTCCGTGTGAAGGAAGTGCGCTAGCCGCTGCGCCAATCACCCAATCTGCAATTATTAAGCCAATCTTACCGATTAGCTTCGTGGGCGATACAAGATTCGAACTTGTGACCCCTTCCGTGTCAGGGAAGTGCGCTACCTCTGCGCCAACCGCCCGAAGCGTGTGTCACCTTAATAGCAAATATTGATTTATGCAAATATTCGGCGTGTCGCATGATAATTACATGGGAATTCTTTATGTAAGACTTTTACTTTGCGTTATCTTCGTAAATTTTCTTATGTGTGTTACGCTATCTTCATTGTTGATCGGAAACGATCGATTAATATGATCCCGACATATTGTGACTAAGAGTGTCATACTCGTTGGGATGATCCATTATTTATTTACATAATGTAGTGTTCCCCTCCCTAGAGGGGTAAGTGGCGTCCCGCACGGGTCGTCACTTTTTTATTGTTCGGGCACATATGAAAACTGAGCATGGGACTTTGTTGAATTTGTAATTTTTTGATGAGACTCCGCCACGGGAAGCTATTTATTTCTAAAATATAGTCACTTTCATTCGACAAAGAAAATGAATGCGTCAAATGAAAGTGAATTAAAATAGGGAAGCGGCGAACATAAAACGCTGGGATAATTGGGATTTCTAAGTGTGCTCCCCACATAGGTGGGGATGATCCTTCCGCTCTCTATAAGGTCATTGCAGACCGTTTGTGCTCCCCACATAGGTGGGGATGATCCCAATGATGGAACACCTAAGAAGGGTGTGGTTCGGTGCTCCCCACATAAGTGGGGATGATTCCGGATCTTGCAAAAACGTGTCGGGCTTCGCCGCGTGCTCCCCACATGAGTGGGGATGATTCTAAACTACGGTGCCATACTGGTCGAAGAGTGGAGTCCGCGCAAACGAACTCCACTCTCTAATTCACAGCCCCTCTCGAATCTCTTCCAGCTCCTTGCGCCACAGCGTGGCCTGCGCGTGGCTCGGGTACATGAATCCGTCATGGAAATCGAGTCCCGCCGAACCGATGCGCGGACCGTCAGGCAGACTGTAGCGCATGAATTGCGTGGCGAAGAACCGCGTATAGAAATCGTTCATCCAGCCGAACAATTCGTGCTCGTCATACGTTCCGGCGAACGCTTGCACGGCCAGACGCAACAGTTTGCGCGGACGTTGCTGGGCGCGCAACAGTCCGTCAATAAAGAAGTCGACAACTTCCGCCGGACCAAAATCGGTACTATCATTATCCGCAATCATTACGGAATCCTGTTGAACGGGAATGCTGCGCAACACCGATTGCGCGTCGGCCGGGATCGTCAACTCGTCTGGCGCGTCGGTGCTTCCAGCATTCCCGGCAGCTCCAGCATTCTTGTCAGCCTCGCCATCTCGCGCAAGATATTCGAGAATCGCAGGCACCAGCGAACGCACCATCTGACTGTTGACCGCGTACTGCGGCATCGCGCAATGGTTCGGCTGCGCTAATCCCAGCGCAAGTTCCGTCAAATCGCACGGATCAATATAAATGGACGAATAAGCATCTCGCAACGACTCGTTGGCGCTCGCAACCGAACGATTTGACAAATCCGCGGACTCGTCGATCTCGCAACCCAGCGACTTCGCCAACCGGACCACCATCTCATGGTCTACCTTGATCGCATCATCGGACGAACGCACGAGCACATGCACCTCAAGAGGGGAGGAGCCCCGCGAACCCGCCAACTTCGCAGCCTGAGCCGCCACAAGCATCGCCAACATCGCGTTCTGCACGGAACCATGCATCGCATCCACATACAGGGAGCGCGCATGCTGATGATTAATGCGGGCGAGCAGACCGTACGCCTGCATCTTGAACGCGAGAGCACACGAATCTTCACGGTCGTCGGCGCTCGCCGGCATGAACGGCGTACGGCTTACGGGGCGGATCAGCGGCGCCTCGGAAATTTCCATACTGAACAGCGTCTCCACATATCCCGCATCTTGGGCGGTGGCGGCTACATGGAACGAGGACATGCCGCGGCGCGAATCCCACAATCCGTCCACGTTCACATCGGCGATCGCAAAACCGGAACCGAACGGTTCGGCCTGCGCCAGAATCGTACCGTTCTCCGCAATAATTTCCTGACCGCCCACCGTGACGTCACCCGTAGAATCGCCCGTTCCCGAACTGCAATACATGTAGCAAGCCAGCAGACGCGCGCTTTGTCCGGAAATCAGACCGCGACGGTACACGTCCTTGTCGAGCGACGCGTTCGACGCGGAACCGTTGATAAGAATCGTCGCGCCGGCCAACGCCAAATCGATGGACGGCGGTTTCGGCGACCAAATGTCTTCACAAATCTCGAATCCTAGGCACATCTGCGGCATCAGGCTGTTGCGGAAAATCTGGTGGCTGCCGAACGGAACATTCTCCTGTCCGGCCACCACAATATTCGAGACTTCTGCGGGACCCGGCTCGAACCAGCGCCCCTCGAAATCCACACCATACGTAGGAATAAACGTCTTGGGAACCACGCCGAGAATGCGTCCGCGATAGCAAATGGCCAACGTGTTGTACGTTTTGCCGTTAATGCAAAGCGGCAATCCCACGGAAAACAGCACATTGAGATCGGCCGTATCGCGCACGAGCGTCTTGAGCGCGTTCTCCGCGCCTTCCAGCACGATCGTGTGGTACAGCAGATCGTTGGCAATATAGGACGTCAGCACCATTTCCGGCAACGCCACCACATGTGCGCCCTGTTGCGCGGCTTTTCGAATCGCTTCTTCGCACATCACCGCATTATGATCCGGATCCGCCACCGTGGTAAGCGGTGAGGCCGTGGCAACGCGCACAAATCCATCATTCATCATCTGAATTCCCCCTTGTGCAAGATGGTTATTCATAATCTAGCCGTGCAAGGTGGGCGAGATGGGGGAGTGCGCTTAAGGGGTAGGAAATGGTGCGCGCGAATACATGAGCCAATGCGTGAAGATCAACGCATATGCCGGAACATGGCGGATGGGCCGGAGCTTAGTGGAACTGTCAAATCCCGTGGATGGGCTGGAACTAGTGGATGTACTGGAACTGTCCGGCCCGGTGCGCCGTGAACGAGCGTTGCGTAATAACGCCCACTCCGGCCACATTCGACTCCGAAATCGTGACAACGCCCGATTTGCTAACCGACTCGACCACACCCACATGGCCGTATGCGGCGCTCGCGCCGGCCTGTCCTGGTGCGAATACGACGATCGCGCCGACCGTCGGCGTATTGCTCACCGAATAGCCCAGTGCGCGTGCTGAATTCGCCCAGCTGCCGCCATTGCCGAAATACGATCCCACAGGAAGTCCCAATTGGTGACGTCGCGTATACGCCCACCAAGTGCACTGGCCGTACGGATAGGCGTTGCCTGAATCGCCAGTATTGGTGGGCTTCGAAACCACCGAATAATCGATATCCGGAGTGCCCTGCGGCGACCAGCGCATAATGCCGTTCACAAATTCAGCCGTCTCGTCCGCAACCTGCCAGCTTTCTGTGCCAGTGTTCGCGGTATCCGCATCCATCGATTGGCCGTCCGCCTGCGTATTCGAAAGACCGTCCTGCAACTGCCGCTTGGCTTCTTCCGCTTCCTTCTGCTTGCGCTCGCGGACTTTCTGAATAAGCGCGTCGTCGAGTACGGCGGGCTTGATTTGCGGGACGTCTTCGGGAGCGACCTCGCGTTCCTCAAGCGGTATTTCCGCCGTCAGCCCGTCAACATCGATGGCATTGGACGATCCCAGATCCCAGTTCTCATCATGCGCGGTTTCCGTCGCAAGCGTCTGGTCATCTTCCAGCAACAGTTGCGTACGGTCGTCTATCTCTTCCGGATCGTCCGCGGCGTTCTTGGATTCGTCCTGCGGTTCCTCTTTCGACTCATCCTTCGATTGATCGTTCTCTTGATCCCTCAGCTCGTCCTTTTCCTGATCTTTGGATTGATCTTCTGTGGAACCGGCGGCCTGGTCCTTCTCTTGATCAGTCGTTGCCGAATCCGTTTGATCGTTCGATTGATCGACCAATCGGGCGTCCGGTATCAGGCGCCCATTGTCAATAATGAGTTCGCTTTGCGTCTCGATAATGGACGAGTCCTGCGGAGTGATCGTGACAGACTTCTCGGTGCTTCGTTCTTGTGCACGGCTGAGAGAATGGGTGGTCCCTTTGGTCGCGGTAGTGCGCGATTCTTCGGACGGCGCCGCAAATGCCGTAGGAGCTATAAGACCCGTAAGCAGTATCGCAGCGCAAGCGCCGGACCATGCCGGAGCATATTTCGTTTCCTTGCGTTGCATGCTTTTATGACGTGGCACCATCGTCACAATCACCCCCTTTATAGTCACAAATTCCTTGTTACATATACCCTTATTAATATTAAGTATTCAAACACATGCGGTTAGGGAGGGAAAGAGCTTCTCAACATGTGCTCCATTTCCTTACAATTCGGGTCATGAGGTGAAACTCGGACGGTGATTCGGCTTCTTCTTCCTCTACTTCTTCTGCATTTTGAGACCGACACGCCGTGGTTGGTGTCTCAAAATGCAGAAGCTGGTCGTTTTTCTCCAAGTTTGCTGGGTTTTTGGTGCGGGTTTGCTGTGTGCGACACGCCGGTGGAGTGTTGGTTTTGCAAGGGTTTGTTCGGGGCGGGTTGCGTTGCGTGGCGTTCGGGGTGTAAGTTGTTTTCTTCGCTGCCG
>NZ_JGZB01000009.1 GCF_000741255.1 Bifidobacterium magnum
TCAGGGATGAGGCGCTTCGACTCAACGGAAGCGGGGAATAACGACAAAAGAGGAACCGACCGACAATCGGGGATAGCCTGCTCAATATGGGAAGCCTCTGACATCAGGCGCGCAAGCCAAGTGCCAAGCACGCCCAGTTCGCAGGAATCCCGTGATTTTCAATCACGGGAGTGTCAACGGGTATTTTCGTTTGGACGGTATGGCGAAATTGTTTTTCTTTATGCGTTTGCGTCCTCTAGCGTTCAGCTTCGCCATTGCCGTCCCCCATGAATTTGAGCGCCGCGTCCAACGCCATGTCCGTGTGGTTTGCTGTTTCCATTGTTTTCCTTTCCTTATTTTTCTGTCATTTTTGGAAGCTTGGCGTGGGGCCTTGCTGGTGCTGGTAGTGGGAGCCTAGGCTCTCGTGCCCGTACGCGCGTGCGGGGGCGCTTGACATGCGGAAGAAGCAGAGTTGGCCGATCCTCATGCCCGGCCACAATTTGACCGGAATACCGCTCACGTTCGCCAATTCAAGTGTGATCGAGCCTTCGAATCCCGGATCGATGAATCCGGCCGTGATGTGCGTGAGCAATCCCAACCGTCCGAGTGAACTTTTCCCCTCATACCGTGCGGCCAACAGGGTTCCCAACCGTATGCGCTCATACGTGCAGGCGAGAGCGAACTGTCCGGGGTGGAGCACAAACGGGCGTGTGTCGGGTATCGTGACCAGCCGTGTTGAGTCTTCGGGGTTGGCGGTGTCCACGCAATCCGTTTTCGGCGTGTCGAACAGGCGGAACTGGTTGGAAAGTCGCACGTCAACGCTTGCCGGTTGGACAAGTTCGAGATTGAACGGCGTGAGTTCGAACATTCCCGTATTGTGCGCGTGGATGATGTCGCGGTCACTGAGCAGCATTTTGTCTCCCATCGATTTTATCCCACAGGTTCGGTTCGGTTTTGGGCGTGATGTTTTCGGCAAGCATGTAGGCGTCGGCCATCTTGTACACGGGTTTCCCGTCGTCGTTTACGGGTTTGAGCTTGCCGCGAGCGACCCAGTTGCGCATGGTCGAAGCGTTCACGTTGACGCCGCACTGTTGAAGCATGGATCGTAGGTCTCGTTGCGTGCCCGTGTACGCGGACGCGAGTATGCGCTGTTGGCGTTCCGCCTTGAGGAACGATACCGCCCATGTTGAGTGGCATCGTGGGCATTCGACGGTCGTGTCATGCGGGCGCATGGCTAGGCTTATCCCGCATTTCTTGTTGGGACACGGGCCGACAATCACCGATTCGGTTTCTTCCGGCTCAAGGAAAATCCTCATGCGTTCGACTAGATGGTGTATCTGCTTCGCGTACAATGGCGTCGTGAGGTCGTACAGGCATTTGCGTTCCGGCTTGCCTTCCGCCACGTTCACCCTCTCGGTGAGGATCGTTTTCGCCGTTTGCGCTATGCTCATGTCGCGCGTTTTCTTGCGTAACGCGAGGTTTGTGGCGAACGCCCTTACGGTGATTTCAATACCGTCGTCGTCGTACAGGAGCATGAACACGCTGTGACGTATCGGTTCGGGCGGGATGACCGCTTGCGTGTGTGCGCCCACGGGGTCAGGCTGGTGTCCGAACGCGCGGTTCACTTTGTAGTTTTCGAGTTCGTCCGTGTATGCGGCGATATATTGCAGGTCGTTGAGGAACTGTTGTGAGCATTTGTCGCACAAGAATTTGTCGTTGTCGCGTTCCCGCCAACAGTTCTGACATACTGTTCTCATTTTCGTTTTCCGTTCGTCAGAGAGGAAGGTAAACCGTTTTATTCGTGATGTTTGAGTTGTTCGCGGATATGGTGGGCGGCTGAACTGATATGCCATTCCGCTTCGCCCATCTCGTCACGCGCACGCTTGTCGATGGAACCGTCCAGCGCGGCTTCAAGAAGTTCGCGCTGAACACGTTTCAAAAGGTTGAGCAGGTCACGCTCTCTCATCTGCCCAACACCAGCCTGACTCTCCTTCCGAGTAAGGTTCAACCATCATTAACGCTTCCTGATAGCCGATGTCGTAGGCGTCCATGTAGCCACGCGCGTGCCCGGCAATGAAACCCTTCATGTACACGTCCAAGTACTTGACTTCCACGTCGTCGGCTTTGGCGGCGTTGATCCCGTCCTGAGCGAGCAGTTCGTCTTCCTTGTACATGATCTCTTCCCCTTCGGTTTAGTTGATTGTCTTATAGGTTCCGTCTTCTAGTGGCTGTTTCCACCCGTCTTTCGTGTAGACGGGTCGTGCGGCGGGGTCTTCCCACGAGTGGAGCAGATAACCCATGGTTTGCGCGTCTGCCACGTTCGCGTGCGCCCACCCGTGGCATCCGGTGGTTCCGGTGCCACATAGGAGCACTAGGTTTTGTGGTTGGTCTCGTTCGCGTTTGTTGGCTTGGGAGCGGCGTTTGCGGTGGTGGATGCTTGCGGTTTGGCCGATGCAGTATTTGCCGCAACGGACGCAACACCCGTTGTCTCGTTCGGCTATGATGTCGCGCGTGCTCATGATCGTGTCCATTCCGGTGTGGTCAAGCCCATGGTTTCGGCTTCATCGATTACCGCTTGTGTCGCTTCGTCCGGTGTCATGTGGCCGTTGAAGAACGTTTTCCGTAGGCGGGCTATCTGCTTCGGCGTGAGTTCATGGCCGTTGGCGTCGTTGATCACGTCACGGATATGGCACCATTGCGCGTCGGTACGCGGGTCTTTCTTCGGCTTGTGGCGTTGCGCGTAGGCGACGGCCTTTTCAAGCCATGCTTCGTACACGCGCGTCCAATCGCGCGGCTGTTGTCCCGTGTTGGCGACGTGTTCCAACAGCTTGTCCCATTCGTCGTCCATGTTGACGCCGAGGTCACGGCACTGGCGTTTGAGCTGTGGGTTCGCGTCCGGTTTTTCTTTTCCAGTCGGTCGGTCGGTGTCACCGTTTTCCCTATTAGTTAAGTTAAGAGACTGACTGACTATATAGGGTTTATGGGTATTCGGGTTTTCGGGTTTACTGTCAACAGATGACACCCCTACTGACACCCCTACTGACACCCCTGTTGACACCCCTAGGTTAGAGGTGTCATTTTGACACCCCTGTTTTTCGGTCATTGCCAAGTCCCATACGAGTGGGCGATGGTTCGCCGGATAGCCTTGCGCCTTGCGCGGGTCGCCCGGACGGATCACGCCGCACGCCTTCAGCTCCTTGATGGCACGGTAAATCGTGGACTCGCTCAAATGTGTTTGTTCCATAAGGTTCGTGATGCCCGGCATCGCGCCACGCCCGTTCATGTCAGCTTCGTTCGCCAACGCCAACAGCACGCGGTAGCTTGAGTACTTGATGTTCGCGGGACTGTCGAACGACGCCCAGATGAACGCTTGCAAGCTCATGGTGTCACCTCTTCCTCTTTCAAAACGTCGAATATTTCGTCGGCAATGTCGTTGGCGCAACCGTCCACGTCGAACGGTTCGAAAGCGTTGTCCGTGTACATGCGCAAACGGATGTGCTCGCGGATGATGCGCCTGATCGTGTCTTTACTGTCTTCTCTCATTCGTCCCCTTCGATACGTTCGGGCGGTTGAAACAGGCTTAAAGCTTCGTGTAGCAAGCCGATGCTTTCGTAGTCTTTCTGGTGTCGCGCGTAGGTGAAATACATGTGGGTGTCGTCCGGGTTGACGATGGGGTCTACGACGTCCACGATGATGACGTAGCGGCTGAAATGGCCGAACATTTCCTCCAACTTGTCGCGTATTTCGTTGTCGTCGATGCTGTCGAAGTCGATCATCGATTCTTCCTCTCTCGATGGCGTCGCGCCACTTCTTCTTTGTGCTTGTCAATGGCAAGCTGTTGCGGGATCGTCAGCCTGAAATGGTTGACGAAGCGTCGTGATGGACTTTTTTCCCGGGTAGTTTTCGATCACTTCCTCACAGCGTTGGAGCTGCTTGTCGGATTCGTCGGCAATGGGGATCATTACGTCTTCCGACATATGGCGCATGAAATCACTTGTGCCCATGCGAAGTTATCGAACGTTTTAATGATCAGGTCTCGTACTCGTTCTTTCGCTTTGCTATCAAACAGCTTTTGAATATTTTTGATAGGAACGTTTTTTCGTAGGCTTTGACGAATTCTTCAGCTGATGCTTTCGTCGGATGGTAGTCGGACGTGCAAGCGACTATTTCCACGGATTTTCGAAGGACGATGAATTCAAGTAGCGAGTCCATGAACTCGATCATTTCGCGTGTAAGGTGGCGCGTCTTGTATTGCCTACTGCCGCTCATGATTCCTCCTCGCTTGTTGTTGGCCATGTTGCTTCTTCTATGTGTTCGAGGTATCGGGTAGTGTCTGACGTGCCTTCTAGACAGCTGAGAATGCGCATGGCGTCATGGAATGATATTTCGAACTGTTCGGTGTGGTCTTTCATGGTTGCCTTTCATTTGTGGTTGGCTACGAGGTAGCTGATGAGGATGCAGACGCCTACGAGGCTGATGGTGATGAGGTAGTCGGTCGTGGCAGTGTCCATTTCAAGTAGTCGCGGATTTGTTCTGTGGTTTCCCCCTTGGTTGAGGAGTCCGGCTACGGTGCAGGCGGTAATGTCAGATGCCTGGTCGTCTGGATTCAAGCTGGTTTAGCTTGCGGCTCATGATTCCTCCTCGCTTGTTGTTGGCCATGTTGCTTCTTCTATGTGTTCGCGTTCTTGGTTGATTGCTTCTAGTGCTTTACTGAGATGCTTTCGCGCGTTGATTCGGGATTCGCAGAGGCAGCCGAGTGCGTCGTTAAGTTCGTCGCCTATTACCGTGTTGAAACTGCAGTGGTCGTTGACCGTGTTTGCGTTTTTGAGTTGTTCGATTGCCCAGTAGAAGAGGTTTTCACATGTTTCTGTGTATGTTTTGATTGAGACGATTAGATCGTATTACTCGCGGTAGTTCTTGTGGCTGGTCATGCGTCACCTTCTTCGCTGGTATCGTCAAGGTTGTTTTCTTTGGCCTCACCGATGCGCCTGTAGCATTTGCGTACCATTGCGGTGGAGATAGTTTCGATGGTTTCCCCCGCGTCAACGATGTTCGTGTTCATGTCTTCCATGAACTGCCAGTCGGCTTCCCAACCGGCTATTTCGGCTTGGATGTCACCGATGATCTGTTCAATCAGCGTGCGCGTGCTCATGAGGTCTCCTTCCTAGAACAAAGTCGTGGCGTCTGCTTGCTTGATGCCTAGTAGGGCGCTGAAAAGGCTTTTACCCCCGAACAATTCGAGGATTTGTACGCATTTCATGACGCTGATCCTTTCCTGAAATTGCTGATCAACTCTTGAACGGCGTTGTCAGCGAGTATGTAATCGCTGGCCGGACGCGGCTTCTTGTACACGGGTTTCGGCTTGGCCGGAAGTGGCCTGTAACCGCCACCTTTCTTGTTCTCCAACATGCGCCGATACTGGTCGGGATTACGCTTCTTCCAGCACTGGTAGCAGTAGCGTGAACCCCCGTACCGTTTCCCCTCGCCACAGTCTTCGCACGGCTTGCGCAAGTTGCTCGCCCGGTATCGCTTAGCCCGTTCTTGTAATTCCGCGTAATCTTCCGGCCTGTAACGGCGGAGACAATCCACACACAAGCCACCCGTATAATTCGAGTACTTGATTTCGCCGCACATGCTGCACGGCCTATGGTTGACACACTTCGCGCACACCCAACGGGTTTTATTGGCGATCAGACGGTCACGATGGCAACTGCTGCACACGCCCGTCGTCGGGGACGCTTTTTCTTTCCAGTAATACGCGCGTGAATTGTCCAGCTTCTTCTGGTACTTGTCCGGCCGCACTTTCCTGAAACAGTCGATACACAGGACACCCTGATACTTGAAACAGTCGGTTCTTCCGCACGCCTTGCACGGCAGCGGGCGCATACGATCAGACCTTTTCATTGCATGTTCCCCTTCTTGAAACGAAGCCATGTGCAGAAAGTCGGGTATTCAATCCACATTTTCCTGTGGTGATCCTTGATCGAGGGGAAAGCGTTGCGGCGCATTTCCTCACGGATCGTGGAAGACGACATGCCGCTGATTTCCACGGCTTCGTCAACGGTGATCAGACGCGGATACACG
The DNA here is from genome assembly GCF_000741255.1 of Bifidobacterium magnum. Classification (GTDB taxonomy): domain Bacteria; phylum Actinomycetota; class Actinomycetes; order Actinomycetales; family Bifidobacteriaceae; genus Bifidobacterium; species Bifidobacterium magnum. The sequence continues at coordinate 6,064 of NZ_JGZB01000009.1, forward strand.
GCGTTCTGACGGAAGAACTGGTTGCGGTGCAACCGTTCCTTGTACGGTTGGAGAGTGGTCATGCTCATGCGTTCTCCTTCATGCCGATGCGGTAACGGTACGGGTCTCGCGTGCAATACACGTAAGGCTGATACTGGGTGTTGTTGGCCTTCGCGTAAGCGCACACGCTGAGAATGTTGATCCACAGCGCGTTCCCGTACTTGATGGATTCAAGGACGCCTTCCGCGCACAAGGTTTGGATTTTCCCCTCGGTGACACCCAACAGGTCGGCCGCTTGCGACACCTTGCACAGTTTCGGATAGTTGTTGTATTTGCGGAAGAAATCGTTGTTGACGATCCGTTCGATGTCAGCGATCACGTCCGGCGAGTATTTCTTGTTTGCCATTCTGGTTCTCCTTGTTTGATGCCCCTGTATTGGACTATGAGTTTTCTGGTTTCCATGTCTTCGTGCGCGTATTCGGACACCCATGTTTGGACAGGCGGGTTAGGTATGCCCGCGAGTGACGGGTAGAGGAAGCAGAAGCAGTCTTTGCACGTCCGGCCTTTGTATCTGATACGGCATTCCTTGCCGCAACAGGAGCAAGGCCCTTGTCTGCCGCATTTCCAGCACAGGCCGGAATTGTGGCGGGTTACGCGCATCGTGCGCCCGCACTGTTTGCATGTGCCGGTGTATGGTTGGAAGCTCATGGTGGTGGCCTTACGTGGGTGCCGCAAGCGGGCCAGAGCAGACACCAGTATGGTGAAGCCCACTTGCGGCGGTTTGTTGGTTAACCTAGAATTCGGGTTCTTGGTTGAAGGAGCCTTGGCTCCAAGGGTCTGTGCCGGTTGGCATTGATGCCCAAGTGTTCTGCTGCTGTGGCTGCTGCACCGGCTGCTGCATGGGCTGCTGTGGCTGCTGCATCTGCTGCTGTTTGCGTGGAATGATCGCGATGGCCGTGGCGTTCACGTCCAGCGCGGTGCCTTGCGTACCGTCCTGCTTCTGGTAGGTGCGGACAGTCAGCGAGCCTGTCACCAACAGGTGCGTGCCCTTATGTACGTGCTGTAGGGTTTCCTTCGTCTGGCTGGTGTTGGCCTTCACAGTCACCCACGCCGTACCCTTGTCAATCCACTGGCCGCTAGCACGATCCTTGTATCCTTGACCAATGCCAACGTTCACTTGCGTGATGCTCCCGCCGTTATTGAAGGTCTTGGTTTCGGGGTCTTGTCCGGCGTTGCCGGTGAACGTTACTTGGATCATTTGTTGTCTCCTAGTGTTTGCTGGATGTCGTGGGCGAAACCGTCAAGGTTCGCGCACAGGGTTTCGAGCTTGTCGGCGGGAATGTCGTTGACGTTTTCAACGCCGACGATTTGTGTGAGTACGAGCCGTGCTTTTTGGGCGGTGTCCACGCCGTTTTCGCGCATCGTTTGGATGATCAGGTTGATCGGTTCGGGTTCGACGGGTTCCGCTTCCACGACTTCCGGCTCCACTGGTTCCGGCTTGCGCGTATAACTTGAATACGGTGAGCGTGGGCGCGGCGTCTCCTCCACGTTCTCCACCGTGACGGACTCTTCAAGCTCTTCCTTCGTGTACGCGCCACCCAAGCCGAGAAACAGGTGCGGGGCCGCTTCCCTTGCCGCTTCAGACACGGCACGCCACTTGAGCATCGTCATCGGCTGCTTCGTCCAATACTGGTCGCCGCCCAAACCCGCCTTCCGCGCCTTCGCCATATCCCAGACCGAAACGGTCGAATAGTCGGGGTCGTCGGGGTCGATCACCTCAACCGTCACCCGCTGGTTCTCGTCGTCCTTCGTGATATGCACCTTGAAATGTTGGGATTTGAGCAATCCGAGCATCGCTTGGGCGCTTAGTGTCGGCTTTCCTTGGATCACGTTGATTCCTTGGAGGGAAGCCATCGGTTCCAAACCGAGAGAGGAACCGTACTGTATGGCGACGAAAATGTTCGCTGGTTTTCCTTGGTATGCGGCGGGAACCATGCCCGTGCTCTGGGCGACGAGTTCCGCGTAGGTTTTCTGCTCCTCCAAGGTGGAAGGAACAAGAGTGCTGCTGGTCATGCTTGGCTGCTTTCAGTGAGTTGGAACGGTTCGCTTATCGTTTCGGGTGTGAGCGGCTGGTGGAGGAACGCCCGGTCGGGTTTGATTTGCACGCTTCCCGCGCGTCCCGGCTTATGGACGACGCCGGGCGGAACTTGGCCGTCATGGTCACGGATAAGACGTTCGATGTAGTCTTGCGTGCACGCTTCCTCGCGTGGCATCGGGATCGTTTCCCAAGCTTCAGGAAGCGCTTTTTCTTCAACGGCGGCTTTAATGTCTTTCAATACGCGCCCATAAGCTTTCGGGTCTTCCACCACCCACGAACCGTCGCCTCCGCGCGTTTTCGTGATCGTCGCCGCCGGACTACCGTTGATGTTCACGGTTTCCGCCGACTCAATCTGATCCTCGTACACGGTTTTGAACGCCTTCACCACGGTTTCCAAACGACGGATCAGCATTTGCGCGTAAGCGGCCTTCTGGGATGCTTCCTTGTATCCCATTTCGCCGATCATTTCCTCAATTTCGCTGGTCATTTACTTCCCCTTCTTGTGAAGATGCTGGATGGTTCGTATCTGTTCCCTCAAGCAGTTAAGCATCCCGTCCAACAGGTGTTCGGCCTTCATGAGACGGTCAGCCGTGGGCGCTAGACGCGGGTCTTCAGGAAACTGTTCAAACTGTTGGTCGATTTCCTTCGCGGTTTCCCCTATCTCGCTGATCCACAACGTTTTGTCTTTCGCCCGTTCGATCATGGTTTCCAAGTTTTCGAAGATGATCCGCTGCCGTTCTTCCAACGGCGGATACTTGATACGCTTGGACGGCGGTTCAGGGACGGTCGCTTCAAAGTTGAACGGTTGGCGCGTTCCCTTCATGAACTCCCATTTGCCGCTTCCGGTCACGTATGGGGTTCGTCCGAGTTTTGGCGTGAAGCAGTGGGTTCCGTTCCCGTGCGTTGCGGTGCCCACGGTGAACGCGATAATCACGTCCGTTTCGGGTTTGCGTAGATACACGAAGTCGCCGGGTAGTATGTTTTGCGGTTCCGCGATTTCTCGTTCGCTCATTTTTGGTCACTCCCTTTCTCATGGCTAGTCGAAAAACAGTCCGACGATTTGTTCCGTGACGGTATGGAGCGCCGTCTTGTCGAACAGGTAGTGGTCGCCCTTATCGCGGTCTTTCAACAAATCGTTGGTGGAGAGAATGCGGCGGATACGCCGCACGAGTTCGTCGTTCGAACATTGCGGGTCGGGAAAATTGGCGAAATATTCATCGTTGCTGGCTACATACTCTTGTTTGTTCAGACGGTCGTAGAAGTAGTAGCCGATGACCGTGCCGATAATTAGAGGTATGATCGCATCGTTGCTGTTACTGATGGCGTACAGCTCAATGCCGCGCATACATTCCTTCCCGTCGCACATTTTGCCTAACGCATTGTTCACGTAGTTGATAAGAGCGGCCTTCCTCTGGGTGGGAAGCACTGGTTTCTCGCTGCTCATTGATACTCCTTACAGTGTGTTTTCGGTCTGAATGGTCTCGATGACCTGTGCGGCCATGGTTTCCACATCCTCGTGACGGTACAAATAAACCTGTTCAAGCTTGTTGCACGTAATGTCGTTGTCCTCAAGAATCTTGACGATGCTCTCATGCACGTTCATGTAGTGCGCGTACAAGCTGAGCTTCGAATCGAACGGCGCGGGGTCTGTCGGTGCGAGACGCGCCAACAGTATGCCCGTCAGGTTTTCCGCGATCATGTTCGCCTTATACTTGCTGATGTAGTACAGGCCGTCAGCGAACAGTTTCGAATCGTTGTAGCGGACGATGGTTTTCACCGTCATGGCCTTGAGGTCGGCCAACAGTTGCTCTTCTTCGGTCGGTTCCTCGGAAGACTGCTCTTCAGGCTGTTCTTCAGGCTGTTCCGGCTGCTCTTCTGACAGTTCGATCACTTCATCAAAATCGTGCACCTTTCCTCCTCCTCATAAGGTGTCGGCTGTATCAGGATCACCGTTTTCGCTTCCCCCGACTGGCCGAAATACGTAAGCGGATCACCCGCCTTACGGTTGCGTTTCCTACCGTTGGCACCCGCAACCTTCCGGTCTGGATACCAACGTTGGGCGAACAGTTCACAAATCTGCACATCATCCTTGTAAGCCACACCGTTCAAAGCGTCGGTCACAAGCTTCACCAGATTGTCCGTGTCCTTACGCTGACGGCTGGCCATGTAGAACTGAAGCTCTACACGAACCAACCCTTCCAACGGCTCCAAATTCGGATACTTGGTCTGGAACTGTTCGCGAATACGTTTTTCAGTTTTCTGTGTTTTCGCCGGTGTGTATGTGCGTTGGGAAGCCCGGCTGAAACGGGGTCTCTGCTTCGAAACCGGGTCTCCAAGCACCGTGAGCGACAGCAATTCCATCAGGATTCTTCCGGCTCCTCGTGTACAAGTGTGAGCACGCTGCACGCGAATGCGAGTCCCGCTATGATCGCGACAATCGCCGCTACCGTGATCTGCCATTGGGCGCACTGGGCGCCAACCGGAAGATTCGTGTGGGTGCAAGCGAAACTCAAACCGAAGCCTGCAATGAAGCTGCTGATGACCATGACGACGGCGGCTCGTATTCTCATGATGTTCCCCTTCTAGTAGTTCAAATCGATGCGGATGATGTTCAGATGCGTTTTCAGCATGTTGATCGTGTTGATCGCGCGCAGACAGTCGCGGCCAAGGTCAGTGTCGCTTTCCGTGTCGGCGACGACTTGGAGGGCGCCTTCTAATCGGCTGATCGACCTGTCGGCGATGATCCAACGTTTGATGTCGTCAATCGCCTGGTGTTCGGTTTCCAAATCCACGGGTCTAGTCCTTTCCTTGTGCGACTTTGCGCAAGACGGTTGAATGGTGCCATCGGCTCTTACCGTCGTCGGCTGTGGTGTAGCTGGCGCTGTTGTCGGCTGGGATGAAGATGTGGGTGCCGGTTTCCGCGTAGTGGCGGACGATTCCGATGGTGAAGGCGTTCATGTTGCCGTTGTTGTCGTAGAGCGATACGAAGTCGCCCGGACGCGAGTCTTTGATGTCGGCAAGTTCTTGCCACTGAATGTCGTTCCATGGATTGTGCATTTCGTGTTCCCCCTTCTTCTATCTAAGTGGTGTTTCGTGGTCGGTTTCCCACTGTTCGATGGTTTCCGGTTTCCAACCGATTGTTCGTTTCCCGTGTCGCACGGCTGGTGGCATTTCACCGAAATGGTTGAGCTTGTATATGGTTGCCTTTGAACAGTTCCACCGTTCCGCTAAGTCTTTGACTGTGAGCAGCCTGTATGTCATTCAATACCGCCCGCCTGTATGAAACGGTTGATGAAGTATTCTTGGCCTTTAGGCGTGACCTTCGTCGTGAATGAAATGTCGGTGTGGCCGTCTGAATGGTTGAACGGTTTCTCGATAATGCGGAACAATCCCGCTTCCATGCTCTTCTGGGTGGGCATGTTCTTGATACCGTTCCTCTTCATGAGGAAACCGTTGTCGCGCAACCATTCGAACAGTCGGCGTTGTCCGGTTTCTACACCGTTTTGCTTGAGGATTTTGGCGAGTTCACCGATGAGGATGTCTTTGCCGCTGGTTTCCACAGCCTTCGCCCACAACACTTTGGGTTTCTGGTCTTCGAGAGTGCGTTCCGCTTCGAGACGCTTGGCGCGTTCCTCTTTTAATGTGGTTGCAAGTTGGATGAGATAGTCAGGATCGGTGAGCGTGCGTTCGATCACCTGTCCGGTCATGTAAGCGCCATGCTTGCGGATGCTGGGGAGCACTTCGTGCGTTATCCAACGCTGGAAGTTTTTAACTGTTGCCCTAGCCTGCTCGTCCTTGACGTAATCCACTTCGCGGCGCATGATTGCTGAGTACAAGCCGGATTCCGAGATGACCGCCATACGCCGGAAATCGTTGGAATCATGGGAAATACTCACTTTCTGAGTACCCTTTTCATCGGTGTCCAAGTTGCGTAGCATGTTCGCCGCGTCACGGTATCCAAGAATGAGAGCAACGTCCTTGGCAACAAACCACGGTTCGTTTTGATCGTCGGCGATAATACGAACGCCGTGTCCTTCGAAAGTTTGCTGTATAATGGAACTTGTCATTTTTGGTCAAACTCCTTAGCTGCACGTTCCGATAGCGTGCAGCTTTTTATTTTGTTGGGTCTTCCACCGCTACAAGCTCGGTGATCGGAACACCTAACGCTCTGGCGATGCGGTCAAGCTCATTCGTGTTGAACGGGCTGTTTTCGGGATGTGCGAGACGCCTGTCGAATGTCGTTGAAGGAATACCGGTAAGGTCACACACCGTTTGTCTGTTGAGTTTTTGCGAAGCCATTACAGCCTTGATGTTTGCCGCAACGGCTTCGCTGTAAGTTTCTGAATCCATGACTTTCACTCTAACCCCCATTTGGGGGGACGTCAAACCAGTTCGGGGGTCATCTCACATTTCGGTGCTATTTCAACAGTTAAACGGCGTGTCACCCATTTGGGGGTTTCTAGCGTTTTTAGATAAGATATAAAAATGACACAAACTATTGGAGAATGACCATGGACATGAACACAGCGATGGCAAAAGCGCTCCAAGCAAGGAGAGCGGTGGTAGGAATCACGCTGAGGGAACTTTCGGCGCGAGCTGGAATCCCCTCAACGACACTTGACCGAATCATGCACGGAACGCGCAACATCAACGTCATCAATTTGCACAAACTCGCGCAAGCCATGAACGTGACAGTGCCCGACCTGTTCGAGGACGCGCAAAAAATCATCGACCGTGACCAAAACTCCCACATTAAAGAAACGGAAAATGCAATTGCGCAAAACCTAGGATTGGCGGCATATGAAGACGACAATAAGGAAAACTATTTCGAAGACGGATGGTCTGAGCCTGCCTGACGGCTGGAAACACAAGACCTATAGTCAAATGAGGGCCGCTTACAGCAATGTGAGCGGCCTAACCATTGCCACAAGCAGACACTTGCCGAACGGATGGTGCGGCGTGTACTGCAAGGCCACAAAAACCATCCTGTTGGACGAACGACTCACGTACACCGCAAAAAGGTGTACGCTCACGCACGAGCTGATCCACTGGATGCGCGGCGACGATAATTGCGATGAGGAGAGCGAGCGGCGGACAAGGGAACTGACCGCGCTCACGCTCATCGGCGTCGAAGAGTACGCGCAACTGGAAGAACAGTATTCGGGCAACATTTGGCGCATTGCGGACGAGTTGGACGTTATCCCGTCCATTGTTCGCGATTTCTGCACGCATTGCGCCAACCATCCTGAAATGAGGTGTGACGTATGGTCACGATAACCAAGTACGCGATAAAGTCGGGCAAAACCTTTTACCGCGTGCGATACGAGAAACCTGACGGGCGTCAGAGCGACAAACGCGGGTTCAAACGGAAAGCGGACGCCGAAAAATGGGCGGCGGAACACGTCACCACGGCCATAGCCCACGGCGCGTTCGTTAACCCGTCAGACGGCATGGTTCGCGTCGAAACATTGTGGGGCGCATGGGCGGCGAAGAAACGCATCCGAGTAAAACCGTCCTACATGGACGACTTGGAAGGCGCATGGCGCAAATACGTGGCACCAACCTTCGCGCGTATGCCCGTCGCGCGGATCACCCGCATGATGGTGCAACACTGGGTCAACAAAATCCATGAAGGGAAAATCGACGGCAAACCCAAGTCTGCAACCGTGGTGTTGAGAGCCTACGGCATACTGTCGGGCATTTGCGCGGACGCTGTGAGAGACCGCATGATCGGCAATAACCCATGCGAAGGTGTGGAACTGCCGCGCAAACAACGCAAGGGAAAACACCCGTACCTGACACAAGACCAACTGTTCGCGTTGGCCGCGAAATGCGGGCCGAAATACCGTTTGTTCCTGTTGACGCTGGGTTTGACCGGTTTGAGATGGGGGGAAGCGGCGGCGCTCACCGTGGGCGACGTTGACATTGCCAGAAGACGTTTGAGCGTCACGAAAAGCGCGACACAAGTGGCCCGCAACAAGGTTGTCATGGGAAGCCCGAAAACCCATGAGATGCGTACCGTGACCATGCCGAAAATGTTGGCCGACATGCTTCCAGTGGACGGAAGGCCCAAAAGAGCGATCCTGTTCCATGATCCCGATTCGCGTGACGGGCACATGAAACAGTTCGACTCGCCCAAGAGCGGCACGAACGTGTTCTCACGCGCGTGCGACGAACTGGGATTGCCGCGCATGACCGTCCACGACCTGCGACACACCGCCGCCAGCCTCATGGTCAGGTCAGGAGCGAACGTGAAGGCCGTCCAACGGCAGTTAGGCCACGCCAGTGCAGCCATGACGCTTGACGTGTACGCCGACTTGTTCGATGACGATTTGGACTCGGTGAGCGAGAGCCTTGACCGCCTGTTGAAATCGTCTGGTGATTGAAAGTTGGGCACGAACTGGGCACGGGACGTTTTTCCGGTGACGTTTTCCTTAATTTCCAAATTCCTACATCTATTCGGAGTCAGCCGTCAACTTCATCGTCGACGAGATAACCAAGGACCCGGAAAACGTCATCCGGAAACTGAAGGAGAAGATATCGCGCATGCAAAGACAGTGAAAGGCCAACCCCAGGAGCAAAGGAATTCTCGACCCAAAGTCTTACTCCCATTCGGGAACCCAGCTGTAATCCACTCAAGTTGACCTTACGGAACAAGGATATAGCGAAATGACGACCGACGACACACCCTTCCCGGAAAGCGGATACCGATGATGGACAGCACTACGACAACTCGAAGCCGCGTCCTGCCCGACCTGTCGCAATTGACCTACGGGCAGATGCGCAACGCAATACTCGACCTCGACGTGCGCGTCAGCAGCGCCCTGCTCCCCGACAAGACGTACGGACTCTACGACGAGTCGAAACGCCTGATCCTCATCGACCGGCGCCGCTTCGACATCAACAAGAGCGCCACCGAAGTCTGCCGGCGGATCGTCGTCGGCACGCCGAAGACCCACGAACTGCGCACCGTCATGTTCCCCGCCGTGCTCGGCCCGCTGCTGCCCGTGCGCGGCAAGGGGGACGATGATCTGCTGTTCGCGGATCCGACCAGTCCGACCGGCTATATCATGCAGGTCGACTCGCCCAAGACCGGATCCAGTTGGTTCACGCGCGCGTGCGACGCGGCCGGCGTGCCGCGCATGACCGTCCACGACCTGCGACACACCGCCGCCAGCCTCATGGTCAGGTCAGGAGCGAACGTGAAGGCCGTCCAACGGCAGTTAGGCCACGCCAGTGCAGCCATGACGCTTGACGTGTACGCCGACTTGTTCGATGACGATTTGGACTCGGTGAGCGAGAGCCTTGACCGCCTGTTGAAATCGTCTGGTGATTGAAAGTTGGGCACGAACTGGGCACGGGACGTTTTTCCGGTGACGTTTTCCTTAATTTCCAACGATTTTGACCGTTATAAGCGGCGGGTTCAAGTCCCGCTCCGGACACCACTTAGAACCTTTGGTTTTCGTTGAAAATCAAGGGTTTTTTGTTTATGTGCCTCTGCTCTACCGTTTGATTTTGCTGGGCACGGATTGGGCACGAACAGATTTGGATGGTCCCAGAGTCCCAGTCCACGTCCCTATCATTGCCTTATCGGCGTGTCTCAGCATGCATTTTTTTTAAAAATTTTTCCATACATATGGATGAATCATGACTTGCTGTTCTTTGGACGGTGCAAACGCCCGGCAAGTTCCATCAACTTCTGCATTTTGCGACAGACACGCCGGGTTTCACGTCTCAAAATGCAGAGGAAGGAACCAAAGTATTCAAGATTCTTGAAGGCTTCTGCAAAATGAGACAGACACGCCGGGTTTTACGTCTCAAAATGCAGAAGAATAAGCGGAAAAACACAAACAGCACATGTTCCCGCCGCCCAGGGCCCTATGGATGCCATGCGTGGTTTAATAATGGTGGCTTTTGCAAGTTTGTAAACATCCAGGTACAGTCACGCGCCCCTATCGGCGGAAAGGTACGCCATGCAGTTCATCCATATCGAGTCCATCAGCGATCCGCGCGTCGCGGCATACACGAATCTGACCGAACTGCAGTTGCGCAACAAGCTCGAACCGGCCAAGGGCCTGTTCATCGCCGAATCCCCCAAAGTGATCGACCGGGCGCTCGCAGCGGGCCGCGAACCCATCTCCCTGCTCGTCGAAGAGCAGTGGATCGAAGGCATGGCGCGCGAATTCGCGTACATTGACGAGCATTGGGGCCCGGACGTTCCCGTATATGTGGCCAGCGAGGAACAGCTCAAAAGCTTGACGGGATACCGTTTGCACCGCGGCGCCATCGCCGCCATGCGCCGTTGGGCGCTTCCGAGCGTGGAGGAGCTGTGCGCGGGGGCGCGCCGCGTGGCCGTGTTGGAAAACATTGTGGACCACACGAATGTGGGCGCCATCATGCGTTCAGCCGCCGCGCTCGAAGTGGATGCCGTGCTCGCCACGCCATCATGCGCCGACCCACTGTACCGCCGCGCCGCGCGCGTATCGATGGGAACCGTCTTCCAGGTTCCATGGACGCGCATCGGCGGCGACGACAAGCATTTCTGGCCGTGGAAAGGCCTTGAGGAGCTTCATAACCTCGGCTTCACCACGGTGGCCATGGCGCTCCGCGACGACTCCATTTCCTTGGACGATCTGGTCGACCGTCTCAACTGCAGCCCGAACGACCCGAGCTACATTCCAAAGCTCGCGCTTATTTTCGGCACGGAAGGCGACGGCCTGTCGCACCACACCATCGCCAACGCGGACCTTACCGTCCGCATTCCCATGAGCAATGGTGTGGATTCGCTCAATGTCGCCGCCTCAAGCGCCGTGGCGTTCTATGCGACACGCGTGCGCGACTAATGGCGGCATTGCCGTCACTATAGTCACGCCTGGTTTACGACTCCCCCTTCCACGACGATTTCGCTCGGATCGACTTCGTCTCCGTATACGGGTTCTAGCGTTTGGCGGTAGTCGTTAAGGAAAAACTGCTCCTTGCCGAGTTTGACGATTTCATTATTGATATAGTCGAGCAGCTGCGTGTTGCCCTGTTGCACCGCGGGCGCGATCGTCTGCGCGTCGCCGAGTTCCGTGATGCCCACCGTGTATCCCTTGTTTTTCTTGGCCCATGCGAGCACTTCGGTGTTGTCGGTGGAGAACGCGTCGCCGCGCCCGTCAAGCAGCGCGTTGTACGCGTCCGCGTACTGGTCGTACTTCTGCAGCTTCACTTCCGGATGGTTCTGTTCGAAATACGATTCCGCCGTCGTTCCTTTCGCGACGATCAACATCTTCCCTGCCAGATCCTTCACGTCGCGGATAACCGCCCCGTTCGGAGAGACGACGCCGAGCGACACTTTCATGTACGGCTTGGCGAAGTCCACTTTTTCGGCGCGTTCGGGCGTTACGGTGAAGTTGGCAAGCGTCACGTCCACTTTGTTGCTCGTAAGCACGTCCACGCGCGCGGACGGGTCGACGGCCGTGTACCGCGGCTTGACGCCAAGATCCTTCGCCAGACGATCGGCGAACACCACGTCATAGCCCGCATAGTCGCCGTTGTCGTCCACATAGCCGAACGGCGCCTTGTCGGAGAATACGGCCACGTTAAGCACGCCCGAATCCTTGATGTCTTGCAGGGAACGAGCCTTGGCCGCGGACGTGGCCTGCGCCCCCGAGGCGCCTTCCGCGCTAGGTGTGGACGCGTCGGGACCGCATGCGGACAGTCCCGCGAGCATGGCGGCGCCT
>NZ_JGZB01000010.1 GCF_000741255.1 Bifidobacterium magnum
GATGCAATGTCACCGCCGTGACGCTGGCCATGCAGCCGGCCATGGCGAACGGGCTTGTTGACGCGTCCACGCTGGTGGCCGACCTCGCCGTGGGCTACTCGGGAGCCGGCAAAAACCTCAAGCGCACGAACCTGCTGGCGAGCGAGGCCATCAATTCAGCCGTCCCGTATTCCGTGGGCGGCACGCACCGCCATATTCCCGAAATCTTGCAGAACTTGCGCCATGCGGCCGGCGAGCCTTGCGATGCGGCGATCTGCTTCACTCCGATGCTTGTGCCCATGTCGCGCGGCATCCTCGCGTCCGTCAGCGCATGCATGAGCGAACGCGCCAAGGCCATGTCCGACGCCGACATCCGCCAAGCGTGGCTTGACGCCTATGCGGACGAATACTTCATTGACGTGCTGCCTGAAGGCATGCTTCCCGCCACACAAAACGTGCTCGGCTCCAACGCCGCCCACGTGCAAGTCGTGGCGGACCGGGCCAGCGGACGCATCCAGGCGTTCGCCGCCATCGACAACCTCAACCGCGGCACGGCCGGCCAAGCCGTGCAATCGCTCAACATCGCGTTGGGCCTGGATGAATCCACCGGTTTAACCAAGATTGGAGTGGCACCGTGACCGTTACGTTTCCGAGCGGATTTTCCGCATCCGGCGTGTGCGCGCGCATTTCCGCAGTCCCCGGCAAAAAGGATCTCGCCCTTGTCATGAACGAAGGCCCGTACTGGAACGCCGCGGGCGTGTTCACCACGAACCGTTTCTGCGCGGCCCCCGTACGCTGGACGCGCGCGGCCGTGGCCGACGGGCATCTGCGCGCCGTGGTGCTCAACTCGGGCGGCGCCAACGCGTGCACGGGAGCGGAAGGCTATGAGCAGAGCGTCAAGGAAGCCGAATCCCTTGCCGACATGCTGGGCATCGACCCCGCCGACATCGGCGTATGCTCCACGGGCATTATCGGCAAACTGCTGCCGCTTGAACGCGTATGCGACGGCATCCTCGCCGCCTACGCTTCGCTTGGAGACGACGAAAACCACGGCATGGACGCCGCGCAGGCCATCATGACCACCGACACGCGATCCAAAACGGTGGCCATGGAAGGCTCGGGATACCGCATGGGCGGCATGGTCAAAGGCGCGGGCATGATCGCGCCGCAGCTGGCCACCATGCTGTGTGTGATCACCACGGACGCCGTCGTCAGCTCCGGACAGATGCAGGCGGCGCTCAACCTTGCCGTGGACACCACCTTCAACCGCATTGACGTGGACGGATGCATGTCCACCAACGACACGGTGCTGCTATTGTCCTCGGGCGCCAGCGACGTGGTGCCCGACCCCGACGAGTTCAACGCGCTGGTCAAAGCGTGCTGCAAGGAACTGAGCCAGGCCATCGTCAATGACGGCGAAGGCTCCAGCCACACCATCCGCATCACCGTTGCGGGCGCCCAGACGCAAGACGCGGCGCTCGCATGCGCCCGCGCCATCGCAGCCTCCAACCTGCTCAAATGCGCCATCAGCGGCAACGACCCCAATTGGGGCCGCATTGTCAGCTCGCTGGGCACCGTTCCCGTCGGCGTGGCCGCGTTCGACCCCGACCATGTGGACGTGACCGTCAACGACGTGTGCGTATGCAGGGGAGGCACTCCCGCCACGGATCCGCGGGAAGTGGACATGGCGCCGCGTCTGGTGCGCATCGACGTGGACCTGCACGCGGGCGAGGAATCGGCCGACGTGTGGACCGACGACCTGACGCATGAATACGTGCACATCAACGCGGACTATGAAAGCTGAGCATGGTGGAACACAATAGGCAGCACGTGGATTTCTCCGACCAGGAAGTGGTCGCCAACTTGGAAAACAGCCAGAAAGCGCAGGTGCTTATCGAAGCGCTCCCATGGCTCGAAGAGTTCGCCGGGCAGACGGTAGTGGTCAAATACGGCGGCAACGCCATGGTCAACGACGAGTTGCGCCGCTCGTTCGCGCAAGACATGGTGTTCCTGCGCCAGGTCGGCATGCATCCCGTGGTGGTGCACGGCGGAGGGCCGCAAATCTCCCGCATGCTCAACGCGCTGGGCATCGCCTCGGAATTCAAGGGCGGCCTGCGCGTGACCACGCCGGAAGCGATGGACGTGGTGCGCATGGTGCTCACGGGCAAAGTCTCGCGTGACCTCGTCGGACTGATCAACGCGCACGGGCCGTTCGCCGTGGGCCTTTCGGGCGAGGACGGGGCGCTGTTCCGCGCCACGCAGCGCAAACCCATCATCGAAGGCAAACGCGTGGACGTGGGCCTGGTGGGAGACGTGGTGCGCGTGGACCCCTCCGCAGTGGAAGACCTCATCCGCGCGGGCCGCATTCCCGTAGTCTCCTCCGTGGCGCCCAATGTGGACGACGCGACGCAGGTGCTCAACGTGAACGCCGACTCGGCCGCCGCCGCGCTGGCCGCCGCATTGGGCGCGCGAAAGCTCGTGATCCTCACGGACGTGGAAGGCTTCTACACGAACTGGCCCGACCGCGATTCGCTGGCCAGCCGCATTGGCGCGCACACCTTGCGCCAGATCCTTCCCGACCTGGAAGCGGGCATGCGCCCCAAGATGGAAGCGTGCCTGCGCGCCATCGACGGCGGCGTCAGCCAAGCGCACATCATTGACGGACGCGTGCCGCATTCGATTTTGAACGAAGTGTTTACCAGCGCCGGCATCGGCACCATGGTGGTGCCCGGAACCGGCATGGACATGAGAGACGGGAAGCACCATGAATGACGCGACCACACCGCAGCGCCAGCGCTCGGACGAATGGACGGACGCGTACACGCGCGTCCATATGAACGTGTTCGGCACGCCGCTGCGCGTCCTGGACCATGGCAAAGGCTGCCACGTGTGGGACGTGGACGGCAACCAATACCTCGACTTCCTCGCGGGCATCGCCGTGAACGCCTTGGGCTACGCGCATCCCGACTGGGTGAAAGCCGTGGGCGAGCAGGCCGCCAAAGTGGCGCATACCAGCAACTATTTCGCCACCGTCCCGCAGATCGAGCTGGCCCAACGCCTGATTGCCCTGGCCGGAGCCCCCGAAGGCTCGCGCGTATATTTCGCGAACTCGGGCGCCGAAGCGAACGAGGCCGCGCTCAAACTCGCGAAAAAATACGGCGGATCCCTGCCCGACGCGTGGCCCCACATGGGTGACAAGCCCGCGCGCATCCTCGCGCTGACCCACGGGTTCCACGGCCGCACCATGGGCGCACTGTCCGCCACATGGAAGCCCGCGATCCGCAAACCGTTCGAACCGCTGGTCCCCAATATCGAATTCGTGGCAGCCGGCGATGCCGGTGCCATGCGTGACGCGTTCGCCCAGACGGGACTCGGCCACTACGGCAAAGGACCCGTCGCCGCCGTCATCATGGAACTCGTGCAGGGGGAGGCCGGCGTGGTTCCCCTCAAGGCCGACTATGTGCGTGAAGTGCGCGAACTGTGCACGCAACACGACGCGCTGCTCATCATCGACGAAGTGCAAACGGGCGTGGGCCGCACGGGCGAATGGTTCGCATTCCAACGGGAAGACCTGGGCGGAGTCGCGCCCGACGTGGTCTCCTTCGCCAAAGGCGTCGCCTCCGGATTCCCCATGGGCGGCATCATCACATTCGGACCGAAAACGTCCTCCATTCTCGATCCCGGCTCGCACGGCTCCACCTTCGCCGGCAACCCGCTCGGGGCGGCCGCAGCGCTCGCCACGCTCAACGTGATCGAACGCGACTCGCTGCTCGCCAATGTGGAAGAGCGCGGCAAGCAATTGCGCGAAGGCATTATGGCCACGGGCAATCCGCTGTTCGCCTCGGTGCGCGGATCCGGCCTGCTCAACGCGGTGGTGCTCAACCGTCCCTGCGCCCACGAGGCCATGCGATGGTGCCTCGACCACGGACTGATCGTGAACGCGGCGGCCCCCTCGGTGCTGCGCCTGGCGCCGCCACTGATCGTAACGGCCGACCAGGTGGACGAGGCACTCGCCATTTTGGCGCGGATTCCCGCGGATTTGGACAACGACTGATTTTTTTACAAGAAAGGCTTGGCTTATGGCACAGCAGTTACGGCACATGTTGCGTGACGACGACGTAACGCACGAGGAACAAAAGCAGATTCTGGAATTGGGCATGAAATTCCGCGAGAACCGGCACTACCACATGCCGTTCGCGGGGCCGCAAGGCGTGGCCGTGCTGTTCGACAAGCCGAGCACGCGCACGCGCTCAAGCTTCTCGATCGGCGTGGCCGAATTGGGCGGCTATCCGCTGGTCGTCGACAAGTCCGGCTCCCAGCTGGGCCGCGGCGAGCCCGTGGAAGATACGGCGCGCGTGCTCACGCGCATGGCGAGCGCCATCGTATGGCGCACGTTCGGTCAGGACCGTGTCGAGACGATGGCCGAATATTCCACCGTTCCCGTCGTCAACGCGCTGACCGACGACTTCCATCCGTGCCAGGTGCTGGCCGATTTCCTCACCATCGCGCAGCACAAGGGCGGCGTGGACGCGCTTGAGGGCATGACGATCGCCTATGTGGGCGATGCCGCGAACAATATGGCGAATTCCTACCTGCTGGCCGGCGCGGTGGCGGGCATGCATGTGCGCGTGGCCGGACCGTACGGATTCCTGCCGCGCGAGGACATTGTCGCCGACGCTGAACGCATCGCGGCCACTACGGGCGGCTCGATCCTCGTGACCACGGACGTGCGCGAGGCGGTGGCGGGAGCGGATTGCATTTTCACCGATACTTGGGTATCAATGGGTGAGGAAAGCGAATACGCGGTAAGGTCCAAGCCGTTCTGGCCCTACCAGGTGAACGAGTCGCTGATGGCATTGGCGAAGCCCGACGCCCTGTTCCAGCATTGTTTGCCCGCGTATCGCGGAAAGGAAGTCACGGCCGCCGTCATTGACGGCCCCCAGTCGGTAGTCTGGGATGAGGCCGAGAACAGGCTTCATGCACAAAAGGCACTGCTTACGTGGCTTATCGGTAAGCAACGAGACGACGAAAGCTTATTACTCTAATGACACAGCAATACGACAACATGTTCCGTCCCGCAACCAGAACCGCGCGTCTGAACGCCATTGAACAGGCGTTGCGCGCGCACGTGATCACGTCCCAGGCACAGTTGGCCGCCATTCTGGCGCAGCAGGGCATCGACGTGACGCAGGCGACGCTGAGCCGTGATCTCGACGAGATCCACGCGGCGAAAAGCAGGCTGGCGGACGGCACCATGGCGTATATGCTTCCCGACCACGATCCGAACATGCATCCCGAGGATCTCGTGGACGAGAAGGAAGAGCAGCATATGGCGCGCGTGCTGTCCGGACTGGTCACTTCCGTGGCCCGCGCCAACAACCTCATCGTGATCCATACCTCCAGCGGTGCGGCCCAGTATGTGGCCAGCGTCATCGACCGCCAGATCACCCAGGAAGTGCTGGGCACCATCGCGGGCGACGACACGGTGCTGGTGATCTGTGCGACGGACGCCATCGCGCAGGAAAAAACGGACTGGCTCGTCAATATCGACTAGTACCGCGGCACGCACGGTGAATATATATACAGACCATTGTATACTTTTATGTATCAAATGAAAGGGATACCCGATGACTGAACAAAACCGCATCGTATTGGCATATTC
This sequence comes from Bifidobacterium magnum, assembly GCF_000741255.1. Lineage (GTDB taxonomy): Bacteria > Actinomycetota > Actinomycetes > Actinomycetales > Bifidobacteriaceae > Bifidobacterium > Bifidobacterium magnum. The sequence continues at coordinate 5,642 of NZ_JGZB01000010.1, forward strand.
CGGTGGCCTGGACACTTCCGTGGCAATTCCGTACCTGAAGGACCGCACCGGCAAAGACGTGGTGGCCGTGTCCTTGGACGTCGGACAGGGCGGCGAAAGCCTCGAAACCATCAAGGAGCGCGCGCTGGCTTGCGGCGCCGTGGAATCCTACGTGGTCGACGCCCGCGACGAATTCGCCAACGAATACTGCATGCTCGCGCTGCAGGCCAACGCCATGTACGAAGGCGTCTACCCGCTGGTGTCCGCCATCTCGCGCCCGCTGATCACCAAGCATCTCGTGCGCGCCGCCCACCAGTTCGGCGCCGACACCATCGCCCACGGCTGCACGGGCAAAGGCAACGACCAAGTGCGTTTCGAGGTCTCGATCCAGTCGATCGACCCGACACTCAAGGCCATCAGCCCGATCCGCGACCTGTCGCTGACGCGCGACGTGGAAATCGCGTACGCCAACGAGCACAACCTGCCGATCGTGCAGACCGAAAAGAGCCCGTTCTCCATCGACCAGAACGTGTGGGGCCGCGCCATTGAAACGGGCTTCCTCGAAGATCCGTGGAACGCGCCGACCAAGGACTGCTATTCCTACACCGACGATCCGGACTTCCCGCCTGTCGAGGACGAAGTCGTCATCGAATTCAAGCAGGGCATCCCCGTCAAGATCGACGGCCGCGACGTCACGCCGCTGCAGGCCATCGAAGAGATGAACCGCCGCGCCGGCGCCCAGGGCATCGGCCGCGTCGACCTGATCGAAGACCGCCTCGTGGGCATCAAGTCGCGCGAACTGTATGAGGCGCCGGGCGCCATCGCACTGATCACCGCGCACCAGGAACTCGAAAACTGCTGCCTCGAACGCGAACAGCACCGCATCAAGCGCGACATCGACAAGCGCTGGGGCGAGCTCGTCTACGACGCGCAGTGGTTCAGCCCCGCCGTCAAGTCGCTCAACGCCTTCATTCGCGACACCCAGGAATACGTGTCCGGCGAAATCCGCATGGTCATGCACGCCGGCCGCGCCGTGGTGGTGGGACGCCGCTCCGACAGCTCCCTGTACGACTACAACCTCGCGACCTACGATTCGGGAGACTCCTTCGACCAGCACGCCTCGAACGGATTCATCGAGATCTACGGACTGCCCACCAAGGTGGCCGCCGCCCGCGACGTGAAATTCGGCAACGGCATCGAAGTCCCGCAAAACGACGTAGAGTAGCCAAGCCAAGGAAAGCAGGCCAATCCCATGACCGACAACACGGCATCACAACCATCGGCACCACAGGAAGAGCATCTGGCGCTCTGGGGAGGACGTTTCTCCTCGGGCCCGTCCGCCGCGCTCGCCAAACTGAGCAAATCCACCCAGTTCGACTGGCGCCTCGCCGACGACGACATCGCCGGGTCGAGGGCCCACGCCCGCGCGCTCGGCCGCGCCGGCCTGCTCAACGGCGAAGAGCTCAACCGCATGGAACAGGCGCTCGACGAGCTTCAACGCCAAGTCGACAGCGGCGAATTCGAACCGCGCGAAGATGACGAGGACGAGGCGACCGCGTTGGAACGCGGACTGCTGGCCATTGCGGGCGACGAACTTGGCGGCAAACTGCGCGCCGGACGCTCGCGCAACGACCAGATCGCCACGCTGATCCGCATGTGGCTGCGCCGCCACGCACGCGTTATCGCCAACCTTGTGCTCGACACCTGCGACGCGATCATCGACCAGGCCAAGCGCGCCGGCAACACCGTCATGCCCGGCCGCACGCACATGCAGCACGCCCAGCCCGTCCTGCTCGCGCACCAGCTCATGGCGCACGTATGGCCGCTGCTGCGCGACGTGCAGCGCCTCGTGGACTGGGACGCGCGCATCAACTACAGCCCGTACGGCGCCGGAGCGCTCGCGGGCAACACGCTGGGACTGTCTCCCATGTCCGTGGCGCAGGAGCTGGGCTTCGCGAACGTGACGGCCAACTCCATCGACGGCACGTCTTCGCGCGACCTTGTCGCCGAATTCTCGTTCGTCGCCGCCATGATCGGCGTGGACCTGAGCCGCCTTTCGGAAGAAATCATCATCTGGAACTCCCAAGAATTCTCGTTCGTCAAACTCGACGACGCGTATTCCACGGGCTCCTCGATCATGCCGCAGAAGAAGAATCCGGACATCGCGGAACTGACGCGCGGCAAGGCCGGACGCCTGATCGGCGACCTGACGGGACTTCTCGCCACCTTGAAGGGCCTGCCCACCGCGTATGCGCGCGATCTGCAGGAAGACAAGGAGGCCGTGTTCGACCAGGTGGACACGCTTGAAGTGGTGCTGCCGGCGTTCACGGGCATGGTCGCCACGATGGTCTTCCAGACCGAACGCCTGGAACAGGAGGCGCCCACGGGCTTCGCGCTTGCTACGGACATCGCCGAATGGCTTGTGAAGAACGGCGTCCCGTTCCGCCACGCCCACGAACTTTCCGGAGCCTGCGTCAAGCTGGCGGAAGGCCGCGGACAGGAACTGTGGGATTTGACGGACGAGGATTTCGTGGAAACCTTCCAGGAATTCGTCGCGCCCGAACTGGCGCCCGAAGTGCGCGGCGTGCTGTCGGCCGCCGGGTCCGTCTCGTCGCGCAACGGCAAGGGCGGCACGGCGCCGCTGCGCGTGCGCGAACAGATTGTGGCCGCCAAAAGCGAGACCGAAGCGTTGCGCGCATTCGGCCGTTCGAATAGTGACGGCACGGCCTTCAAGCCGGCGCATAGTCTGAAAGGGTGATTTCTAGAACCGCCATCGACCGTATCGTGCAGTATTACGGACGCGACATTCTCGAACACGAGAATATGGAAATAACCAAGTCCGCGATGCAGCACGGTACGGTCTCCACATATGAACATTCCCTCAAAGTGGCCCGTCTGGCCGTCCATTTGGCCGACAAGCTGCGTCTATGGAACCATGTGGACTTGCGTTCGCTCGTACGCATCGCGCTGCTCCACGACTATTTCCTCTACGACTGGCACCATGTGGGGGACGGGTCGCACCGGTTCCACGGATTCCGCCACGGGTTCCGCGCCGCACGCAACGCGCACCGCGACTTTTCACTCGACAAAGTGGAACGCAACGGCATCCGCCACCACATGTTTCCGCTGACGCCGATCCCGCCTCGCTTCCTCGAGGGAATCCTCGTGTCCCTCGCCGACAAAATCAGCGCCACATATGAAACCTTCCATATCGAACGCTGGTAGGCGCCGCCACATCCAAAAGGGCGCCGCATAAATGGCAAACCTAATAATCGCAACGGTTTTTCTGTCTTGTGTTGCTGCCACACTGGTACAGCTACGCGGTACGCCGCGCGGCGGTATCCACCATGAGGCAACAAGGAGAAAGTGACCGATGGCTCACGTAATCGACTTTAAAGAAGCAGGATTTGATTCGCTTCTCGACGAATTGCAGTGGCGCGGCTTGATCTCCCAGTCTACTGACCGGGAGCGGCTCGCGCAGACGTTGAACGGAGAGCCGGTTACGTATTATTGCGGTTACGATCCCACCGCCGCTTCGCTGCATATCGGCAACCTCGTGCAGCTGATCATCATGCGCCACCTGCAGGAAGCCGGACACCACCCGATCGCGCTGGTCGGCGGCGCCACGGGCCTGATCGGCGATCCGCGCCAGTCGGGCGAGCGTACGCTCAACTCCAAGGAGATCGTGGCGGGCTGGGCCGAGCGCCTCAAGCGCCAGATCGGCAACATCCTCGTTCAGGACGGCAACAATCCCGTACAGTTCGTCTCGAACTACGACTGGACGGCGTCCATGAACGTCATCGACTTTTTGCGCGACGTCGGCAAGAACTTCCGACTGGGCACCATGCTCGCCAAGGACATTGTGGCCAGGCGCCTGAACTCCGAAGAGGGCATCTCGTTCACCGAGTTCAGCTACCAGGTGCTGCAGGGCAACGACTTCCTGCACCTGTTCGACGAGTTCGGCTGTGTGCTGGAGCTGGGCGGCTCCGACCAGTGGGGCAATCTGACGTCCGGCCTCGACCTGATTCACAAGGTGCGCGGCGTGGACGTCAACGTCATGACGAGCCCCATCATTACGGACGCGCAGGGCAAGAAGTTCGGCAAGTCCGAAGGCAACGCCGTGTGGCTTGACCCGACCATGCTCAGCCCCTACAAGTTCTACCAGTTCTGGATCAACCGTCCCGACGCGGAAATGGAAAGCCTGCTCAAGGCGTTCACGTTCCTGCCGAAGGCCGAGATCGAGCGCCTCGTGCACGAAAGCGAGACGAACCCGGGCGCCCGCGAAGCGCAGCGTACGCTGGCTTGGGAAGTGACGAGCCTGGTCCATGGCGAAGACGCGACGCGGGCCGCCATCGAGGCTTCGGGCGCGTTGTTCGGCCGTGGCGGCGATTTGCGCGCCATCGACGAGGCCACGCTGGAAAGCGCTCTGGACGGCTTGAAGGTTGAAGACGAGGACGGTGGCAAGGAATTCGCCCAGGCCCATGTGGATGAACGCGTGGCCGAAGCGGCCGTGACGGCCGGACTGTTCAAGTCGCTGTCCGAAGCGCGCAAGACGATCAAGTCGGGCGGCGTGTACCTCAACAACACGCGCGTGGAAGACACCGAGCAGACGCTTGGCGCCGACGATTTCCTCGCCCGGCGTTTCGCGCTGATCCGCCGTGGCAAGAAAGCCCTCGGCGTGGTGGAACTCGGCGAGTGATTCGTGACGCTACTATAGTTTTCTATAGTTTCCCCCTAAAGCGGTGTGCCGTACAGGCGCGCCGCATTGTGGGTTTTACCGGCAGCGCGTATTGACACGTATTAACTAATAGATAACCATGGGCGCAGGCCCAACGAAGATAAAGGACAAACATGGCAGACGAACGCGGATCTCATCGTTCGAATGGACAGGGCCGTTCCCACGGTTCCAACGCTTCCCGCGGCAACTCCAACGGCCGTGGCTACAAGCCGCGCGGCAAGTCGTTCGGATCGAACCGCTCTTCCGGCGGTTTCCACAAGGGCAACCGCAACGGATCCTTCCGCCGCGACAACGGACACGGCCAGGACCGCGACTTCCGCCGTGACGGCGAGGGCGGCCAGGAGCGCCGTTCCTTCCACCGCAACGACCGCTTTGAGCATGGCGAGCGCCGTGACTTCCATCGTGATGACCGCCGTGACTTCCATCGTGATGACCGCCGCGACTTCCACCGTGACGACCACCGCAACGACCGTGGCAAACGCCGCGATTTCACGGCCGAGGAGAAGCAGCAGTACCGTGAGAAGAAGCGCCGCGACTACATGTCCAAGTCCCGCCGCAACTCAGACGGCACGGTAAGCTTCCCGTCCCAGAACCCGTACACCGCACGCCGCTCCAACGAGCCGAAGATGCCGGCCGGCATCGAATGGCGCATGCTCAGCAAGGAAGAGCGCGAGCGCCTGCGCGGCCTGTCCAAGGAACACGCCGAGAACATCGGCCTGCACATCCTCGCCGCCTTCTCGCTTGAAGAGATCGATCCGGACCGCGCCTTGGCCCACGCCAAGTGGGTGGCGCACCAGGCTTCGCGCATCGATTTCGCCCGCGAAACGCTGGCTCTCATCGCTTACCGCCGTGGCGACTACAAGCTCGCCCTGCGCGAGTTCAAGACGGCCCAGCGCATGAACGGCTATCTCGACTACCTGCCGTTCATCGCCGACTGCGAGCGCGGTCTGGGCAATCCGAAGAAGGCCGTGGAAATCGCGCAGTCCGACGAAGCCAAGCAGCTGACGGGCGAAGCCAAGGCCGAAATGTTCCTCGTGTACGCAGGCGCCCTGGCCGACCTGAACATGTGGAACCAGGCCATCGAGATCGTCAAGACGCTCTCGCACGCCAAGGGCCTGCCGGGCGAGTACCGCATGCGCGCCGCCCAGGCCGAGCAGTACTTCCTCGAAGAGTCGGGCCGTTCCGACGAGGCCGTGGCGCTCGACGAATTCATCGATTCGCTCGAGGACCGTTACGCCGACGTGGAAGAGGACGAGAACGACGATTCCTACGTGGTCGACTACGATGTGGCCGACCTGCCGGAAGACCTCATGGCCAAGCTCGGCGTGACGCCGGACGACGCCCAGTACGCTCCGCTCGACGGTGAGGACGGCGTCAACATGGACGACGAGACCCGCCTCGAAGAGCAGGAGGAGCTGTCGGGCGCCGAAATGACGATCGAGCCGGCCCAGCAGCAGGAAATCAACGAACGCCACGATGAAAACGGCACGATGGGTGATCCCGATCTCGACGATCTGGGCCGCGCCACGGCCGAACCGGGCGATTTCGAGGAACAGGTCAAGGAAGAGCTCGAGTAGTCGCTACCGGGTTCAGCAAACAATCAATCAAGTAGAGGGTGGGTCGTGCTCAAAGCTACCAGTGCGCCGTTGAGCGAAACATATCGTTTGGCATTGTTGGATCTGGACGGGGTGGTGTACCGCGGGAAGAATCCCGTGGAACACGCTTCGGCCAGCATCCGCAAGGCGCAGGCCCATGGCATGACGATCGAGTACACGACGAACAACTCGTCGCGCATGCAGCAGGTGGTCGCCGACCAGTTGCGCGGTTTCGACCTTGACGTCGAACCGTGGCAGGTGATCACCTCGTCCGTGGTGGCGGCGCGCATGGTCGCCCGCGCCGTCGAGCCGGGCGCCGACGTGCTAGTGTTGGGCGCCGAGCATTTGCGTGAGGAAGTGGCGCGTCAGGGGCTGCATGTGGTCGACGACGCGCAGGCCCACCCTCAGGCCGCCATCCAGGGATGGTATCCCGAAATGACGTGGTCGATGATGGCCAACATGGCGTATGCCGTGGAGGCCGGCGCCAAGTATTTTGTCACGAACCGCGACCTGACGATTCCGCGCGAGCTCGGCATCGCGCCCGGATGCGGTTCCATGATCCGCGCCGTGATCGCGGCCACGGGAGTCGAGCCGATCGCGTCGGCCGGCAAGCCCGAATCCGCCATGTATGACGAGGCGCGCATGCTGGCCGCCCATGACGGCGAAGATCTTGTGCCCGTAGAATCGTCGCTCGCCATTGGCGACCGCCTCGACACCGATATCGAGGCCGGCAATCGCGGCGGCTACGATTCGCTCGTGGTGTTGACGGGAGTCACGGACGCCACGATGCTCATGACGGCGCCCATCGCGCTGCGGCCCACGTATATCGCCGCCGACCTGCGCGGGCTCAACGAACCGCAACCGCAAGTGGACCTCGACATGGACCGTCGCGTCGCCACCTGCCGCGAGGCGCGCGCCGTGGTAAGCGAACAGTCCGTCGTCGTCCAGGGAGGCGACGCCGTGGACCAGCTGCGCGCCGCATGCCAATTGTTGTGGCATATGGCCGACAGCGGTATCGACATCATGCAGTTCACCCTGCCGCGCATCGACGTGCCGGCCGGCGAATGATCGGCGTTCTCTGATGGATACGAATACGCGTTCCGCGTCCGTGCGCGAGGAACGGCTCGACAAGACGCTCGTGGACTTGGGGCTCGTGGACACGCGTTCCAAAGCGCAGCGCCTCGTGCGTGCCGGCCATGTGCTTGTGGACGGCAAAGTCGTCGACAAGCCTTCGCGCATGGTGCTTTCGAGTGCCGAAATCCGCGTGGACAAGGGCGACGATTACGTTTCGCGCGGCGCCTACAAGCTTGCGGGCGCGTTCAAGGCGTTCGCGGATGCCGGACTGTCCGGCCCCGAAGGTTTGCGCTGCCTCGATATCGGCGCGTCCACGGGCGGCTTCTGCGATGTGCTGCTTCGCGGGGGAGCGGAGCGTGTCATCGCGCTCGACGTGGGACACGGCCAGTTGGATCCGCGCATCGCCAATGATCCGCGCATCATCGAAATGAGCGGAGTCAACATCCGCGACGTGCAGGACGGCGGCCTTCCGTACCGTCCGCAACTGGTCGTTTCCGACGTGTCTTTTATTTCCCTGACTTACGTGCTGCCCGTCATCGCGCGTATCGCGGACAAGGGCGCGCAAATCATGGTATTGGTCAAGCCCCAGTTCGAAGTCGGCCGCGCCAATCTCGACCGTCACGGCATTGTGACGGATCCGGCCGTGCGCGAGCGTGCGCTGGAACGTGTCGTCGATTGCGCGCGCGCATGCGGACTGGACGTTGTGGCGACCACCGTGAGCCCCATCGAAGGGACGCACGGCAATGTCGAATACCTGTTGTTCGCGCGCCGTCCCTGATGTGCGGCCGAGTACCGCAATTATTGGCGGATCGCGTGCGCGTGCGGCCCGCTATCCCTTGATGAAACGGTCGATCTGGTCCTGCTTGCCCATGATGATCAGTTCGTCGTTGCGGTGCATGACCAGGTTCGACGAACCGTATTCGAACTCGTGGCCCGGCGATTTGATGCCGACCACCGTGATGCCGTACCGTTCCAGCACTTTCGCGTCGCCGATCGTATAGCCGATCAGATACGTGGGAGTATGGATCTTGACGACGTTGTACTCGCCTTCCAGCTCGATATAGTCCAGATAATTGCCCGACACAAGGTGCCCGATACGGTTGCCCGCGTCGGTTTCCGCGTTCACGATATGGCGCGCGCCGATGCGCTGCAGGATGCGCGCATGCTCCTTGGAAACGGACTTGGCCCAAATGTCGGAAATGCCGGCGTCCAGAAGGTTGCCGGCCGTGATGACGGACGCCTCCACGCTGTCGCCGATGGCGACGACGGCCGTGTCGAAATCCGCAGCGTTGAGCTGTTCGATGGCGAGCACGTCCGTCATGTCCGCCTGGACGGTGGGAATGGAGGAGGACCAGCGGTTGACGAGCAGCGGATCCTTGTCCACGGCCAGCACGTCCTGGCCCATGCTGTCGAGCGTGGTGGCCACGGCACTGCCGAAACGGCCCAGTCCGACTACCAGTATGCTTCTGTTTTCCGCCATCGTTCCAGTTCCCTTCTGTGCGGATTGTACAGTTCCAGTTGTTGCAAGTCGTATGGACGGGACGCTCAGCCGACCACGATTTCGTCAGTGGGGTAGCGGATCGCCTCGATGTTGCCCGGACGGCTCACCGCATAGGCGAGCGTCATGGGGCCTAGTCTACCAATGATCATGGTGGCCGCGAGAATGTACAGCACGGCCGGATGAGTGCTCGCGTCCACGCCGATCGAATAGCCGCCCAAACCGAAAGCCGAGCAGGCGTTGAACAGCGCGCTGGTCAGGTCCATGCCCGTGTTGAGCATGATCGCCATGGACGCCACGCACACCACGAGCAGGCACGACGTGCTGATGCTGATGGCCGTCATGACGACTTTGGTGTGGATGCGCCGGTGGAACACGGTCACGTCGCGGTGGCCCGTGAACGAGGCGCGGCACACGAGCAGGATCACGGCGAAGGTCGTCACGCGGATGCCGCCGGCCGTGGAGGTGCTGCCGCCGCCGATGAACATGATGATGCTCATGAACAGTTTCGTCGCGTCGCCCACTTGCGGCACCCACGACAGGTCGAAGCCCGAGCTTCGGGGCATGACGGCGGCCACGACGGCGCGGCGCAGATGCGCCTCGATGTCGTCGCTGGCGAACAGGGACGTGTTGTTCCATTCAATGATGAGGAACCACAGCAGCGACATGAGCACCAGGCAGAACGTGGTGCACAACGTCACTTTGGTGTGCAGGTTCCAGCGCCGGGGCGACTGGTGTTTGCGGGCCGTGCGCACGATGTTCAAAATGACGGGGAAGCCGAGCGTGCCGCAAAATGCGCTGAGCACGATCGGCATGCCCACCGACCAGTTGCTCACATACAGGCCGGCGCCGTCGGGCGTGAATCCCGCGTTGTTGTACGCCATGACCGCGAAGAACAGCGCTTCCCACGCCGCCCTGCCGTAATCGTTGTGGTTGACGTGGGCCAGTCCCGGCAGCAGCGCGATGAACGTGATGACTTCGATGCTCAGCGACGTGATTAATACCACGCGCAGCACGCCGCGGATTTCGCTGAGCTTGTTGGTGCCCAGCTCGCTGGCGGTAAGCAGCCGTTGCGTGGCCTTGATGTGGTGGTTGACAGCCAGCGCGATCAGCGAGGCGAACGTCATGACGCCGATACCGCCCAACTGTACGGCGATGATGAGCACGCCCTGGCCGAAAGTGGTCCAGTGCGTGGTGGTGTTCACCATCGCGATGCCGCATGTGGACAAGGCCGAGACGGCCGTGAAAAAGGCCGAGGAAAAGTTTGTAGAGCCTTGACCTTGGTAGGCGGCGGGCAGCAGCAACAGCGAGGTCACGATCACGATAAGCGTGGCGAAATAGATGATTGTCAGTCGTCCGGGACGCGAATTGAGCTTGTGCAGCAGCGTGTTTGTGCGCGAGCCCCTGCGCTCGTCCAGTGCGTCGCGTTTGAACGCGTCGCCGGAAAACCACCACGAATACGCGTCGGACGCCTGGTTCTTCGCGTTGCGGGAAGACGGTGAATGGGGCAGGCGCCAAGCCATAATGGTCCACTCCTTGAAGTCATGGTCATGGGGAAGCGGCCTCGGGAAGGTCACCTGTGAATCGATTGCATCACCATTGTAGACCGAAGCGGGCCGGCGCGTGTTGCCTTCGTGACGGGCATAGCGCCCGCATTGTGGCGTCCTTGCGCAAATCTTGCTCAGAACGCAGCCGGAATCTGGCCACTACAGTGTGCCGTGGTTTACCATAGGCACGGATATCCGCAACAATTGGCAACAGTTCGGAACGATAAGGACGCGACCATAAGGGGAAGCATATGAGTGTGCGGCGGCATGTCACGGTAGTGACGCATGAGCGATTGCGCGAAACCAGCAACGTGGTGCAGGAGTGCGTTGCCAAATTGAAGGAGCAGGATTTCGAGGTGGAGCTCATCAGCCAGCCGGAAACCCCGGAATTCGGCCAGCCCACCGCCTGCGTGCCGCCGAACACGGAGATCGTCGTGGTCCTGGGTGGAGACGGCACCATTTTGCGCGCCGCCGAACTCGTGCACTGCACGGAAGTGCCGATCCTCGGCATCAACATGGGCCACGTGGGTTTCCTCGCCGAATTCGAAAGCTTCCAGATTCAGGACGCGATCCGGCGTGTGGCCTCGCGCGACTATTCCGTGGAAGAGCGTCTCACGGCCCATGTGGATGTGTGGCTGCCGGGCGCCACGAAACCCATTGAGGACTGGGCGCTCAACGACATTACGATCGAACGCGCCGACCGCGGCAAGATGGTGGAAATGTCGGTGAGTGTGGACGGCGTGGAAATGAGCTCGTTCGGCTGCGACGGCGTGATCGTCTCCACGCCCACGGGATCCACGGCCTACGCGTTTTCCGCGGGCGGCCCGATCATCTGGCCCGACGTGCAGGCGCTGCTCATGGTGCCGCTCGCCGCGCACGCCCTGTTCGCGCGTCCGCTCGTGATCGGCTCGCATTCCACGTTCTCGTTCACCATTTCCCAAGACTCCACCTCCGACGGATGGATCTGCTGCGACGGACGGCGCAAACGCGAACTTCCCAAAGGCACGCGCATCGACATTCGCCAGTCGTCGAGCTGGCTGAAGCTCGTCAGCCTCTCGGGCGCGCCGTTCACGAGCCGACTCGTCACCAAATTCGATCTTCCCGTGGTCGGATGGCGCGAACAGAACAAGTCGCCGGAAGCCACGCTGGTGGACCATGCCGAGGAGACGGCGCACATCCGCCATGACGACGCCGACCGCGACGCGGGAGGGTTCAATCTGGACGGCGCCATGCACGGCACGATCCGCGGATAGCGGGCCCCGACACGGTCCGGACACGCATCGCCTATAGAACATACGTTCGAGACTATGTTAGACTGTCGCCGTACCGGAACCATGGGAGGCATGAGTGCTCGAAGAACTTGAGTTGCGCGATCTGGGACCCATCCGCAAGGCCGTTATCGCGCCGGCGGCGGGAATGACGGCCATTACTGGCGAAACGGGCGCGGGAAAATCCATGCTGCTCAGCGCGCTCCAGCTCATTAGCGGCGGCGGAGCGGACAGCGCCCGCGTCAGCCCCGAAGCCGACAAGGCGTGGGCGCAAGGCGTGTTCAGCGTGGGGGAAGGCCATCCCGTACTGCAAGCGGCCCAGGATTGCGGGGTCGAGGCGGAAGACGGCGAACTGTTCCTCTCGCGTACCGTGCCCGCGTCGGGACGCTCGCGCGCAGTGTGCGGAGGCAAAACGGTGCCGCGTTCCGTGCTCTCGCGCCTGGCGGAATATCTCGTGACGATCCACGGCCAGTCCGACCAGATCCGCATCGCCTCGCCGGCACGCCAACGCGCCTTCCTCGACGACTACGCGCGCAACACGGACGAACGCGCCGCATACGCCATCGCTTGGCAGGACTACCGGGAAGTGTCCGACCGGCTCGAACGCCTGAGCGCCCAACAGGCCCAAGTGCGCCAGCAGGCCGACTATTTGAAAGACTCCATCGCCCAAATCAACCGCGTGGACCCGCAACCCGACGAACTCGACACGCTCAAGGCGCAGCGCGACACCATCGAGCATGCGGCGCAAATCGCCCAAGGCGTGCGCGCGGCCATGACGGCACTCGACGCGTCCTCGCTCGACGAAGCCGGGGACGAGCCAGGCGCCTGCCAGCTCGTCACCCAGGCCATTCACGCGCTTGAATCCATCGGCATCGCCCGCATTAGCGACGAACCCGTCCAGCAGCTCAAGCAGCTGCGCGCGCAAATGTTGGACGTGACCTTCTCGCTGGGACACTATGTCGACACCGAGGAGGAGGGCGCCGACCTCGACCAGCTCAACGCCCGCATCCACGAGCTGACCGAACTTGTCTCGCGGTGGGGTCCGACGCTGCAGGACGTGATCGCCTGGCGCGACCAGGCCGAACTCAACGTGCAAGACCTCGACGCGTCCCCTGAAAAGCTCGCCGAACTGCAGGACTTGCGCCAGCGGCGCTACCGGAGATTGCAACAAGTGGCGCGCAAACTCACCGTTTCGCGCCAGACGGCGGCCGACAGGCTCGGGGAAACCGTCACGAAAGAACTTGCGCAACTGGCCATGTCCGGAGCGCGCCTCGACATCCGCGTCGAGGAGCGCACCGCGGACGGGGACGGTGTCCCGTTCGACGCGACAGGCGGAGACACGGTCTCGTTCATGTTCACTCCGTTCCCCTCGGCCCAGCCCATGCCCATGGGCAAAAGCGCGTCGGGCGGCGAACTGAGCCGCCTCATGCTGGCGCTTGAACTGGCGCTCGCAGAACGCGTATGCGAAGACCCTTCCCAAAACTCACAAGCGGGCATGACGTTCATTTTCGACGAGGTTGACGCGGGTGTAGGCGGCAAAACCGCCGTGGAACTGGGCCGGCGCCTGGCCAGGCTCGCCCAAAGCGCCCAAGTGCTGATCGTGACCCATTTGCCGCAAGTGGCCTCATGGGCGGACGCGCACTATGTGGTGGCCAAACAGGTGGGCGCCAAGGCTACGGCCACCACGGTGCGTCAAGTGAGCGGCGAGGAGCGCGTGGAAGAGATCGCGCGCATGCTCGCCGGCAATGAATCCCATGCGTCCCTCGACCATGCGCGCGAACTGCTCGCCATGTCGTCGCTGGACCATGTGGCGTAACGCGCTTTAGAGCGCGTCGGCGGCGTCGCGCACGACCTCGGTCATGCCCTCGACGCTTGTGGACTGCGTGAATCGCACGGTAGCCTGCTCCAGGTCGCGCAGCATTTGTGGAGCCGCCGTGCCCGTATGCTCGGCCAGCAGGTCCATGCACGCGAAATCGGATTCGGGCACGTCCAGTCCCAAGGATTCGCCCACCACGCGCGGGAACTTGTAGGGGCTGGCCGTGGCCAGCAGCACGCGCGGCGTGTCCTCGTCATGCGGCATTTCGTGCATCACGAAGTAGCCGCACGCCGTATGCGGGTCGATCAGGTAGCCGTGCTCCTTCCAGCATTCGGCGATCATCGCGCGCACCTGGTCCTCGTCGGCCCAACCCGTGTTGAAGATGGCGCGGATGCGCTGCAGCAGCTGCGGCGGGACCTCGTAGGCGCCCCAATGGTTCAGGTCGTTCATGAGCATCTGGATCAGGCGCGTGTCCTTTTCGCACAAGTAGTACAGCATGCGTTCCAGGTTCGAGGAGACGAGAATGTCCATCGACGGGGAAATCGTCTCGTAGAACGGGCGCTGGCGGTTGTAGGTGCCCGTTACGAGGAAGTCGAACAGCACGTTGTTGCTATTGGAAGCCACCACGAGATCCTTGACCGGCAAGCCGAGCAGCTTGGCGTAGTAGCCGGCCAGCACGTCGCCGAAATTGCCCGTGGGCACCACGAACTCAACGCGGTCGCCCAACGCGATCTTGCCGGACTCGACGAGCTGCGCGTAGGCGCTGAAATAGTAGACCACCTGCGGCACGAGACGCCCCACATTGATGGAATTGGCCGACGAAAGCACCACATGGTCGTCCATGCGCAGCGCCTGCGCCAGATCCTCGTCCGCGAAAATCTCCTTGACGCGCGACTGCGCGTCGTCAAAATTGCCCTCCACCGCGCACACGCGCACATTCGCGCCGCGCTGCGTGGTCATCTGCAACTCCTGGACATGGCTGACCTTGCCCTGCGGGTAGAAGACGGTGATGCCCGTACCCTCCGCGTCCGCGAAGCCCGCGAGCGCCGCCTTGCCCGTATCTCCCGACGTGGCCGTCACGATCATGACGCGCTCGGCGCCGCCAGCGTCCTTCATGGCGTAGGACATGAAACGCGGCAGAATCTGGAGCGCCACATCCTTGAACGCGCAAGTCGGGCCATGGAACAGTTCAAGCACATAGTCGCCGTCGCCCAGGTCGTGCACCGGAGTGATGCGATCGTCGTCCCACTGGGCGCCGTACGCCTGGTCGATGCAGTCGCGCAGATCGTCCTCGGAAAAATCGGGCAGCAGCACCGACAGGACCTCGTACGCGATGTCCTTGTACGGTTTTCCTATCAGCGAAGCCACATCCACCTGGCGCTCGCCCAGCGAGTCGGTGACGAGCAAGCCGCCGTCGTCCGCGATGCCTTTGCGGATCGCCTGCTTTGCCGTATAAGAGTGCGTGTGGGAACGTGTGCTATGGAATGTGGCCACGGTACATCCTCCAATAGTCGGGATCAAGATGCTTTTCAGTGTACTGAATCCATAAGCGACCCAAGGAAACGCATTTCGTGCAATGAAACGGTATATTGAACGGTATGACGAACAATGAATCCGCGCAGCGCGACACCGCGCAAGTATTTGAAGCCGTTTGCGCCATGGCCGACCAGGCCGGACAGGCCCAGCGCGTGCTGGCCAAAGAGCATACGGCGCGCAAAAACGCCCTGCTCATGGCCATCGCCGACGCATTGGACAAGCGCGCCGGGGAAATCGCCGCCGCCAACGAGCTCGACATGCGCGAAGCGTTCGAATCCGGCATGGACGCCGGCAAACTCGACCGTTTGAAGTTCGACGTGGTCCGTGTGGCCGCCAGTGCCGAAGGGGTGCGCCACGTGGCCACGCTCACCGACCCCGTGGGTGAAGTGGTGCGCGGATACACGCTCGAAAACGGCGTGCGCCTCCAGCAGGTGCGCGTGCCGCTGGGCGTGATCGGCATGATCTACGAGGCCCGCCCCAACGTGACGGTGGACGTGGCGTCGCTGTGCATCAAATCGGGCAACGCCGTACTGCTGCGCGGCGGACACGCGGCCGAGCGCACGAACGCCGCGACCTTGCGCGTCATCCGCGACGTGCTGCGCGACAACGGACAGGACGAACATCTCGTCGCCTCGGTCGACGAATACGGCCGCGACGGCGCCAACGCCATGATGCAGGCCCGCGGACACATCGACGTGCTCGTGCCGCGCGGAGGCGCCGGCCTCATCCAGGCCGTGGTGCGCAACTCCAAGGTTCCCGTCATCGAGACGGGCGCCGGCAACGTCCACATCTACGTCGACAAGGCGGCCGACCTCGACATGGCGATCCCGATCATCCTCAACGCAAAAACGCAGCGCGTGGGCGTGTGCAACGCCGCCGAAAAACTGCTCGTGCACCGCGACGTGGCCGACCGGTTCATCCCCATGGCCGCGCGGGCGCTCGCCGAAGCGGACGTCGTGCTGCACGCCGACGAGGACACGTACCGCATCGTTAAGGACGCGAATATCGAGGACATCCAGATCGTGGCCGCCACGGACGAGGACTGGGACCGCGAATACCTGGCCTTGGAAATGGGCGTACGCGTGGTCGACTCGCTTGACGACGCGATCGCGCACATCAACCGCCATTCCACGGGACACACGGAGTCCATCATTTCCGAGGATTACGCGGCGGTGGAACGCTTCACGCGCGACATCGACTCGGCCGTGGTCATGGTCAACGCCTCCACGCGATTCACCGACGGCGGTGTGTTCGGATTCGGCGCGGAACTGGGCATCTCCACGCAGAAGATGCATGCGCGCGGCCCGATGGGACTGGCGGAAATGACCACGACCAAGTGGATCGGCTACGGCATGGGGCAGGTGCGCGCATGAACCCGCAAGAAAACGCGCCGGTACAGGCGTTCGCCGACAACCTGCACCACACGAACGTGCATGTGATCGACGACCTGCCGCTGGAGGAACAGTACGTATTGATGTCGCTGGCAGCCGAACGGCTCAGCATCGTCCGCTACGTGTATCTCGTCCAGATCGAGGAGGGCATCGCCTCCGCCGAACAGCGCGCCTCGCTCGAGTACGCGGACGCCGTGTTGATCGGTTGGCCCGACGAGTCCTCGAAGGAACTCGTCACGATCAACGAACAGCAAATGAACGTGGTGCGTACGAAAATCCGGGAAATGGAAGAGTATATCGCCAAATTCCGCGTCATGGAGTCGCGTGCCGACATCGACAGCATGACGGACACACTGATCCGCGTTACGGAACGTGTCGCCGACATCCGGCGCCTGTTCGAACCGAGCTTCCTGCTGCCGACATTTGCGGAAATTCGCCGCGTGGTACAAGATGAATGGGACGAGGACATGGGCCGGATCAATCCGGAGGCCAGCGAAGTGGACCTTACGGAAGAATCGGACGGCGCGAACGACGCCTGACCGGCGTCCCACCCATATTCTAGATATCGATTCTTAGACGCGGATGTATACGAACAACGCGGCCACAACACAGACGGGCGAATACACATTGGCACAAGAGCAAGGGGAGGGCGCATCCCAGACGGCGCAAAGCGGCGAACGGAAGATGTCGGCGTTGTCGGGAGACGTGCGCGTGGCGCATGTGGTGACGGGCAACGGCGAACACCGTTCGGCGCGCGGCAACTGGCATACACGCAAACGTATCGGCATCATGGGCGGCACGTTCGACCCCATCCACAACGGCCACTTGGTGGCGGCTTCGGAAGTCTCGTGGGTCTACGACCTTGACGAGGTGATTTTCGTGCCGACGGGACGGCCCGTGTTCAAGCTCGACAAGCATGTGACAAATGCCGAGGACCGGTATTTGATGACGGTGATCGCCACGGCCTCGAATTCGAAATTCACGGTGTCGCGCGTGGATATCGACCGTCCGGGCGTCACCTACACGGTCGACACGCTGCGCGACTTGCGCCGCCAGTACCCGGACGCCGACCTGTTCTTCATCACGGGCGCGGACGCCGTGGCCGAGATCATGCAGTGGAAGGACACGGAAACGATGTTCGATCTCGCGCATTTCGTGGCCGTCACGCGCCCCGGCTACCTGCCGGCCTCCCAAATGCAGCTGCCCGAAGGCAAAGTGGACATGCTCGAGATTCCCGCACTGGCGATCTCCTCGACGGACGTACGCAACAGGGCTTCCCACGGAGAGCCAGTATGGTATCTCGTTCCCGACGGAGTGGTGCAGTACATCAGCAAACACGGGCTGTACGCGGACACGTCCAAATAAGGCCACGACCTCCTGTGGAAATTTTGCGTGCATGAACACGCAAAGTTGGTTCCGTCGGTAAATCGAATTACTATAGTTGTCGATTCACGTAGCTAAACGTTTGGAGATACGGTGAGCGCAATCCTCGAAGGAAAGCCGGATAAAAACCTCATTCTTGTTACTGGAAGGGCGCATCCTCAACTGGCGTCCGACGTGGCGGAACAGCTCGGCATCGACGTGCTGGAAACCACCGCTTACGATTTCGCGAACGGCGAGATGTACGTGCGGTACACCGAATCGGTGCGTGGCGCCGACGTGTTCGTGCTGCAGAGCCACAGCGATCCGGTCAATCAGGCCATCATGGAACAGCTCATTATGATCGACGCCCTCAAGCGCGCGTCGGCGCGTTCCATTACCGCCGTGTGCCCGCTGCTCGGCTACTCGCGCCAAGACAAGAAGCACCGCGGCCGTGAGCCCATTTCCTGCCGTCTGGTGTTCGACCTGCTCAAGACCGCAGGCGCGGACCGCATTATGAGCGTGGACCTGCACGCCGCCCAGTCCCAAGGCTTCTTCGACGGCCCGGTGGACCATCTGATCGCCATGCCTGTGCTGGTCGACTACATCCGCGACCGTTTCCAGAACGATCTTGACAACGTGACCGTGGTGTCTCCTGACGCCGGCCGCATCCGCGTGGCCGAGCAGTGGGCGTCCCGTCTCGGCGGCGGCCCGCTGGCCTTCGTGCACAAGACGCGCGACATCACACGCCCGAACCAGGCCGTCGCCAACCGTGTGGTCGGCGACGTCAAGGGCAAGGATTGCGTGCTCGTCGACGACCTGATCGACACCGCCGGCACGATTGTGGGCGCATGCAACGTGCTGCGCGAGGCGGGCGCCAAGTCCGTGACCGTGGTCGCCACGCACGGCGTGCTGTCCGGTCCGGCCGTGGAACGCCTCAAGAACTGCGGCGCTCGCGAAGTGGTGCTTACCGACACGGTTCCGATTCCGGAAGACAAGCGTTGGCCGGAACTCACGGTCCTGTCGATCGCGCCGCTGCTGGGCAGCGCCATCAAGGCCGTGTTCGAAGACGGATCCGTGGCCAAGCTGTTCGACACCTATCCGGAACACCACGGCGAGGGCTTCCAGTTCGCCTGATCCTTAAGGGATTACGGTTAGAGTGAACAAGACATGCCGCAATTTTACAAATCTCGAACATATGGCATAATTGACACTCGGCGGACGTGAGTTCGCCGTTCCCCCATGGTGTAATGGCAGCACACGGGTCTTTGGAACCCTTTGTCTTGGTTCGAGTCCAGGTGGGGGAGCTTGCGTAGCGCTCGCGTTCGCTTATAGAAGCGGATGTGGGCGCTTTGTTGTATGGATGGCCGGAAGCGCCATCGGTGCATGGCACATGACACGCTTCCGCCAGGAGCGCCGCCCGCGTTCTTCGTTACCAATATGGGAGGAATCCTATGGCATTGACTGCCGCGATTATTCTTGCTGCGGGTGAAGGAACCCGCATGCGTTCTCACAAGCCGAAAGTGTTGCACGAATTCGCCGGGAAGACGTTCTTGCAGCGTGTGATCGGCGCGGTAAACGCGCAGGAGCCTGACACCACCGCCGTGGTGGTCCACTTCCAGGCCGAGCGTGTGGCCGCCGCCGCCCAGTCCTATGACGAGGACGTGGTGATCGTGCACCAGGACGATATTCCGGGCACGGGCCGCGCCGTACAGTGCGCCATGGAACAGCTTGACGGGGAAGACCAGCTGTCAGGCCCCGTGCTTATCGCGGCTTCCGACATGCCGCTGCTCGACGCGGAAACCCTGCGCGAGCTCGTGGCGTTCCACCAGGAAAGCGGCGACGCCGCCACCGTGCTCACCACGATTCTCGACGACCCGACGGGCTACGGCCGCATCATCCGCAACAGCGCGGGCGAAGTGCTCGGCATTGTGGAACAGCGCGACGCGAACAGCAACGAGCTGGCCGTGCGCGAGGTGAACACCTCCGTGTACGTGTTCGACGCGCAGGTGCTCAAGGACGCGATCTCGCACCTGGATTCGAACAACGCACAGGGCGAGTTCTACCTGACCGACGCGTTGCAGTCGGCGCGCGCCATGGGCAAGGTCGGCGCGTTCGCCGCCCCGGATCCGCTCAGTGTGGAAGGCGTCAACGACCGTGTGCAGCTGGCCCACCTGGCCAAGGCCCACAACGTGCGCGTGTGCGAGGACTGGATGCGCAAGGGCGTGACGATTCTCGACCCGCAAACCACCTGGATCGAAGACGACGTACAGCTCGACCGCGACGTGACGGTGCTGCCGGGCTGCTACCTGCAGGGCCACACCACGGTCGCCGGCGAAGCGGTGATCGGTCCGGACACCACGCTGATCGACGCCACCATTGACCGTGGCGCCCATGTGGAGCGTTCGCGCGTACAGGAATCCTACATTGGCGAGCGCGCCAACATCGGCCCGTGGACGTACCTGCGTCCGGGCAACGAACTTTCGGCGGACACGAAGGCCGGCGCTTTCGTGGAAATGAAGAAAGCCCACATCGGCGAAGGCACGAAGGTGCCGCACCTGAGCTACGTGGGCGACGCCGATCTTGGCACGCACACGAACATTGGCGGCGGCACGATCACCGCCAATTACGACGGCGTGCACAAGAACCATACGACCATCGGCTCCGACGTGCACGTGGGCGCCGGCAACCTGTTCGTGGCTCCCGTCACCGTGGGTGACAACGTGACCACGGGCGCGGGTTCCGTGGTGCGCCACGACGTGCCCGACGACGCGATGGTCTACTCGGAAAACACCCAACACGTGGTGGAAAACTGGAAACCAGCCTGGGAACGGTGAACATATGAGCGCATTTCAACCGGCAATTGACGCCGCCCGTGTGGCGGCCAACGCGGCGCACCGCATCAAGGCGGACGGCATCGCCGCTTACGACGTGAGCAACTCGTTGGGCATCACCGACGTGATGCTGCTCGCCTCGGCATCCAACGAACGCCAAGTGCTAGCCGTGGCCGAAGAGATTGAAAAGGACTTGGCCCTTCAGCTGCACCGCAGCCCGCGTTCGCGCGAAGGCGTGGAGGAAGGCCAGTGGATCCTGCTGGACTACGGCGACCTTATTGTGCACGTGATGCACGAAGACAGCCGCGACTTCTACCGCCTCGAACGCCTGTGGGACGACGAGACGAACAGCATCGACCTGGAGCTCTCCGATGTCCGCGAATGACATGGCCGAGCGCCACACACAGGCCCGCTCCATCACCATCGTGCGCCACGGCCGCACCGCATACAACGCGGCGCACCGCATCCAGGGATGGGTCGACATTCCGCTGGACGAAGTGGGATTGTGGCAAGTGAACCAGACGGGCGAAGCGCTGCAGAACCTGTACGTGCAGCCCGACTCGGGAGTCAAGCAGCTGGTGGTCGCCTCCGACCTGAGCCGCGCCATGCAGACCGCGCACGCGTTCGCCGACCGTATCGGCGTGCCCGTGCACACGGACGAACGCTTCCGCGAGCGCAACTTCGGCGGCTGGGAAGGCCAAAGCATCGACGAGCTCGCCGAATTCTATCCGGAAGACTTCCAGTCCTGGATCCGTAAGGAAGGCGGGGAACTGCGCCACGGCGCCGAAACCCACCACGATTGCGGCGTGCGCGGCGCCGAGGCGATCCGCGACTGGAGCCGCAAAGCCGGCCCCGACACGGACCTGTTCATCTTCGCGCACGGATCAGTGATCGAAAACATGGTGCAGCAGCTCTTGGGATTCGATCAGGTACATGCCGACTACCTGTCGCTGGGAACCATGGGCAACGCCCACTGGGCGCGCATCATGCCCGCGTTCCACAACGACGAGGAAGACCGTTGGACGATCATGGAATACAATCACGGACCGGCCGTGGCGGATACGCCGCAGTGGACCAATCCTGTGAACGTTTCGTGAAAACAGCGCGCAACTGACCACCCATGCCGCTACATTACAAGCAGCGAATGAGTGCGCAACCGGCATAGAGGCCCGCCGCCGTCACAACATGTTGACGGTTGGCGGGCCCTTGCGCTATTGCGGCTCACGAACCAATACACACTAGTTGGATGAGCAATCGTGAAAAACTTTTTTTAAGGGACTATCGTTCTCCCAGCTGTTCGCCGGCGCGCTCGCCGCGGTGACGTCGTTCCTGCTGTCCGCCAAAATCGGCATCGCGGGATCGGTAATCGGCGTGGCCGTCGGCTCCATCGTGTCCGCCACCGCGTCGCAGCTGTATAAGAACGTGCTGGAGGAATCCGGCAAACGCATCATGGGCGTCAACTCCGACGATGACGGCAATGCGGACGATACTGAGAATCCTGACAACTCGGACAAGACTTCGGATAACGCCGCGGACTCCGACGATTCGCGCACCGTCGCGATGGACGCCGTACAAGACGGCGAAAGCGAGGACGGCGCACGCAAGGTGGCTTCCGGAACCGGTGACGACACAGACGCCACGCAGACCATGGAAACCGCCACGGACGCCACCAGCGTCATGCCGGCCGGCAGCGTTCCGCGCACCGTGAGCAGCGGCAACGGCACATCCGGTCAAAACGGCAAGCAGGGGAGCGGCAAGACGGGCGGCCAGCACGTCACCATGAGCAAGCGCAACAAGCGTGTCGCCATCGTGATCGCCGTGGCCAGCGCGCTCGCCGCCGTGGCCATTACCGCAGCCATCATCCTCGCGCTGACGGGCGGCAAGGGTACGGATACGGTCGTGTCCGACATTATCCAGCCTTCGTCCACGCCAACCCAGACCGTGGCGCCGGCGCCGGAAAACACGTACGGACCAAGTTCGGATCAGGAGGGCGCGAATACGCCGTCCCAGGATTCGACGACGGGAACCGACACGGACGGCAAGGAATCCGGCACTTCCGGCAGCACGACAAGCGGCGACAAGACGGGTACGAGCGGTTCCCACCAGTCCACGGACGGTTCGACCAGCTCGGACACGCATTCGCAAACCGGTTCCGACACGCAGTCCGGTACGTCGCAAAGTACGGATTCGCAAGATTCGACCGGTTCGACTTCCAGCGGCACGACAAGCGGCACGGGAACGGATTCTAGCGGTTCGACTTCCAGCGGGTCCACGGACAAACCGCAGCAGGGCGCCACTACCGACCAGGGCAGTGGTACGGCCGGAACGGATTCGTCCGGCGCGGCGCAGCGCAATGCGACACGCCAGCAATCCGATCAAACGGGAACCGCCGCGCAATAATAGCCGGATAATTTTCCGGATATTGATGCGACGATAATCATGTGCCGCTCGGGTACCTTGCGTACTCAGGCGGCATTTTTTATACAAATTAACCAGAAAAGTCCATTTTTATACCCCCGACATGCCGAGAGCAACATAGATTTGCATATTTGCAAAGTCTGTTATAACCTATCACTCGTTGCGTTCGAGAGAACACACGGGGCTATGGCGCAGCTGGTAGCGCATCTCCATGGCATGGAGAGGGTCAGGAGTTCGAATCTCCTTAGCTCCACTCAACTTCGGTTGATATAAATGAATATTTGGGGCTATGGCGCAGCTGGTAGCGCATCTCCATGGCATGGAGAGGGTCAGGAGTTCGAATCTCCTTAGCTCCACCAGAGCTACTACACTCGAACGGAGTGTTTTTCCAAGTAGGGTGTGTGTCGTATAAGGTCATGACTAAAATGACCGAAACAAAGAAAAAGGGTGCTAGGGGGTACTTCTCCTAGCACCCTTTGTGTTTATGAGACAAAGAAGAGGGAGCGCGATGCGCCCCCTCTATCGCTATACAACAGAGTCTCAAACTGTCATTGAGAAAAGTGTTGAATTGGTTAGGTCAATGAACGACTTCATGGCAGATTTAGAGGAAGTGGATTTACCAAAATCAATACGCAAAAAGGCGAAAGCTCTAGACAAACAAGCAATAGGTTTTCTGGATAACCTCATTGGTTTCAATAATGCTTTTGAGCGGATACGTGATGTATTTGAGAACACAGCTCTCTACAAGCTCATTGCAGAAAAGATGGGTAAGAAGAAGGAAGAGTTTAGAGAAGCAGTTAAGAAACAAGAACAAGAAGCAATCGAGATTGAGCAGACAGACACTTGGCAACCTACAACCTCTGCTTTTGATAAAGCTACTAACGGTGGAGTTGGTGTTGACCGAGAAATGAGTTTGTAGGAAATATTGTTCATGAGAAAATAAGGGTTAGCAATTATTCAAGATAAGGATGAAAAGTAAGCGTGTCACAGATTAAGTCAAAAGAGAGAGTAACTGACCATGGTGAGGTGTTCACTAACGAACGTGAAGTGAACGCTATGCTCGATTTGGTTAAGCAAGAAACAGAACGTATTGATAGCAGGTTCTTAGAGCCTGCTTGTGGCGATGGCAATTTCTTAGCGGAGATACTTAGGCGCAAGCTTGAGGTGGTTAAGAAACGCTATGGCAAGAACTGTCTTGACTATGAACGCTATGCTTTCGTGGCTGTATCAAGTATCTACGGAATCGACCTTCTTCCAGACAATGTTGAGGACTGTCGCAACAGGCTTTTTAACATTGTTATGGAAGCTCGCTGCAATGGCTGTAAGGGTGAAGGTGATAACCGTTTTGCCGATGCTATTGCATACGTGTTAACCCGCAACATTTTGTGCGGGGATGCACTGACCTTAAAGCAAGAAGATGGTGAGCCAATCATCTTCAGCGAGTGGTCTTTTGTTATGGGAAACAAAGTGAAACGCCGTGATTTCAGGCTTGATGAAATGCTTGAGGGAAATGTAGATGTGGGTGAAGCCATGCCTCTGTTGGGTGCTTCTGGTTCGCTTACGACTGAGTGGGTATATGACGAAGAGACGCAAGCGTATCTTCCTCTCCCTATTAAGGAGTATCCGCTAACTGACTTTTATGAGGTGGGTAAATAATGGCATTACTACTTGAAAGAGCATACAACCCGGATGTGTTGTCATGTCTCGCTAATTTATCTAATGACGAGGTATTTACCCCGCCTGAGGTTGCAAACCAAATGCTAGATTTGCTGCCACCTGAGATTTGGAAAGACAGGAATATCAAGATACTTGACCCTGCTTGCAAAACAGGTGTGTTCCTTCGTGAAGCAGCAAAGCGTTTCATTGATGCTCAGATACCTAACTACCAAGAGATAGCTCGTGGTGTAAACGAGAAGATACGTAAAGGTGAAGAACTTTCTGAAGCCGACAAGTATTTCTTACATGACCTCGAAGCGGTTACTGAGCATGTTTATAAAAATCAACTTTTTGGTATAGCAATCACTGAAATGACGAGTTTGTTATCTCGCCGTGGCGTGTATTGCTCCAAGTATCCGAACAGCAAGTATTCGGTTGTTGAGTTTGATAACCCTGAAGGAAATATCAGGTTTAGAGATATTAAACATACTTGGGGCAGTAATAAGAAATGCATATATTGTGGTGCGCCTAAAGACTTATTTGATAGAGATAGCTCTTTAGAAAGTCACGCATATGAATTGATTCATCTAAATAATCCTGAGGAGATTTTTGACATGAAGTTTGATGTAATTGTTGGTAATCCCCCTTACCAATTGAATGATGGGGGAAATGGGGCGAGTGCTAGTCCTATTTATCATAAATTTATCGAGCAAGCTATAAAGTTGAATCCTCGTTATTTAACAATGATTGTCCCTTCTCGTTATTTAGCGGGTGGAAAAGGGCTGGATGCATTTAGGCAAAGGATGTTATCTGACCATCATTTGATAAAAATGGTCGATTTCATTAATGCGAAAGATTGTTTCCCTCAAAACAGTGTGGGCGGCGGCGTAAATTATTTTCTTTGGTCACGTGATGAAGAGCGTCCTTGTGAATTTACGACAGTTGCAAATGGACGACGCGATACCATGGTTCGCTATTTGGATGAATTTTCTTCATTTGTTAGAAGAAATCAAGCTGTAAGTATCATCAAGAAGATTCTTGATAAGACTACAAATAGTTTTAGTGAACGTCTGTCTTCTCGTAATCCTTTTGGTTTGCCTACTTCAACACGTGGTTTAGATGAGAACAAAGTTGGATATTTGAAGATGCTTTCAAGTAAAGGTTTTAGTTATATTGAACTTGACAAAGTTGCTTCAGGTGAGCAGTATATTGATGAATTTAAAATTTTGATTAGCCGTATTACATATGAACATGCTGGTGAACCTGACAAAGACGGCAAACTTCGTGTTTTGTCTAGGGTAAAGATATTGAATCCTGGCACTGTTTGTACTGATTCGTATTTAATTGCTACTGGGTTTACAGATGCAAATCAAGTAGAGAACTGTGCTAATTATTTATCATCAAAATTTGTGAGGTTTTTGATTGCTCAAACATTGACATCTATAAATTTATCAAAAGATAAATTCGTATTTGTTCCAGACCAAGATTTTGGGAGTGGGTCTTTTGATGATGAGTCTTTGTATAAAAAGTATGGTTTAGATGTTGAAGAAATTGAGTTTATAGAAGCAAATATTCATGAAATGTCATATGAAGCTGAGGATGATTAATCATGTCAGATAAAGTAACATTTCCTCAGCGACCAGACCTTGCTCCAAGGGTCTACGCTTATGAGGAACATAATCCAAATTACGATGGCTACTTAAAGGTTGGATACACAACACGTACTGCTGAAGAGCGTGTTGCTGAACAGTTCCCGATTATCAAGCCTGATGAGAAGCCTTACACAATAGTTTTTGATGAACCTGCAATGCGTGATGACGGTACTACTTTTACCGATGATGAGTTGCATAAATGGCTCAAAAATAATGGCTACAAACACATAGCTGGCGAGTGGTTCAAGTGCAATGTTGATGATGTCCGTGCTGCTTGGATGTCCGTCAAGGACCGCACTGAGTATGACAAGAACCGTATCTATGACTTTCCGATGCGTCCTGAACAGGCACGAGCGGTAAGTCAGACAAAAGCCTACTTCGATAGCATTAATGAAGAAGATACTCATCGCAAACCTAAGTTTCTATGGAATGCAAAGATGCGTTTCGGTAAGACCTTTGCGGCTTATGAGTTAGCTAAAGAGCTTGATGCAAAGCGAGTTCTGATACTCACCTTCAAACCTGCCGTTCAAAATGCTTGGCATGATGACCTCATGCTGCACGTTGATTTTGAAGGCTGGCAGTTCGTTACTCGTGACGAAATGCACTTTGAAGATTGTGACGAAGATAAGCCAATAGTTTGCTTCGGTTCGTTCCAAGATTTCCTTGGTGTAGATAATGAAACAGGCGGTATCAAGCCACGCAACGAGTGGGTTCATTTGACCGAGTGGGACTTGGTTATTTTTGATGAATATCACTTCGGGGCATGGGGTGAAAAAGCTAAGGGTCTGTTCGCAAAAGAAGATGACGAAAAGCTCTATAGTGATGGTGAGTATGAGAGTTCGGGAAACGAACTTGATGAGTCTTGGCTGCCGATTGAAGCCAAGCGTTATTTGTATCTTTCAGGCACACCGTTTAGGGCATTAAACTCTGGCGAGTTCATTGAAGAGCAAGTCTTCAATTGGACGTATGGCGATGAGCAAGAAGCCAAGGCTAATTGGTCTAAAGAACATCCAAATGAGCCTAATCCATATGCTGCACTTCCGAAGATGGCACTGCTTACGTATCAGATGCCAGAAGAGATTACTCGTGTGGCAATGAAAGAAGAGTTCAATGAGTTTGATTTGAACGTATTCTTCTCCGCTAAGGGTGAGGGCGATGATGCCGAGTTCGTGTATAAGAACGAAGTGCAAAAGTGGCTCGACCTTATGCGCAATTCATACGATGTTGAGACAGGTTTGAAGCAAGGTGGAGAGAAGCCACCTATGCCATATTCAGATACAAGATTGCTTGGTGTTTTGAACCATAGCGTTTGGTTCTTACCAAGGGTCAATTCTTGTTATGCCATGCGCAACTTGTTGGCTGAGAAGCAAAACGTTTTCTACCACGAGTACACGGTTAACGTATGTGCGGGTGCAGGTGCAGGACAAGGTGCAGACGCGCTCCCAGCCGTTGAAGAGTCAATGGAAGAGCCGTTGAAGTCAAAGACGATTACGCTTTCATGCGGCAAGCTCATGACTGGTGTTACGGTTCGCCCTTGGACGGGCATCTTGATGCTTCGTAACTTGAATAGTCCTGAAACGTATTTCCAAGCGGCGTTTCGTGTTCAATCCCCTTGGGAGGTTGATACCGAAGAGGGACGCGAAATTATGAAGCAGGAGTGCTATGTCTTCGATTTCGCTTTAACTCGTGCTTTGCGTCAGGTTTCAGACTATAGTTGCAGGCTTTCTGTTGGGAATAAATCACCTGAAGAGAAGGTTGCAGAGTTCATCAAGTTCTTGCCTGTTTTGGCATATGACGGCTATCGCATGCAAGAGGTAGATGCTGCCGACATTCTTGATTTAACGATGGCTGGCACATCAGCTACCTTGCTTGCAAGGCGTTGGGAGTCTGCAATGCTCGTTAATGTTGATAATGAGACATTGGCAAGACTGCTTGCTAATCCAGAAGCTTTGGAAGCATTGATGAGTATTGAAGGTTTCAGAAGTCTCAATCAAGACATCGAAACCATCATCAATAAGAGCGAGCATGTAAAGAAGGTCAAGAAAGAAAAGCAGAGCCTCACTAAGAAAGAGAAGAAGGAGCTTTCTGAGGAAGAAAAGGAATACAAGAGCAAGCGTAAAGAGATACAAGAGAAACTTATCAAATTCGCCACTCGTATTCCGATTTTCATGTACTTGACTGATTACCGTGAACAGACGCTTAAAGACGTTATTACTCAGCTAGAACCAAACTTGTTCAAACGTGTCACAGGTCTTGACGTTAAAGATTTCGAACTGCTTGTGTCGCTTGGTGTCTTTGATGACAAGCGCATGAACGAGAGCATCTATTACTTCCGCAGGTATGAGGATGCAAGTCTTGTGTATTCAGGCTTGGATAAACATGCTGGTGAACGTGTTGGTCTGTTTGATACAACTATTTCAGAATATGAGTATCTTGAAATGGCGCAGCGCGACTCAATGGTGTCTCCGCAAGGTTATTCATATGACAGCAAGGAAGCTGCTGAAATTAGCGAAAAATGGACTCAGGATATTTCAGAACATGTGAATAGTTATCAGACAGTCGAGGAAGAAGAACCTGAGGTTGTAGAACCAGAATTTGATGAAGAAGCAATCGAGAATATTGATGTTGGAGATGTGGTCTTCCATAAAGGCTTTGGCTATGGTTCGGTTGTTCGAATGGATGGCAAATATATTATCGTCAAGTTCGATAGTGATAAAAAGAAAGAAAGGTCGTTCAGATACCCGAATGCCTTTTATGATGGTTTCCTTTCTATTGAGGGTTAATTATGACTAACATCATCGGTTTCCGCAATGGGAATGGCATGTTGCCCGCATGTTGCGTGACGTCATGTTGTTCGTTGTTCGCAATATTGCCGGTATCGCCACGGCACGCGCGTGTGGTATGAATAACGCCGCGCCACACTAGTCGCAGCGAAAATATGGCGATCTTAAAAATGGGCGCGGCGGCGCGCAGACAATCCTCATGCAACCTCGCACGACTCAGCGCACAGTGGAGCGACGTTGCGCCACCTAAACTGAACTCCAGCACAGCCGCGAACGGCGCGGCGCGCCACGTGATACATGGAGGACAACATGAAGGTTCAGGAACTGACGAACTATACGTACCAAGGCCCCAACGAGTGGGATACCGTGGATTTCTGGGTTGGCACGATTGCAGATGACCAGGGCAAGACCACCCAGGTGCGCGTCATGGATCAGGATCCGCGCGATAACAATCCCGGCAACGTCGTGCGCTCGCTGCTCGACCAGCTGCGTTCCGGAGAGCTCACGGAAGACGATTTCGCCCGCCAGCTGCTGCGCTACGACGATCCTGCCAAGATCGACGAAGAGCATACGTGGACGCTGACGAGCGAATTCACGCCGATCAAGGATGGGGTGCTCAAGGCCGAGTAAAAGAAGAATCTTACTCGATGGCGCGTGCGGCATCCTCGACTTGACGCAAGCGGTTGCGTAACGCGCCTTCAATATCGATACCGGCCGCGTCGGCGCGGCGCACCAAGGCCAACAGTTCGTCGGCGATCTGCTGTAACTAGAATTGTGGTTGTTTGTATACATACGCATACATTGTCCACTTTTCTAGAGGTTTCCTGTTTCGTCATGCCCGTTTTGGCGGCCACGGGGAGTGGCTGGCTACTGGCGTTGGTGTGGCATTCCACAGGCGTTACTTTCCGTGTTACCCACGGTAGCGGCAAGTTTAGGGCCGTTCGGAGGCCATGTTTGGTTATGCGATGACGGTGTATTCGGTTGCTGCCTTCAGGTTCTTGGCTGCGTTGACATCACGGTCATGATGCACGCCACAGGACGGACAGTCCCATGCGCGTATGTTGAGATTGCGCACGGCCGTGTTCCGGTAGCCGCAGTCCGAGCACAATTGGCTGGACGGATACCACCTGTCCGCTTGGCGCAGCTCGATACCGTGTTCGGCGCATTTCGCCTTCAGATGCGTGACGAAGCGGCCCAGTTCCTGTTCGGCGAGGGTTCTCGACAGGTGCCGGTTGCGCATCATGCCTTGGATGTTCAAGTCTTCGATGGTGATGAACCGTGGTTCTTGGCCCACCAGCTGGTCGATGGCCTTGTCCATGTGGTCGTGGCGGATGTTGGTGATGCGCTGCCATGTTTTCTGTATGGCGAGCCGGGTCTTGGCGATGTTCCTGCATTCCTTCAGGGGTCGCTTGTAATTGACTTGCTTGACTTTGCCTTTGTCTTTTCCTTCCTCGTGGTAGGTGCGCACCGTGATGCGTTCGAGCTTGCGGGCGAGGGCGCGCTGTTGGCGTTTGAGTTTTCGGCTTAGACGGCGTGGTTCCTTACGCCGGTTGGGGTTGTCGATGAGGGTGCCGTCGGACATGGCGGCGAGGTTCTTGATGCCGAGGTCGATGCCCAAGCCGTCAGTTTTCCCATCGTGGCGGGGTTCATGTGTTTCGACAGTGTTCCGTTTGGGTGTGCAGGACACGTAGTGGCGTCCCGCCACCCGGCTGACCGTGACCGACGAGACGGTGTCCGTGCCGATGGGGATGTATCCGTATTCCTTCAACCGTACCCATCCCATGCCGGGCATTTTTATGCGGTGGCGTTCCACCCTGATGTGTTCGACAAGGTAAATGCTGTCCTTTGACCTGTTCTTCTTCTTGAACCTCGGACCGGCCAGCGTCTTGCCCTTGCGGCCTTTTGTCGTTTTGCCGGTCTTGCGGTTGGCGAAGAGTTTCGCATAGGCCTTGTCGGCGTTGATGAACGCCTGCTTGACGCTCTTGGAATGCGCCAAGTCCATCCACGGCTCATACCTGGGCAGTTGTCGCGCCTCGGTGAGCGCGTCCAGCAGCAGGCGCGCCAAGTCCGGCCCCAACGTGTTCAAATCCACGGCGGGCAGGCATGCGCACACCAACAATTCATTCAGCAGGCGCGCCTGAGCCACGGTCGCCTTGCGCACGTTGCCTTCGACGCGTGCGTGCAAGAGCTTGGCCAGCGAGTAGCGTGCCGCAACCGCGTAGGCGTTGCAATACCCGTAATCGCCGTACCCGTCCTTGCGATGCCGGTAGCGGGCTTGGTTGAAGCCGATGAACTCGTTGTACGCCCACCTCGCGTTGCCGAACGCCTGCGCAAGATACCGGCATTGCTCCGGCGTGGGCTTGATTTCCGTCCGGTACGCCTTCACCTCGCACCGTCCCCATGCAGACGCGGGTCGGCTTCGACTTGCTTCTTGTATTTGCGCAAACCGTACACGCGGCAGGAGAACACGTGGATGATGGAAATGAGGTCATCCACCAGTTCCTGCTGGGGACTCGTGTCGGGATTGTTGACGACCACGATTCCACACCCGTACCTGTCGCACAATTCCTCGAACCAGTCGAACCCGAATCGCACGAACCTGTCCTTGCACGTGACATACACGGTTTCGACCTGTCCTTGCAGTATCAGGTCGAAAATCAGGTGGTTCCAGTCCTTGCGCTTGTAGTTCAAGCCACTGCCGATGTCGGTGAACACGTCATCCAAGATGACGCCCGTCGCGTTCACGTAGTCGCGCAGGAACGCGACCTGCGAGGCGAGGTCGTCCTTCTGCCCGGCCGACGAGACGCGCGCATAGGCAACATGCAACCGTTCGGGTTTCCGGATTCTGCCCAAGTAGGCGAGCACCTGCTCTTCGGTGTAGTAGCGACGCCCCTGCGGATTGCGGTGTGCGGGGAAGATGCCCGCCTTGTCCCAACGCTGCAATGTCTTGACACTCACGCCAAGCCGGGCAGCCACGTCTTTCGGCTTCAACATGGTCATATTATAGACGAAATGACATCATATGTCAACATATTTGTCAACAGATGATTACTCCTCACGCATATTGTCGCGGTCGCCCGTTTCCACGGCGTCGATATATTCGTACGTTTCCTCAAGCAGCGGCTTGATAAGCGAACGGTTGGTCTGTTCGCCGTCCCACGGGCATCCGCCCGGAAGCTGATAACTGCGTGCAATTTCGGTGGATTCTTGAGATTTCAGGGGCGTCATTGACGACTCATGTTGCGGTTCGTTCATGCTTCTATTGTGACGGGCGTTATTGACGTGTCACGCCAATCCCACGCGCTCCAAATTCTTGCGCACAGGGGCGCAGCTCGCGTGGAATTTGTCGATTTCCTCATCGGTCAAATCCAATTGCATCACTTCTTCCACACCGTCCGCGCCAATAACGCACGGCAATGAGGTGAACAGTCCGCTTTCCCCATACTGGCCGGTCATCAGCGTGGAGCAGGGTGTCACGTAATGTTCGTTCGACACAATGGCTCGCACAATGCGCGCGGCAGCGTCCGCCACGGCGAATTCCGTGCACTGTTTGCCCGCATACGTTTTGTATCCGCCCTGACGCGCCAAATCCTCCACTTCGTCAAGAGACATGGAGAACCGCTTTGGCTGCTCGGCCATGAGCTGCGCCAACGGTTTGCCGCCAATGTTCACGGCGCTCCACGCAGCGAACATGCTGGCGCCATGCTCGCCGAGCATATAGGCACACATGGAGTGCTGGTCGTATCCCGTCACACGGGACAGCGCATATTTCAGGCGGCTCGAGTCAAGCGCCGTGCCCGTACCGATCACACGGTTGGAATCGATGCCCGACAGCTTCCAGATTTCCGTGGCCACCACGTCGCACGGGTTGGCGATCGACACCCAGATGCCTTCGAATCCGGCTTCGGTAATGGGCGCAATGAACCGTTTGGCCGTATCGGTGGTATAGAACAGTTCGCCGTCACGGTCTATGGAGGAGCGCTGCACGTCGCCGGCCGCATTGATGATGACATCGCATTGGGCGAGCTGCGCATAATCCTCGCCTGCGTTGACAAGCGCCACATTGTGCGGGCAGAACGCCAGAGAATCGCCAAGATCCTGCACTTCGGCCTCAAGCTTGGCTTGCTTGCTGTGTTCGCCCGAGCAGATTTCCGTCATGACCAGTTCATCGGCGATACCTTGCAAAATAAGACTGTTGGCCACGTGCGCGCCCACATGTCCCATGCCGACAATGCCGATTCTCGTAACCGTACCCATAATTCCTCCCGTTCTCGAATGCTGTGCCGTGACAGTTGGGTTGCCGATATTCTATGAAGACCAGAATGCGCATCCCGCTTTTTGCCCTCCAACTCATCCGCTGGCGAATATCGGTCTCAAATGGTGGAATTGTGGGCCGTATTGCCTTACTGTGAAGCCATGTGCGCGCATTACACGGGATTTTCCGATGAAGACATCGACTTACTGGTAGCCCAATTGATGGGGGAGGAACCCCAATCTCAGGAGACTCAGTCCCAATCCAACCAGGATCGCAAACGCATCGACGTGTATCCGCAACAAGTTGCACCCGTAATCGTACCGACGTTCGACACGTCCGTCGGAGTGCCGCAGTTCGCCCAAGGAACGCTGGAACGTGCGGATTTGGAGTGGGGGTACAGTTCACAGTGGAATCCGCGGCCGATTTTCAATACGCGGATCGAAAGCGCGGACAAGCCGATCTGGCGTTCGTCCATGGAACATGGCCGTTGTGTGATCGCGTGCCGCAGTTTCTATGAATCAAGCGGTACGGAAACGCGCATTAGCGAACGTACGGGCCGTCCGATCAAACAGCAGTACATATTTACGATTCCGAACATGCCCGTCATTTTTATTGGCGGTATCCGTCGCGACGATGAATATTCGATGGTGACGACGCGCGCGAACGCGCTGATGGAACCTGTTCACGCGCGTATGCCGCTTATTTTGCATCCGACCGAGCTGACCACATGGCTGGGTCCGGATTACATGCGTCTTGCCGACCGTTCCCAGGTTCCGCTGGCCTTGCATAAGGCGGACTAGGGAACGACGGCAACAATATTAGGGAGGAACAACATGCGAGTATTTGTAGCCGGAGCATCCGGACGAGTGGGAACCCTGCTGACGCAGGATCTGGTGAAGGATGGCAATGAAGTGGTGGCCGCGTCGCGTCATCCCGAGCAGTTCGCGGGCCAAGATCACGTTATGGCCGTAACTCTTGATCTTCATGCCTCTGAAGAACAGTTGGCCGAGGACCTTCGCGGATCCGACGCCGTCTATTTTGTGGCCGGTTCGCGCGGCAAGGATTTGCTGCAGACCGACGCGTTCGGTGCGGTAAAGCTCATGATGGCCGCGGAAAATGTGGGCATCAAGCGTTTTATTCTGCTGAGTTCCATATTCGCCGACGAGCCGAGCAAGTGGGACGATCCGAACCTGCGCAACATCACCAACTACAACATCGCCAAGTTCTTCGCCGACCAGTGGCTCATGACGCGTACGAACTTGGACTACACGATCTTGCAACCGTGCAACCTGATGGAAGAACCGGCCACGGGCAAGGTGTCGTTCGGCGTGACGCATTCGACGACCAACAGCATTGCCGACGTAGCCGCGGTGCTGGCCGCTGTGCTCGACAAGCCGAACACCTTCCACAAGATCATCATGATGTCCAACGGCGAGACGCCGATTGATGAAGCTGTGGCGGAAGTCTGAGGCGCTAAAAACACTCATAAATAAGAGGCCGCGCAGTTTTGGCGCGGCCTCTTATTTATCTGAGGATACGCTACTATAAGCAACCATATGTGCTATTGCCCTGCGCGACGGCGGCCAATAGGATGGGAACCGGAGGAAAAGAAATGTGAGTAGCGAAGATATTTTCAATCGGATTGTCTCCGAAGCCATATTCCAGAGCAAAGTAGCTTCGAGAATTAATGCTATTGATCTCAATAACGATATTCAAACCCTCTATAAAGATTTGCAACAATTGGCAGAAGAACTGCTTCCACTTCATGGGAAGGTAGAAGCGGAATACGCAACAATAAAAGATGCGGATGACTATGACTCGATGCTGCGGGTCCTTAATGATAAGGGCGCGCTTTCTCGTGCCGCGATCATACTAGGTTATAAGAAACAAAAATATACGGACACCGTTTTGAGGCTCTTGCGAACTGAAGGGAATACTGCTATGCAATTGAGCGAAGCCATGCGGAAATATATTCCCCTTCCGCGAGATATTTTCTAATGTGAGTCTTTTCTAAGGCGGTTACTGTGGATCTGTGATCGATAGAACATAAGAATTAGCTGATTCGGAATATATTGATCGTTTCTCCGCCCTGCGTTTTCCATATGGTCCAGCCATTCGAAGAGCATCCTCTGGCGAAACGGGCCGCCGCGGATGGCGAATCGAAACACACATCATCGATCAACCGTCCATCATCATCCAGATGATGCGCCCGCAATTCACGCAACTTTTCCGACAAATCCGGGGTTTCCGCAACTGACACCATCTGGCCAGCGGGAATCGTCAGCGTACCGTTATCCACCCTCATCTCCACGTGCGGCGGCTGGTCCGCGCCGCGCGCCTGATAATCTAAATGGTACGTACCGTCGGGAATGCGCAACACGTCCATACGGTTGCGGTGCTCCGCCGCGGCGCGGATGAACACTTCCTCCTTACTCTCCCGTGAAGGCTCGGGGTACACTTGGCTCCCCTCGAAAGCGGAGAGCAACTGTTTGGCCAAATCGACATCCAGGGCGAACAGTTCGCTTCCACCCACGCGCGACTTGGCAAAAATCTCATGAAGCAGTCGTTCCTTTTCGTCGTAATCCTCGACCTTGATGGCGAACTCGCGGTGGAGACCCGCCACATTGCGGTATCCGTTGCTTTCCAGAAAACGCATGCGCTCGCGGTAATTGCCGGTTTCCGTTTTGCCGATTTTTATCAATCCGTCCACCGCGGTAGACATGACGTAAATGATTCCGGCGCCCATACATCCTCCTTGATTGACGGCAGAAGATGAATATCACGGTATCGTTTTCGCGCCATATCTAAAAGAACTTGGCCCTTGTTTGCACATGATTTTTTCATACTGGTGACGGAAATGCGGCACTAGAATAAGGGGCCACCAAATTCTTGAGTCAGGAGGGGAGAAGCCGGTTGAAACGTAGCAATACAACAACGATGTTGAATGATTATTCAGATCGTATTGCAAGCATGTGGATGCACTGTGACCCAGCCCTATATATTGGATCCTGAATATTTCAAGGATTTGACGCATGGTTGGCTACGCTTCTGAAGCAGACTACAAGCATCTGCTTGCCAAGGAGCATTTGGGGAGGCCGCATGGAAGTATCTCGAGCGGACGTTCGGTCATGAAGACCATATTGACGCCTCTTCCGAAGATGCAATGAACGATTTGCTTGTAAATCAGGATGGTGATTTGCGGCATGTATTTACGGTGGGCGTCAGCAACGGCGAACATGGTGAACGGCTGGGACTCATGTATCTCAAGCGCCAGGAACTGCAGGAGATGCTCGATCAGGTGATGGACGGAACATTCAATCCCGATGACGCGCATTGGGTGTTGCCGATACTCATTGAAGAGGAAGCGTACGAAGAGGATTCGCTCGTATAATTTAATATTTTGTTCCCATTTTGCGGCAAACGGGGGTATCGTTCGGAACACATCATATTGGAAGAGGGGGAGTCAATGGAGATGAAACCGAATTCTCAAGGGGAAAATCGTGGTGAGCTGCCCAAAGAAGCGCAGCAAAACAGCAACGCGCAACCGCATACGGACGCGTCAGGCGCCTCTGCACCAATGAACGCACCTGCGCCAATAAATCCGGGCAACGCAATGCCCCAGCAAAACTACGGGCAACCGCCCATGAACCATATGGGACCGCCGCCCGGCCGCACACCACAATTTGGAAATCCCTATAGCAATCCCGCCAGGCCCAATCCGGCGCCACAGACACGCATGCAACCCACGGGACCACATCCCGCCGGCGCACCACAAGCGTCCCCGGGCGGCGACCGGAAACGGTTCGGACAGGTGCGGGCAATATTCTCCGCCACTGACAAACGCGTCCGATCCCTGCTTGTCATAGTGTCGGGATTGCTCGTCACCTTTTTGGTGGCAACTATCATATTGGGCTGCAGCCTCGTGTCCCGCAACCATCAGATCGCGCAACTAGAGTCCACCGTGGAGGGTCACGTTTCCACCATTGCCGAATTGAACGAATCCAAAGTCCAACAGGATACGCAAATCAAGGATCTGTCTCTTGAGCTCGACGAACTCAAGAACGGCAAAGACAAAATGCTGGTCGATGTGCGCAACGCGTATGACCAGAAGGATTGGGAACAGACCATAACCGCGGCAGACGCGCTGCACGACAAGTACAACGGTAGCGAGCAGGACAAGGAAGGCCAGAAACTCAAGGCCGAGGCCCAAAAGAAAATTGACGAGGCGAAAGCCGCTGAAAAGAAAAAGCAGGAGGAAGAGGCCGCACGAAAAGCTGAAGAGGAGGCGCGCGGTTACGAGACAGGTATCACTTACGAGCAGATCGCTCGCCAGCCCGATGAATACAAGGGCAAGAAAGTAAAGTTCTACGGCAAAGTGATACAGGTGCTCAATTCCGCCGATTCGGATTCCGTCACTATCCGGCTGATTGTCGATGATGATTACGATCAAGTAATTATGGGAATGTATGCCAAGAATATCGTGCCAACGCGCGTATTGGAGGACGACCATATCACCATTTATGGCACGTTTATTGAGGAATATACATACACGGCTGTACTCGGCAATTCCGTTACTGTTCCACTAATCAACATTGCCAAGATTGATCAGTAGCATTCAGCGGATTCATTATCTTCTGAAATGAATGGTGGGTTATATGCGTGTGCATATAACCCACCATTTGCGTTGAGCTACACGGTTCTAATCAATTGGGTAAACTCAACTTTCCACTTCACGCATATGCTCCAGCAGCTTGCCTGATTCTTCAGTAAGACTGCCATCCTCTTTGAGGAGGGGAGTGTCCAGCACGGCCTTGATGGAAGCTGCCAAACTGGCCGCCGCGGCCACTGACTGGCGTTCTTGGGCATCATACTGCGCATAATCGTCGCCACGTTCGCAGATCAAGCGATCCAATTCCTCTATGGCTGGCGCGAACTTGGCATCCAAATCGGCCAGCAATGCGTAGAACAGGTAAGCGCGGTCGCGGATGGCCACACACAAGTCATACGCGGCTTCCCATTGCGCGACATACTTGTCTGTCTCGGCGCTGTGCGCTTTGGCGTTTTCCAGATTCTTGCCGCCGTTGAGGCCGAGTACCATGCCAAAGGCTAGTAAAGCGGGCCCAGCCACGAGACCGCCAAGCACAACTGCGCCGCCCGCCATGCCCAATCCTCCGCCAGCAAGAGCGCCACCCCCGAAGAAGGCCAGCGTTGCGTTCGCTGCAGCCGCGCCGGACAGTGAGCTGATAGCTGTGCCGGTAGATGCTGTCGCCAAGAGTCCGGCGGCACCATAGGCGCTCATCGCGGTGAGAGCTCCGGCTCCCACCCCAGCAATTCCACCCTGCAACATCTGCGCGGCCATGTCGCTGAGCTGTTCTAGCTCCGAGAACGAGGCTTCGTCTACCTTGAGACGGCGTACTTCATCTATGCCTAAGGAATCGCGGAAATCGACATTCTTGAGCTGTTTGAACGAAGCCACGAAGCGTTGCATGTCATCGTCAAGAACGACCATCTTTTCTCGTCCCAATGATTGAAGTGCGGCGGAACATGCTTCGCGTTGTAATTCGAGGCGACCTGCAGCTACATCCCTGCGTTCTTCGGCATTCTGAATGAGATTCTTGGCTTTTGCGTTGTCTCCGAATCCTTTGATTCCTGCGGCGATGCCGGTTCCTCCCATCGCCACCGCGGCCGCTCCCAATATAAGCGGAATGAATACCATAATTGCCTATCCTTTCATAAATGGACTGCGGCTCAGCGCTTGAACCATCCGCCAATGGTGCTCGCCGCCGCGTTCCATGCGTCGCCGACCTTCTTTTGTGCGTCTTGCGCAGCTTTGCCCACTGCATCGGCCGCTTGCTGCGCCGCGGGGGCGACGTTGTGTTCAAATACGTGCTGCACGTTGTTGACGGCGTCCCCAACACCGTGTTGCACGCCTTGCATTGCGTTGCCGATTTGTTCGCCAGCCTGGCCCATGGCGTGGCCGATCGCTTCTCCGGCCTGGTCCACAATGTCCTTGTTTGCCACTTTGGCGGCGGGAACCTTCGGTACGGTTTCGTCATGGATGAGCGCTTGTGCGGCGTTCACTAATGTTTCCTGGCGTAACGTGAGCTCATTCACCTTGGCCTCCGCCTGGGCGTAGGAGAGACTGGAATTCTTGACCCGTTCAAGCTCCCGACCCACAGCCACGCAAGCGTGCATGAGCTGCTCCATTTGGTCCGCCACGCGCTGCTGGCGAATGGAAGTGCGGATCACGTGGTGTACAAGCCGGCGTTCATCATCGGTAGCGTTACCGTCGGCATGGATAAGCGCCAGCATGTCCCAAAGCAGCAGACGGGGAGTGACTCCTTCGGTATTGCCCACTCCATGGTCTTTCAACGCTTCATCCATTCCTTCGGAACTCAGTTCGTAGCGTTCCTGGCTATCATGGGCGCCAGCCATTCGCGCGGAATGCTGGTCTACGATTTTGTTCCGGTAGTTCCGGAAATGTTTGGGATCCAGTTCATTTCCGAGTTCATCGAACAGGTCGAGCTCGCGTTGGGCGGTGGTTCCGTCCAACGCAATCAGGTAATAGCACGCGGTAAGCGCGCCTTTGGCAGTGAATGCTGGCATGCTGCACCTTTCTGTGTAAGGGATTGGGTAGATCGTGTGTGTGATGCACGGGTTGATTCAAAGTACCAACGGGTCGTCGGAATCCATGAATTCGTCAAACTCTTGTTGTGACCGGAATTGCGCGTCATGGTGGAGAATGCGTTGAATGTCGGCGTTTGCGGCCAGGAATCCGTCAGGGTCATTGGCCACCAGCGCGGCGTCCATGGCTACCATCGCTTCGTTGAAAACCGACAAACGCTCACCCATATATTGCGATACGTTGCGGCTCAGTTGCGTGCGGTAACGCGTAATAAGCTCGACGACTTCGGCGCATTCACGTTCAATGCGGATGCGTTCTTCCTTGGCATGCTGATAATCCTTAGCCGATTCTTTGAGAATGGTGTATGTGGCCATGGCAAGCTGATAGCCGAGTGTTCCGCCCACCATGCCGGCGGCAAACTGCGCTCCGGCACTCAAGGAAAGAGCATGGGCGCCAGTTTGGGCTATGGCCGCACCGTACAGGTTTCCCAAGGCGCCAATGTTGTGGTCTGCGAGCGCATCCATGAATTCTTCCTGGTTGATTTGCCCGCGGGCCAAGGCATTGACCAGCTTGACGGTGTCCACGGCGCTATCCATGACAGCGGGCATGATTCCGGCGGCTCCCAGCGATTTGACATAGTCGCTGCCCGAATTCCGCATGGCTCCGGTGACGGCCGTGGAAATGGCGGTGGCCACATAGTCAAATGCGGCCGTCAGGGCGGTCGATTTCCCCGTATCTTGAGCGGCCTGCACCGGAGTTTTTTCTCCCTGTATGCACGCCACCAAATTCGTGATGAAAGCAACCGTTCCTGCTCCCACTGCGGCATGTTTGGCGTGCGCGGCGGCGGCCTCATGCACGTTTTTGACCACACCTTTGGCCGCTCCGTATCGCGCATGCTTCGCTTCGGTATTGGTGGCCCCAGCTTTGCGTAGATTGCGTTTGATGTGCTGGTTGCGGTCGATACGCTCTTGAATATGTTGCGCCGCGTTGTTGTCTCCGGATTCCCGCGCACGCTGCAACTTGTCGCGCAATGCGGCGATTGCGGCGTCAATCGAATCGGGTCCGTCGCCCATGAGCACGTCATAATGGTCGTCGGGGATGGCGATCGCGACATTGTGGTCCAGGTATTTGCGATGCTCGGGATCATTAAACTTCGCCAATGCCTCTTTGGCGTTCTTTCCCTCGAACTTGACCTGTATGCCCATACCGGGAATGGAACGTCCGTGACCGTCCAATACGGCGAGGTCCACAAGCGGATCATTGTTGTTGGTGCGCCGGACGCGTTGCGCCCGGCCTTCCCGGATGGCTTGTTCGTTCATATGCGCTTCGCATAGGATTTCACCGGCAAAGCCTTTGCGTGCGTCGGCGGGAGCACGATTACGCGCAAGCTGGCCCAGATCGCCCACTTTCC
Organism: Bifidobacterium magnum; assembly: GCF_000741255.1. Classification (GTDB taxonomy): domain Bacteria; phylum Actinomycetota; class Actinomycetes; order Actinomycetales; family Bifidobacteriaceae; genus Bifidobacterium; species Bifidobacterium magnum. Next base: position 47,077 of record NZ_JGZB01000010.1, read on the forward strand.
CGTCTGGATGTGCAGACCTGGCATCATGGTTGAGATAAGCGTTGAGATATTCCCGGACAATTTCGCCCTGTTGCTGGACCAGTTCGTCCTTTCCGGATCGTATCGCTTCCCGTATTGCATGATCGGCGTCGAAACGAAAATCTGTCATGATATTTCCTTACCAAGCGCGTGTGGAGGATGTTGTACCGTTCGAAGTCGCATAAATCGGAGAAAGGCGCCCCATAAGGAGCGCCTTTATTTATTAGTGTTGCGCAACGTTCATGACGAAGCGACGCATTGCGTCTTCTTCGGCCGGCCGCCTCCAACCCCGCGTCCCGGACGATTCTTGCGCCATTCTTCAATGGTCTCGTGTTTCCAGCCGCGCGTACGACCAATCATCGCGTCGGGCGCGGGCAGTTTCACCCCGGCCGACGACGCGTTCTGGATACCCAGCAGCGCTGCAACTTCTTTAACTGCCAAATAACGTTCCATTGTATAAAAATATTCCTTCATCGTTGGAGGATGGACTTCTAACAGTTCCCATTACATAGCATTTATGGCCGGGAATCAATGGAAAACGTTGATATTTAACGTATGTGCACAGTTTCTGCATATTTTCATGCTTCAGGCGGCATAATGATCATATGACTGAAGGATTTTCGCAAGCCGTCTACCGCATCGTCTCATCCATTCCCGCCGGCCGGGTCGCCACGTATGGAATGGTGGCCGAATTGGCGGGGCGTCCGCGTGCGGCGCGCATGGTCGGGGGAGTGCTGCACCATAATCCCGAGCCCGGCATTATCCCGTGTCACCGTGTCGTGTTCCGTGACGGCTCGGTCGCCCCCGGATTCGCGTTCGGCGGTCCCGGCAGGCAGCAGGCGCTGCTGGAACGTGAGGGCGTGCGTTTTATCGAGGGGAATGATCGCAACGCGGGCGCGCCCGGTCCGCGCGTGGACCTGAACGCGTGCCTGTGGGATGGCCGGACGGACGCGACTCATTCGCAAGGATGACGTCGCGCACCAATTCATTCTCCTGACCGACGCCCCGTCCCCGTCCTTTTCCGTATCGTTGGCGGCATCACGCCGTAAGGCGTACCTGAAACGATAGGAAAGGACGGGAATCATGTGGCGGTTGACGCTGACCATGATGAAGAAGAATGTGCGCATGCTTGTTCCCGCGGGCATCGCCGTGGTCATCAGCACCATGTTCATCACCTGCTCGCTCATATTCGGCGACGCGATGAGCGCGTCGATCAAGGACCAGGTGACCGCGGGATTCGGCAACGCGAACTGGGTGATGACCGCCCAAGACCATGAAGAAGACCCCGACTGGCAGCCCACGGTCGGCACGTTCAGCCTGGACCGTACGCGCACGATTGTGGACGGCACGAGCGAGGACGGGGCGCAAGCCAAACTTGCGGGCGTACGCGCCGACGTGCAAATCAGCGCCAGGCTCGTGTCGGGAAACGAAAGTTCGAACGGCGTGGCCATCTCCCCGGGATCGAACAACGCGCTGCTGCCGGTCACCATTAGTGAAGGCCGCCAGCCCAAGGGAGACAACGAAGTGGCCCTCCCCGCTGACCTCGCCCAACGGCTCCATATTTCCCTTGGCAAACATGTCGACATGGAAGCTGCGGTCGCGGCGGAAAACTCCAACACCATGCGCGATGTAACACGCCAGGTCACCGTGGTGGGACTCACCGAAGATCCGTACGGCGCATACGGATACTATGGCGGCGCCATGGTGTTGTCCGAAAACACGATCGCAGCGCTGCGCGGCAAAAGCTCGCCCAACGCCGCCGCACGTTCGCGCTGCTGCGCATTGTGGGCGCCCGCACCGACCAGGTCTACCGTTCCGTAGTGTTCGAATCCCTCATATTGGGAGCGGTAAGCTCCGCGCTCGGCGTGGGGGCCGGCGTGGGCGTCATGGAACTGGTCGCCCGGTCAGGCGCGCTTGGATCCATGGTGCATTTGCGTGTGGTGCTGACCGTGTGGACGTTCATCGTGCCCATCGTGTTCGGCACGATCGCTACCATAGTCGCCTCGCTCGGCGCGGCCCGCATGGCCACGCGCGTCACGCCGCTCGAAGCGATGCGTCCCATGGAAGCCGCGGACCAGTCCGCCACCCATCGCGGGCGCGCCATTCTCGGCACCGTCATGATGCTCGCCGGCATCGCGCTCGCCATATTCGCCATGCGCCACGTGGACCAGAGCTCTGCCATGCTGGCCGCCATGGCCGGCTGCGCGCTCCTGTTCATCGGCACCGCCGTAACGGCCAGGTTCTGGCTGCCATGGCTCATGAAAGGACTGGGAGCGCTCGCCAGCCACTGCGGGCCGTCCGCAAAACTCGCCGCCGCCAACATCTCCAAAAACCCGCGGCGCGTGGCCGCCACCGGCACGGCGCTGCTGATCGGCGTGACACTCGTCGCCACCATGGGCACAGGCGCCGCATGCGCCAAACAAACCATGGATACGGCGCTCGCCACACGCTACAGCACGGACGTCGTCATCACCGACGTGCCCCAAAACCAGGCCGACAAACTTGCCACACGCATCAAGGGCCAGGAAGGCGTACGCAACGTGCTTGCCGCACCGGTTGCCACCGTAACCGTTAAGGGACAAGTGCCGGCCGCCATGAAAGAAGACAACGCCAACACCACCGTACGGCTGCTCGGCGTTCCCGACATCAAGGCGCTCTCGGGCGTGCTCAACGTCGACTGCTCGCACCTCAAACTCGACGCGGACACGGTAATCCTGCCCGAATACCTGCCCGCCAACGGCAAAAAACTCGACCCCGGCGCCCACATCAGCGTCAGCGAACAGGATGACACGAGCCCATCGGCACCGGGCACAGTGAACCTTACGCCGCAAACGCTCGACTTCCGCGGAGTCCTCCCATATGGCGCGACCGCCGGATTCGTGAACGAGACGCTGTTCGACAACGGAACACTGCAAGCCGGATCCGCAATCCTGCTCATATCCATCGATCAGCACAGCGCCGCACCCATGTCCGACATCATGGACGCGCTCCACAGCGACATCGCCTCCATCGCCGCCGCCCAACTCGTCGGACCCATCGCCGAAAAACAACAGTGGGACCAGATGGTCGACATGATGCTCATGCTGCTTGTCGTGCTGCTCGCCGTGGCCGTCATCATCGCGCTCATCGGAGTCGCCAACACGCTCAGCCTCTCCGTCATCGAACGCACGCGCGAATCTGCCACACTACGCGCCATCGGCATGACCAAAGAACAGTTGCGCGCATCCCTCGGCATAGAAGCGTGCCTGATCACCCTGGTCGCCAGCATCACAGGACTCCTGCTCGGCACCGCATTCGGCGCGCTCGGCACCTACATGGTCATGAAACCCGCCGTAGGATCCTACAGTTTCGCCACCGACTGGCGCGTCGACATCGCAATCCTCGCCATCGCCATCCTCGCGGCGCTCGCCGCCAGCATCGGCCCGGCCAGACGCGCCAACAAGGTGCTGCCAGTGGAGGCGCTCGCCGAAAACTGACGGCGCGACACGCGGCAATTTCGACTAAGGCCGGGATACGGTTACGCTCCCGGCCTTTTTACAGGGTGCATTTACGAACATGCCGTACAATATGGTGCCTGTACACAAGGCGTGAATGCGGCGGCGGATGGCCGCATGCGGATAACAGAAGGATGTCATGTTCGTCGGCAAAACGGTTGATCAGAAAATCATGGAACTTCCGCTGGTGCTGGAAGCGCTGGCGAGTCGTGACGTGGTGGCCGAATCGTTACGTATCGCCGACCAGGCCAACGAGATGATTCTCGCCAAGGACTTGTGGGCCGAAAGCCAGTTCGCGGACATGGCCGAGTACCGTGCGGACTGGATCGCCCAATACACGTATTACGCAACCAAATATGAAGGCTCGCGCCTCTCCTTGCCGGAAACGGAGCGCGTGCTGTTCGGCCGCACGCTGCCGTCGGGAGCGAAATTGAACGACATGTATGCGGCCAAAGGCATGGGCGACGGCTTCAGCCGTGTGGAAGCCATGGCCGGACAGGAAACGTTCCCGGATATCCACGACATTGACGCGCTGCACCTGTTGACCGCGCTGGACGTGCCCGCCAGAAGGCGCGGTGTGTTCCGCCCCAGCGGCTATGAAGTCTATATCCAGGGTTCTTCGGCGCAGGCCGCTCCTTCCGAAGAAGTCGAACGCGACATGGTCGTGCTGCTGGAAATGGCGGCGCAACTGGATCGTTCAGTCCATCCGATTGTGCTCGCCGCCGCCGTGCACGCGCTGTTCGAAATGATCCACCCGTTTGTGGACGGCAACGGCCGTACGGGCAAGCAGCTCGTGAACGCGATGCTTATGCGCCACGGATACCAGCCCATCGCCATCCGTTCCAGCCAGTACGACATGTACACGGAGGCACTGGAACAGTGGAACGTGTACGACAATCCCGAGCCGCTGGTGCTACTGTTTGCCGAAACGGAATGTAAGGAAGCGGAAAAGGTGCGCGACACGTTGCAGCACAGCCTGCTCGTGGCGCAAATGTTCGGGCGCCAGTCCGCCGGCATGTTCGCCGCGCGGTAGCAGGAAGAATATCTCTTCCGCAGCCGGTAGCCATTAGGCGGAAGGGAAATCATGAGCATAAGGCAATACGTGGTGGACGCGTTCGCCGACCACCTGTTCGAAGGCAATCCGGCGGCCGTGTGCGTGCTGGATCATTATCCGTCCGACGAGCTCTTGCAGCAGATCACCAATGAGAACAGGCTGTCGGAAACGGCGTTTGCCGTACCCGAGCGCGACGGCTACCGGTTGCGCTGGTTCACACCGGGCGGTGAAATCGACTTGTGTGGGCACGCCACACTCGCCACGGCATACGTGCTGATGAACTATTACGACACGACGCTTGACACCGTGCGTTTCCATACGCAAAGCGGCGAGCTGAGCGTGCGCAAGCAGGATGGACGTTATGAAATGGACTTTCCGGCCTATGACCTCGTCCATGTGCCCGTGACCGAATCTCCCACATATTGGGAGAACGGATATACAGGGACCTTGCCATTGGATTTGGGAAGTCGGGGCTGTTTATAAAGGTAAGACGTGTGGCCATTAACGGGAATCGCTGTCTTGCAGCATTTTATCAATATGGGGATGATACAGCGTAGGCGGGTCGGACGGATCGAAGTTCTTGCGCCACTCTCTAGAAGGCGCTCGCCGGTATTTTCTGTTTCTGCTGAACCGAGTACAGGGGCATCAGTGCTTTCCGCTAGATGCAGATGGTCGATATCGTCGTAATCAGGTAATAAGGAAACCCATTCCTCGGAGTCTGAAAACAGTATGGAGAGCATGGAGCCATCCCAGGAATGCCCTTTGATTAACATTTCCGGTCCGGGCCCGATTCCCACTGTGATGTTACGGCCGTTGTCGGCGTAGGGAAAATGGCGGAACATGTCATTTCCCGTGGATGAATCGGTCTGCTGGAAATCATTTGCATAATAAACGGGAGTGTTCTCGAATACGGGACTGTCCATATAGTCGATGGTTGCGGACGGTGGCCACAGCAATACGGTGTCATTGGAACGTTCGGTTAGTCGGTATCCGAAACGGGAGAGAATTCTGGCGCAATTTTGCAATATTGCCATATCCTCCGTGTCTTCCACACACATGGAAAAAACGGTAAAATTGCGCCCTTCTCCTTGCACTTTACCTAGATATTTCGCATGCAGGCTTTTTCTGGCATGATCGTCCAGATACTGCTGTGTCATGAGGAAATATTCTTCGCCGACATATATCTTCCCGTTTGGGAGAATATGGCGTCCTCCATGCTTGCCGAATGAATCGTTGAAGATAAGAGTGTCCCGTTCCTCTCGGAAGAAATCGGGAACGGATACAAGTCCTTGTCCGTCAACAACTTTGACAACGAGGGACAGCCGGGTGGGGAAGGGCCTTACGGGAACTTTGAATTCCGGTTGACTGGCAAAATGCCATATTCCGTAGGACTTGGTATGAACCCGCAACCCTATGGAGGAGTCGTGGAGCAGTTTCCGTTCCTCTTGACCCATACCGTTGATGCCCAATTCCACATGCCACACATGTTCCTGTTCCCGCAAATAAAGCGGGAACAGGATGGCTCGACGGGAAGTGGTCGGGTCGAAGGATTCCGCGCTTTCGTCTTCATTCGAGTTGTACAGAGAACAATGCTGTGCAACGGGATCATCTTTTTGGTGGCGAAAAAATGGTGTGACACTGCTGGCTATTGTGAATCCGGCGGCAACAACGGGACGGTTGCATTCCGGGCATCGCAACCGTCGGCGTATGCTCTCCGGAGGTCTTGCCGGATAATATTTGCGCCATAGTTGTTGGGCGCTAATGATGTCACCAGAACCGTTCCATACAGCTTTATCCATAGCACCTTTGTGATGATCGATCTTTATTTAGAGTGGGGTAGTACTAGACAGTACAATATTTTTATCTGATTGGGAATAGATAAATATTGGAATTTTAGGAATATGATCGACATAATATCGAAATTATAGTAAATTCATTTCATCTTAATTGAATAAATTAACTAATAATATTGAAAGACGGGAGCCTGTCCCATCTCCCAATATTTTTCCCTATTTCCCAAGTGTCTTCCCTATACTGATCGTCATGAAAATTTTGGGAAACATTCTGTGGTTGGTATTGGGCGGACTTGAGATCGCGATGGGATGGGCCGTCGCGGGACTCGTCCTGTGCTGCACGATCGTCGGCATTCCGCTGGGAATACAGGCGTTCAAAATGGCTGGACTCACGCTCACGCCGTTCGGTCATACCGTTACGTACGGGGGAGGCGCGGGATCCGCGATCCTCAATATTCTGTGGGCCATATTTTTCGGAATCTGGCTCGCGCTCGGCTATCTGGTCGCTGGACTCCTCAACTGTCTGACGATTATCGGCATTCCGTTCGGACTGCAGGCGTTCAAAATGGCCAAGCTCGCGCTCTGGCCGTTCGGATCGGAAGTGGACTGACCGCTCGCCGCGCGCCGGAACTGTACTTATCTCCGAAATCTGACGAATAACCGTAATGTGGACACAAACATGGTCTGTTACATGGGAATCGATACTCTGTGAACACATTTTCGGCATCACCAACGGATTTCAAAGGGGTGAGCATGGAACCGACCACGCGCGCGGATTCTCGAACTCAAACGTCTCGAACAAAGGCTTTCCAGGCGACAGAACCACGATTGGACCTCACCATTCACGCCAAACAAGGCATGTATGATCCTGCCGCCGAACACGACGCGTGCGGCGTGGGCATGGTCGCCACCCTCAACGGACGCCCCGAACGCCGCGTCATTGACGATGCCATTGAAGTGCTCATCAACCTCAACCACCGCGGTGCCGTGGGTGCTGAGGAAAACACGGGCGACGGTGCCGGCATCCTCATGGCCATGCCGCACGAATTCATGCGCCGCGCCATAGGGGAGCACCTGCCCGAAAGCGGCCACTATATCGCCGGCATCGCGTTCCTCGACCGCGACCCGGCGGCCTGCGCCACGCAACAGCAGCGCATCGCGGCCATCGCCAAGGAAGAGGGCCTCGCCACGCTCGCCTGGCGCACCGTGCCCACGAACCCCGACGGCCTCGGCCTGCAGGCGCTGGCCACGATGCCCACGTTCACGATGCTCGTGCTTACGGATCCGGCAGGCGAACTCGAGGGCATCGGCCTCGACCGCGTGGCCTTCCGCGTACGCAAACGCGTCGAACATGAAGTCGGCACCTATTTCGCGTCGCTGTCCGCGCGCACGCTCACCTACAAGGGCATGCTCACCACGATGCAGCTGACCCCGTTCTTCCCGGACCTGCTCGACGAACACATGGCCAGCCGCGTGGCGATCGTCCACTCGCGTTTCTCCACGAACACGTTCCCGTCCTGGCCGCTGGCCCAGCCGTTCCGCCTCATCGCGCACAACGGCGAAATCAATACGATCCAAGGCAACCGCAACTGGCTGCAGGCGCGCGAAGGCATGCTCTCCTCGCCGCTGCTCGGCGACATCCAGGACCTGCTGCCGCTGCTGACGCCCGGATACTCGGATTCGGGCACCTTCGACGAAGTGCTCGAACTGCTCAATCTGGCGGGGCGGTCCCTCCCGCATGCCGTGCTCATGATGGTGCCGCCCGCATGGGAAAGCGACGAGTCGCTGTCCGACGACGTGCGCGCGTTCTACGAATACAACAACACGCTTATCGAACCGTGGGACGGCCCGGCCGATATCATTTTCACCGACGGTTCGCTGGTGGGCGCCGTGCTCGACCGCAACGGATTCCGCCCGGGACGCTGGATGGAAACGGACGACGGGCTCGTGGTGCTCGCCAGCGAAACGGGTGTGCTGCCCGGCATTGGTGAAGAGCATGTGGTGCGCCGCGGCAGGCTCGAACCGGGCCGCATGTTCCTCGTGGACACGGTGGCCGGCCGCATCGTGCCCGACGAGGACATCAAGAACGGCCTCGCGCACCTGCACCCCTACCGCCAGTGGCTTGAAGGCAACAGCGTGCGCCTCAACGACCTGCCGGCGCGCGAGCACGTGACCTACAACAGCCACTCCGTGCTGCGCCGCCAGCGCGCGTTCGGCTACACGCAGGAGGACCTGAACCTGCTGCTGGCGCCTATGGCGCAGACGGGCAAGGAGCCGCTTGGCTCCATGGGCAGCGACATTCCGATCGCCGTCTTAAGCGGCCACGGACGCATGCTGTTCGACTATTTCACGCAAAAGTTCGCGCAGGTGACGAACCCGCCGCTCGACTGGGAGCGCGAGCGCATCGTCACGTCGATCCGCTCCGCGATCGGCCCGGAACCCAACCTGTTGGAAGACAGTCCTGCGCACGCCAAGAAGATCGTGATCGACGAGCCCGTGCTCGACTCGGTACAAATGGCGCAGATCAAGCGCATCGACCGTGCGCGCGCCCTGGAAGGCTATTACCGCCCCTACGTGGTCAAGGGCCTGTACCAGGTGGCCGGGGGCGGCAAGGCGCTGCGCGAGCGGCTCGAGGAAATCATGGCGCAGGTGGACGCGGCGCTCGAGGACGGCTGCAACGTGCTGGTCCTGTCCGACCGCGATTCGAACCACACATGGGGTCCCATCCCGTCGCTGCTGCTGACCAGCGCCGTCCAGCACCACCTGCTGGCCAACCATACGCGCACGCAGATTTCGATGGTGGTCGAGACGGGCGATGTGAGGGAAATCCACCATGTGGCGCTGCTCGTCGCCTATGGCGCCGCGGCCGTCAACCCGTACCTGGCGTTCGATTCGGTCGAGCAGATGGCGCGCGCCGGCACGATTGGCGTCGACGCGGAAACGGCCGTGCGCAACCTCAAGCGCGCGCTTTCCACGGGCGTGCTGAAGATTATGAGCAAGATGGGCGTTTCCACGATCATGAGCTACCGTGGCGCGCAACTGTTCGAAGCCGTGGGCCTCAACCAAGACCTCATCGACGAGTACTTCCCGGGAACCGTTTCGCGAGTGGGCGGATGCGGTCTCGACGAGCTTGCCGAAGAAGTGGCGATGCGCCACCGCGTGGCCTATCCGGACCAGTGGACGGCCACCCCGCACCGTACGCTGCCCACGGGCGGCGAATACAAGTGGCGCCGCGTGGGCGAGGACCATTTGAACGATCCCGACGCGATCTTCCTGCTCCAGCAGGCCGTGGGCCGCGGCGACTACGGCATGTTCAAACGCTACACGGACCATATCAACGACACTTCGCACCGTTTGATGACGCTGCGCGGCCTCATGAACCTCGTCACGGACCGTGCGCCCGTGCCGCTTGAGGAAGTCGAGCCGGCTTCGGAAATCGTCAAGCGCTTCTCCACTGGCGCCATGAGCTACGGATCCATTTCCAGGGAGGCGCACGAAACGCTGGCCGTGGCCATGAACACGATCGGCGCCCGTTCCAACAGCGGCGAGGGCGGCGAATCCCCGGAGCGTCTGCTTGACCCGCTCAAGTGCAGCCGCATCAAGCAGATCGCCTCGGCGCGCTTCGGCGTGACGAGCAACTACCTGGTGCACGCCACCGACTTGCAGATCAAACTCGCCCAGGGCGCCAAGCCCGGCGAAGGCGGCCACCTGCCCGGCGCGAAAGTGCCGCCGTGGATCGCCGCGGTGCGCCACGCGACAGCCGGCACGGAACTCATTTCCCCGCCGCCGCACCACGACATCTATTCGATCGAGGATCTAAAGCAGCTGATCAACGACGCGAAAATGGCCAACCCGAAGGCGCGCGTGCACGTCAAGCTCGTCTCGGAGTTCGGCGTGGGCACCGTGGCCGCAGGCGTGGCCAAATGCCATGCCGACGTGGTGCTCATTTCCGGCCATGACGGCGGCACGGGCGCGGCCCCGCTCAACGCGATCCGCCACGCGGGCACGCCATGGGAGATCGGCTTGAGCGAAACGCAGCAGACGCTTGTGCTCAACGGGTTGCGTTCGCGCATCAGCGTGCAGTGCGACGGCGAGCTGAAAACCGGCCGCGACGTGATGGTGGCGGCGCTGTTGGGCGCCGAGGAATTCGGTTTCGCCACCGCGGCGCTTATCGCCGAAGGTTGCGTCATGATGCGCGTGTGCCAGAAGAACACATGCCCGCAGGGCGTGGCCACGCAGGATCCGGAATTGCGGGCGCGCTTCACGGGAACCCCCGAAGCGGTGATCAACTTCTTCATGTTCATCGCCGAGGAGGTGCGCGAACTCCTCGCCGCGCTCGGCTTCCGCACGCTCGAGGAGGCCGTGGGCCATGTGGAATGTCTGGAACGCAACGAGGCCATTGAGCGCTGGAAGGCTGCGGGAGTCGACCTGACCAACGTGCTGGCCATGCCCGGCCCGGTTCCCGGCACCGTGCTGCACCACACCGAAGACCAGCGCCACGATCTCGACCAGTCCATGGACGTGGAGCTCATCGGCTTGGCGCGCCCCGCGCTCGAGCATGGCGAGCGCGTGGAAATCCACCTGCCCGTACGCAACGTGAACCGCACGGTAGGCACGATGCTCGGCTACGAGATCACGAGCCGCTACGGCGAGGAAGGCCTTCCCGACAACACCGTCGACATGACGCTCACGGGTTCGGCCGGCCAGTCCGCCGGCGCGTTCATGCCTTCGGGCGAGACGCTGCGCATTGTGGGCGACGTAAACGACTACGCGGGCAAGGGCCTGTCCGGAGGCCGGCTCGTGGTAAGTCCTCCCGAAGGCGCGACCTACGACGCGCACACGAACGTGATCGCCGGCAACGTGACGGGCTTTGGCGCCACAAGCGGCGAGATCTTCATCGCGGGACGCGCCGGCGAACGCTTCGGCGTACGCAACAGCGGCGCGAGCATGGTGGTCGAAGGCGTGGGCGACCACGGCTGCGAATACATGACGGGCGGCACCGTGGTGATCCTCGGCGGCACGGGACGCAACTTCGCGGCCGGTTTCTCCGGCGGCGACTGCTACGTGCTCGACCTGGACATGGAACGCGTCAACCCGCAGGCCAAGGCGGCCGGCTCGCTGCGGTTCTCGCCGCTCGACGAGGCCGGCAAGGCTGTGGTGCGCGAACTCGTGGCCAAGCACGCCGAAGAAACGGGATCCGCGTTCGCCCGGGCGCTGCTCGAGGACTGGGACGCGGCCGCCGCGCGCTTCACGCACGTGGTGCCCGTCATGTACGAAGCGATGGCGCGGGCCATGGAACAGGCCCGCGAGGCCCATCTCGATTTCAACGAACCAGGCGTGTGGGATCGTCTGTACAGCACTGTGATGGAAGGAGCCCGGTAAGATGGCAGATCCACGAGGATTCCTGAAGGTCCGTACGCGCCACGAGGTCGAGGACCGGCCCGTCGAGCAGCGCGTGCACGACTGGAACGACGTGCACGCCCACGAAGGATTGCAGCCGTGGACGCAGGAGCAGGCCGCGCGCTGCATGGATTGCGGCACCCCGTTTTGCATGATGGGCTGCCCGCTGGGCAACATCATTCCCGAATGGAACGACCTGGTGCGCCAGGGACGCTGGCGTGAAGCGTACAACCGCCTGTCCATGACGAACAACCTGCCCGAAGTGACGGGACGCATCTGCCCGGCCCTGTGCGAATCGTCCTGCGTGCTGGGCATCCACCAGCCGCCCACCATGATCCGCAACGACGAGGTCACCATCATCGACCAGGCGTGGGAGCTCGACCTCGTCCAGCCCATGGCGCCACAGCGCATTTCCGACCGCACGGTCGCCGTGGTGGGCTCCGGTCCGGCCGGCATGGCCTGCGCGCAGCAGTTGACGCGCAGCGGCCACACCGTGGTCGTCTACGAACGCGACGACGCGATCGGCGGCCTCATGCGCTACGGCATCCCGAACTTCAAACTCGACAAGCACCTGATCGACCGTCGCGTGGCCCAGATGGAGGCCGAGGGCACGGTGTTCCGCCCCAACACGGAAATCGGCGTGGACATCTTCTGGGACGAGCTGCGCGACCGCTACGACGCGGTCGTGGTGGCCACGGGCTCGACCGTCGCCCGCGACATGGACCTTCCCGGACGCGATCTTGAAGGCATCCATTTCGCCATGGAATACCTTCCCGACGCCACGCGGCGCGTATACGGCGTGCCCGAACGCCACGGCATCGACGCGGCCGGCAAGCACGTGGTCATCATCGGCGGCGGCGACACGGGCTCCGACTGTCTGGGCACGGCGATCCGCCAGGGCGCCGCGGACGTGACGGTATTGCAGATCATGCCCCAGGAACCGGCCTGCCGTCCCGACAACCAGCCGTGGCCCACCTTCGCGCGCCTGTACCAGAAGACGAGCTCCATGCAGGAAGGCGGCACCTACCTGTACAACACGGACTCCGTCGAATTCGTCGGGGACGAGTCGGGGCACGTGCGCGGACTCAAAATCGTGGACGTGGCGCCGGGCGAAAACGGCCCGTTCACGCGCCAAAGCGGCACCGAACGCGTGATTCCCGCCGACCTCGTGCTCATCTCGGTCGGCTTCCTGCATCCCGACACCACCACGCTGGAACGCCAGCTGCCCGTGGACCTCGACGCGCGCGGCAACATCGCCCGCGACGACGCGTTCGCCACTTCCCAGGACGGCGTATTCGCCTGCGGCGACGCGGGCCGCGGCCAGAGCCTCGTGGTATGGGCCATCGCCGAGGGCCGCTCCTGCGCGGCCGCGGTCGACGAGTACCTGACGGGTTCTACGGAACTGCCGCGCGCGATAGTCGCCTCTGCGCGGCCAGTACAATTGCCCCGCCGCGCGTAACGATCCGCTACACTGGGCACCATACGTGTGCCCGGCGGCGGACCATCCGTCGTTCTACAGTGGGCACGACTGGTGTCAAATGAAGGGAGCAAACGATGCCGAATCGTGCGGAGCGTCGAGCCCAACAAAAACGAGACCGCGGGGGAGTGCCGCAGCAGTACGACTCCACGAAAGGCCGCGGACGCTCGGGAATGCTCGACGAGGCGCAACTGCAGGAGCGGTCGCGCCGCGTCAAGGAAGGGTCCAGCGAATCCTGGAAGCCCACGAGCAGCGTGATCGAGGCCTCCGACGCGCACGGACTGGCCGAGGTGGAACTCAAGGACGATTCCGAAAAGGTGTTCAAGGCGCCGCACTCCGTGCGCCAGGTGTTCCGCATGATCACGTGGATCGTGATCGTGCTGTCCGCCATCGCCTTCTTCGTGGTGATGTGGCTGCCCAACCATCCGATGTGGCTGATCATCACCGTGTCCGCCATCTTCGCGGCGGGCGTGCTGAGCCTGTTCTTCGACGCGGGGGGACTGGCGCAACAACCCGAACCTGGACCAGAACGGCACCGCCGTCTGACAGGCGAATGAACCATGAAGGGACCCGGCTTGAAGCCGGGTCCCTTGTCTCTTGGAAAAAATATGGCGCCATATTGCGACACCGCGTTCGCGGATGATGTATATTGGCGGGTGTCGTGTGGCACCGAAGCCGCATGGCGCGTATTGTCGGTAAATGAAACACAGTGATTGCAAGTATTTACCGGCATGAATAACGAAAGAAAGGATCGGCGATGAAGGTCGATATCCTCACACGTGAGTACCCCCCGGCCATTTATGGCGGCGCTGGCGTACACGCCGAAGAACTGTCGAAAGTGTTGGCGGAACGCATTGACGTAACGGTGCGCGCGTTCGACGGCCCGCGCTTGGCGGTGGACATTCCCCAGATTCCAAGCGAGAACCCGGCGGGAAGCTTGCGCGTGGTCGGCTATGACGTGCCGGAAGAGTTCGCCGACGACAATCCGGCGCTCAAAACCTTCGGCGTGGACTTGCAGATGGCCAACGACGTGGAGTCCGAGCTCGTGCACGTGCACACGTGGTACACGTGCCTCGCGGGACGCCTCGCCCAGCAGCTGCACGAGATCCCCATGGTGATCACCGCCCACTCGCTCGAACCGTTCCGCCCGTGGAAGCGCGAACAGCTGGGCGGCGGCTACAACCTGAGCACTTGGGCCGAGCGCGACGCCTACGAGCACGCCGACCGCATCATCGCCGTCTCCGGCGGCATGCGCAAGGACATCCTGTCCGCCTACCCGAACGTGGATCCGAACAAGGTCGTGGTCGTCCACAACGGCATCACGCTCGCCGATTTCGCCACTCCCGACGCCGACGATCCGGGCTGGGGAGTCTTCGACCGCTACAACATCGACCGTTCCAAGCCGACGCTGCTGTTCGTCGGCCGCATCACGCGCCAGAAGGGTCTGCCGTACCTGCTGCAGGCATTGCACTACGTGGATCCGGAGATCCAGGTCGTGCTGTGCGCGGGCGCCCCAGACACCCCGCAGATCGCCAAGGAAGTCAAGGACGGCGTGGCCGCGCTGGAAAAGACGCGCGGCAACATCGTGTGGATCGAGGAAATGCTGCCCAAGGACGAGCTCAACGCGCTTGAGCACGGCTGCGACGCGTTCATCTGCCCGAGCATCTACGAGCCGCTGGGCATTGTGAACCTGGAAGCTATGGCATGCGGGCTGCCGGTGGTCGCTTCGGCCACGGGCGGCATCCCGGAAGTCGTGGTGGACGGCGAGACGGGCTATCTCGTGCCGATCGACCAGCTGCATGACGGCACGGGCACCCCGACCGACCCCGACAAGTTCGTGCACGACATGGCCGACGCCATCAACCGCATCTTCGAGGATCCGGACCGCGCCGAAGCCATGGGCGTGGCCGGCTACGAACGCGCGCGCGACCACTTCAGCTGGGAACGCATCGCCGACCAGACGATCGCCGTCTACCAGAGCGTGCTCGACGAATTCCACGCCAAGCACTCCGGCGAACAGGAGTAATCCCTTCGCGCCATACGCTATGGCGTACATGTAAGAAAAGGCCCCGCATTGCGGGGCCTTTTCTTATCCGTATCCTTTTTCCATCCGTCTTGTGCATTTTGAGACAGGCACGCCGCGGTTCATGTCGCAAAATGCACAAGGGCATGCGCAAAACGGGCGATGGGGAAGAAACGTTTGCGCCGGGCCTCTGCAACGGTGCGCAAGAGCATGAAAAAAGGCCCGCGCGGATGCGCGGGCCGGCAATCAACGTTGGCGTCGACTCACTTGGCGATCTTGCCGAGCAGGTCCACGACGTGGCCTTCCGGGTTGACGTCGTATTCGGCGGACACGATCTTGTCCTCGCCGTCCAGCACGAAGGTGGAGCGCACGACGGCGTATTCCTTCTTGCCGTCCTCGAAGGTCTCCTTGACCGTGCCGTACAGCTTGTGGACCTCGTAGTCCGGGTCGCTCAGCAGGATGAAGTTCAGGCCGTTCTTCTCGCGGAACTCCTGGAGCTTGTCCACGCCGTCGCGGGAAATGCCGATGACGGTGTAGCCGGCCTTCTCGAACTTCTCGAGGTTGGCCTTGAAATCGTTGGCTTCGATGGTGCAGCCGGAGGTCATGGCCTGCGGGTAGAAGTACAGGACCACGTTCTGGTGCTTGAAGTCGGCGAGCGCGTAGTGCTTGTACTCGTCGGACTCGAGTTCGAAGTTGGGGGCCGTCTCTCCCTTGTGGAGGCGGACTGGATGCTCAAAGGACGGCTTGTGGTCGTCGGTCATTACTGTTTCGTTCATGGTTCGTATCGTAGGGTCGTGTTCCTGAACGTTTGCTGAACAATGCATGGAAATATGCGAAATTCTTGTGCGCGACCCGTGATGTTACGCTAGGTAGCGTTTGTATTGGCTATTGAATACGCAAGGAGCGCATATGCGTCGTGGTCCGCTGCAGGCCGGCGAGAAAGTTCAGTTCACCGACCGCAAGTCCAACAAAATTACGGATCAGCTCGTGGCGGGCGGCGTCACGCAAACCCCGCACGGCATCATTCTCCATGACGACGTGATCGGCGGAGGCGAGGGCGTGGTGGTGACCACCGTCAACGCGAAACGCGAGGCGCAAGTCAATCCCGACCATCCCGAACGCGACGCGAACAAGCCGTGGAAGGCGGCGCGCGCCATCGGCGGCTGGCAGTACAGCGTGATGCGCCCGCGCCTGGCCGACTATGTGCTCTCCATGCCGCGCGGCGCGCAAATCATGTACCCCAAGGACATCGCGCAGGTGATCCAGCTGGGTGACATCCGCACGGGCATGCGCGTGCTCGAATCGGGCGCGGGCTCGGGCGCCATGAGCATCAACCTGCTCGACGCGGTCACGCCGGGCGGATCCCTGACCACGATCGAGCTGCGCCCCGAGTTCGCGAAGGTCGCCATGGCCAACGCCACGCTGTACTTCGGTTCGCGCCCCGACTGGTGGCGCCTTTTGGACGGCGACTTCGACTCCGTGGCCGCCACGCTGGAAGAACACTGGTTCGACCGTGTGGTTCTCGACATGCTCGACCCGTGGAACCGTTTGGACGCCGCGTGGCGCGTGACGGCGCCCGGCGGCGTGCTCACCTGCTATGTGACGACCACCACGCAGATGGACCGCCTGTGCCAGGCCCTCCACGAGTCGGGACGCTGGACCGAGCCGCAAGTCCAGGAGACGCTGGAACGCAACTGGAAGGTGCAGGGCCTGGCCGTGCGCCCCGACCACCAGATGATCGGCCACACGGGCTTCCTCGTGGTTTCGCGCGCCATGGCCGACGGTTTCCAGGCCCTCCACAAGCGCGAGCGTCCCGCCAAGGACGTGAGCACGGACGTGGACTCGCTGACCGACGAGGAACGCGCCACGCGTTGGGAGGAGCTTGAGCTGCGCGACATTTCCGACCGCAAGCTCAACAAGGTGCTGCGCGACCTGGACGCGCAAATTCGTTCGCTGGGCGAACAGTGACGCGCCGTGGCGCGCGGTTGTAGGCTGAACATGTCGGAAAGGTGGGCGTGACGCATGAATTTGAAGAAGTTGGCGAAATCGGTGCACGAATACCCGTATGTGCTGTTGGTGATGCGCCATGCGAAAACGGAGCCGTTCCACGCGCAGGGCGACTTCAACCGCGAGCTTACGGACAAGGGCCTCAAGCAGGCCAAGCTCGTGGCCAAGGGGCTTGAGCGCATGGACCTGGTGCCCGACCAGATCGACGCGTCCAGCGCCGTGCGCACGCGCCAGACGTGCGAGCGCATGCTCAAGGTGTTCGGCGACAAGCCGAAGGTCGCGTGGCATAAAAGCCTGTACGAGGACGGCGTGCAGTCCGTGTTCGACATGCTGGCCGAATGCAAGCCCAAACGCCACACGCTCATGGTCCTGGGCCACGAGCCGACCGTGTCGATGGCGTGCCAGTGGCTGGCGAGCCCGCAGTCGGACCCGGCCACGCTCGACCTGCTCAACCTGGGCCTTTCGCCCGCGAACGTGGCGATTTTCGGTTCGGGGCTGCCGTTCAACTCCTGGCAGCTGCACCAGGCGGCCCTGTTGGACGTGATCGGCGCGAAGGACTGCAAGGACGCCTGACCGCGTCCCGGGCCCGTCGCCCCACAGTGAAACGCCGCGCGTACATTGGTAGGTATGCAACAGACTCAGGGATATGCGTTAAGCGTGCGCGACGCGATCCGCGCGGGATTGCGCGACACGGCGGGCGCGAGGAAAGTGTGCGACGAACTGGCCGAAGCGGGCGTGGACGCGGACCGCGTGCGGCTGCTGGTCTCATCCCTGGCGCACGCCGCCGACCCGGACACGGCGTTGCGCAACTACGTGTTCATCGGACGGGACCTGGCGATGCAGGGCGTGGCGCTGCGCGATCTCGTTCCGGGCGAAGAAGCCATGGCGCGCCTCGTAGCCGTACTGGGTTCGAGCGACGCGCTCGGCAAACTCATGCGGTTCCGCCCGCGCCTCGTGGCCGCGGCGGCCACCGACCCGGACGGGTACGCCGCCATGGACCGCGCCGCGCGCATCGCGGC
>NZ_JGZB01000011.1 GCF_000741255.1 Bifidobacterium magnum
GCAAAACCAACACTCCACCGGCGTGTCGCACACAGCAAACCCGCACCAAAAACCCAGCAAACTTGGAGAAAAACGACCAGCTTCTGCATTTTGAGACACCAACCCCGGCGTGTCGGTCTCAAAATCCAGAAGGAGATGCAAAAGTACATCTCAATACGAGGCACACCTCAATAAAAGAAAACAAGTGTGCATCAATAAAGAGCAAAGGCGGAGAACCTTCCACAGGTTCCCCGCCTTTATCTACTCCAGATTGTTCAGCGCAGCCAGATTGTCCATATATGCCTGGGCATCAAGCGCGGCACGGCAGCCCATACCCGCAGCAGCAACGGCCTGCATGTACTCATGATCGGCGCAGTCACCGGCCGCGAACACGCCTTCAATCGACGTGCGCGTGGAAGCGCCGTCCACGGTAATGTATCCGCGATCATCCATCGCCAGACCGCTATCGCCCAAGAACGCGGTAGCCGGCTCGTGGCCAATCGCCACGAACACGCCCTGTGCGGGCAGCGTCGCGATCTCCTCGGCATGGTCTTCCCCGGACACGCCTTCCGGAAGCGTGCTTTCCAGCGTGACGGACGTTACCGCGGCGCCATCGCCGTTAATGGACGTCACTATGGAATTGAGCACGAAATCGATCTTGTCGTTCGCCATGGCGCGCTCCACCATGATCTTGGACGCGCGCAGCTCGCCGCGACGGTGCACCACCGTTACGGACGACGCGAAGCGGGTCAGGAAAATGGCCTCTTCCAAGGCGCTGTCGCCGCCGCCGACCACTACGACGGGCTTGTTGCGGAAGAAGAATCCGTCGCAGGTCGCGCAGTACGAGACGCCCTTGCCCGAATAGTCGATCTCGCCGGGCACGTCGAGCTTGCGATACGCGGCACCCGTCGCCACGATTACGGAACGCGCGGAGAACTCAAGTCCTCCCGAGCAGTACACCGTCTTTACTGGACCGTTCAGATCCGCGGACATCACGTCTTCATACAGGATTTCCGCACCGAAGCGCTCCGCCTGGCGCTGCATGTTCTCCATAAGGTCGGGGCCGAGAATACCGTCCGGGAATCCCGGGAAATTCTCGACTTCCGTAGTATTGATCAGCTGACCGCCGGCCGTGAGCGCGCCCGCGATGACCAGCGGCTTGAATCCGGCGCGACCCAGATAAATGGCGGCCGTATATCCTGCCGGACCGGATCCGACAATAATGACCTGACGTAATTCACTCATGGGACTTACAGTACGGAACTTTCTGAAAATAATCTGAAAATTCCGTACTGTTTTCTCACGGCCTATTCCTGGGGCATGAGCATGGAGACGATACGTTCCATCTCTTCCGGAGACGAGAACACGATTTCGATACGACCGTGCTTTTTCGATCCCTTAATCGAGACTTTCGTGCTGAATCGGCTCGACAAATGTTCCGGAATTGGCGATGCGGCCCACGGATTGTGACGATTCGCCTTGGGCTTCTTCGGCTGGTCGCTTTCCGCGGCCTTCATCGACACGATCTCTTCCACGGATCGCACGGACAGGCCCTCGTCAATAATGCGGGCGGCGAGCGCCTCCATGTCTTCGTCGGTAGGCAGTCCCAGCAGCGCACGCGCGTGGCCCGCGGACAGTTTGCCGGCGATCACGTCTTTTTGCACGGAAGCCGGCAGGTTCATCAGGCGTAGCGTGTTGGCGATTTGCGGACGCGATTTGGAGACGGATTTGGCGAGCTGCATTTGCGTGAGCCCGAATTCGTCGATCATCTGCTGGTATGCGGCGGCCTCTTCGAGCGGGTTGAGCGCTACGCGGTGCAGATTTTCGAGCAGGGCGTCGCGCAGCATATAGTCGTCGGCCGTGGTCTTGACGATCGCGGGGATCATGGTGAAGCCGGCGAGCTGCGATGCGCGCCAACGACGCTCGCCCATGACGAGTTCGTATTTGCTGTCCAGATGGTCGGTGTCGGCGTTGGCGTGCGCACGGGCCTGTTCAATTTGGTCGGCCGGGCGTTCCCGTACGACGATGGGCTGGAGTACGCCGACTTCCTTGATGGAATTGGCGAGTTCCTCAAGTTCGTCGGTATCGAAGACGGTTCGCGGCTGGTAGAGGTTCGGTCCGATGTCCTGTACGTTGAGTTCGACTAAATAGCCGCCTGCAACGGGTTGCAGTTCGGGTTCCTCATCCGAGTGCCCATCCTTCGATTTCGCGTCTTGTACGGCCTTCGGAGCGCTTGTGGCGGCGTGCTGGCCGGCGGCCTCGCTTTCGGTCGGCGCCGTAGCGATGCCCGCGCGCTTGAGATCTTCCTTGGTGAGCACTGGCGTACCGTCGAAGAAGACGTCGCTCGGGTGGCTCGCATTGTCGATGGCCGGCATGATGGCCCTATGCGAAGCGTGGTGT
Organism: Bifidobacterium magnum; assembly: GCF_000741255.1. GTDB lineage: Bacteria > Actinomycetota > Actinomycetes > Actinomycetales > Bifidobacteriaceae > Bifidobacterium > Bifidobacterium magnum. The sequence goes on from NZ_JGZB01000011.1 coordinate 2,380, forward strand.
TCCGACTGTTCGACGGGGCGATGTTCGGCGGCTTCCGGCTGCAGCGTCATGGGACGCGCCAGCGTGGATACCGTGTCCGCATTGCGGCTCATGGTGCCCATGGAAGGGATCGTGGAGCTTAGCGGCGAGATCGGCCCTGCCGGGGCTTCCTGCGCGGCACCTTTCTTGGCGGCCGCGTTCTGCTGAACGGCCGGGACGGCCGGTGCAGGTTCGCGCACAATGGCGGTTTCCTCAACAACCGTACGTGCCGGCGTACGATCCACCTTGATTTCGGCTACCGCGGGCGCGGCCGGTTTCGTTGTCGGCTGCTTGATCTGTTCGCCCGGCAATGCCGGAAACAGTGCGCCCAGTCCCCTGCCTAAACGTGATTTTGTTGCCATGATCAGTTCTCGTTCCTTCTCATGTCAATGGTTTCGAGCACCACATTCGAACGGTTGTTGATTTCCAGCGCGGCCTCGCAGTATGCGAGCGCGCCCTTGCCTCGCGGATCGTACTTGATGACGCTTTGGAAGAAGCTCGGCGCTTCCGACACCTTGACCGTACGCGGAATGGTGGTGTCGAGCACGATGGACGGATAGTGGTTCTTCACTTCCGCATACACCTGCTGACTGAGCAGCGTGCGCTTGTCGTACATCGTCACGAGCATCGTGGAGACGAGCAGCGCCGGATTGAAGTTCTGCTGGACCAGTCCGATCGTGTTGATGAGCTGTCCCAAGCCTTCCAGCGCGTAATACTCGGCCTGGATCGGGATCAGCATCTCGTTCACCGCGCACATTGCGTTGATGACGAGCAGGCCGAGGCTTGGCGGGCAGTCGACGAACACGTAATCGTAATGCTTGTCCGACTGCGCGAGGAATTCATCGAGCTTTTCGCGCAACAAGTTGTTGCGGTTGGGCATGTCCGCAAGTTCAAGATCGGCGCCGCTCAAATCGATGGAGGCGGGCACCACGTCAAGATTGTCGTAGTCGGGGCACGGTTGCATGACTTCCGCGATCGTGTTGCGTCCTTCAATCACGTCGTATACGGACGGCACTCCGGAAGTGTGGTTCACGCCCAACGCCGTGGACGCGTTACCCTGCGGATCCATGTCGATCACGAGCACTTGCAGGCCGCCCTGCGCCATGGCAGCAGCCACGTTCACGGCCGTAGTGGTTTTGCCCACGCCGCCCTTCTGGTTGGCCACGGCAAGGCGGCGCGTGCTGGCCGGCTTGGTGAACACCGCTTGGCGCAGCTGCTCATAGCGCGACGATTCGTCTGCGATTTCCGCACCCAGCGTTTCCGTGTCGCCACCGAAAATGCGTTGAATGGTTTGTGCGGCACTTTCCATGCCGGAAACGTTTCCTTGTTCAGCCACGAACAGGCCCTCCTCTGTAATGCTTATTTCTTGTCCACAATCACCACATGCGTGGGTTCAAGCCCTGGAGCGACTTGCGCTTCCAGCACACGCGCATGCGTGCCGCCAGCCTTGGCAATTTGCTGAGCGGCCTTTTCGATTTCCGCGGGAGCGGAACGTCCTTTTAACGCGATGAGCTCGCCATGGGGTTCCAGCAACGGCAACGTCCAACCGGCCAGTTTCGTCATGGGCGCCACGGCGCGGCACGTCACGGCCGCGTACGGATGGCGGGCCACCTTGCGCACTTCCGGCGACACGGGCACATTGGCTTTGCCGCCACGGTTGTGGCGCTTGCCATGGGAAGGGCCACCATTGCGCGCTTCCTGCAGCGCGGCGATCACTTCATCGGAGCGGGCGCGCAGCACCGTCACATTTGACAATTCCAAATCGTCCACGCACTCCTGCAGCCACGCTACACGGCGTTCCATCGGCTCGATCAACGTAAAGGAGACGTCAGGCAGCATAATGGCCGCGACAATACCCGGGAAGCCGCCGCCGCTGCCGACATCGGCGACAGTCTTGAACCGGCGGTTCTCCACGGCTTCCTTGATGAACGGCACGACGGCCGCCGAATTGAGCAGGTGACGTTCCCACAAAATAGACATGTCGCGCGGGCCGATCAGGCCGCGAACTTGGCCTTCCTGTTCCAATTTCGCATGGAATGCGCGCATTTTGGGAAGACTGTCGCCAAAGACCTGCTCAAGCAGCGGCGACGCATCCAATTCGTCTTCCACAGGTTGGGAAGATTCGAGTTCACTAGTCATAAGCAGCTATCTTACAATGTTTCACAACAAGTTCCACACGCATGGCGCCATTGCAAATATCAATGCGTACGCAAAAGGGCCGCGACACGCATCGCGACCCTTGCATTGGTGCTTTCGGCACGGGCGCCGCCCACGGCGACCGCCTTACTCCTCGATGAAGTCCTCTTCGAACTCTTCCTCGGCGTCCTGATTCTGCTTCATGTACACCGTCACATAGCGGTGCGGCTCTTCGCCGTGCGAACGCGACTTGAGACCCTCGTCACGGACCACGTCATGCACCACCTTGCGCTCGAACGAGTTCATGGGCTTGAGATCCACCGCTTCGCCCGTTTCACGCACTTCATCTACGGCATCAAGCGCCATATCGCGCAGCACCTGGCGCTTGCGCTTCAGGAAGCCATCCACGTCCACGATCAGATGCGAACGCTCTCCCGTGCGCTGCTGCACGGCCAGACGCGTCAGCTGCTGCAGCGCGTCCACCACTTCGCCGCCGCGGCCGATCAGATGCTTGATATCGGTATCGTCGTCCGCGACAATCTGGACCATCGGGCGGCCATTGCGGATGCCCATCTCGATGTCACCCTCGTAATCGGCAATGTCGAGCAGGCCTTCCAGATAATCGGCGGCAATGTCAGCTTCTTCATTGAGCTGATCGACTGTCTTGTCTTCCTGAACCATACGTACTCCTTACGCGTCCTTAACTGGCCTCAAGTCTACGTCAGGAACGCGCTATACGGGAAGTGAACGTCCCATAATCTTCATTATGGGACGTTCGTGCTCACTTATTTCTTTTTATTACGATTCTTGCGCTTGGGCTGCTCGCGCTGGAATCCCTGGCTGGCCTTGCGTTCACTCTCTTCGTGGGCCTTCTCCAAGGCTTCCTCTTCGAGCGACGGACGGCCGGCCTTGGCGCGGCGGCGGTTCTCGTTTTCGTAATCGCGCTTTTCCTTGGCTTCCGCGGCCGGGGAACCCGGCGTCGGGAACTCGTGGATCTGCCACTCGGAACGGATCAGGTTGCAGATGTTGTTCGCAAGCCAGTAGATCAGCACTGCGAACGGCATGGCCACACCCGAGAAGATGTACATGATCGGGAAGATCCACAGCATCATCTTCTGCATGCGCTCCGTCTGCTTGTTGGAAGCGGCGGCAGCGGTGTTCTTCTTCATCATGTTGAACTGCATGTACCACAGGCACAAGCACATGAGCACCACGAACACCACAATAACGGCCTTGGCGCCGCCATGGGCCGTGACGAAGGTGTCGGTCACGCGCGTGCCGAACAGCGTGGTGGCGGAGAAGTTCTTCGCCGTTTCCACGTCAAAGGCGCCCAACGGATGGCGCTGGCCGCGCGCAATATAGGGGATGGCGCTCAGCACATAGAACATGCACATGAACACGGGGCCCTGGATCAACATCGGCAGGCACGAGCCGGCGGGGTTGACCTTGTTGTCCTGGTAGAGCTTCATCGTCTCGCGCTGCATGGCGTCGCGGCTGGCGGGATCGTTCTTGCCCTTGTACTTGTTCTGGATGCGCATCATCTTGGGCTGGATGGCCTGCATCTTGCGCATCGACTTCATCTGCTTGTAGAACAGCGGGAATACACACGCCTGGACCACAATCACCAAGAAAATAATGGACAGCACCCACGAAACACCTACCGCCGGCATACCCAGCAGCATGAGGAACTGGTGGAAGATGCGCATGACCCATGTCATCAACCACTCAATAGGGGTCAGAATCTTGTAAAGCCAACCCCAAAATCCACTGTCCAGCATGAAAGTCTGATTATTCATGGAGTGACGTCTTCTCCTTCGTCAGGTGCCACGAGCGAGGTGTAACGAGGCTCCTCATGAGCCTTCGACCACGAAAAACGGTATAGTACAGAAAAATGTTGGGGCACATCATCGACCCCACCCAAGCTCCATGGACGGCACCGCAGCACACGCAACAGCGCCAAAATACTGCCGCGCCATGCGCCAAATCTACGCACCGCCTCGATAGCGTAGTTGGAACAACTCGGATAATACTTGCAGCAGGCCGGCCTTCCAGCGGAAATATGACGCTGGTACCAGCGAATCATATCGATTGCCACACGGGCCGGCGCCGTCATCACTGTCGCTCCGACTTACGTTGCACCGCACTGAACAGTGCGGCGACTTGCGCATCCAATGATGCAAAAGAAGCATGAGCGGCGCTTGGTTTGGCGCGCATCACGAGATCACAGTCTTCAGGAAGCTCATGCTCATAGCGCTTCGCCAAAACGCGAAAACGACGTTTTACCATATTGCGCGTTACCGCATTACCCACGGCCTTTGAAACAGCTAATCCCATTCTGCGCTGTGGAGCCGTGTTGCCGCCGCGATCCGGATGCACCACATAATGCAGCACAATATTGCGATCACTCACGCGACGGCGATGTTTCAATACGGCCACAAATTCGCGATGGCTCGTTAGCCGTTCCACTGTAATAAATCGATCTCCGTAGATCAGGCGGACAGAACCTTGCGGCCCTTGGCGCGACGACGGTTGATCAGAGCGCGGCCGGAACGAGTGCGCATGCGCTCGCGGAAACCGTGCTTCATGTGACGACGACGATTGTTCGGCTGGAATGTCCTCTTCATAATTAATGCTCCCGGTTAATTTTAGCCATGCTGATGCACGGCTCCTCATGAGTCAAGCTCTACCAAACTACTATTACCCATCCCCTAGATTCAAATTTTGCGACACCATGTGGCGCCCGGAGGGGCGCATATGTCCGCGAGTTTCGGGCATGTCCTGACGGACATGGCAATCGTCGATCGGTGGAAAACAGCGGTATTCCAACGATTTTCAGCATGTGGACGAATAGCGTTGGCAAAAGTTTTCAACACGCACAGGTGTGGATAACTTCTAAGAATAAGAGTAAATATAATGTGTTACTTATTTCTTGAATGTTATCCACAGCAGCGAAGGATGAACCATGGCCGATGACATGCTCGATCCCGCCATAGCGGCCAATCATATCTGGAGCGACGCCCTGGCGTTCCTTCGTAGCGACCGACGCGCCAATCTGACCGAGCGCGACAAGGGCTGGCTTGAAGGCATTATGCCCGAAACGGCGTTCGGTTCCACGATCGTGTTGTGTGCCGAAAACACCACGACCATGGAAATGCTGCAATCCAAACTTTCCAAGCCGCTGTTGCAGGCATTGTGGATCGCCAACGGCAAGCCGATCACGCCGGCATTCAAGATCGTCTCGGACGAAGAATTCTCAAGGCTCAAGGCGTTCCGCGAAGAAACGTTGGAATCCAAGCCGCATACCCCGTCCACGCCTCCGGACACGTTGTCGTCCGTGCCAAATGAGACGCCGATGCAATCCATGGCTTCCATGCCATCGATGCCGGCCATGCAGCCGGTACAGCCGATGATGCCCATGATGCCGATGCAGGACTTCCAGCAAGTTCAAAATGTTCAGAATGTTCAAAACGGAGCGGCATTCGCGCCGGCCACGGCACCACAAGTTCAAAATCAGCAACCCGAACAGCTGACCTTCGCCAGCGCGCTTGAAGAGGAAGAGCCGGAGGAATCCCCGCTGTCCTCGGTGTACAAGGATTCCGCATATTCCAGCAAATCGTATGTGACGCGCCATTTGCCGAGCCCCATGCAGGGCGAATTGCCTATTGCGGCGGCCGGCCCCATGCCCGAACAGGCACGCCCGCGACCGATGGGCGCCAACAATTCCCAGATCCCGAACATGGATCCCGTGACACATTTGAACAAGTCGGCCACGTTCGACACGTTCATCCGTGGAGAGTCGAACAAGTTCGCCTATACCGTCTCTTTGGCCGTGGCCGAAGGCACGGGCCGCGCCGAGTTCAATCCGTTGTTCATCTACGGCCACTCGGGACTCGGCAAAACGCATTTGTTGAACGCCATCGGCAACTACGCGATCGAATGTGCCCAGGAAGCGGGCGAGGAACTCAGCGTACGCTATGTGACCAGTGAAGAATTCACGAACGAGTTCATCGAGTCCCTGCAGTCGGGCACGAAGAATTCAAGTTTGACGAGTGAGTTCAACAAGCGCTACCGCAGCGTCGACATCCTGTTGATCGACGACATCCAGTTCCTCTCCGGGAAGGAGCAGACGCTGGACCAGTTCTTCTATACGTTCAATTCCCTGCAGCAGGCGGGCAAAAACATCGTGATTACCTCCGATGTGGTGCCCAAGAACCTCAAGGGGTTCGAGGACCGCTTGATTTCCCGCTTCGAGCAGGGCCTCACCGTGGACGTGCAGCCGCCGGACCTCGAGACGCGTATCGCCATTTTGCAGAGCATTTCGGCGGGCAACTACATGAAGGTGCCCGATGAGGTGCTCTCGATTATCGCCGAGCGTTTTACGAGCAATATCCGCGAGCTCGAGGGCGCGTTGCGCCGTGTGACGGCGCGAGCCAATCTGAGCCATATGCCCGTGACGCCGGAGCTGGCCGAATTGGCACTCCAGGACCTGCGTACCAGCGAAGTGGAAGTGACGCCGGCCCAAATCATCAACCAGGTGGCCACATACTTCCATCTGACGTTTGACGACATCATGGGCAAGGCGCGTCAGCGCAACGTGGTGCTCGCACGCCAGATCGCCATGTATTTGACGAACGAGCTGACGAGCAAGAGCCTCAAGGAGATCGGCCGCGAGTTCAACAAGGACCATTCCACGGTCATTCATGCCCGCGACGTGATCAGCACGCGCATGGCGGATAAGCAGGAGATCTTCAAGTACGTCAACGAGCTGACCGCCCGCATTAAGCAGGAGGCCGACGCCTAGACGCTGCCGCCATCGGAATTTTTACGGTAGAAGTGCGCCCTGCGCACGCTCCGCATGCCTGTGCAACGCGTTGTGATTGCACCCCGTTTTGTGTCGTTTGAGGATAAAACCATGCCTTCTAAGATGTGCACACGACACTCCCGGAACAACTTTTTGAAGATTTTTTATCCACACGCTATGCACAAATGGCCACTTTTCGTGGGGATAACGTGTGGATAAACGGCCATTTACAGTGAACAACTTGTGTGAAAAACACGAAATGAGGTGCATAACTTTTTCAAGATTTTGAGGGTGTGAATAAATCGGCACTTTATGCACACGGTTTCCACCGTCTATGCACAATTGAAAGTTTTCCACCTTGTGTGTATTTTCAACGCCTCATCACGGTTTTCCACATTATCCACAGGCCTTATGATGATGATGACTTTACTTAACTTACGTTCATCAACATTCAGCCGAACGCAGCTTCCCGAACCATGTTTCTTACCAGCAGCGAACTTTGTAGAATAGCTCTAACAACACGACGAAAGAGGAATCATGAAAGTTGAAGTCAATTCCACCTCCCTTGCGGATGCGGTCGCATGGGCAACGCGCGCCCTTGACAACAGGCCAAACAACCCGATTCTGGCCGGTATCAAACTGGAAACCGTAGATGGATTGCTTCAACTCTCCACGTTCAGCCTCACCATGACCGCACGCGACCGCATTGAAGCGGGCGTCGATGAAGACGGCACCGTGGTCGTGCGCGGCAAGATGCTGTCCGACATCAGCCGCATGCTGCCTGGCGAAAAGACGTACTTGGCCACGGAAGGCTCACGTTTGCGCATCACGTCCGGCAAATCCACGTTCTCGCTGCAGCTCATGCCTGTCGAAGAATATCCGGATCTGCCCCAGCTGCCGCCGCTGGTTGGCGAAGTGGATGCCGCCACTTTCGCGCAGGCTGTGAACCAGGCCAATGTTTCGGTCGCGCCGATTGACGGCCCGCGTCCTGTGCTCAGCTGCATCCGCACGCAATTCGTGGGCAATACCGTCATCATGTCTTCCACGGACCGTTTCCGCCTCTCCCGCGCCATGGTTGAATGGGAACCGGCCGATGCCGAAGTGGACGTAAGCGCCTTGATTCCGGGCGACCGTCTGCGCGAACTGGCCCACTCCCTTGACATGCATACGACCGTGAAAATCAGCTTCGATCCTCAGAATCCGAAGCTCGTGGGCTTCGAAAATGGCGGCCGCGTCTCCACGCTGCAGCTTATTGAAGGCGAATTCCCGTCCGTCGACCGCCTGTATGCGGACGAATATCCGATCCACGCCGTGATCAACCGCCAGGATCTTCTGGACGCCATCAAGCGCATGTCGCTGGTCACGGGCCAGAACGAGTCGCTGCGCATGACGTTCACGAACGAGGAAGTGACGCTTACCGCAGGCAACTCCGAAGAGGCGCAGGCCAACGAAATCCTTGACGTGGATCTTGACGGCGAGGACATCACGCTCGCGTTCAATCCGAACTACTTGCAAAACGGTATCGCGGCTATCAGCGAGCCATACGTGCGCATGAAGATGACCACTCCGATCAAGCCTGTCGAATTCGACGGCCAGGAGAGCAAGGATAGCGACGAATCGATGCAGTACCGCTACCTGCTCGTGCCGATGCGCATCGGAAACTGATGGTCATTACAAAACTCGCATTGGACCACTTCCGGTCGTGGGATCACCTGCTTATCGATCTTGCGGCCGGAGTGACCGTATTCCAGGGCGCCAACGGACTGGGCAAAACGAATATTGTGGAAGCCATCGAAGTGCTCTCCACGGGTTCCAGCCACCGTGTCTCGAGCACGACGCCGCTTATTGAACGCGGGCAGTCCGTCGCCACGATCCGCGCCAATATCGTGGAGGACACTGATACGGAACCGGAGCCGGCATCATTATCGGCTCATAAAAGTTCCGAACAAACCGAAAATTTGCCGCAGACGACGCTGGAATTGTCGCTTCGATTAAAAGGCGCGAACCGCGGCCGCGTCAACAGTGGACAGTCCCTATATATGAGGGATATTGTGGGCCGCATTCCCAGCGTGACGTTCGCTCCCGACGACCAGCAGCTCATTAGTGCGGAACCGTCCAGGCGCCGCACGTTCCTCGACCAGGCCTGCGCGCTGCTCAATCGGGAATATGTGGGGCTGCACCAGCAGTTCACGAAAGTTGCGCGCCAACGCGCCGCCCTATTGAAAACGCTGGGATCCACGGATCCGGCCGATCCGCGCCATAGTGGCGCGCTGGGAACGCTGGAAATCTGGACGGGTCAGTTCATCGCGCTGGGCATGGAACTGACCAAACAACGCGCGGCCGTCATTGAACTCTTGAACCAGCCGTTCTCGCGCCTGTATACGCAATTGTCGAACGGCAACGGCGTTGCGGGACTGTCTTATGAGCCGTCTTTTGCGGAAGTGCTGGAATATGAGCAGCCCCAACCCGAGATCAGCCGCCATTTCCAGCGACTGTATGCGGGAGAAAGCGCGCGCGGCATCAATCTGATCGGGCCGCAACGCGACGACATGACCGTTACAATCGACTCGATTCCCGCCAAGGAATTCGCCTCGAACGGCGAAATGTGGACGCTCGCGCTCGCACTGAAAATGGCGCTTGTGGAACTCGTGGAACAACGATTCCAGACACGTCCCATTGTGATTCTTGACGATGTGTTCGCCCAGCTGGACGAGAACAGGCGGCAGAAAATCCTCGAATTCGCCTCGCGCCAGGACCAGGTGTTCATCACTGTGGCGGCGGCCAGCGATATTCCTGCCATAAGCGAGCTCGATCATGAAGGCGCTCCCATTCGCGTGATCGACGTAGAAGCGCTGAAAGAAGGCGAAGCGCAGTGAACAAGGCTCCAGTAGCGGACCTGCTGCATCTGGACGAGCGCAAACTGCCGGCCATGGTATTCGAACAGCTCGCGCAACGCGTCGATTTTACGGACCGTCTGCGCGAGCAGAACGAAGAGGCGTTCGAGAACTTTGGCAAACGCGGACGGGAGCCCAAAACTGTCGGTAGCACGCTGAACGCCATGTTTTCGGGCGAAGGATGGATGCAAAAGCTCGATGTGGGCGCGTTATATGGCAACTGGCCCCAGATTGCGGGACCGGACATCGCCGCGCATTCGCGCATCGTGCGCGTGGAAGAAGGAACGCTGACCATTCGCGCGGACAGTCCCGCATGGCAGCAGCTATTGCATAGCATGGAAACGCAATTCGTGGAGGCCTTGCGCACGGCGGTCCCCCATTTGAACATAGAACATGTGGTGGTGCTCGGGGGCCTCCAGCAGCGCCGTCGATCCCGCTACTCGTCGCGATTTTCGTAAAGCTAGCGCAGTGCCAAGGAGTCACCCCCTACGAGTAAGATCTTTAGCATACTAGTTAAACGCCTGTAGAGGGCGTTTATTTGCGTTTAAGGGCATATCGCCCACGTAAATGACCCTCTTGGGGATGCTTAACGCAGAAAGGAATCTCTGTGGCAGAATTTGCATCAGATCCTGTAGATCAATCTAACGATCCTATGGATCAGCTGAGCGAAACAGTTCAGAACGCCCAGCTTGACGATACGCTTTCCCCCAACCATTATGACGCAAGCGATTTGCGCGTTCTGGAAGGCCTTGAAGCGGTTCGTATTCGTCCAGGCATGTATATCGGCTCGACGGGCCCGCGCGGTTTGCACCACTTGGTCTATGAGATCGTGGACAACTCCGTGGATGAGGCGCTTGCCGGTTACGCGTCCCATATTGAAGTGACTATTCTGCCTGACAACGGCATTCGAGTAGTGGATGACGGCCGTGGCATTCCGGTCGATGAGGTGCCGGGTGAAGGCATTTCCGGCGTGGAAACCGTGATGACGAAGCTTCACGCGGGCGGCAAGTTCGGTGGCGGCGGCTACGCCGTGTCCGGCGGCCTGCACGGCGTGGGCATTTCCGTGGTAAACGCCCTGTCCACGCGCGTGGAAATTGAAGTGCGCCGTCAGGGCTACCACTGGACGCAAACCTATGTCGATCAGCATCCGGTGGCTCCGCTGGAGCGTCGTGAGCCCATGCGCGAAGGCGAATCCACGGGCACGTCCGTGACGTTCTGGCCGGACGCCAAGATTTTCGAAACGACGATCTACGATTTCGAGACGCTGCGTAGCCGTTTCCAGCAGATGGCGTTCCTGAACAAGGGACTGAAGATCTCCCTGACCGATTTGCGCCAGGAGGATCTGGCTGCCGATGAAATCGCCACGGAAGACGCCAACGACGCACAGGAGCTGCATCAGAGCGTCACCTACCAGTATGCCAACGGTATCAAGGATTATGTGGCATACATGGTCAAGGTGCGCAAGTCGCAGCCGATCGAGCCCGACGTTATCGATTTCGAGTCCGAAGACCTGGCTATTGGCATTTCCGCCGAAATCGCCATGCAATGGACGAACGCCTACTCCGAATCCGTGCACACCTTCGCCAACACGATCGCCACCACGGAAGGCGGCACCCACGAAGAGGGCTTCCGCGCCGCGTTGACGAGCATGATCAACCGCTACGCGCGCGACAAGGGCATCCTCAAGGACAAGGATGACAACCTTTCGGGCGACGACGTGCGTGAAGGCCTTACCGCCGTCATCTCGGTCAAGCTCACAAATCCCCAGTTCGAAGGCCAGACGAAGACGAAGCTCGGCAACTCCGAAGCCAAGGCCTTCGTGCAGCGCGTGATGAACGACAAGTTCGGCGACTGGCTCGATTCGCATCCCACCGAGGCCAAGAACATCATTCAGAAGGCCATGGAAGCTTCGCGTGCGCGCATGGCCGCCAAGAAGGCCCGCGAAAACACGCGCCGCAAGTCGATCTTCGAGTCCGCCGGCATGCCCGACAAGCTCAAGGATTGCCAGTCCAACAACCCGGCCGAGTGCGAACTGTTCATCGTCGAGGGCGATTCGGCAGGCGGTTCCGCCATCCAGGGCCGCAACCCGATCACGCAGGCCATTTTGCCGTTGCGCGGCAAGATTTTGAACACGGAGCGCGCAAGCTTCGAGCGCATGATGAAGTCGGACACGATTGAATCGCTGATCACCGCCGTGGGCGGCGGCTACGGCGAGGACTTCGACCTCGACAAGGTGCGCTACCACAAGATCATCATCATGGCCGACGCCGATGTGGACGGCGCCCATATCGCCACGTTGAACTTGACGCTGTTCTTCCGCTACATGCGTCCAATGATCACGGCCGGCTATGTATACGTGGCCATGCCTCCGCTGTATCGACTCAAGTGGACCAAGGGCGCCCACGACTTCGTGTATACGGACGCCGAACGCGACCGCGTGCTGGCCGAAGGCAAGGCCGCGGGCCGTCAGCTGCCCAAGGGCGAAGGCATCCAGCGCTACAAGGGCTTGGGCGAGATGAGCTATCAGGAACTGTGGGAAACGACCATGGATCCGGAACACCGCATCTTGAAGCAAGTCCATATTGAAGACGCGATTCAGGCCGATGAGACGTTCTCGATGCTCATGGGCGATGAAGTGGAGCCGCGCCGTCTGTTCATTCAGCGCAACGCCCACAACGCTCGCTGGATTGACGCCTGATTTTTGAACTATAAGGAAACAAAGTGGCAGACGAATCGATGAATAATAGCTCGAATGAGCAGTTCCTGCCCGACGGTTCGATGGAACCGTTGAGCCCGCAGGAAAGCGACAATACCGATTACGGCCTGATGAAGGGCGAACGCATTCAGCCTGTGGATCTGCAGGACGAAATGCGCCAGTCGTACCTTTCGTATGCGTTGTCCGTAATCGTGGAACGCGCGTTGCCGGATGTGCGCGACGGCATGAAGCCCGTGCACCGCCGCGTCATTTACGCCATGTATGACGGCGGATACCGTCCCGACCGCGGTTACAACAAGTGCTCGCGCGTTGTCGGCGACGTGATGGGCAAGTACCATCCGCACGGCGACTCGGCCATCTATGACACGCTTGTGCGTATGGCTCAGCCGTGGTCCATGCGTTCCGTACTCGTGGACGGACAGGGCAACTTCGGCTCCCCGGGCGACGACCCGGCCGCCGCAATGCGTTACACGGAATGCCGTATGGCGCCGCTCGCCATGGAAATGGTGCGCGACATTGACAAGGACACCGTGGACTTCGTGCCGAACTACGACGGCAAGACGCAGGAGCCGACCGTACTGCCGGCCCGCTTCCCGAACCTGCTTGTCAACGGTTCTTCGGGCATCGCTGTCGGTATGGCGACGAACATCCCTCCGCACAACCTGCGCGAAGTGGCCGAAGGCGTGCACTGGGCTCTGGAACATCCGGAAGCCACGCGCGAAGAGCTGCTCGAAGCGTTGCTGCAGCGCATCAAGGGACCGGACTTCCCCACCGCCGCAACGATTTTGGGCCACAAGGGCATTGAACAGGCCTACCGTACGGGTCGTGGCCTGATCACGATGCGCGCCGTGGTCAACACGGAAGAGATCAAGGGCCGCATGTGCCTAGTCATTACGGAGCTGCCGTACCAGGTCAACCCCGACCGCCTTGTCGCCTCGATCCGCGAGGCCGTGCGCGACGGCAAGATCCAGGGCATCGCCGATATGCGCGATGAAACCTCGGGCCGTACCGGCCAGCGCCTCGTGCTCGTGCTCAAGCGCGACGCCGTCCCGAAGGTCCTGCTCAACAACCTGTACAAGCACACGCAACTGCAGCAGACCTTCGGCGCCAACATGCTGGCGCTGGTCGACGGTGTGCCGCGCACGCTGAGCCTCGACGCATTCATCCGCCATTGGGTGACGCACCAGCTCGACGTGATCGCCCGCCGTACCGCATACCTCAAGCGCGAGGCCGAAGAACGCGACCACATTCTGCAGGGCTACCTCAAGGCGCTCGACATGATCGACGAAGTCATCGCGCTGATCCGCCAGTCGCCCGACGTCGACCGCGCTCGTACGGGTCTGATCGATCTGCTTGACGTGGACGGTGTGCAGGCTGACGCCATTCTGGCCATGCAGTTGCGCCGCCTGGCCGCGCTGGAACGCCAGAAGATCCTTGACGAGCACGAAGAGCTCATGCGCAGGATCGCCAACTACAACGACATCCTCGCGCGTCCGGAACGCCAGCGCCAGATCGTGGGCGACGAACTCGACGAGATCGTGGCGCGCTATGGCGACGAACGCCGCACGCGCATCCTGCCGTACTCGGGCGAGATGAACGTGGAAGACCTTATCGCTGAAGAAAACGTGGTAGTCACGCTGACGCACTCCGGTTTCATCAAGCGCACGAAGGCCGACGAATACCGTTCCCAGCACCGTGGCGGCAAGGGCATCAAGGGCGCCAAACTGCGCGAAGACGACGTGGTGGACCACTTCTTCCTCACGAGCACGCACAACTGGCTGCTGTTCTTCACGAACATGGGCCGCGTGTACCGCGTCAAGGCGTACGAGATTCCGGAAGGATCGCGTGATTCCAAGGGCCAGCACGTAGCGAACCTGCTGCAGCTGCAGCCTGACGAGAACATCCAGGCCGTGCTGTCCATTCCGAACTACGAAGTGGCCAAGTACCTCGTGCTCGCCACCAAGTCCGGCAAGGTCAAGAAGACGCGCCTGTCCGAATACGACTCCCCGCGCCAGGGCGGCCTTATCGCCGTGCGCCTGATGACCGACGAGAATGGCGAGAATGCCGACGAACTCATCGGCGCCACGCTGTGCAACGTGGAAGACGACATCATGCTCGTCTCCAAGCACGGCATGAGCCTGAAGTTCAAGGCCGACGACACGCAGCTGCGTCCTATGGGCCGCCAGACCGCCGGTGTGCAGGGCATGAAGTTCCGCGATGGCGACGAATTGCTCGCCATGGACGTCATTCGTGACGACATGGACGACGAGGATCTGCTCGTCGTGACAAGCGAAGGCTTCGCCAAGCGCACGGCCGTGGACGAGTACCGTCTGCAGGGCCGTAACGGTTATGGTGTGAAGGCCGTGCAGCTGACCGACGAGCGCGGCGAACTTGTGGGCGCGCTTGTGGTCCGCGAAGAGGACCAGGTCATGGCGATCATGAAGTCCGGCAAGGTCGTACGCTCCGACGTGGCCGAAGTCCACAGGACCGGCCGTACCACGCAGGGTGTCACGTTTGCCAAGCCCGATGCAGGGGACGAAATCATCTCCATCGCACGCAACGCCGAACTGGACGACGATTCCGAAGAGTCTGAAGAATCCGAGAAAAACGCCACGCCGGAAACGGCGGCCGTGACGGATTCCGCGACAACCGAATCGACCGCGGCAGCGGCCGAATAAACCGGCTGCGTTTGTAACACCGCGGCCATATCACATAGAGCGCCTCTGTGGCAACGCTGAGGCGCTCTATTGCGCTCGTTGTACAATCAACGCATGACTGTAACGCTGGGACCCCAGTAAGCGATAAGGAGCAGTACAGATGAGTGAGAACCTGGAACATAAGTCGGCTGACGCCCACAACCATCCCCGAGTGGCCCGTTCCGCCTCAAATCAGCCATTGATTGCGGACAAGGACCGTCCAGAAGAGAACAAGCCGATCCGTTCCGCGGGTCGTTCCTCGCAGAAGAAGCCCCATGCGCGCCGTATGAATCTTTCGATTACGCGCTTCGACGCGTGGTCCGTGGCCAAGGTGACGTTCATGCTTACGTTGGCGGGCGCAATTATTCAGATTGTGGCGGCGACGTTGCTCTGGTCGCTGCTGAAAATGGTCGGCGTATTCGACCAGGTGTCCCAGATCATTTCGTCCGCCGGCCTTGATTCGGCCGGACTCAATCTTGCGAACGTGTTCTCGCTCCCGACAATTTTGAGTGTAGTGACCATTTTTTCGATTGCCGAAATGGTGCTGATCACGATTTTGGTCACCATTTTTGCGCTGTTATATAACGTCGTGAGCAATTTGGTGGGTGGCGTGCATATGACGCTTGGCGATGACTGAGCCTTAGTTATCCACTAATACTAAATACTGAAATATTTCATGATTGCGTATGTGGAGCTGTTTAGCTCGTCATTCAAGCTGGCGCTGACGCTGTGGCCCATTATTTCGTTGGTTCTCACACTGCCGATTCTCGCGTTTATTTACCACCGGAACCATGTGTTGAGCTGGGGTTCTATGGTTACTGCGTACGTCAGTGTACTCTATGGGGTGGGCCTGCTGACCTTTACGCAGTACCCCATGCCGGACGATCCGACGCTCTACTGTTTTACGCATCATAAGCCGCCCCAGCTCAACATATTCGCCTTTATTCCGCAGATTCTCTACGGCGGCATGAACGACATTTTGCAATTGCTGCTCAATGTGATGTTCTTTCTGCCAATGGGATTCATGCTCTACCGCTGGGCCAAATGGCGCTGGTGGATCGCGATCCCGTTCGCATTCGGATGTTCGGTATTCATTGAAACGACACAGCTTACAGGCGTATGGGGGTTGTATCCATGCGCGTACCGGCAGTTCGATGTGGACGACATGCTGACCAACACGCTGGGCGGTGCGCTTGGCTACGGCATTGGCACGATCTATACGAAGTTCGTGCCGCAGCGCATTACGGCCACGCCGGGAACCGTGACACAGCCCGGGTTCATCCACCGCATGGTGTCGCTGATTATCGATTACCTGTTCTGCTTTATCACGTACTTGGTATGCAGCTACGGCTTTATCTGGGCGTTTTTCGAATGTGCGCGCAATAACCTGGACGGCACCTACTCACTCGGACCGCTGCTGGTTGACTTGAGCATTACGCGCAAGGGCGCGATTGGCGTGGCCATAGTCGCGTTCCTGATATTTGAAGTATGGATTCCTGCCGCCCATCGCGGAAGGTCGTTGGGCGCCATGTATACGCATATGACGTTCGAAACGAAGGAACGGCACGGTTGGACGCGCGTACTGTTCTATGTGATTCGTTCGATTATCATGGGCGCGTTGTTCGTGCTGGCCATGATCGGCAACCATTGGTTCTGGACGGTGTGGCTGTTCCTGCTCGTGTTCTATATCTTCGCGCGCAAAATGCCATGGGATTATGTTCCCGGAACAGTGCTTCCCGAACCTCCTACCCTGCACGAAACGGTGGAAACCTCCCCAGTGGAGTCCACGGAAGAATAGTGCGGGCGCAATAGCGCGGAAACACGTCACCTCATGGCGCATACGACCATGAACAACGCGATCACATGGCATGCGTAACCGGCCACCGTACCCAGATGGAACAGCTCATGGTAGCCGAACCATGCGGGCACAATATTGGGCTTGCGAATGGCGAAGCACACGGCTCCCCCAATATAGGCGGCGCCGCCGCAGACCACGAGAATCGTCGCGACGGGACCGATGTAGGGCGAAGTCCAGAACAGGTTCAATATGGTGACAGGCGCAAGTCCCAGCACGCAATACACAATCGTGAACAGCCAGTCGAGTCCGTCCGGCCAAATCAAGTGGGCGATAACGCCCACGCCTGCAACAATCCAAATAATCAACAGGTACGTGATGCGTACGGTACGGTTCGTAATCGCGAACAAAAATGGCGTGATCGTACCCGCAATAAGCAAGAAAATATTGGAATAGTCGAGCCGTACGAGAATACGGTCGGCCTTGACGGGAACATGGCCATGCGTCATATGCAATGCGGCGCTCGTACCGAACAACAGCATCGCCGTGGCCGCATATATGGAAATGGCCGCTTTCATGGCGCCCGCCGGCGCCAAACAGATCAGTACAATCGACGCGCCAATGCACAACGGGAATGTGCACAGGTGGATCCAACCGCGCATTTTCGGCTTTTCGTCGCGCATGGCCTGGAGTTCGCGTTCTTCTGCGGTCGCGGGTGTTGCATTATTCGTAGTACGTGCCATGCAAGCAAGCATATGAACGTTGCCTGAGTGCCGTCTGGTTTTTCATTCTGGGAAAATTGCCAAGAAAAAACCGGATGGCGCAGATTGTGATCCGTGCCATCCGGCTGCCTTATCGGTTCAATATGTTTCGATAATTCGCAAATATTGAACTCAGATAATGCCTTCCGCGACCATCGCGTTGGCCACCTTGATGAAGCCCGCGATATTGGCGCCCATCATGAGGTCGCCCTCATGGCCGTACTGCTTTGCGGCGGCCAGCGATTCGGCCACAATCGATTCCATGATGCCCTGCAGACGCTTGTCCGTTTCCTCGAAGGTCCAGGAAAGGCGGTAGGAATTCTGGCTCATTTCCAGTCCGGAAACAGCCACGCCACCCGCGTTCGCGGCCTTGGCCGGGCCGTAGAGCACGCCGTTGTTCTGGTAGACGGCAATGGCTGCAGGCGTGGACGGCATGTTCGCGCCTTCGCACACCACCGTGCAGCCGTTGTCTACGAGAGCCTGCGCATGCGGCTCGTCGATTTCGTTCTGTGTGGCGCACGGCAATGCGATATCGCACGGCACGGTCCACACTTCGCTGCAGCCCTCGTGATATTCGGCGCTCGCCACACGGTCCGCATATTCCTTGATGCGGCCGCGGTGCTCGAGCTTGATGTCCTTGACAATGTCGAGGTCGATGCCGTTCGGGTCGTAAATGTAACCGTTGGAATCGGAGCACGTCACGACGTTGGCGCCCAGTTCTTGGGCCTTTTCAATGGCGAAGATGGCCACATTGCCCGAGCCGGACACCACTACGGTCTTGCCGGCGAAGGAATCGTTGCGCAGTACGCGCAGCGCTTCCTGCGTGTAATAGCACAGGCCGTAACCCGTCGCTTCCGTGCGGGCCAGGGAGCCGCCGAACTCGAGGCCCTTGCCCGTCAGCACGCCGGCGAACTCGTTGCGCAGACGCTTGTACTGGCCGAACATGTAGCCCACTTCACGCGCGCCAACGTTGATGTCGCCGGCCGGAACATCGGTGAACTGGCCCACATGGCGCTGCAGCTCGGTCATGAAGGACTGGCAGAAGCGCATGACTTCGGCATCGGAACGGCCCTTCGGATCGAAGTCGGAACCGCCCTTGCCTCCGCCCATCGGCAGACCAGTCAGCGAGTTCTTGAAGATTTGTTCAAATCCGAGGAACTTGATGACGCTTTCCGTGACGGTCGGATGGAAGCGCAGGCCGCCCTTGTACGGGCCGATCGCGGAATTGAACTGGATGCGATAGCCGCGGTTCACTTGTACATGACCCTCATCGTCAATCCACGGCACACGGAACTTGATCACACGTTCCGGTTCAACGAGGCGCTCCAGTACGCCGGACTTCTCATATTCCGGGTGATCCTTGAACACGGGTTCAATGGTTTCAAATACTTCCATAACAGCCTGCAGGAATTCCGGCTGTTCCGGATCGCGTGCCTCGACCTGGGCGTATACGCGCTTGACATACTCGTCAGTGAGCATTGCTCCCCTTTTCTATAGTGGTAGCCGATTTATAAACCAGCGCCATTGTAAAAAGAAAAGCTGGGATTCACTAGCGATTTCCCGAAAAGGAAGTAAAGATCTAGTGGTGGTGGACCACGTGCACGCTGCGGATCGGATGCTTGTCAATATTGATAATCGAGGAGAAGCACGCGAAGATGATCCATGCAACAGGCATTGTGACGAGCATGATCATGTAGAACATCGACATTGGCGCCACGGCGAACAGTACGCCGCCGATCAGCGGGCCGATGGACATGCCCAAATCGATACCCATGTAATACGTGGTGTTTGCCATGCCGCTGCGCGCCTTGCCGGCCACAAGCACGGCTTGGGACTGCGTGACGGAACTCATGATGCCGTATCCGAACGCCATGCCGATCGCGGCGATCAGCATGATCCAGTCGTTCTTCATCACCGTCAACGCGAGCAGCATGACCACGTCGCCGATACTCGACATGATCAGGAAGAACAGGAACGACTTGGTGTCGAACCAGTTGCGCATCAGCACACGCAACATCAAAATGGCGATGGCGTACAGCGGGAAGAACAGGCTGGCGGACACGGGCAGATGGCGGCCCGCGCAATATTCCACAAGGAACGCCTGGTTGGCGAAGTACGGAATGGCGAACATCATGAAGATGACGGCGATCGGAATAACGCGCGTTTCCACGAAACGGTTGAGACCGCGCGGCTGGGCGGCAGCGGCATCCGCAGTGTCAGTAGCTGCCGTATTTGCTGCGGCGGAACCGGGTTTCGTAATCGTAATGGGACGCTCGGAAGGCGGATTGTCAAGGAACTCGCGCGTCACATCTTCCATGGCCGTCTTGAGCGGCTCGGGCTTCGTAATGCGTTTGAGCAGCGGCTTGCCGGGATCCTTGACAAATATTACGGAAACAACCATGAACGCGGCCATGACGGCGGCGATGATATACGTCCACCGGAAGCCGATCGTCTGCGAGCAACGGATGCCGATGGCAGGTCCAATGGCCTGCGCGATGGCGTTGGTCATGCCATACAGGCCCATGCCGGCACCCATGCGCGAAATCGGCAGCAGCATGCTGAGCCATGTGGCCAGGCATACGGAGCCGCAAGCGAAGCCCAAGCCGTTGAGCACACGCGCGGCCATAAGCACGCCTTCATTTGGCGAAAACGCATACGCCAGATCGGCGACGGCATAGAGGATCGCACCAATAAAAGCGAGGCGGCGTTTGTTGGTTTTGTCGGCGAGATTGCCGGCAATTGGACGGCAGAACAGCGAGGTAAGCGACATCAATGCCGCGATCAGGCCCATGACGAATCCGTTGGCGCCCATGGACCCCGCATACCCGGCGATAATGGTCTGGCCGAGCATGTTCGAGCACATGAAGAAGAACGTGGCAATCATAATGAACACCACGTCATGGCTCAATAATTTTTCTTGCGGGGTTTCTGTAGCTGTTTTCGTGGCAGTCTCCTTGTTCGCAACATCTCCTTCTAACGTAAAGTTCTTGGCGGACGACTATCCATCAACATTCAGCCGCGTGTTGCAACAGTAGGCCAATACTTGACTAAAGACATATTTGCTTCGCATTGCGCTCTAGGCGTGATTTTGCTTGATTTTTGGGACTTTCGTCACATGAGACGCGCAAACGAATTACACTATTCAACAATTCCCTCAAAGCAAAGTTCTGTGCTGAACTCTGCTGTCGCACAAGCGATGTGGGTTACATACAAGAAGAGAGATTCTCATGTTTGACGGATTTAAGAAGTTTATTGCGCGCGGCAACATGGTGGATATGGCTGTCGGTGTTGTCATGGGCGGCGCGGTCACCGCTGTGGTCACGGCCATTGTGGAGGGCGTCATCAACCCGTTCATCGCTATGATTTTCGGCAAGCCGAACATGGACAACCTGCTGGCCTTCACGTTCAATGGCGCCACGGTGTCCTTCGGCAAGGTGCTCACCTCCCTGATCAACTTCCTGATCATCGCCGTCGCCGTGTATTTCTGCATTGTGATGCCGATCAACAAGCTGCGCGACATTACCGAGCGCCAGATGGCCAAGCTGCGTGGCGACAAGGGCGATGTGGCCGCTGAAGAGCCGGCCATCAGCCCTGAAGAGCAGACCGTTATCCTGCTGCAGGAGATCCGCGATTCGCTGGCTGCCCAGCAGACCGCTCCGGCAGACGTTCCGTCCGCTGTGCAGAACGCGGTAAAGCCCATCGAAAAGTGATGTAAGCACCTGCTGTTGTTTTCTTGTTCAGTCCCGTTTTCGAGCGGGACTTTTTTATTGGGATTTTGCAGGGGATATATTGGTGCGACCCCCTATCCCCTTCTGCATTTTGCGACAGACACGCCGCGGTTCATGTCTCAAAATGCAGAAGGAAAAGCAAAAGGGAACGCAGAAGAGGCTCCCAATCGGTTGAACGCGCTCGATTCGACACTTAGTTCAACGTTGTATATGATACTGAGAGCGCTCACAGTTGAAGTGGCGCACCTATTTTGGTGTCAATTGTCTCAACGATGAGCAGTCGGCAAATGCACATCGTTGTCGAATATAAGGAGCGACCGTGAGTCTTCTTCCCAACCCGATCGTGCTGCAACGCGCGGATCCGTATGTCTATAAAGACGGATCATCCTACATTTTTACGGGGTCCTACCCCACTTATGACCGTATTGCGTTGCGCCGCAGCGACACACTTTCCGGACTGCAGCAAGCCGAGGAAGTGACAATTTGGCGCAAGCATGATTCCGGACCGATGAGCCACCTGATCTGGGCTCCCGAAATCCATCGTGTGCACGGACAGTGGGTCGTCTATTTTGCGGCAGCCCCCAGCGCGGATACACACGCCGACCATGGCACGTTCCAGCATCGCATTTTCTGTCTGACTTGCGACGACGAGGATCCGCTTACGGGAACGTGGACGGAACGCGGCCAAGTGGACACGGGAATGGAAAGTTTCGCGCTTGACGCCACCTGTTTCGTTCATCGCGACGGTCATGAATATTTGATCTGGCCACAGAAAGATCCGCAGATCGAAGGCAATTCGAATCTCTATATCGCACGTATGGCCAATCCATGGACGCTCGATTCGGCGCCCGTCATGATCGCGCAACCCACATACGACTGGGAAAAAGTGCGATTCACCGTAGAAGAGGGACCCGCGGTACTGCGGCACGGCAATCGTATTTTTGTCACGTTCTCCGCGTCAGGAACGGGCCCCGAATATTGCATGGGACTGCTGTCCATTTCGCAGGACGACGATCTGTTGGATGCTGGAAACTGGCGCAAATCCGCCACTCCCGTCTTCAGTTCCGACGAGACGGTACGGCAATTCGGTCCCGGCCACAACTCGTTTACGCAAGATGAGGACGGCAATGACCTGCTGATTTACCACTGCCGCAATTATGTCGAGATTCTCGGCGATCCCTTGTTCGATCCGAATAGGCACGCCTATGTGGGGCGCATCAGGTGGCGCGAAGACGGCACTCCCGATTTCGGGTCCCCATTGATGGCGACGCGCTGGACGCCCGCGACCACGCAAGTGCTGCCGCCCGACGGCGTGCTGGAAGTGGACGATTCGATCTAACGCCTATTGAAGGCAATACGGGCAATATAAAAGGGGAAGCGACCTGCGGACTGCCGGCGCTTCCCCTTTCGACTATTCAGTTATATTGAGCTGCAGCTACTGATATCTCGTGGCGATCAGTGCTGGTTGTTGAGGCGGTGGAAGATCTCGTTGATCTCCAGGTCGCGCTCAAATGCGGCAGGAGTGGTGTCCTTGTCGATCGTGGCAAGTTCCACACCGGCGATGCGGGCGAAGTCTTCCCAAGCCTCGCGGCCGACGGAAGTCGTCATGCAGGTGTGGTGCGAAGCGCCCGAACGCAGCCAGCACTCGGCGGAAACCTTGAGGTTCGGTTCCGGAGCCCACAGTGCGCGTGCGCACGGCAGTTCCTTGAGCTCGCCGTCAGGCTCGACCACGTTCACCACGTTCATCGTCAGGCGGAAGCGCTCGCGCACGTCGGCCATGGACACGACCACGGCGTCGTCCTTCGGGGCGGCCGTGAACACGAGGCGAACCGGATCGGCCTTGCCGCCGATGCCCAGCGGGTGGATCTCCAGCTTTGGCTTCTCGATGGTGCCGATGGACGGGGAAACCTCGAGCATGTGGGAGCCCATGATCTTCTCGTGGCCCGGCACGAAGTTGTAGGAGTAGTCCTCCATGAGGGAAGCGCCACCCTCAAGGCCGTAGCCCATCACGGCGCCAATGCGTACGAGCACGGAGGTCTTCCAGTCGCCTTCAGCGGAGAAGCCGTAGCCATACTCCGAAGGCAGACGCTGTGCGCCTACGCCCGGCAGCTGCGGCAGCGTGCCAAGATCCTCGAAGTTGTCGACGGCGGCCGTGCAGCCGTTGGCCTTCATCATGTTGATCATTGCGGCCTCTTCCTTGGCGGCAATGAACAGCGAATCGTAGTCTTCGTCGAGCAGACGCGGTTCCACGTCGTACTTGGCCTTGTAGTCCTCGATGATGGCCTTGACCTGATCATCTTCCACGGCGTCGTATGCGGCGCACAGGTCATTGACGGACCACGTGTTGATGGAGGCGCCGAACACGCGCTCGGCTTCGGTCTTGTCGCCTTCGGTCACGGCGACGTTACGCATGTTGTCGCCCCAACGCATGACCTTCATGTTGTTCGAAGCGTCCCAGCCGGCGCAAGCGCGGGCCCAGGTGCCGATATGCTCGGCGACTTCCGGATCCGTGTAGTGGCCGACGACGACCTTGCGCGGAATGCCCAGACGGGTAAGGATGTAGCCGAACTCGCGATCGCCGTGAGCGGCCTGGTTGAGGTTCATGAAGTCCATGTCGATGGTCTCCCACGGAATCTCGAAGTGGTGCTGCGTGTTGAGCTGCAGTAGCGGCTTCGTAAGGACTTCAAGGCCGCGGATCCACATCTTGGCCGGGGAGAACGTATGGCACCAGGCGATCACGCCGATGACGTTCGGGTTGGCCGAGGCTTCGATCATGAATTCCTTGACGCCGTCGGAGGACTTCAGCGTCGGCTTCAGCACGATCTTGACGGGGATGGAATCCGAAGCGTTGAACGTGTCCACGATCTCGGCGGTCTGCTCGGCGACCTGGCGCAGGGCCTCTTCGCCGTACAGATCCTGGGAACCTACTCCAAACCAGATTTCCTTGCCTTCAAATGGGTTTTCCATTGCCATGATTTGGCTCCTTACTTTCTTTTTCTTTTTCTTCTTTGAAAAAAGTTGCATGCGGCTCAGTGCTGGCCGTATACGTTCTGGTAGCGGTCGTTGAGCTTGTCGATGTCCTCTTGCGGGATCGGGATGATCTCGCCCAGCTGGCGGGCCGCCCACATCGTGTGCGCGACCTCCTCGGTCATCGCCGCGGCCTTGACCGCGCCCTCCGCGTCCTTGCCGATCGTGAACGGGCCGTGGTTCTGCATGAGCACCGACGGGGACTTCGGATACTTCTTGAGCGTCTCGACCACGCCCTCGCCGATCGCCTCAGAACCGATCAGGCGGAACGGGCCCACCGGCACCGGGCCGCCGAACTCGTCGCCCATCATCGTCAGCCCGCACGGGATGTTCTGGCCCGTGGCAGCCCACGCCGTCGCGTATGTGGAATGCGTGTGCACCACGCCGTACACGTCGGGCATGTGGCGGTAGATGTACGCGTGGGACGCGGTGTCCGAGCTGGGCGCTTCCGAACCGTCCACGACGTTGCCGTCCAGATCGCACACGACCATGCTCGAGGGGGTCAGGTACTCGTAGCGCAGCCCGGATGGCTTGATGACCATCAGGTCGGCGGTGTGCAGGCGCTGGGACACGTTGCCCGCGGTCCACACCACGAGGTTCCACTTGATCAGCTGCTCGTGAAGCGTGGCCACGACCTCGCGCACCTGCTTGACCTCGGCGCGCACCTCGGGACCGTAATCAGCCAAAGTTGCCATAATGTTCTCCCTTTCGGTCGGTACTAAATTGCTCTTACTTGCTTTCGAGATTGATGGAGCGGATAGCCGTGCGCTCAATATCCAGACCCGTCTGGAAACGGCCGAAGAATTCTTCGAAACCGGCCACATCGCTTGGATCCGGATCCTCGGTGGTGGACTTGGCGTCCTTGAACACGCGCTCGTCCAGGTAGTCGGCCAAATCCCACGGCGCATGCCACAGGTAATCGGCGAGTACGGCCATGCCCCAGGCGCCACCCTCGGCCGCCGTTGCCATGACCTTGATCGGGGTGTTGAACGCCGCGGCCAGAATCTTCTGCGCCACCTTCGGAGTGGTGAAGATGCCGCCATGGCCGATCAATGAATCCACCTGTACTTCTTCGTCCTTCGTCATGACGTCCATGCCGATTTTGACGGGGCTGAACGCGCTGAACAGCTGCGTACGCATGAAGTTGGCCAGGTTCATATGGGCTTCAGGGCTGCGTACGAACAGCGGGCGGCCTTCTTCCAATCCGGCCAGGAACTCGCCCGAACGGAACGGGTAGTTGAGCAGACCGCCGCAGTTGGAATCGGCCTTGTCGCTAATGGCCATGTTGAACAGCGTGCCGTAGAGCTCGCCCGTGCTTACAGGGCGTCCAAGCGCCTCGGCGAATTCCTTGAACAGGCCAATCCAGGCGTTCAGGTCGGAAGTGAAGTTGTTGGCGTGGCTCATGCCGGCCAGGTCGCCGCATGGCGTGGTGACCAAATCGACCTGCGGGTGCAGGCGCGCAAGCTTGTGCTCCAGTACCACGGTGGCGAAAATCGACGTGCCCGCGGACACATTGCCCGTGCGCTTGCGCACGGAATTCGTGGCCACCATGCCCGTACCGGCATCGCCTTCCGGAGGAGCTAGCACAATGCCGGCCTGCAGCGTGCCCGAAGGATCAAGCAGCGCGGCGCCCGCCTCGGTCAGCTCGCCAGCCGGAGTGCCCGCGACCAGCGGAACGGGCAGCAAATCTTCAATCTGCCATGGCTGGGCCGCGACTTCGGGAAGCGCGTTGAACTGCTTGATAAATCCGGCCTCATAGGTCTTGGTTTCCGGATCAATCGGGAACATGCCCGAAGCATCGCCAATGCCGAGCACTTTTTCGCCCGTAAGCTTCCAATGCACATAGCCGGCCAGCGTGGTCACATAGTTGATGCGAGACACATGCGGCTCATGGTTGAGCACGGCCTGGTACAAATGCGCTACGGACCAACGTTCAGGAATGTTGTACTGGAACAGCTCGGAAAGCTTCAAATGGGCTTCATGCGTATTGGTGTTCTGCCAAGTACGGAACGGAACCAGCAGCTGGTTGTCCGCATCGAAGGCCATATAGCCGTGCATCATGGCGGAGAAGCCGATGTGGCCGATCTTCGTCAGTTTTTCGCCGTATGCCGTGTATACGTCGTTGGCCATGGAAGCGTAAGCGGCCTGTACGCCCTTCCACACTTCGCCGATCGAGTAGCTCCACAGGCCGTCCTCCAAATGGCTGGCCCATTCATAGTCGCCCGCGGCAATGGTATGGTATTCATCATCAATAAGCACTGCCTTGATGCGAGTGGATCCGAATTCAATGCCGAGTGACGTCCGTCCCCCCGCGAATCTTTTCGGCAATCTGTTCTGGACTCAGATCATGTGTAGTCATAACAGTGCTCCTTTGCACATGGTAGACAGGTGGTTCCTTCTCAGTCGTACGCACACGCTGTTGTGAACGTTAACAACTCTACTTATAGCTTATCGTATCCCGACGCGCAACGCATCGGTGATTCGAATTTTTGGGCGGGGTCCTTTTGAAATGTGGTCACGTGCAAATCCTCATTCCACAAGGACTCCGCGCCTGTTGAATTATGTTCAGTTATCGATATTCAGTTATTGGTATTGGATGGAAGGTTTCTTGTGGTGGCCGGAACCCGATCTTCGGTCCCGATCCCGGCCACCGGCCCCTTAAGCGCGGATGCTCAGGCGGCCAGGTTGTGCTTGTCGGAAGACTTCTTGACCCAGAAGCTCTGGATCTCTTCCAGCGTGCGGCCCTTGGTTTCCGGAACAAGGAACTTGACGCCGATGAAGGCGATGAAGTCCATGACGGCCCAGAAGATGAACGTGCCGCCGCCCCAGTAGCTGAACATGACCGGCGTGAACTGGGCCACGAGGAAGTTGGCGCCCCACAGGAACACCGTGCAGATGCCCGATGCGCGGCCGCGCATGTAGGTCGGGAAGAGTTCGGAGATCATGACCCACGTCACCGGACCCATGGAGTACGCGAAGAATGCGATCACGAGGCAGGCGAAGATCAGCGTGGTGATGCCCGGCCACTTGGCCATCATCGAGATGCCCATCAGTGCGTAGAAGACGCCCATGCCGAGCGCGCCCGACAACATCAGCGGCTTGCGGCCGATGCGGTCAATGAAGTACATGCCGACGAACGTGAAGATCAATTCCACAAGGCCGATAATCGTGGCGCACAGGAATGCCGTGTTGCCGCCCGGGAAGATGTCGGCGAAGATCGTAGGACCGTAGTAAGAAATAGCGTTCTGGCCGACCCACTGGTTGAACAGGGCCAGGAAGATGCCGATCATCAGCGCGTAGGACAGCGGCTGGCGGAACAGGTCCTTGATCGAACCCTTGGCGTTGTCTTCAATGGAAGCTTTGATTTCCACAAGTTCACGGTCTGCAGAGTCGGTGCCGCCAATGCGTTCCAAGATGGCGTAACCCTTTTCGGTCTTGCCGACCTGCATAAGGAAGCGCGGAGATTCCGGCATTACCAGAAGGGCGATGAGCAGAATGAGGGCCGGGGCGGCGCCAATGCCGAGCATGAGGCGCCATGCCTTGTTGGCGAAGTCGGAGTGGATGCCGCCAAAACCGGAAATCCAGAAGTTGATGAGGTTGGTCAGGAAGATGCCCAGAATCGTGAGCAGCTGGTACATGGACGACAGCGTGCCGCGGTACTTTGCGGGAGCGCATTCGGTGATGTAAGTGATGGAAAGCGAGGAAGTCAGACCGA
Organism: Bifidobacterium magnum; assembly: GCF_000741255.1. GTDB lineage: Bacteria > Actinomycetota > Actinomycetes > Actinomycetales > Bifidobacteriaceae > Bifidobacterium > Bifidobacterium magnum. The sequence continues at coordinate 30,667 of NZ_JGZB01000011.1, forward strand.
TGCCGAGACCGCCGATGATACGTGCCCAAATCAGGGACGTCGGATCATTGACCGCTGCGGACCACAGGGCGGCCACAAAGAAGCATGCCGCACCCAGAATCAGCACCGGACGACGGCCGATGCGGTCGGAAATGAAGCCCGAAACGCCAACGCCGATTACGCCGCCGATCATAATCGAGGAAATAATCAGGCCTTCAATCGTGGCGCTCAAGTGCCACAGCGGCGTCAAGTACGTAATGGCGCCAGAAATGCTCACGGTGTCGTAACCGTACAGCAGACCGGCCAGACCCGCGCTGAATGCCAAGATGGCCACATATTTCATTGAGCCTTGGCGTTTGGTGCGAGGCTGCTCCACCTCCACCTCAAGGTGCTCCGTCTTGGAAGTCATGATTCTCCCTCGAATGTAACTTTCGTTCCTGTACCGCGGAAACTTTCGTAGTCTCGTACGGCTCTCTTGTGTGTGGCGCGCGGCGAAACAACTACATCGATACGTTTCCCGTTCGCGGCCAACACCGAATGTTAGCGTTCACGAAATAAACATCAATTTCTCTGCGGGAAAACGTTTGTTAGATGGTTTAACGTTTTATCAATTGAAATCCCGCCGATTGTCACTTTCACGGCGAACGTTGTGGTGTGAACGTAAACGGGGGCACGTTCCCCAACCCCCTACTTGCGTTGTTCGCTTTGTAATATCAATAGTTTTGCTACTAAAGTTTTATAAATATATTTACTAAATACGGGGTTCTTAATACCGGTAATAAATTGTTTGATTTATGGGTGTGTTTGTTACTTTCTGTCTAATTACCGATGTGAGGCGCGTAACGTCCTCTTGTTGGCGCTTTTATGTGTGGTATCCAGTAATGCGACATATGCAATACATCCGACTTGGATCCGGCCTGGTTTGGGTAAAAATCCGCAGTTTCCTTGTTGATTGCATATTTTTACGCATCGCAACATGCAATCTCCTCTTTGCCGAATGCAAATTGTCTAGCGATGATACGGAACCCGGCCATAGAGTCGAGGCAATACTTATACGACTTATACGCAACCTATAAAGAACGCATAGGTGCTCCGGGCAAGGAACAGAAATGCGGGTAAGGAGCGGAAAATGAACATTGTGATGTTGCAAGACATTCATGCCGCACAGGATTTCATCGACGAGCAGCGAGCGCAGCTGGAAGCCAAAGGCCATACATTGACTCTGGCCAAATATATGACATCTGAACATGCGGCCCCCACTACCGTCGACATTGCGGATGCATTGAAAGATGCGGACGCGGCGATTGTGGCGGATATGGTTGTGCCTGCGCAGGCCGTGCAACAGGCGAAACAGCTGAAATTTATTGACGTGGCGTTCACTGGCGTGGATCATATTCCGATGGACGTGTGCCGCGAGCGCAATATTACGGTGTCGAATGCCGAGGGCTATGCGACGCAGTCCGTGACGGAACTCGTGCTTGAGTATGCGCTGTCCATGTTGCGCCATGTGGATGAGGAGCAGTCCCGCCTTCGCAATGGTGAGGCTGCCGGTCCTGTGATGGGACAGACGTTGCAAGGCAAAACCATTGGTATTGTTGGCGCCGGTCATATTGGTCGTGCGGTGGCGCATGTGTTCCATGCGTTGGGCTGCCGTGTACTGGCGTTCAATCGTTCCACAGTGCAGTGCGCCGATATTGATGAGCAGTGCGGTCTTGATGACGTGTTGCGCCAGTCGGATATTGTTACGATCCATTTGCCGATTACCGATGGAACGAGGGGCATGATTGACGCGGAAAAGTTGCGTTTGATGAAGCCTACGGCGCTGCTTATTAATGCGGCGCGTGGTCCGATTGTGGATACGGATGCGCTGGTTGATGCGCTCAAGTCCGGTTCCATTGCGCAGGCCGCCGTTGATGTGTTCGACCAGGAGCCGCCGCTTCCTGCGGACGCTCCCCTCTTACACTGCCCGCACACGTTGCTCACCCCGCATATCGGGTTCCGTACACAGCAGGCGATGGACTTGCGTGCGCATATTACATTCGACAATTTGTGGGCTTGGCTGGGTGGCCATCCGACGAATGTGTGCCGGTGAATCGTCAGAGATATAAAAAGTGGTGCCGACCGCTCCGTTGCGATCGGCACCACTTTTACACAAGAGGAAAATAGGAGACAAAAGATAAAGATAAGAGAGAAAGATTTATCTATTGTTCTAAGGTTTCTGTGTGCCGACTGCCTTACAAATAATTAGGATTTGATGCATTATGGATTGGCTCGCGCTCGTTGCCGTGAGCGATAACACAAACGTATGCAAATCAAGGCGTCTGTTCAGGTCTCGAAAACAACACTCCGAAAATTTTTGCCGAAAGAAAAGGTAACAAAATCGATCGTAAAAATTCAAAAATCGAAAGAAGATATGAAGGTGCATCTGTAGCTTGTAAATAAGCAGAAAAATCCAATGGAATTGAAGGAAAGCGGAAAAATTGGAAAATGCAGATGCACTTGTGGAGCTAGCCGGGTTCGAACCGGCGACCCTCTGCTTGCAAAGCAGATGCGCTACCAGCTGCGCCATAGCCCCAATTGTTTGAATCAGAGATCCAGTGTGGGCCCGGAAGGACTTGAACCTTCGACCTCATCCTTATCAGGGATGCGCTCTAACCACCTGAGCTACGGGCCCAATCACCGCTGCGCCTAGGCGCAACAGAAGAAAACAATACCACTCTGCAATCACAAGTCAAATTGAGAGGGGGTTTCGGCGTGTTGCGTGTAATGGCGCGGAATATGCGGCAAACACCCGCTACTGCTCCACAATATGCATGGAATTGCGCTCCACAATTGTGAAGTCGGATGTATACGTACGCGGAGCTCCGTCATAGCCCTGCAGACGGTCCAACAACATATCCACGGCATGCATGGCGTATTCGCGCACATGCGGGTCAATCGTGGTCAAGGACGGGTTTGAGAACTGTCCTTCGGGCACATTGTCGAATCCCATGACTTGCACGTCCTCGGGCACGCGAATGCCGTGCGACTGCAATCCGTGCAGCACGCCAAGCGCCACGGCGTCGTTCAAGCACACAATCGCGTCGGGCTGTACGCCGCGATCGAGCAACTGCCCTACCGCTTCCACGCCTTCCGTCATCGACAGCCACTGGCATGGCACGAACAGCCGTGGGTCGGGTGTGAGATTATGGTCTGCGAACGCCTGCAAATAGCCTTTGACGCGCAGTTCCTGCGTGCCTTCCTTGGCGTCAAGATACTGGCGAAAATCGGTAATGCCGGGCGTCGTGCCACACAGCGCAATATCGCGATAGTCGACGTCGAGCAATTTGTTGATGGCCGTGCGACAGGCCTGCTCGTTCGGCATCGTCACATAATCCACGCGTCCGTAAGCGTCATAATCGCCGGCCATCACTACGGGAATGGACTGGACCAGCGAGGCGCCCTCGTCGGTGAGCGGCTCGTCGACAAAAATGATCCAGCCGTCCGCCGGCAGGAATCGTACATTTTCAGAAATATTGGCGACGCGCTGCGTTCCCTGGCCGTACGTATGCACGATCACGCTATATCCGAACTGGCGCGCGTAATAAATGACCTGGTCCGTGAAATATGACGAAAACGGCTGAGAGAAGTCGAATATGGAAAGTCCGATAATTTTGGTTTCGCCCGTCTTCAACGTGCGGGCAGACGGATTGCGGACGTACCCCAACTTTTGTACCGCATCCATCACCGTCTGCTTGGTGGAGTCGCGGAAGCTTCCCGTACCGTTGAGTACATTGGAAACGGTCTTGAACGAGACCCCCGCTTCCCGCGCCACATCTTTGATAGTCACTCGTCTAGGCATCGCTTGTACTCCATTTCCACGTTCCCATAACGATTGTGCATCATAAGAAAGATAAATATAGGACGATTCATCGATGAATCGTAATGAAATCGGCGCATACCGCGGAACGATGAATACAGTATGCGCCGACTCCGGAGAGGAGAGGAAAGAAAGTGAAGTGAAGAAAAATTACGACTTTACTGAACCGGCGGTCAAACCTCCTACCCAATACTTTTGCAGGAACAGGAACGCGAGCACCATCGGGATCACGGAAATCAGCGAACCCGAAGTGACAAGATTCCACACTTGTTCGGAAGCGGCGCCCGCCTGGGACTGGGCCTGCCATTGCGTCAGACCCACAGTGATCGGGTACAGCTTGCTGTTGGTCAACACAATCTGCGGCAGGAAGAAGTTGTTCCACGCGCCCACCGTGGACAGCAAATACACGGTGGTGATGGCCGGCGTCATGATCGGCAGCGACACCTGGAAGAAAGTGCGCAGTTCGCCGGCGCCGTCAACGCGGGCGGCTTCGATCATTTCGTCGGGCAAGGATTCCTGGCAGTAGATGCGCATGAGGTAGACGCCCATCGGGTTGAGCAGTGCGGGCAGCAATACGGCCCACATCGTGTTGACCATGCCGATCTTGCTCATGATGAGGAACAGCGGGATGACAAGCGCCGTGCTCGGGATCATCAAAGCACCCAGCACAAGGTTGAAGAACGCCTTCTTGCCGCGGAAGTGGAACTTCGCGAAACCGTAGCCGGCCAGGATCGAGATGGCCGTGGACAGCAGGCCGCCGATCAGCGCGTAAATGAAGGAGTTGAGCAGCCAGCGCCAGTAAATGCCGTTCTGGTATGTGCACAGCTGCTTGATGTTCTCCCACAACGCGAACTTGTTGGCGAACCATAGCGATCCGTGTTCGCCGAAGAACAGGCCGCTGTTGGATTTCGTGGAGGCCACGATAAGCCACCACACGGGCAGCAGGAAGTACACGATGGCGACAATCAGCACCACAATCGTGAAGATCTTCTTATTGCCGCGGATTTTGTTCGGCTTCACCGCCGATGTTGCCGTGCTCGACATGTCAGTTCTCCAATCCGGACTGACGCTTCGTCAGACGCATAAAGATGATGCTGAACAGGACCACAATGAAACCAAGCGAGAACGAGATCGTCGCCGCGTAGTTGGGCTGGTTGTAGCTGAACGCCAACGCGCCCGCATACATGTTCGGTGTGTAGGAAGTGTCGATAACCGTAGGCGCCTGGTTCCTGAGCACCGTAGGTTCGGTGTAGAACTGCAGTGTGCCGATCAGCGAGAAGATCGTGACCATGACAAGCGAGCTGGCGCACATCGGGATCTTGATGCTCCATGCGATGCGCAATTCCGAAGCGCCATCGATACGTGCGGACTCGTAGAGGTCGGGCGAAATGGACTGCAGCGCCGAGTACAGGATGACCATGTAGTAGCCCGTCCACTGCCATGTGACCACATTAACCAAGGCGCCGAAAATGCCGCTGGAAGTGAGGAACGCGGGCGCTTGCATGCCGAACAGTTCGAAAATCGTGGTGAACGGGCCCATGTTCTTCGAATACATGAAGCCCCACATAAGCGCGCCGATCACGCCCGGAATGGCGTAGGGCAGGAAAATGACGAGGCGTGAGAAGGAAGCGAACTTGTTCTTGAACGCGTCAAGCAACAGCGCGAAGATAAGTGCCAAACCAAGCTGGATCGGCACCATCACCACGGTGTAGAGCAGTACCCTGCCGAGGCCGCCCAGGAAAGCGGGATCCGTGAATGCGCGTACATAGTTGGCGAAACCCGTGAACTTCGTGCCGAAAACGTTCGTCGTGTACATGGACATGTAGAACGCGTACACGAGAGGAATAACGAGGAAAAGAAGAAAGACAATGCCGAAGGGGATGGTGAACGTCCAGCCCCAGATATTGCCACGCCGGGCCGCCACGCGGTCCCTGTGGGCTGCTGCGGATTTGCTAGCCATGGGTGACCTTCCAAAATCGTAAAAAGGGCATGAAAGGGCAGGCCAGCGGTCGGAGCGTCCGCCGACCTGCCCTTTCCTATGAGTGAGCTACTGCTGGGGCTATGGCCGAGTTGCCGCTGAAGCCATAGCCGTTGCGCGATTACTCGGCCGTGTAGCCCTGTTGGGTTGCGTAATTCTTGAGCGTGGAATCGATCTTGGCGAGCGCATCATCCACGGAGGTGCCATCGGTGAAGATGCTCTTGAGCATCTTGGCCTGCTCGTCGTAGGCGTAGGTCTGGAATGGCAGGAAGTCGGAGCCCTTGTAGCCTTCGGCCACAGGGATCGTGATCGTGTTCGGTTCCTGGTTGCCGAGGAATGCCACCTTCTCCGTCTTGAAGAAGTCGGAGTTGAGCATGTCGGTCCAAGCCGGGAACAGGCCGCCGTCCGTCACGCCGATCTTCTGGGCCTCTTCGGAGCCGAAGAGTTCGCGCGCCACCTTGTAGGCTGCTTCGGTGTCCTTGGCCTGGTCGGTTACGGCCCAAGCGGAGCCGCCCTGGTTGACGTCCGGCGTGGAGTCGTCCCAAACCGGGGCCTTGTGGATGCGGAAGCCCGAATCGGCGTTGGCGTCGTCGGAGCTGGAAGCGAGGTAGCCCGTCTGCCAGGAGGCTTGGATCCAAGTGGCGTACTTGCCGCTCAGGATGTTCGTAGTCCAGTCGGTGGTGTTGGCGTCCGTGGTGTCCACATATCCGGCGTCAATGAGCTTCTGCCAGTAGTCGAGCACCTTCTTGGCTTCGGGGGAATCGTAGTTGACCTTGACCTTGGTCGGGTCGGAAGCGGAGTAGGTGTTGACCTTGGCGCCGGCCTGCTCGAAGAACGCGATGAGCATGGCCGTCTGGTTGAGCGGGAAGTCGGAAATGTAGCCGTCGTAGCCTGCGTCCTTGAGCTTCTTGGCCGCGTCCGCGAACTCGTCATACGTGGTCGGAACGTCCACGTTGTACTTGGTGAAGATGTCTTCGCGCACATACATCACGAACGGGCCGAGATCCACGGGAACCGCGTAGGCCTTGTCCTCGGTGCCGAGCTTGACCATGTCCCAGGAACCTTCGGTGTAGTCGTCCTTGTGGTCGTTGAAGCCGAACTGCGAGAGATCCACGAGATGCTGCTGCGTGCCCGTCATGAACTGCGGCATGGCCTCGTACTCGAGCTGGATGACGTCCGGAGCGCCGGAGCCGGCCTTGATCGCGTTCTGGAACTTCGTGTATTCGCCGCCGCCCTGGCCGCCGTTGTTCCAGCACACCTGCAGATCGTCGTGCGTTTCGTTGAACTGGTCCACAACCTTTTCAATGGCCGGATACCAGCCCCATACGGTGACTTTCTGCACGCCCGTCTTCTTGACGGTGTTCGTGCACTGGGCGCCGTCGTTCGCCTTCTTGTCGGTGTTGACCTTCGCGGCCGCGCCCGAATCGGAAGACGCGGAATCGGAGCCGCCTCCGCATGCTGCTACGGAGACGATCATGGCGCTTGCCGCAAGCAGCGACAGAGCCTTGGTGAGTGCCTTCATGGTTCCTCCTTGGATCCCTCACTCTGGTTGACTTCATTGTCAATAACTTGTTCAGCCGGTTGCGGCCGAAGCGGACAGGACTAGTCGAGTCGGATTGCCGTCCAACTGACCGGGGGCAGGACAACCTCGACGGACGAGCCGTTGAGTGTTGCCGTGTCGTTGATGTGCGGAGTCACGCGGTTCTGGTTGTCCAACGTGTTGCAGGCCTCGAGATCGTCTTCGTGCATGGTTTGCGCGCTGACGTTCGTGGCTTGGAACTGCGCCGGTAGATCAATCGTGAAACGCTGCGGCTCCGTAAGAGAGCGGTTGGTTGCGAAAATGTTGAGCGATCCGTCGGCGCCTTGTACGGCGACGGCGTTGATGACGGGAACGTCGCCATACTTGCGCGTGGCGGTGGTCGGAGACGCCAGTTTCGGTTCGTATACGGTGCCGCCCTTCGTGGCGGCCGCCGTAATGGCGAACGGATAGAAGGTGGTCTGGCGCCAGGCCGGTCCGCCCGGTTCCGTCATGATGGGCGCAATGACGTTGACGAGCTGCGCCAAGCTGGCCGCGCGCACCACGTCCGCGTTCTTGAGCAGCGTGATGAGCAGGTCGCCTACGACCACGGCGTCCGCGGCGGTATAGATGTCTTCGAGCAGGCGCGGAGCGACGGGCCAGTTGCCGATGCCTTCAGGATTCTTGCTCGTCTCCTCTTGCGAGTACCACACGTTCCATTCGTCGAAGGAGATGTAGACGTCGTGGTCGCTCTTGAGGCGCGCCTTGGTGGCAGCGATGCCGGCCGCCACATCCTTGATGAAGCCGTCCATGTCCACGCCCGAAGCCATGAAGCTCGCGTAGTCGCGCGAACCGTCCGCATTGTATTCAGGGAAGTAGTAGGCGTGGCAAGACACGAAGTTCACGGCGTCGAAGGCCTTGGACAGTACGGTTTCTTCCCAAGTGCCGAAGGTCGGCATGTCATGGGCGGAAGATCCGCACACCACAAGTTCCACATCCGGATCCACCATGCGCATGTCGCTGGCCGTTACGGCGGCGAGGGCCGCATATTCCTCGGCGGTTTTATGTCCCGTCTGCCATGGGCCGTCCATTTCGTTGCCAAGGCACCACATGCGGATGTTGAACGGTTCGTCGGCGCCGTTGACGCGGCGCTGCTCGGACAGCTCCGTGCCTCCCGGAATATTGGCGTATTCGAGCAGGTCAAGCGCCGCCTCCTGGCCGCGCGTACCCAGATTGATGGCTTCCATGAGTTCGTTGCCGCCGAGCTTTTCGAGCCATGCGGCCATCTCGTGCAGGCCGAACTGGTTGGTTTCCGTGGAATGCCATGCTAAATCGAGGCGGCGCGGGCGCGTTTCCTTGGGACCCACTCCGTCTTCCCAGCGGTATCCGGAGACGAAATTGCCGCCGGGATAGCGGATCGTAGTGGCGCCAAGCTCGTGGACAAGGTCGATGACGTCCTGGCGGAATCCTTGTTCGTCGGCGGTCGGATGATTGGGCTCGTAAATGCCCGTATATACGCAACGCCCCAGATGCTCTACAAACGAGCCGAATACGCGGTCTTGGACGCGGGCGAGCTGGAAGCCGTCATCGATGACGAGACGCGCGGTTTCTTCCGTCATGACACTCTCCTCGTGATAGGTGTTGGTCTCAGGTAATACAACGTTGTATTCGAGAGGGTGTGAACGAACAGCAGAGCCCGCACGGGCCCTGCAATAGCACAAATATGATGTTCGAATCTCTCTGGTAAGTACAACCTTGTACTTTGCGTATCTAAAAGATACATCGTTGTACTAGCATTGTGCAAATTGGCAATTCAACGTTGAAGTCGGATGGCTAGAAAATATTGGCAACACGCCGTATCGCAGACTTTGTTACCGTTCACACACGCCTGTTCGAATGCGCGAATTTCCAATGTGTGATGTAATGGCGGCTATGTCTTTCCGCTCTATTCCTCGTGGCGCCTATACCGTTACGCGCCAGAAGTCACGACGCATTTGCGCTCCCGTCATTCCCGCACGCCACAGCGTGATGGATGTGGACGGGCTGCAGGTGTATGTGACGCATAAGAACAACCGCAACATGTATGTGCGCGTGAAACCTCCATACGGCCAGGTTGAGGTCACGGCGCCATTGCGTGTTTCGGAGCGCACGATCGCCGACTTTATTCGCGAGCGCATGGATTGGATTGAATCTTCGCAGCGCAAGCTCAAGCAAGCGCGTGAAACATTGCCGCAGGGCAAAGGTTTCACATGGAACACGGAATTGGAACAGAAGGCGCGCGAGTCGCTGAACCGCCAGCTGCCGGCCTTGCGCAGCCATTGGGAAGAAGTGATCGGCCGCTCCCCCACGCAAATCACGTTGCGTGTCATGACTTCGCGCTGGGGTTCATGTACGCCGTCTACAGGACGTATCCGCCTGAATCTGCAGCTCGGTCTTATGGATCCCAAGTTTTTGGAATATGTGCTCGTGCATGAAATGACGCATTTGTGGGAAAGCGGGCATGGCGAGAAATTCCAGCAACGTATGGACCTGTATTTGCCCAAATGGAAGCAGCTGCGCAAAGAAATCAACATGCAGCCCGTGATGAAGAAGGTATAACAACTAACAACAATGGGGACTGGGCCTTAGCCCAATCCCCATTTCGCTATATGACGTCTCTTAGCGCCGTCGCGTACCTGCTCAGTCGCAGATCAGGTGGGAACGCATGAACCACTGGAATTTCTCGAGGTTCTGCACGTGGTCCTGGATGATGTTGGAGCTCACGAAATCAAGATCGTCGAGCTGCTTGATGGCGTTGCGTTCGTCGGTGATGAGCACGTCGTAGTACTCGTCAAGCGCGCGCAGATAGTCGAGCGTGGAAGCGCGGCCTTCCAGTGCGAACTTCGGCCACGTGCGGAAGCGCGTGATATCGTCCGGACGGCCCAGCGCCGTGCCGCCAAGCTGCACGATGCGTTCGGCGGATTCGTCGGCCATGTTGAGTACGTCGTCGACCTGCGGATCAATCATTTCGTGAATCGCAATGAAGTTCGGTCCGGCCACGTTCCAATGGGCGTGCTTCAGCACAAGCGCCGTCTCCTGCTCGTGGCTCAGGCATTCTTGCATAATGCCAATAATTTTCTCGCTTTCCGCTTCGCCGAGACCCGGAACCAAAAATTCGAGTGACATATGCGTCCTCCTTAGGTGGTGCATGGCAAGCTGATCGTCGCCCGCCCGCACAAAATCGGTGTACATAATGTGAATATAAAATGCGATACTGAATGATTCATGTATTTGGCTGGAAGCTAATTTTTTCCTGTCGAAATCGAATATAAAAATCAGATTAAAAACGATAAAAATAATGTTTATTTTATATAAAAAATAACGATAAAAATATATAAAAAACGGACGCAATATTACTAAATAAATAGTAGTTGCGTCCGTTATAGAAGTGTTGAGAAGTCGCTAAAAACACTCGATTATGGCTCAGTGCTCGAATTTGGTGTTCCCTGCATTGTGCTTCCAAGCCCCTGGCACTGGCATCGGAATCGGCTTATGCGCTACAGGCTTGGCTTGCTGCGAGGTGTGTTCCGTCGCTCGCGCCGCGGCTTCCGCCGCCCACTGCGCGTATTCGTCCAGCTGATCGTCGCTCGTTGCTTCGGAAGATTCCTCGTCGCTCTCATACTCTTCATATGCATGCTCGTCGGCATACGTATGGTCACGCTCGTATTGAGATTCCGCATCGGCAATCGGATCGTAAGAACCGGTACCTGGTTCCTGGGAATTCAGCTCCTTGGCGAGCTCGTCATAATCCGTGTCAGTGGTCAGGTACTTGAGCTTCCTAGCGATCTTCTGCTGTTTGGCTTTCTGACGTCCGCGGCCCATCTGACCCCCTGGGTTATGCAATAGATTCAATTCATCACCTAAGAGAGTACCACTTAGTTTGTCTTATGTGCTTGTCTGCTCAGATTTCTACGATGAAAACCATTGATTTTGCACTAGTAAGGACTCTTCATGACTGAATCACAAGACCGTCAGATTACTGCCGTAGGCAATGAAATGAGTGACAGCTTCCTTGCTGCAAAACAGCGCTCAGACAACACGTTGCGCAAGATCGAAGAAGATCCGAGCAAATTCACTATGCTGACAGGTGATCGCCCGACGGGACGCCTTCACCTCGGACACTACTTTGGCACGCTAAAAGAGCGCGTTGCTATGCAGAACAAGGGTGTGAACACGAACATCGTGATCGCCGACTACCAGGTCATCACTGATCGCGACACCACCGAGCACATTCGCGACAATGTGATGAACATGGTGCTCGACTATCTGGCCGTGGGCATTGACCCCACGAAGACGATGATTTTCACGCACTCCGCCGTTCCGGCCGAGAACGAGCTCATGCTGCCGTTCCTTTCGCTCGTGACGGAAGCCGAGCTGCACCGCAATCCGACCGTGAAGTCTGAAATGGAAGCTTCGGGCCACGCGCTGACGGGTCTGCTGCTCACCTACCCTGTTCACCAGGCATGCGACATTCTGTTCTGCAAGGCCAACATCGTGCCCGTGGGCAAGGATCAGCTTCCACATATTGAACAGACGCGCAATATTGCCCGTAAATTCAACGAGCGCTACGCCAAGAAGCACCACGTGTTCCCCGAGCCGTCCGCAATCCTGTCCGAAGCGCCGGAAATTCCGGGCCTCGACGGACGCAAGATGAGCAAGTCCTATGGCAACGCCATCTCGCTGAGCGCCACGGCCAAGGAAACGGAAAAGCTCATCAAGAAGAGCCAGACCGATTCGGAACGCCTCATCACCTTCGACCCCGTCAAGCGTCCTGGCGTGTCCGCACTGCTGACCACGGCAGGCCTCGTCACGGGCCGCGATCCGGCAGAAATCGCCGCCGAAATCGGCGATGGCGGCGCCGGCATGCTCAAGAAGTACGTGATCGAGTCCGTCAACGAATATTTAGCGCCGATCCGCGCTCGCCGTGAAGAGTACGCGAAGGATCTCGACTCCGTACGCGACATTCTGCACGACGGCAACCGCAAGGCCAACGAAATCGCGAACGAGACGCTGGACCAGGTCCGCGAAGCGATGGGCATGATGTACTGACGATCGTCATATATATATCGTCATATATAAAGAAAGCCGACCATAGTGAGCACATCTCACTTGGCCGGCTTTTTATATGCGATATATCGACTATCTCACTCGTCGTGGCGCCACGAACGGTCCGTAATAACGCGCGCCATGATCAGGCCCAACGGCAGGCACACCACCACCATGAACGCCTTGAACCCCCAGTCCAGCGCGCCCAAGGTGTTGAGCTGGCCCAGGTAATACATCGACCGGTACATATACAGGCCGGGCACCATGATCACAATCGACGGCACGCTCAGGCAGATGCGCGGGTACCCCAAATGGGACGGCAGCTTGCCGTGCCGCACGAGCGAGCGCCACGCGGACGCGAGCAGGCCCGCCAACAGCGCGGCCAGGAACGCGCCAAATTCCATCGGCAGTCCCACATCCACGAATTCAAGACGCAAGGTGTCGGTGATCAGGCCGATCAAACCGGCGATGCAGCACATGCGCTGCGGTGAATTGAACAGCACCGAGAAGCCCCACACGCCACCAAACGCGCACGCCATGCGCAACAGGCACAGCACCACGGGATTGAGGCCTTGCGGCTCGAATCCTTGCGGATTGAGCTGAATGATCTCCGCGACCATCCAGCCCGCGAGCGTGGCCATCAAAATGATCGTCAGCACATACATGATGCGTTGCACGCCCGATTGCACGTCGACCTTCGCCAAATCCATGCCGCCCGTGATCATCGGGAATCCGGGAACCACGAACAGCATGGAACCGATGTAGGCCGTGCTATGCAACAGCGCGGGTGGATAGAACGTATGGCCCGCAAGCTGCAGCAGTCCCGTACAGGCGAGCGCCGCTATGGATACGGCGATAAATACGACGACGAACTGGTTGATATGCCGTCCCATGAGCTTGCGGCGCACGTATTGGCCGAGCCCTGCGCCTACGAACGCGCCCAACATGTCAAACAGGGCGCCCCCGAGCAGGAACACAAAGCATGCGCAGGCCACGGCGGACGCGAGCGCAGAGAACCATGGCGTATACAGAGGTTTGCGCCGTTCAAGCAAATCGAGATGGTGGTGCACTTCGGCCACGGTCAGCGGCTTTTCGCTGGGCATATGGATGCGCGTGCCGTGTTTGGCGGCCTGCGCCGAGAGTTTCGCGGCATTGTCGGTGGTGGCCAACTCGTTGATAATCGTATTGGAAATGTGGCCTTGCGAATGGTAGATCGTGCCGACGCCCAAGCGCATGTTGAACCAGTCGATGAAATGTTCCAACAGCCAAATGCGTTCCGTATTCACGCCCGTGGAAGGCAGATTGATGACTTCCGTAATGCGTTCTTTGCCATCCGTGCAGGTGGCTTCAATGTCGGTGAGATTCACGTCCGCGCGCACATGCATGTGCAGCGGGTACGCCATGCTGTGCATCATGTCCCTTACGTGGAAACCACTGGAGCCCGCGCTTAACGCGAGCATGCCCACGCGGACGATGATGCTTGATTTTGCGGCGATCCCGGCCTCCCGGACGGGAGAGTTCCAGTCGCGTTCAATGTCTTCCATATCTAGCGGAATGTCATGAGTATGGAACTGCCGGACGGCCTGCTGGTTCTTTTTCAACTCGGTATATACCGAGTTATGACGAAAGTTGGCTGAAATACTCACATCTTTACTAGTACACCTACATGCAGTCCGCAAACAGTACGGAATATGCCCCCGAAACGGATCACAATCGGTCCTGAAATTCAACAGGCGAGACGGAAATGATAAAAATTTTGGTCACTATATGGTCAAACTGGCGGGATTGCCCATAATCTGTCGGTTGAGCCGACCTACAATAATCGAGCAACTTGAACTGAACACGGGCTGTGGGCTCGCAACGAACGGTGGCAAATAAGTGCGGAGGAGCCGCACAGAACCGTTAGACCGAGCAACCCGCTGTTGAGTTAGGAGGAGGATATATGGCCGACGCAATCGACCAGATCCAGCCAACGCAAGTGCCCACCGAGGTGCCGTTGGCTGATGAACAACACAGCAATCCTGTTAATCCCGCTGATTTTTCGATCCTGACTGCTGGGTTGGGTAGCAAGGGTCCAGAAGAACAAGCGCTTCCCGCATCACTGCAAGACAATATGGATTTGTGCTTGAGTATTTTGCGTGATATTCTGCGGGAATTCGATGAAAATCTGCTCACATCCTTCGACACCGTGCGTCAGTACACGGAAGAGGCAAGTAGCGAACGCTTTTCCGGCATTCTCAACGACGTGTCTTCGGAAAGCAACTATCTGACCCTCGCGGCGAAGACGATCGACAGCATGAACTTGCACAACGCGCAGCTCGTCGCGCGTGCGTTCACCACGTACTTCCACTTGGCCAACTTGTGCGAAGAGAATTACCGTGTGAGCGTGCTGCGTGAACGCGAAGCGCACGTCGGTGAAGAACAGGCCATTGATCCTGTCAACGAAATGACGAAGGCCTACCACCAGCTCATCGTGGAGATGGGCCCGGCCAAGGCTAAGGAACTGCTGGAACGCCTGGAATTCCATCCGGTGTTCACCGCGCATCCTACCGAAGCGCGCCGCAAGGCCGTGGAAGGCAAGATCCGCCGCATTTCGCAGCTGCTGTCCATGCACAAGCATTTGGGCGGTTCCGACAAGCAGGAGAACCTGCGCAGGCTGCACAACGAGATCGACGCGCTGTTCCGCACGTCCCCGATCGCGTTGAAGAAGCCGACGCCGCTCGAGGAAGCCAACACGATCCTCGACATCTTCGACAACACGTTGTTCCGCACGATCCCGCAGGTGTACCGCTGTTTCGACGCGTGGGCGCTTGGTGAGAAAACTGGCTTGGTGGAGCCTGTGTGCCCGCCATTCTTCCAGCCCGGCAGCTGGATCGGCTCCGACCGCGACGGCAACCCGAACGTGACCGCAAAGGTGAGCCGCCAGGTGGCCCGCAAGTTCAGCGACCACGTGCTGGCAGCCCTTGAAGAGTCGACGCGCAATGTGGGCCGCAATCTGACGATGGAAGCGGGCACCACGCCGCCCAGCGACGAGCTGCGCGCGCTGTGGAGCCAGCAGAAGGAAATCAGCGAGCGCCTGACAAGCAAGGCTTCCCTGATTTCCACGAAGGAACTGCATCGCGCCGTGCTGCTCGTGATGGCCGACCGCCTGCACTACACGATCAAGCGCGACGTGGATCTCATGTACGCCACGTGCGACGACTTCATTGCCGATCTGCGCATTGTGCAAAGGTCGCTGGCCGCGGCCCATGCGCCGCGTGCCGCTTACGGCCCGCTGCAAGACTTGATCTGGCAGGCGCAGACCTTCGGCTTCCACATGGTGGAAATGGAGTTCCGCCAGCATTCCGTGGTGCACACGCGTGCTCTCGACGACATTCGCGAACACGGCCTGCACGGCGAACGCGGCGATCTGCAGCCGATGACGCACGAAGTGCTCGACACGTTCCGCGCCTTGGGCTCTATCCAGAAGCGCAACGGTTTGAAGGCCGCGCGCCGCTACATCGTGTCGTTCACGAAGTCCGCACGCAACATTCGCGACGTGTATGAGCTCAACCGCCTCGCGTTCGCAAACCCGCAGTCCGTGCCCGTCATCGACGTGATCCCGCTGTTCGAGCAGCTCGAAGATCTCGAGAACGCCGTGAACGTGCTCGACGACATGCTCAAGATTCCAGAAGTGCAGGCGCGTCTGAAGGCCACAGGCCGCAAGATGGAAGTCATGCTCGGCTACTCGGATTCCTCCAAGGACGCCGGCCCGACTTCCGCGACGCTCGCCTTGCACTCGGCGCAGCAGCGCATTGCCGACTGGGCGGAACGCAACCACATCGACCTGACGCTGTTCCACGGCCGTGGCGGCGCCGTAGGCCGTGGTGGCGGTCCTGCAAACCGCGCCGTGCTCGCGCAGCCGGCCGGTTCGGTCAACTGCCGCTTCAAGCTCACGGAACAGGGCGAAGTTATTTTCGCGCGTTACGGCAACCCCGTGCTGGCCATCCGCCACGTGGAGTCCGTGGCCGCGGCGACTTTGCTGCAGTCCGCGCCAAGCGTTGAGAAAATCAACACGGACATGACCGAGAAGTATGCACCGATGGCCGCCGTGCTCGACAAGGCGTCCCATGAGCGCTATCTGGATCTGCTCAACACGGACGGCTTCGCACCGTGGTTCTCCACGGTGACGCCGCTGACCGAAGTCGGTCTGCTGCCGATCGGTTCGCGCCCGGCCAAGCGTAGCCTTGGCGCCAAGTCGCTCGACGACTTGCGTACGATCCCGTGGATCTTCTCTTGGGCGCAGGCGCGCATCAACCTCGCCGCATGGTACGGCCTGGGCAGCGCGTGCGAAGCGTTCGGCGACCTCGAGACGCTGCGCAAGGCCTACGAAGAGTGGCCGCTGTTCTCCACCTTCATCGACAACATTGAAATGTCGTTGGCGAAGACGGACGAGCGCATCGGCAAGATGTACTTGGCGCTCGGCGACCGTGACGACCTGCGTGACAAGGTACTCGACGAAATGGAACTCACGCGCCGCTGGATCCTGAAGATCGTGGGCGACAAGTGGCCGCTGCAGCACCGTCATGTGCTCGGCCAGGCGATCCGCGTGCGCTCGCCGTATGTGGACGCGCTGTCCGTAACGCAGGTGCTCGCGTTGCGTTCGCTGCGCAAGCGCGTGGACAAGGAAGAGCTCTCCGAAAGCCAACAGGCCGG
This sequence comes from Bifidobacterium magnum, assembly GCF_000741255.1. Taxonomy (GTDB): domain Bacteria; phylum Actinomycetota; class Actinomycetes; order Actinomycetales; family Bifidobacteriaceae; genus Bifidobacterium; species Bifidobacterium magnum. The sequence goes on from NZ_JGZB01000011.1 coordinate 47,779, forward strand.
GTACATATACCTCATCCTGTGCACGGTTTCAGGAGTCGCCGCCGGCCTGCAGAACACGGGCTGATGTTCGGTTCTATTTTTAGTCCTGCTGGACGGTCGTACGCGGTTGCTGTTGCGGCCGTCTCGCAGAACACCGCCATTATGCGGGCGGGTGCCGGTAGCCAATCGATGAAACGCTGGTAACCGGCCAAGACACGTCAGGCGGGTCTTTCGATCTCGGATGTGCAATGCCGATTTCGAGGGATCCGCCTTTATATTGCTTGATATTGCGTAAAATTTTGCGGTTTACGTCTTACTTGCGTAAAAATACGCAGGTTTTTCTTTATCCGCACTTTTTGTGCGTGAAAATCTGCAATTTACTAGTTAGACGACGATTTTTCACGTGAATTTTTGCAGATTACTAGTTAGTTGCGGTTTTTAGTCGAGACACGCCGCGGAACGCGAATGAAAAGCGCGGCTAAGGCGTTATTTGCAGTTTTTCACGTGAATAATCGTAGGTTTATGAATAATCCGCGTATTTTTACGCAACTAACGAGGAAACCGCAAATTTTAACGGTCGAAAAGTGCAGATAAGACGTTAACTGCGTATTTTTACGCGGGTAAGTAGCAAACTGCAAAATTTAACGGTCAAAAAGTGCAGTTAACGAGTAAACCGCGTATTTTTACGCAACTAACGAGAGAACCGCGGATTTTAACGGTTGAAAACTGCAGGTAACGGGTTAACCGCAAATAGTCACGCACAAAAAATGCGGTTTAACTATAAACTGCAGATTTTTACGCGCACCATGGTGGCGAGATGGCGGGCGGCACCCAATAAAAGTGAGATGGCAGACGGCACCCAATAAATGGATGACTCTGTATAAATGGATGACTCTGTGCGCGAACACAGGAGAGTCTGGCTGGCGTCATAATGGAGTGTGAACGGGAGCGTAATGGAGCGCGACCGAGATCATGCCGGAACATAATGAAATGAAGTCGAATCATGCTATTGCAGCGGCGAAATCGGGACGTCAGCTGAAAGAGTCTGAAAGAACAAAGTGAGAGCACGCAATAGCAGGGTATGAATTCGTGAAATCGTAATGTTTGCAAGTATTGCAAACGTTTGAATTAAACAAAAGAATCATATGAGACAAATTTCATAAAAATGGCCATATCTCAGCGAAAAGAGCATTTTAAAAGTAATTGCAAACGATAGCATTTCACGGTACTATGAATTATGACGAAGACGTCGGTCGCACGGATCCGTATGTGAATTGGAAACAGACTGAGTTGAGTCGCACCGGACTATGGCGTTGGATTTTGCCGGATTCAATGGGATTCAATGATCGGTCCTGCGGACTTGACACAGCAGGCATTCGTGCAAAGAACCGTGCGTAGGCCGTGAATTACCGTGATCGAACTGTTGAAGGAGCGCAACGATGCCCGAACAAACACAACCGGTTCAGCCCGAACAAACTGATGCGCAGACGAACGCGACGCAAGCTGCGGCTGCCGCAAACAAGGCCGCAGAAACGGCGGCGACTATTGCGGACATTGCAACGCAAGCATCGGAGACCGCAGTAAGCACCGCAGAAGGAACCGCACCTGCGGCCACCCCGGCAGTCACCACCGCCGCGGCCGGCGGCAGGGAGCTGGGCACCGAGTCCACCGAGGAAACCCCGCAGTCGGTAGTGGAAACCGCAAAGCACACCAATGAGGCCGAGGTTGCGCAAGCGCCGACCACGCAGATGGAAGAGTCGGCGGAACGCTTGGCGCGTCCGCTGATCCAGTTGGCGAAGTCGTGGGGCGTTTCCACCTCGTACATCGACCAGATGGGCGCATATGTGGAAATCACCGACTTTGCTCTCGTGCATGTGCTCAAGGCGCTGGGCGTGGATGCCAGCAGCGACGAGAAGATCGACGAGGCGCTCGCTGCCGTCAAGGCGAGCCAGCATGAGCAGCTCGTGGCTCCGACGATCGTGAAGTTCGCCGGCGTGAGCCAGCCTGTTGAAGTGCGCTCCAAGGCGGGCGAGCCGACGCTGAGCCTGCACTTGGAAAATGGCGATATTGACAACGGCCTTGTGCATCTTGAATTCCAGGCCCGCGACAACGATGTGGACGTGTATTCGCTTGTCATCAGCGACGAACTGCCGGCCGGCTACCATACGCTGACCGTCAGCGACGGTCTGCGCACCGTGGACGCAATGCTGCTGTGCGCGCCTGATCGTATTCCGGTTCCGGACGCCGTGGCTGAAAAGCAGCGCTGGGGCTGGATGGCGCAGATGTACTCCGTGCGCTCCGCGGATTCGTGGGGCGTGGGCGATTACGGCGATCTCAAGACTTTGCTGCGCGATTCGGCAGACAAGTCGGGCGCCGACTTCATGCTTATCAACCCGATTCACGCCACCGCTCCGGTTTCGCCGCTCGAGCCGTCCCCGTACCTGCCGGAATCCCGCCGTTTCATGAATGTCACCTACATTCGTCCGCAGGATATTCCCGAATACAAGGAGCTGTCCGAGAAGGATCTGGCCGAAGTGGACGAGCTGCACGCGCAGGTCGCCAAGGACAACACTGATCCAGATCCGATCAACATCAACGACGCTTGGCGCGCAAAGCGCAAGGCGCTGCAGATCATCTTCGACCAGCCGCGCTCCGAGAAGCGCCAGGCCGAGTTCGACGCGTTCAAGAAGGCCGCGGGCGAAGACCTTGAAGCCTTCGCATTGTGGAGCGTGGCGTTCCAGATCTGGGGCGCTCCGTGGGAGGCCAAGAACGATTGGTTCCACACGATGGGCCGCGATTCCGAAGCCATCAAGGAACTCAAGGACGAACATTCGGAAATGTTCGAATTCGAATGCTGGCTGCAGTGGATCGCCGACCAGCAGGTCAGCGCCGCGCAGCACGAGGCCAAGGACCACGGCATGGTGCTGGGCCTCATGCAGGACATGGCCGTCGGCGTCCACTCCTACGGCTCTGACGTATGGTGGAGCCCGGAGCGCTTCGCCGTCGGCGACGTGACCGTGGGTTGCCCGCCGGACTTCTACAACCAGCAGGGCCAGGATTGGGGCCAGCCGCCGTTCAACCCGAACTATATGGAAGCGACGGGCTACCGCGTCTACCGTGACATGGTGCACAACATGTTCACGCATGCGGGCGCCATCCGCATCGACCACGTGCTCGGCCTGTTCCGCCTGTGGTGGATCCCGGCCGGCGAAGGCCCGCGCAACGGCGCCTATGTGGCTTACAACTATGACGCGATGATCGCCATCCTCACGATTGAGGCCATGCGCGCCAACGGCATGGTGATCGGCGAGGACCTCGGCACCGTTCCGGATTACGTGCGCAAGGTGCTGTCTGACCACGGCGTACTGGGCGCGACCGTGGAATGGTTCGCCCGTGTGGACGATTCGCCGAACGCAGGCGACCCGTATGCGGATCCGAAGACGTACCGCAAGTACTCGCTGGCTTCCGTTACCACGCACGACCTGCCGCCGACCGCCGGCTACCTGCAGTACGAGCACGTCAAGCTGCGTGACGAGCTGGGCCTGCTCAACGAGCCCGTTGAGGAATTCCGCAAGACCGCCGAGGCCGAGATTCAGGCCATGCTGGACCGCCTGGTTGAAGGCGGCTGGCTGAGCAAGGAAGCGGCCGAAGACGTGCCGAACCACGTGCAGGAAGTGGTGGAAGCCATGCACAAGATGCTCAAGGCTTCGCCGTCCCTGCTGCTGCAGGCCGCGCTTGTTGACGGTACGGGCGAACGCCACTCCCAGAACCAGCCGGGTACGTCCACGGAATACAGCAACTGGCGTATGCCGTTGACGGATGCCGACGGCAAGGTCGTTCCTACCGACAAGGTGTTCGATCAACCGCGCGTGCAGTCGCTTTCCAAGATCATGAATGCCTGATCTTGTAGCGATTGCATAGGAGGGTGCGCCGCGCGCCAAGTGTGGCGCACCTCCTCTTTCATGTTGTTGATCCGGGTTATGTTCTGCTCGTCTGTTGCCGGTTTTCGGAGCAGTCGAGTTCGCCGTTTTTGAACAAAGTTGTTGGGAAATGACGACACGCCGCAATCCATGGAGAACGCTGAACGAATCGGCTCATTCGGACTTCAAAGCTGAACGTCCGCTGTGAGCGCACTCGCAATCTTCGATGAATATTTGCGGCGAGAACTGGGAAATCATGCGCTGTGCGCAATCGTTTTCAAGCGCATAGCATTGATAAGTAGATACCACATACGCCTTGCGGCACACGATTTGGGGACGCTTGCAAGACGCATGTCATAGAACTTTTGAGGATATTGCAAATATCCCCCCGAAAACGGCCCTACACAGTGTTCTTGCAACCATATTTCCGTTACATTTACTTGCTGGTGATGAGTCACGGGAGGACATGTATGGATAGGGGGCTTGGGTCGTGATGTCACAGCGTAAATATGATGTAGTGTTGTTCGATTTGTATGGCACGTTGGTGGATTGCCATGTGGATGAGTCGTCGGACGACGCGTGGACGGCATTGCGCAACGCCCTGTACCGGGAAGGCGCCAATTACGTGACCAACGACCGGTTGCGTGAGCAGTTCGAGAAGGCCGCGAATCGTGAGCTGGGCCTGTGTGGCGGCCAGGATGATTTGCGCGAACCCGATCTGTTGGGCGCTTATGAAGAGCTGTTCTCCGATTTGTGGATTCAAGCCGGCAAAGATCTGTCCGGAAAGATGGCGTGGGCGTTCCGCAAGGCCGCGTTGCGCAAGCTTGCGCTGTATCCTGGCGCCCTCGACATGTTGCGTACGCTCAAAGGCCAGGGCATGCGCATTATTCTGCTGAGCAACGCCCAGTCCTGCTATACTCGTCCCGAACTCGAGGCGCTCGGTTTGGATGATATTTTCGACGATGTCATTCTGTCGAGTGACGAGGGCGTGCGTATGCCGTCCCCGTCCATTTTCCAGTGCGCGTTGCGTGCCGCCAATGTTCCGGCCGATCGTGTGCTGATGGTCGGCAATGATGAACGTTGCGATGTGCTGGGCGCTAAAGCCGCCGGCATCGATGCGGTATATTTGGATACGCGTGGCGAGTGGATCGATTCCCATGGCAATGTCACCGACGTGGAGCACATTACCAAGGGCGACGTGGACGATCGCCCCGCTCCTGAGGCCGTCAAGTCCTTCCGTGGCGCCGATTATCGCGGATTGTTGGACTTCATTCTCGAAAACGGCACTTCCGCAGTTACCCAACAGATCTGAAAAATATCTGGGTAAGCGGTTCCAATTTGCTTAATGAGCTGCAAGATCGTTGAAATTCCAACGATCTTGCAGCTTTTTTAAGAATATTATTTGCAGTTGGAATAAACGCGCACCTCAAATGTTGAGTGATGTAGACTCAAGTTTCAGAGTGGTTCGTGAGTGACCCGCTGGCCGCTTCCCGGGCGGCAGATTACGAGCGAACCATAACGAGCTTGCAATGAAAAGCGAACCTTAGAACAAAGGAGAAATATGGGACGCGCAGTAGGTATTGATCTGGGTACGACTAACTCCTGCATCGCCACGCTTGAAGGCGGTCAGCCGACCGTTATCGTGAACGCCGAAGGCTCTCGTACCACGCCGTCGGTAGTGGCATTCAGCAAGTCCGGCGAAATCCTCGTCGGCGAAGTCGCCAAGCGCCAGGCCGTGACGAACGTTGACCGCACGATCAGCTCCGTCAAGCGCCACATGGGCACCGACTGGACCGTCGACATCGACGGCAAGAAGTGGACTCCTCAGGAGATTTCCGCACAAATTCTTATGAAGCTGAAGCGCGACGCCGAAGCTTACCTGGGCGAACCGGTCACCGACGCCGTGATCACCTGCCCTGCATACTTCAACGACGCACAGCGTCAGGCCACCAAGGACGCGGGCACCATCGCCGGCCTGAACGTGCTGCGCATCATCAACGAACCGACTGCTGCGGCTCTGGCTTACGGCCTTGAAAAGGGCAAGGAAGACGAGCGCATTCTCGTCTTCGATCTCGGTGGCGGCACCTTCGATGTCTCCCTGCTGGAAATCGGCAAGGACGAAGACGGCTTCTCCACGATCCAGGTCCAGGCCACGAGCGGCGACAACCACCTCGGCGGCGACGACTGGGATCAGAAGATCATCGACTGGCTCGTCACTGAAGTGAAGAACAAGTACGGTGTGGATCTGGCCAAGGACAAGATCGCCCTGCAGCGCCTCAAGGAAGCTGCCGAGCAGGCCAAGAAGGAGCTGAGCTCCTCCATGAGCACCACGATCTCCATGCAGTACCTGGCCATGACGCCTGACGGCACCCCGGTGCACCTCGATGAGACGCTGACGCGCGCCCACTTCGAGGAAATGACCGCTGATCTGCTCAACCGTTGCCGCGCTCCGTTCAACAACGTGCTGGCCGACGCAGGAATCTCCGTGTCCCAGATCGACCACGTTGTGCTGGTCGGCGGCTCGACGCGTATGCCGGCTGTCAAGGAGCTCGTCAAGGAACTCGACGGCGGCAAGGAACCGAACCAGTCCGTGAACCCGGATGAAGTGGTGGCCATCGGCGCCGCCGTGCAGTCCGGCGTCATCAAGGGCGACCGCAAGGACGTGCTGCTGATCGACGTGACGCCACTGTCCCTGGGCATTGAGACCAAGGGTGGCATCATGACCAAGCTCATCGACCGCAACACCGCCATTCCGGCCAAGCGTTCCGAGATCTTCTCCACGGCTGAAGACAACCAGCCGTCCGTACTGATCCAGGTCTACCAGGGTGAACGTGAATTCGCTCGCGACAACAAGCCGCTGGGCACCTTCGAGCTGACGGGCATCGCTCCGGCTCCGCGTGGCATCCCGCAGATCGAAGTCACCTTCGACATCGACGCCAACGGCATCGTGCACGTGTCCGCCAAGGACAAGGGCACGGGCAAGGAACAGTCCATGACGATCACGGGCGGCTCCGCACTGCCGAAGGACGAGATCGACCGCATGGTTCGCGACGCCGAAGCCCACGAAGCTGAAGACAAGAAGCGCAAGGAAGACGCCGAAGTGCGCAACCAGGCCGAATCCTTCGCCTACCAGACCGAGAAGCTCGTCAACGACAACAAGGACAAGCTCTCCGACGACGTGGCCAAGGAAGTCACCGACAAGGTCAACGCGCTCAAGGAAGCTCTCAAGGGCGAAGACATTGACAAGATCAAGTCCGCTCAGGAAGAGCTCATGACCGCCGCCCAGAAGATCGGCCAGGCCCTGTACACGCAGCAGAACGCCGAAGGCGCTGAAGGCGCAGCCAACACGGGTGCCGCCGACAACGGCGACGACGACGTGGTGGACGCCGAAGTCGTGGACGATGACGATAAGGACAACAAGTGATGTCCGAGTTCAACAAGGACGACTACCTGAACGACCTGCCTGATTCGGCGGACTTCGCGTCCGCCGACGGGCAGGCCGCCCAGCCGGAACAGTCGAACGCTGACAACGCCGATCCGGCGCAGCAGCTGGAAGACGACATGGTTCGCGACGCCGCCGTCGAACAGTCCGACGACAAGTCCGACGCCTCCGAGAAGGCCGACAAGGCCGAAGGCGACGCGGACGCGGATGCTGACGATTCGCTCACTCCGCTTGGCAAGGCCAAGAAGGAAGCCGCGGATTACCTCGAAGCGCTGCAGCGCGAACGCGCGGAGTTCATCAACTACCGCAACCGCATGAAGAAGGAAATGGATCGCGCACGCCAGCAAGGCATTATTGATGTGCTCACCGCCATGCTTCCCGCCCTTGACGACGTGGACCGCATTCGCGAACACGGCGGCGAGATGAGCGACTCCTTCAATGCAGTGGTGGCCAAGATCGACAAGGCTTTTGAAAAGTTCGGCGTGGAAAAGTTCGGCTTGAAGGGCGAAGAATTCGACCCGACCAAGCATGACGCCATTTTGCACAAGCCTGACTCCAACGTGGACAAGCCCATGGTGGACACCGTGGTGGAAGCCGGATACCGCATCAACGATCGCGTGATCCGCCCAGCCCGCGTAGTGGTAGCGTCACCGCAAGAGTAAATACGCATAACCAAACTGGCCGTGAGCATGCGCGTTCACGGCCAGTTTTGTAAGGCCTTCAGAAAGGAGGCACGGCATGGCCGAAAATGAATGGCTGAACAAGGATTTTTACAAGACCCTCGGTGTCTCCAAAGACGCCACGGAAAGTGATATCACCAAGGCGTACCGCAAGCTCGCCCGCAAATATCACCCGGATATCAACAAGACCAAGGAAGCCGAAGAAAAGTTCAAGGACATTTCCGAAGCGTATGACGTGCTGAAAGACAAGGACTCGCGCCAAAAGTATGACGCGATCCGCCAGTTCAGCATGGGCGGGGCGCGCTTCGCGGGCGGCTCGGGCGACGGCGGCTTCGACGCGTCCGGATTCTCCGACATCTTTGGATCCATGTTCGGCGGCGGCGCCAACATGGGCGGCAACGGCTCCCATATCCGCTTCCAGAACGGTGGCGGCGCCAGCAACCTCAACGACATCTTCTCCATGTTCTCGGGCGGTCACGGCGGCGGTTACGCCGGCGCGGGCTACGACGACTACGGTGAAGGCGCATACGCCGGCTACCGTCCGACGCCAGCTCCGGAAGACGGCGCCGACCGCACGTCCAAGATCAAGCTCACGTTCCGCCAGGCGGTCAAGGGCGCCACAGTGTCCCTGTCCGCGGACGGCAAGAAGTTCAAGACGCATCTGCCGGCCGGCGTGAAGAACGGCCAGAAGATCCGCCTGTCCGGCAAGGGCAAGCCCGGCCAGCATGGCGGCAAGAACGGCGATCTGTACTTGAACGTGACCGTGGAACCGGACAGCAAGTTCACGATGGACGGTCTCGACCTCGTCATGAAACTGCCCGTTACCGTGGGTCAAGCGGTGGATGGTGCCAAAATTGAGGTAACCGACCTCGACGGCAACACGGAAACCTTCAAGGTGCCCGCCGGCACCTCGAGTGGCGAACGCGTGCACATCCATGGCAAGGGCGTGCACACTACGCAAAAGAAGGGCGACCTCGTCGGCATTGTGGAAATTCACGTGCCGAACAAGCCGAGCAGCGCCGAAAAGAAGGCCGCCAAGGCCTTCGACGAAGCCTGCGGAACCTTCGCGGAAGAACTCAACAAGGATAGGTGATCACTATGGCGCGCGTAGCCCAGCAAATCCGCAGGATCTACGAAATGTGCGCCATAGCACTCGTTGCGGGCAGGGCCGATCTTGACGGTGCCGCACACGCGGGATTCGATGTGGACCTGCCCGTATTCGCCGTAGGACAGGCGGCGGAACTCGCCAATGTGCATCCCCAAACCTTGCGCCAGTATGACCGCATGGGCATGGTGGTGCCACAGCGCACGTCGGGCGGTGCTCGCCGCTACTCGCTGCGCGACATCGACCAGCTCAACCAGACCCAGCATTTGAGCCAGGATGACGGCATCAATATCACGGGCATCATGCGTATTCTGGCGCTGGAAAAGGAGAACCGCGAACTCAAGGCGCAGCTTGAACAGCTGTCCAAGCCTGCGGAGTCGAAAGTGTTCGCGGCCAATATGGACGGCGATATCGTCCAGGTCCAGCGCACACGCCATATGAAGCACTGGCGTGCGCAACTGAAAACGGAACCGCGCGAACTGCCGGCCGGACCGACTTACCGCAGCCAGGAAGCTTCAGACCGCGACCGCCAGTCGACGGATGTGAACGGCACCCCGACCAGCCGCGCGATCACGCTGTGGCGCGCGCACGAACAGCCGTACCGGTAGCCGTATCGATCGTTAGATCGACAGCCGGCCGGTATGCGCGGCATAATCGAACAGTCGAATTCGGCCAGCGTTTCATGAATGTCGGATTTGTCATGCGTGAGGAATATGACTGAATACTTGTGTGCAAAACGGACGTGAGCACAGCAGTGCCGTCCCCGGTCTCGTCTTTGTGTAGGAAAGGCGAGATTTTTTTGTGCGCGGGAAACATGACAAAAATGAGTTCATTACAAGGAGTGCATTGTGGCTGGAGGAGCGTTCACGGCAAAAACCCGCAAATATTTGTGGTCGTTGGATGCTGTCGATTCTGTAACTCAGACTCGAATTTCTTATTCAAACGCTTTTCGCGATGATTGCATGCGCCGTTACAATGCCGGTGAATCTCCCGCTGCGATCTTCCGTGAGGCCGGACTGGATCCCAAGATCATTGGATACAAACGAGTGGAGCGCTGCATTTCGCGTTGGAAGCAGGCTTGTGCGAACAAGGTAGCCCAGCCGGTGGCTGTGGAACAGTAGTCCAGACCAACCTGCGTTCCCAACTGCAGTACCAACAATAGAAACAGGGTCGGTGTTAGGTAATTCGCTTACGTAACACCGGTCCTGTTTTTGTATTTTCGATTGGCTACAGTGATGATCGGATACGCAAAGGAGAGCATATGAACTTACCGCTGAAAGCCGTGTTCTGGGACATGGACGGCACGTTGATCGATTCCGAACCGTTGTGGCATGCGGGAGAAATGAAAATCGCCGCGGATCATAGCGGATATTGGGATGAGGACTTGGCGTGGGCCGGTTCCGGCACTCCCGTTCCCGACGTAGCGCGCCGCATGATCGAACAAGGCTGCAAGCTTCCAGCCGAGGAAATTGGCGAACAGTTGATCCAGTATGTGACGGACGCGGAAATGCTGTCGCTGCCGTGGACTCCTGGCGTGCTCGATGTGCTTATTTCGTTGCGTGACGCGGGCGTTCCGTCCGTACTCGTCACGTCCTCTCCGCGCGAGCTCGCGGAAAATTTGATTGCGCAGGCGCCTACGGGCTGCTTCGTGGACTATGTGTGTGGCGACGACGAAGTGACGAAGAAGCCGGATCCGGAGCCGTATCAGTTGGCGGCGCGCAAGCTCGGGATTGATCCCGCCGACACGGACGCCATGGCGTCCACCGTGGCCATTGAAGATTCCATCAGCGGACTGCGTGCGGCGGCGGCTTCGGGCGCCACGACGATCTGCCAGACCGCGTTCATGCGCGAAGACCAGTCCGACGGCCCGCAGTTCGCCTCGATCGACGGCTATGACGGCGTGGACGCCATGCTGCTCGCCACCTTCGTGATGGCGCGCAAAAGCGGCAAGTAATTACTTTTTGTAAGGAACAAGCGTCCCGCGGGCACGATATTCCACGGGCGTGAATTCCACCGAACCCTTGGGGTAGGGTTTGCCTGACAGCACCTCGACCATGACTTCCACCGCGCGCCGGCAGGTGGCGTTGGGATTCATGGGCATCTCGTCGGGACGCAACCGGCCGGCCATGCTCGGATTGCCCGCGGCCGCGCACACCATAAGCGAGACGTCCTCGGGCACGCGAAGTCCACGTTCCGTCAATCCCATCGTGAGCGGTGAGGCCGTGGAAGCCGACGACTCCACAATCGCCAACGAAATCTTGGGATCGGCGGCGAACGCCTCGTCGAGCATGAGACGGATGTCGGCCATCGTGTCGCGTGCGGTAAACCCTACCGTCAGCTCAATGCCGAGTTCCTCGCAATAGTCGCGAATCGATTCGGCAATGCGAACAATGAAATTGGAGCCGTCCACGAAGGCCGGCGCGACCAAACCCGTGAGCAAAATATGGCGATGGCCCAACGCATAGGCCTTGTCAAGCATGTTGCGCGCCATGCCCTCGAAATCCGAATCCACCGAATATACGGCTTCGCGATTGACAGGAATGCCGATGCTGACCACGGGAATCGGCAGTGTCGCGTCAATGTGCTTGCGCCCTCGGCTGTGATCCATGATCGCGCCAACACTTTGAACTTGCCCGCGTTCCAAATTGAACTTACGGCTCCCGCCGAAGGTGTGATCCGCGTACGTGCCACGCATTGGGCCGGCGCCATTCCCGAGCCGGGATTCCCGCTCAACACTGATCCCCATGAAGGCAAGGGCCGCGATTATGTGACAGTTAGCGCTGAAGGCAATGGTGATGGCGAACTTGGCGAGCCGGGCGCCAGCGTCACGCTTGCGTCGGGCGGCCTGTCCGCAACGGTCGTCAAAGGATCGCCCTGGAATCTGACATTCCGCGGAGCGGATGGCCGCGAATTGACACGCTCGTTCGGCAAATCGCTGGCGCGTTTCGCACTGAACTCGCTATCCACGGTTGCCGCACAGCCTGTCGGAGAGTTCGGTGTCACGACCACGAGACTGGCGTACGACGAATCTGCGGTATTCACCTCGATCCAGCTGTCGCTGGGAGTGGGCGAGACCGTATACGGCATGGGGGAGCGGTTCGGCGCGTTTGTCAAGAACGGCCAGACTATCGACATCTGGAATGAGGACGGCGGTACCGCCTCCGAGCAGGGATACAAAGATATTCCGTTCTATATGACGTCGCGTGGCTACGGAGTGCTCGTCAACAACCGCGGCCATGTCTCGTTCGAAGTGGGCACGGAAAATACGGAAACTGTACAGTTCTCCGTTCCGGGAGAAGAGATCGATTTCTGTATTATTTACGGACCGACTCCGAAAGAAATTCTCAACCGCTACACGGCCCTGGTCGGGCGTCCCGCCGACGTTCCGGCATGGAGCTACGGACTGTGGCTTACGACGTCGTTCACTACTGAATATGATGACGCGACAGTCAACTCGTTTATTGAGGGCATGGAAGATCGTGGCATTCCGTTAAGCGCGTTCCATTACGACTGCTTCTGGATGCGCGGTTTCCGCTGGACCGATTTCGAATGGGATACGCGTTTCTTCGACGATGTGGAAGGAACGCTGGGCAAACTGCATTCCGATCATGGACTCCATGTGTGCGCATGGGTCAACCCCTACATTGCACAAGCCGGCACCATGTTCCGCGAGGGCAAGGAGCGCGGGTATTTGGTCAAGAAGGCCGACGGCGCGATTTGGCAGTCGGACTTGTGGCAAGCCGGCATGGCGCAGTCGTTGCGCGGCGGATTGTCGCTGACGTCTTCGGGATTCGGATTCTGAAGCCATGATATTGGCGGATTCGAGGGCGCGTTCCCGGATCCGGCCGTGTACAAGCGCTGGTTCGCGTTCGGCATGCTGGGTTCGCATTCGCGTCTGCATGGTTCGACTGCGTATCGCGTGCCCTGGCTATTCGACGAGGCCGACGAGGCCGCCGGCAACGAGCTGGTTCCCGGGCAGACGGCCGTGGATGTGGTGCGCCAGTTCACGCGCTTGAAACTGTCGTTGATGCCGTATCTGTATGAGGTGGGCTTGCTGCCGCACCGTACGGGCATTCCCGTAATGCGGTCGATGTTCATGGAATTCCCCGATGATCCGGCTTGCCGTACGCTAGACCGCCAGTACATGCTGGGTCCGTCGCTGCTTGTGGCGCCTGTGTTCACCTATTCAGGCGAGGTGGAGTATTATCTACCGGCCGGCCGCTGGACGAACTGGTTCACGGGTGAAGTAGTGGATACCGACGCCGGCTGTTGGCGCCATGAAACGCACGCGTTCGATTCGGTGCCGCTGTGGGTGCGGTCGGGATCGATTATCGTGACGAATCCGGAGGCCATGCATCCCGACTACGATTATGCGGACGATCCGCTTGTGCGCGTGTATCTGGACGAGAAAGCGGGTTCCGTGGCCGATGCGACGGTGACGCGCATGGATGGTACATCAGTGCGGTTCCATGCCGAGCGTCTCGCGGACGGTTCCGTGGATGTGACGCGTTCCGATGGGGCGCCCGTTCGCGTGGAGGCGTGCTGACAGTTCTTGACGCTTTACGCTCCGCTTTGGCTTCCCCTTCTGCATTTTGAGACGTGAACCGCGGCGTGTCTGTCTCATTTTGCAGAAGGGGAAGCCATTTTTGTGCTCTTGACCTTGTCTTTGGCTTGTTCCTCTGCATTTTGAGACGTGAACCGCGGCGTGTCCGTCGCAAAATGCAGAAGAAGAAATAAGGAATAAGGAAAGCGTAAGAAAAAGAAAAGGGCCACTGCGGTGGAATGAATGCAGTGGCCCCAAGTGGAGCTAAGGAGATTCGAACTCCTGACCCTCTCCATGCCATGGAGATGCGCTACCAGCTGCGCCATAGCCCCAAACTGTTTGTGATTATAGTCAACAGGTGTCGACTTCGTGGAGCTGATGGTAATCGAAACCACGACCTCTTCGATGCGAACGAAGCGCTCTACCAACTGAGCTACAGCCCCAAAGGTTTGGTTATCTTGCGACAACTCGACCTACACTAGTCCAACCTCTGCCCGAATGCAAATATGTGGCACACATAATTGCGTGTCGCGAACAAAAATTTTAATTTTCCTCTTCCTCAACTGCCGATTCGGCCGCCACATGCGCGCCGGTCGGCTTCTTTTTGCCCATTTTGGCCTTGACGAGACCGATAATCGTTGGCAGCAGCGAAATGACGAGGATGCCCACAATCACGAGCTCGAAATTGTCTTGCACGACGGGAATGTTGCCGAAGAAGTAGCCGAGCAGCGTGAACAGTGTGGACCAGCACAGGCCGCCAAGCACGGAGAATGGCGTGAATCGGCTCCAACGCATGCCCGTAATGCCCGAAATGAACGGCATGAACGTACGGATGAACGGGAAGAATCGGCCCAGGAACACGGCAAGCGGACCCCACCTGTTGATCATGCCCTCGGTTTTCGCCAGACGTTCCGGAGTCATGGCTTTTACTTTGCCCGATTCGACAATGCGGCGTCCGAAGAAGTGGCCGATGAAATAGTTGCACTGGTCGCCAATAATCGGAGCGAGCCAGACCACGGGAAGCAGCGCGGCAAGCGGCAGCGCGGACTTGCCGGTCACGGCGTCGGGCGCCGCGAAGAAACCGGCTGCGAACAGCAGCGAGTCGCCGGGCAGGAACGGGAAGAAGACGACACCGGTTTCCACGAATACGATCAAGAAAATGAATCCGAGTGTCGGGGCCACGCCCATGGCAATCCAACTGGCGATGGCGGTACGCGGATCTTTTAGCAATTCCGCAAGAAAATGAATGATTCCCATAAAAATCCCTCTACCACGTCGACCGCGCTATATATCAGTGAACCGCGGTACGTTGCGTGAAACTGATGTCACCTTACCAGCAGGCGTATCTATTTACCATGCAATGTACAAAAGGTAGAGGGATGAGGAGATGGATTGTTAAGTATTACCAGCCGGAATTCGCGTTGACGTAAGTCGGCTGCTCGATTTCGCCGTAGCCGCCATATTTTTTGAATCCCCAGAGCAAGACGAGCGATTTGGCGTACGCCACCCAAGCGAAACCGAAAATGAGCATGAGCACACGGATGAACGGTACGACCCACGCCAAGGTGAGGGACACCAAATCAATGCCGACCAAGGTGAGTGAGCGCGGGAACGCGCACCACGGCTGACAATATTGCCGCATATGTCAACCAGGGTGGCGTGTTCCTCACGGGATACATGACAGGCATGCATGACGAGAACGATCTGATAGTGACGGGCGGATATCCGGGATATTTGCGCGAATTGTGCGGCATATGGGTCGAGGAGATCGACGCATATGCGGACGGCGAGCGCATCCCCGTCACGTTTGCGGACGGAACCGGCGCCCACGGGCAGATGGTGGCCAGCATTGTCGAACTCGAAGGAGCGCGGTCGCTCGCACAGTACGGCGGCACATCGTTTTATGCGGGAACGCCGGCCGTGACCGTGCGCCACACGGGCCGCGGCGCCGCATATTATGTGGGCACCGCGCTCGACAACGCCGCGATGGGACATCTCGTCGACACGATAGCCCGCGAGTATCATATTGATACGGTCGAATCCGCCGAAGATGTGGAAATCGTGAGGCGCCATAGCGAAGATGGCGGCGAAATGTTTATCGTGCTCAACACATGCGCCGAACCGCGCACCATGGTGAACCCGTATACGGGCCAACCGCTTGCGTTGGACGCGTTCGACGTGCGCATATTGACGCGCCAGTAGTCGATAATGGTGTGATCACGGGGCGGATCCCCGTTTGCTCACATTGGATACGGGCTTGGGTGGCGCGCTGTTCCTTAACGGCAAGATTCGCCGTGGCCGTGTTCAATGTGGTCGTTACCGTCGATCCGCAGGCCGTGCTGATCGGCGGCAGCGTCAGCTGCGAGCCCGCGCTTATTCCGATGATCGAGGACGAGCTCAATAAAAACGAGAATTGGAAAGATTTCAAAACCGACATCAAGCGCTGCCGTTACAGTGCCAACGCCGGTCTGATCGGCGCGTATTACGCGTGGACGACGGAAGCGGTCGCGCGCTAAGTTCAGTTTGTCATGCTTTCGCGCTGCGAGAGCGTCAGATTGAACAGGCAGGCCGAATCGTCGCCTTCGCGTTCCGTCGGATCCCTGAATCCCGTCCATTCATGTTCGGGGAAAATGATCTGGGAGAAATTGATCCATTCCTCGATCGGATTGATGGAATCGTCCGCCAACCAGCGGTTTTCGATACCGTCCATCGCGCTTGTCACCAAGGTGTAGAGGTTGTAGAACTGTTCCTCGTTCACCGATGGCGGCACGATCCAGTTCATTGATCCGATCATTTCCCAGTTGCGCATGTGCCGTCCCGCGAAGAATTGGTGCGCGGGATGTTCGGGATTGAGCGCCTCGCCGCTGAGAACGCAATACAATTGTGTCAATTCCGGACGCTGCACGTCGTGCATGAGCATGTTGAGCATGTAGCGCGGGAAGAAATAGACGCAGTGCCCGTCACCGTCCACCAGTGACGCGTTCAATGCGTTGAATTCCGTCATTTCCGTAGTGTCGTAGCTTTCCGTGAGCACCATGTTGAGCAGATGCTCTTTGGAATCGATGTAATGGTATAGCGCCGGGTTCAATGCCGTTGACACCTTGCCACGCCGTCTCTGTAGTGCCCAAGGACAGGCCGTGGCCGCCCATGGGATACAGGTGCGCTTCCACGGGGACGCCGGCCGCATGGCATGCGGAGATAAGCATCAGTGAATTTTCCACGGGCACTGTGTCGTCGGTCATCGTATGCCATACAAATACGGGTGGCGTGTTCCCGTCGATATGTTCCTCAATGGACACGGCGCGCAATGCGCGGTCATCATTGCGGTCAGGACCGAGCAGATTGTCGAAACTGCCGCGATGCGCGAATTGGCCTGACGTGATGACGGGATAGGCGAGCATCAACGCATTCGGGCGTAATTGGGCGCTGTCGAAATGGTGGGCGGCGAGTGCATTGTCTCCGGCACTCGTGGCCATATTCGCCGCCAAATGGCCGCCCGCGGAGAAGCCGAGTATGGCGATACGGTCCGTGGCCACATGCCACTCCCGGGCATGCTCGTGAATAAGGCACAGCGAGGCCGCGACCTGCGTGAGAGCTTCCGGATAGACGGCCGGTGCGCATGAATAGCGCAATATGAACGCGTTATAGCCGGCGGCCACATATTGGAGTGCGATAGGCTCGGCTTCACGGTCGGAAGTCATCGTATAGCCGCCACCCGGAATAATGAGGATAGTCGAACGTGTACGGGCGAGATCCACTTCCTCGCTATTGTCCGGCACATATCCGAATAATGTCGCTTGCGCGCCCTGCGCGCCCGCAATGGTCCATTGAGAATACAGCATCGTTGCCTCATCCGTCGAAGTCATACAGGGAGTTCCATATTTCTCTATATCCACGACTGCAGCCACATATGGGACAGCCAGAAATGGTATGGAACGGGCATGGCCGTCCAGATCGGATAGAAGAACACGGACACGGCCGAGCAGACGATGATCAGGCAGGCGAGTGTCGTATTCCACAGCGCACGGTCGGCGGCGCGACGGATCTCGTTGAACACGTAACAGATCGCGAGAATCATCCACGGCAGGATCACCACGGAATAGAACGTGAATGTAGTGCGATGGATATACTGCGCCCACGGCAGCCATCCGCCGATCAGTCCGATCAGCACGGCCCAAATGCGCCAGTCGCCGCGCTTGATAATGGCGATAATAATGCCGAGAATTACGCACAATGATGCGAGCCACCAGATAAGCGGATTGCCAAGCGAGGTGACGGCCGCCACGCACTGCGAATCGGGAGAGAGGGCGCACAGTCCCGGATGTCCCGCCAATTTTTCCCAATAAAAACTCGTGGGACGGATTTGCAGCGGCCAAGTGAGCGGATTGGCCTTGTATGGATGCCATGAATCGAGCGTGGTGTGGAATCGCCACATTTGCGCATGGTATTGCACGAAGGAACGCAACCCTTCGGGAAGCCAGGTGACGCCTTCGCCCGGATGTGTCGCGGCCCAATTGTGCATATAGGAGTCGGAATGCATGAACCAGGACGTCCATCCGGCCACATAGGTGGCGAACCAAATGGGCACCATGTAGCAGGCTGTAAGCAGCGCCTGAACGAAACCGTTGGCGAACCAGCGCCCATAGCCGAACTCGCGCACGAGCAGCGCGTCCCAAACCACCGTAAGCACGCAGAACGCCGCCAAAAAGTAGATGCCCGACCATTTGACGCCCGTGGCCAAGCCCAGCAACACGGCCGCGCCCACGCGATACCGCGAGAACCAGAGTCGGGGAGGCTTGGGCGAAGCGGAAGCGTTGGCGGACGGGAGCATACTGGTGCGCATGAGCAGGCGCCGTGAACGGTCGCGATGAAGCAGCAGCAGCGCGAACGCGCCAAGCGCGAGCACCATGATGAAGTTGTCGAGCAGGCCCGTGCGGCTTAGCGTGATGCCCACGCCGTCTATGCTCATGAGCACGCCCGCGAGCACGGCGACGGAAAGGTTGTGGAACAGGCGCAACGTGACGCGCATGAGCAGCACAATGGCGATTGTGCCCGCAATGGCTACGGCGGCTCGCCACGCGAACGGATTTGACGCGCCTCCGAACAGTTTCAGTCCCAACGCGATAAACCATTTGCCCACGGGCGGATGCACCACGTATTCGGCCGAAGGCAGCCACTGGTTCGTGTCGCCTTGGGCAAACAGCTGGTCGGGCGTAAGGTCGCCGCCGGGCGCCGCTATGGATTCAGGCCAATTGCGCGGTTCGCCCGTCATGAGCATCGTCCACGCGTCCTTGACGTAATAGGTTTCGTCAAAAATTACGGCGTGCGGTTCGTCCAGCCGGAAGAACCTCAAGAATCCACCGAGCAGCGCCACCAGACAGGTGGCGATCCATGTGCGGTGATGACGCCAGAAGCGGGTCGGCGCGCTTTCGTGATTCGGGAGGCTCCTGTTGTCGTCTCCCGCATGTCCCCAGGAATTTCGCGCGGGCTTCGCGTGGCGCGGCTGGTACCGTGATGATGATGCGCGCATAGGCATTCCTTTTGACGTTCAACAGGTTCCTTGTACTACCTTACGATGCCGCCGCACCCGCCGGCCGGCGCTGCCGAGACGATTTTGTATGCTGGGCGTATGAGTGAAGCGAGTGAAGCGAACGTATTGGAAGACGTGGCGGCGAACGTTGAGGGGTCGGACAGCATCCATAGCGCGCCGCTCGTGCCTGCGGGCACGGTGGTGTTGGCGGCCACGCCGATCGGCAACGCGGCCGACGCGTCGGCGCGGCTGGTGGCGCTGCTTGAGCATGCGGATGTGGTGGCCGCGGAAGATACGCGCCGCCTGTATGCGTTGGCGAACCGCCTGGGCGTACATGTTGGGGGCCAAGTGGTGGCCAACCATGACCACAATGAGCATGGCAAGGCCGACAGCCTGCTTGACCGCGTGGAGCAGGGCGCTACGGTGCTTGTCGTTTCCGATGCGGGCATGCCCACCATCAACGATCCGGGGCTGGCCATTGTGCGCCGCGCGATTGAACGCGGTCTTCCCGTGACGTGCGCTCCGGGACCGTCCGCCGTGCTTGACGCGCTGGCCCTCTCGGGACTTCCTACTGACCGGTTCTGCTATGAAGGCTTCCTGCCGCGCAAGCATTCGGAACGCATGCAATACCTGCGTTCCATGAAAGGCGAGCGTCGCACCATCGTGTTCTATGAAACCTTGCACCGCATTGCCGATTCGATGGACGATTTGCTTGCCGCTTTCGGTCCCGACCGTCCCATGGCGCTGTGCCGCGAGCTGACGAAGGAATACGAGCAGATTCGTCGTGGCACGATTGGCGAGATTCATGAAAGCGTGGTCAACGATCCGCCGCGCGGCGAAATGGTGTTGGTTATTGGCGGCGCTTCCCAGGAGGAGGCGCAGCAGGCCGCGCCGCAGTCGCTGAGCGTGCAGGAGCTGGCGCAGTTGGCCAAGGAGCGTTCCGAAAGCGAGCATATGCGCATCAAGGACGCGATCGCGGCCGTGATCAGCGAGCATCCGCTTCCCGACGGTTCGCTGGCCAACAAGAAGGCCGTGTACGCGGCGGCGCTTGAGCTCAAGTAACTTGAGCTGAAGTAACAGAGGCCAGCGCTTTACCTCGCCTTACGTTCACTGTGCCGCGGTTCTTCTAAGACATCCAGCAGCATTTGCAACGCCTCTTTGACGCCCGGACCGCCTTGTTGCGAGATGTATTCGAGCAATAGCGGGGAAGCCGCCGTGTTCGCAACCACCCATTTGCGCAAGGTGGGCGCGTAGCGTGCGATATGCCAGAGGATTTCCTCGCTTGTTTCAGGGTCGCACGCCACAAGCGGTGTGAGGCGTATGGGCGCGGGCGGGGGATTGAGCCGCGCCTGCCGTTTGCGGGTGGCTTCATTACCTTCCGCACAGCCCTGCCGCGTCTGGTCGCCAGCCGTGGGATCCGTATGATTAAGGCGCGCCGCGACGGGATCTTCCTCGGCTTCCGTTTCGCTTTCCTGTTCGGTTGCATCTTCGTCTTCGTCCCGCTTCTCGCTGATACGGATATGCCGCAAACGACTCCATATGCGCAATCGTCCCATTATTATTCTTGCGCTCCTATCCCTGCTCTTGCTGTGCTCGCCGAGCCGGTTGCACGGCCAATTGGCGTGAAAGGCCGTTCTCGAGCGCGCTGGCTTCGCATGAAGCGTTGTGGAATCGTTCTCTGGCGGCCTGGGTGCGGTGTTCCAAAGATTCCATGCGCGCTTGATGCAGCTCATAATCTTGGAAAAATTCGAGAAGCGAACGCGCATGGTGACTGTTGTGCATGTATTGCAGTTCGTCGAGCATGGCGAGACACTGCCCGCTCGTGATGTTGTACTGGTGCATGAGCGCGTAGGCGGTTTCGGGCAGACCTTGGTTGGCGCGTTCGTCGAACGGCAGCAACGCCAAGTCGCACACGGTACGCAACGGTTTCGTGATGCGCAATTGGGCGAGCGTAATGATGTGGGCGGGCGCCACTTTGCGTGCGAACGCGCGGATCGGCCGGCCGTGGACGGCGGAACGGAAATGCGATTTCGAGAGCAGGTCGAAAGTGTCTGGGAAATCGCCACCTATCCACACCCATGCGGCCGCCGTACAGCATACTTGCGCTCCGAGCGGCAGCATGCGTGCCATAATCGCGGCCCTTCCATATAGTGACGCGCCATCTTCGCTACGGTAGGCCGACTGGGAGTCGAGTTCGCAAATCGCTCGCGTACGCTGCAGATAAGCGAAACTCAACGGTCCGGGAAGATCCTTTTTATGGATCAGTTGCGCCCCGTCCAAATCAGATTCGCGGATGGGCGGCGGATTTGGCTCGCACAGTCGGCTGTCGCGTTCCGTACGGGGAGCCGTGCCGGATTCCGGAGCGAACGAAAACAGTGTCGGTTGCGTATATGATTGCTGTTCCATGCGAGCAGCATAGAAACCGCGCATTCGCCTGTCCAGTACCAGCGCGCGGATTGTGGATTTGTGGATAATTACGTGCGGCCGCGCGAGTTTTCCACACCCCGCGCCCGGCCCGTGTGGATAACGTGCCGACTGTCCGCGCTGAGCCAGATAATCGGCCTATGAGTCATATTATGGTGAACGTTGCTTGGCCGTACGCAAACGGCCCGCGACACATTGGTCATGTTGCCGGATTTGGTGTTCCTTCCGACGTCTACGCACGCTATGAGCGCATGAAGGGCAATGACGTGCTTATGGTGTCTGGCACCGATGAACACGGCACGCCGATTCTCGTCGAAGCAGACAAAGAAGGCATTAGCCCGCAGGAACTTGCCAACCGTTACAACCGCGTCATCGCCAACGATTTGTGCAATCTGGGCCTGAGCTACGATCTGTTCACGCGCACCACCACGAAGAACCATGAACGCGTGGTGCAGGAAATGTTCCGCCAGTGCCTGGAGAACGGATACATCTACAAGGGCACGCAGAAGGTGGCCATCTCCCCGTCCACGGGCCGCACGCTGCCCGACCGCTATATTGAAGGCGAGTGCCCGATTTGTCACGCGCCGGGCGCACGCGGCGACCAGTGCGACAACTGCGGTAACGAACTCGACCCGGACGAACTGATCAACCCCGTTTCCAAGATCAACGGCGAAACGCCGATTTTTGAAGAAACCGAACACTTCTTCCTCGACCTGCCGGCGCTCGCCGCGGCCAACGAGGCTTGGCTGCGCACGCATGAGGATTGGCGCACGAACGTCATGAACTTCTCGCTGGGCCTGTTCAAGGAAGTCAAGCCGCGCGCCATTACGCGTGATATCGACTGGGGCATCCCGATTCCGGTGCCGGGCTGGATCGACAGCCCGAACAAGCGCCTGTACGTGTGGTTCGACGCCGTGATCGGCTACCTGTCCGCATCCATCGAATGGGCGCGCCGTTCAGGCGACCCGGAGGCATGGCGTGCATGGTGGAACGATCCGAAGACGCCGGGCTATTACTTCATGGGCAAGGACAACATCACGTTCCACTCCCAGATCTGGCCTTCGGAAATCCTCGCCTACAACGGCCAGGGCTCCAAGGGTGGCGAGCATGGCGAACTGGGCGAGCTCAACCTGCCCGAGCAGGTCGTGGCTTCCGAGTTCATGACGATGGAAGGCAAGAAGTTCAGCTCTTCGCGCGGCATCGTCATCTACGTGAAGGACATTCTGGCCAACTATCCTGTAGACGCCGTGCGCTACTACATTTCCGTGGCCGGTCCGGAAAGCTCCGACGCCGACTTCACGTGGAGCGAATTTGTGCGCCACAACAACGAAGAGCTTGCCGCTTCGTGGGGCAACCTCGTCAACCGCGTGGCTAACCTCATCCACAAGAACTTCGGCGAAATCCCGCCGATGGTCGAATCGGAAATGACCGACCAGGACCGTGAGCTGCTGGCCGAAGCCGAACGCGCATTCGACGAAGTGGGCGACCTGATCGAGAACCACCACCAGAAGAACGCGCTGAACACGGCCATGCGTCTGGTGGGCGACATCAACAAGTACATTTCCGCCACCGAACCGTGGAAGATCAAGGACAATCCCGAGCGCCTCGGCACCGTCCTGCACGTTGCCGCACAGGCTGTTTCCGACGCCAACCACCTGCTCGCGCCGTTCCTGCCGCACTCCGCGCAGAAGGTGTGGGAAGCGTTGGGCGGTACGGGCACGTTCTCTCCGCTGCCGCGCATCGAAGAAGTGACGGATCTGGACGATCCGAGCTTCCGTTACCCGGTTATTACGGGCGACTACGAACTCGGCAAGACCGTGCACCCGTGGCGCCGCGAGGACATCGTGGTCGGCACGCCTGTCGCCAAGCCGACGCCGATCTTCGCCAAGATTCCGCCGGAGAAGGTCCAGGAGGAACTCGACCGTTTCGACGAGCAGCTTGCCGCGCGCAAGCAGGCCGAAGCGGACCGTTTGGCCGCGGAAAAGGCGAAGCTGCAAGAAAAATAATGCAAATGGAGGGATGATCACAAACTTTTTACCATCCATCCAGCAATTTTTCAGAACAGAATATCGTTTCTCCAAGGGTAGTGAGGTTTCATAATGGTGTCAGCAAATACAGAAGCTGGCGAGGTTCCCTCATCGGAACCCCATAATTGAACCCTTCTTCTCTCTTCTCTCTCTCAGCCGGCAGCAATCCTGCCGGCTTTCTCTTTTTCTGAATCGTTTTCGTACCGCGGGCGGTACAAACGCTCAAGAATTCCCTTCAACTTCTGCATTTTGAGACAGACACGCCGCGGTTCATGTCTCAAAATGCAGAAAAGAATGCGGAAGAAAGGGCAATCTCGTATCGGTGGCGCGCAATTCAAAATGTTCTGCGCCGAAATGGAACATTGCTTGAGGCGCGCGGTAAGTTGCTGGTGGGATTCGGTGGGGGACTGGTATCCGGCGCCCGACCGTTTCGGTACCGTCCGGTTTGCAGGTCTTGTGCACGACATTCAGGCGCATGGCATGTAAGCGGGATTGTGGATCGAGCCCGAGTCCGTGGCGTTGCGGTCCCGGGCCGCCAAAGAGCTGCCAGAACACGCGTTCATGCACCGTCACGGCATGCGTATTCGCCGTACGGCACCAGAACCGCTAAACGGCAGTTTCCCGCCTGCTTCTACACTGGCAAACATGAGCAAACATCATCGCGACAGAAGCTGGGCTCCGGCGCCACCGCGCCTGCCCGAGGGCGTAAGCGTTATCGACAACCACACGCATGTGGCCTCCGTGGTGCCGTTTTCCAAGGCCATGAGCCATGAAGCGCAAGAAAAGGGGCAGGATCCCGTTCCCGTATACAGCGTGGGCGAGCTGCTCGACCAGGCCGCCGCCGTAGGCGTGGAAGGCGTTATCGACTCGGGCTGCGAGCTGCCGAATTTGCAGACGGCCATCGACATGGCGCGCGAGCATCCGGGACAAGTGCATGCGGCCATTGCAATCCACCCGAACGAATCCGTGCTGCACGGCCACCGCGGAGCTGCGGGTCCCGACGGGCTTCCCGTGCGCTATAAGCCATGGCATGACGTGAGTTTCGAGGACGCGCTCGCCGAAGTGCACCGCCTCGCCATGGCCTATCCCGACCAAGTGGTGGCCATCGGCGAGACGGGCATGGACCTGTTTAGAACGGGAGAAAGCGCCAAGGAGCTGCAGCGCGACGCGTTCCGTGCGCATATCGCGCTCGCCAAGGAACTGAACCTGCCCATGCAGATCCACGACCGTGACGCGCACCGCGAGGTCATCGAAACGTTGCTTGCGGACGGCGCTCCCGAGCGCACAGTCTTCCACAGCTATTCGGGAGACGCCGAAATGGCCCAAATTTGCAAGGAACAGGGCTGGTATTTGAGCATGTCGGGAACGAGCAGCTACAAAGGCAACGACGGCATCCGCGAATCGGCGCGCATTGTGGGGCTTGACCACGTCATGGTCGAAACGGATGCCCCCTACCTGACCCCCGTGCCGTACCGCGGGCGCACGAACGCCCCGTACATGATTCCATACACGTTGGCCGCACTTGCGCAATATTTGGAGCTGCCGCTCGAACAAGTCGCGCGCGCCACGCGTGAGACCACGCGTACCGTGTACGGCGTGTGACAGGGAATGTTCCGTAGGTCACAGATACAACGTTTTCGCTGACAAACAGCGGGTTTTTCGGCGTGTTGTGCGAAGCGAATTCGTCGTGCGGGGATTATACGGTAGCGTCTTGTTTTTTCTCACAATTTCCGAGCGATTACTCTCTAGGGCGATTTGCAAAGAAGTTGCAGAAAGTCTAGCGTGAGGTGTTGCAAATTCTTGCGGCGCTCGTGCTGCGCACAAGGCTTGGCGGTCTGGCAAGCCGGGATCCTTAAGTTCGTAACTTAGGTGGTGGCGTAGCGTGGCAATTTTGCCTTGAGCGGCCGGGAAAATGCGCGCATGTTTCGCGAGTGAAACCTTGCGTTTTGCTTATAGGAGGATCGTGATGTCTCAGCCGTTGAGTGCTGCAGGTGCCGCGCGCGCCATGGCCAGTACGAATGACTATACGAGTCAATCGGCCGCAGTCCACACGGTATTAACCCGTGAAGAACGAGAGGAAATGCTTAAGCAACAAGCAGATCCTCAAGACCCGGAAGGGCCTGACAAACGCCCGAAGCGTCCCATTTCCCGTTGGTGGCAGCGCCTCCAGTCGGGACCTGACAAATTTTCGGCCGCAATGGCCTTGGTGGCCCTCGGTGTGGTATATGGCGACATCGGTACGTCGCCGTTGTATGTTGCGCAAACCTTTTTAAGCGGTCAGGGCGGATTGGCCAACGCCAACTATGACGCCGTGACGGGCATGCTTTCGCTTGTGTTCTGGACCATTACGCTGATCACCACGATCGAATACGTGCTGATCTGCATGCGCGTGGACAACAAGGGCGAAGGCGGCATTTTCGCGTTGTACTCGCTGCTGCGCAAATATGGCGCATGGCTTGTCGTGCCGGCCATGATCGGCGGCAGCGCATTCCTGGCCGACTCCGTGCTGACGCCGGCCATGTCCATCAGCTCGGCCGTGGAAGGCCTGAAAACCTTGCCGGCGATCGAGCATGTGTTTGAGGAAAACACGAATCTGACGGTGATGATCACGATCATTATTTTGCTGGGCGTGTTCGCCGTGCAGTCGCGCGGTACGGAGCGTATCGGCAAAGTGTTCGGCTCCGTGGTGCTCGTATGGTTCGCGTTCCTCGCGGTGACGGGCTTCGTGAACCTTACGCAAAACTGGAGCGTGCTGGCCGCGCTCAACCCCATTCGCGGCGTGGAATTCCTGTTCAGCGGCGACAACAAGGCGGGCCTCGCCTTGATGGGCACGATCTTCCTGTCGATTACGGGCGCCGAAGCGCTGTATTCGGACATGGGACACGTGGGCCGCGGCAACATCTACTTCACGTGGCCGATCGTCAACATCGCGCTCGTGCTGTGCTATTTCGGCCAGGGCGCCTGGATGATCAACAACCAGCACAACCCGAAGTACGCCGAAACGCTGCCGAACCCGTTCTTCGCCATGATGACGCCCAACGTGCGCTATGTGGCCGTGGTGCTGTCCGTCATGGCCGGCATTATCGCCTCGCAGGCGCTTATTTCCGGCGCGTTCACGATCGTTTCCGAAGCGACGGGCCTCAACTGGATGCCGCATATGCAAGTGCGCTACCCGGCCCGTACGCGAGGCCAGCTGTATATTCCGACCGTCAATTTCGTGCTGGGCGCCGCCACGATCGTCGTGCTGCTGCTGTTCAAGGACTCCGAGCATATCGCGGCCGCATACGGTTTGGCGCTGACGATCACGATGATCATGACGTCCATTTTGGTGACGTTCTACCTGTGGCATTCGCACAAGCGCGTGGGCGCAGTGCTGTTCGGCATCCTGTTCCCGACGATCATGGTGCTATTCTTCCTGTCTTCGATGGCCAAGTTCCTGCATGGCGGCTGGTTCACGTTCCTGATTACCGTGGGCATTCTCATCGTCATGTACACGTGGAACGAAGGTACGAAGCTTGAAAGCCAGCAGCGCCGCCACATGCGTTCGGAAGACGCGATTCCGGCGCTGTGCCGCCTGCACGGCGACGACACGATCCCGCTGTACGCGGACAATATCGTGTATTTGACGTCTGATAAGGAAATGAAGCGCGTCGACACCGACATCTTCTTCTCCATTTTCGCCGACCAGCCCAAGCGCGCCCGCGCATGGTGGGGCGTGTCCGTGGAAACGGCCGACGAGCCGTTCACGCGCGAATATTCGGTAGAGAATTTCGGTACGGACTACCTGTTCCGCGTGCGCATCCGGCTGGGCTTCAAGCTGCCGCAATCAGTGCCCGCCTACCTGCACCAGATCATGCATGATCTGATCAAGTCGGGCGACCTGCCGATCCAGACGACGCGCTACCCGAAGGTGGACGCCGATCCGGATGTCGGTCCGATCAAATATGTGCTGATTCACAAGGCGCTTATGCCCGAATCGAAGATTTCGTCGCGCGGCGCGTGGGCGTTGCGTACGAAATATACGATCCGTCACGCGGTCGGTTCGCCGGCCCAGTGGTTCGGTGTCGCTCCGTACAATCCGTGCACGGAAGTGCAGCCGCTGTTCCTCAACACGACGCAGCCGCCGCGCTTGAAGCGCATCTATTTGCAACCGAAAAACACCAATCCGAAAAATAAGTAAACAATACTGACAATATGTAAACGGACCCTAGTAATGGGGTCCGTTTTGTTTTACAGTATGCCGGTATGTGCAGGTTACTCGGATACGCGGCGGCGGGAGGGGGAGCGAGTCTTGCGGACGTGCTGGGGCCGTCCGTCGCGTCGTTCCGGAATCTTAGCGAGATTCACAACGACGGATGGGGCGTGTCGATGCTGACCGAACCGAGCGTCGCTCCGCACATGTTGGACGGTGGCGAGCCGTCCCCGGAAATCGGCACGTCGCTGTATCGCAATACGCAGGCGGCGCGCCACGATCCGCTGTTTCCGGAATTCGCCGACATACCGGCGCGTAGCGCCTTGTGGCATCTGCGTCTGGCCAGTTCGCATCAACCGCTCATTATTGAAAACCAGCAGCCGTTCCATGCGGCCGGCACGAGTTTCATTCACAATGGCGACCTGTCGGACGAAACGGGCGTGAACGTGACGCGCAGCCATGTGGTGCCGATTAATCCGGCCGCCGTCGCCGCGACGGGAGGGCGTTCCGATTCGGCCGTCTATTTCGCCGCGATCCGCGAATATGTGGGGTTCGGATTCTCGCTGCCGCAGGCCGTGAGTCTCGCGATCCGTTATTTGCGGCATTACTATCCGCAAGCCAGCTACAATTGCATGATTCAAAGCGGCGACCTGTTCGTGGCCGCGCATGCGTGCGGAACGGAGCCGCAAGTCGAACGCGAAATACTCGATATTTACACGCGTTACGGCCGTGCCCAAGACGCGCCCGTCTACCGCGACATGCGCTACAAAACGGTGTTCGACGCATCGGGGACGCAAATCGGAGTAGTGGCGGCCTCTACGGGATTCGACGAGCCCGCGGCGGAGGGCTGGCATGAATTGGACAACAACCACATGATTATCGCGTCCAATCGCACGGGAAAATTCCGCGTCGCGCCGCTGTGACGGCGCTATGATGTGCCGTATGACTGGAAAAATTCCAACTATTGAAGACATTGATCGACTTCACCATGTGCTTGCGCCGTCGCAAGCCGCCTATGATCTCGTGCACACGCATTGCGTGATCGTCGCCGACATTACGCGCCGGCTCATCCACCGCCAGAACTCGCTGTTCACGCGCCGCTGCACGCTGCCCGACGACGCTCCCGAACGCAACGGCGAGTACGCAACGCGCGACGCGCTTATGCTGCCCACGGACGGCGTGCGCGGAGGCGTGGTCCCGCCGCGGTACCTGGATGTGCATATCGCCACGATCGGCGCGCTGGTGCACGACATTGGCGTATACAAGCTGCTGCTCGAGGACGGTTCCGACGGGCGCCCGCTCGTGTTTGACGGCCCGCGCTACATTGAGCACGGCCTGATCGGCTACAACATTTTGCTTGACGAAGGCTACGACGAATCCGTGGCCGAATTCGCGCGCAACCATACGGGAGTAGGCCTGACGCGCAAGCAGGTGGTGGACCAGGGCCTGCCGATTCCGCCCGACGACTATGTGCCGATCAATCTGGAGCAGGAAGTCGTGATGGTGGCCGACAAGTACAACAGCAAGTCCGTGCCGCCCAAGTTCCTTACGGCGCAAACTTACGCGGATAAGGCCGCGCGCTTCGGCGAGCAGAACGCACAGCGTTGGGAAGACCTCGTGGGCAAGTACGGCGTCCCCGATGTGGCCGCGCTCGCGCAAGAATACAACATGCGGTTGGTGTGAATTCGGGCGGCACTGTTTCGTATTGAGCGCTGACTACATTGGCTGGTAACACCACAAGCCGATGAAAGAAGGGATCATGACCGACAGGTCTGCCACGGCGCTCAATGCGAAGCATCTGGACGAATGCTCCGCGCAATTCCATCATGAGCGCGCCAACAAGGTCGCGGAAAACGCCGCCACCACGAACGGCGTGCTCAAGGCCGCCACGAGCTTCGAGGGCATGCGCGCGCTGCCGCGCAAGTTCGACATTGAACTCAAGGTGCCGTCCATCACGAACCAGCGCCATTCGGGCCGCTGCTGGATGTTCGCGGGCCTGAACATGCTCGGTTACGAACTCATCCACGCGTGGAACCTCACGGATTTCGAATTCTCGGAAACCTACCTGTACTTCTGGGAGACGCTGGAAAAGGCCAACTCTTACTTGGAGAAGGTCATCGCCACCGTGGACGAGTCCACGAACGACCGCCTGTTCCAGTTCATCAACGAGGCTCCGGGCGATGACGGTGGCTACTGGCAGCTGTTCGCCGATCTCGTCAGCAAGTACGGCCTCATGCCGAAGGACGCTTACCCGGAGTCCGCCAACTCGATGGATTCAGGCGCCTTCAAGCAGTACCTGGGCACGAAGCTGCGCATGTTCGCCGCCGATCTGCGCGAACACCATGCCAACGGCGCCAGCGAAGCCGAATTGCGCGCCATCAAGGAAGACGACATGGCCGTGATCTACCGCATGACCTGCATCTGCCTGGGCGAGCCGCCGAAGACGTTCGATGTCCTGCTGCGCACTGAAGAGAAGCCTGAGGACACGGACGGCAAGTCCGCCAATGCCGACAAGCCGCAGCACAAGCTCGGCGAGGCCTCCAACGGCACCGACAAGCGTCAGCAGATTGTGGAACACGGCATCACGCCGCTCGAGTTCGTCAAGAAGTACGTGCCCGTGGACGTGGCCGATTTCGTGACGCTGTGCAACAGCCCGATGGATTCCACGCCATACAACAAGCCGTATGTGCTCGAACACTCCCGCGACATTGCGGAAGCCGACGACTACACGTTCCTGAACGTGGATCTGGAAACCTTCCGCCGCGCCGCCGTCAAGCAGATCAAGGACGGCCACCCGCTGTACTTCTGCTGCGATTGCGAGCAGTTCGCACTGCGCAAGGAAGGCTACTTCAGCCGCAACGTGGTGCGCGTGGACGAACTGTTCGGCACCTCCTTCGACTACTCGAAAGCGTTCGGCCTGCAGTACTGCGAATCCGTGAGCAACCATGCCATGGAAATCACGGGCGTGGAACTCAACGAGGACGGCGAGCCCGTACGCTGGAAGGTGGAAAACAGCTGGGGCAAGGACAACGGCGACAACGGCTTCTACATTGGCGACGCCCAGTGGTTCGACGATTTCGTCAACGAACTCGTCATCAACAAGAAGTATCTGGAGGCCGCCACGCTTGAAGCGCTCAACGAGCAGCCCGTGGCCTTGCAGCCATGGGAGCCGCTGAGCCGCTCCATGCGCATGCGCTGAAATGAGCGCAATTACAGCTTGATGACGTTGCCGACCTTGCGTGCGACTTGAGGATCCTCCGTCACCACGATCACGGCGCGGCTCTTGTTGTGGCCGTGCGTCTGCGCTTTGAGCAGCTTGATCATGGTGTCGGAATCCTCGCCGCTTAGCGTGGCGCACGGCTCGTCCGCAATCACGATTTCCGGATCGCGGCTGATCGCGCGCGCCACGGACACGCGCATCATCTCAAGCGGCGGCAGCTTGCCGGCCTTCGTGCCGTTCGACGTGACGGCACTGTCGCTCGTGCCGAATCCGACCTTCTTGAGCAGGTCGCGCGCGATGACGGACTTCGTATTGAGGAAGTTGCGGTTCGATGCGTCCATCGCATACAGCAAGTTCTGTTCGGCCGTAAGATCGGCGCGAATCGGGAACTGCGGCATCACCAGACCGAGGCGGTATCCGCGGATTTCCGCGGGCGCCATTTCCGCGAAACTCGTCGACTTCGACAGCACGTGGCCGCTGCTCGGCAATGTGATGCCGCACATCACGCTCAGCAACATCGTGTGCATGAGCGGATTGTCGTCCGGTACGAGAATCGCGTACGCGCGGCCGGCCTGGCATTCGAAATTGACGCCGTCGAGCACGGCGGTGCCGCTTTTGCGCTCGACCAACGTGACATTCTGGAATGAATAGAGCGGGTACGACTTGAATACGGACTCGCGCACGTCACGTTTTTCCGCTTCCATCTCATGGTCAAGACGGCTCGCGGCCTGCGCGCTCGTATCATTGTCCGACATGTCCGGAGTTTCCGAAATTTCCGTGATTTCCGTATGTTCGGCTGGAATGGCCGTGTCCGGATCGTCGTCAAACGTCACTTCATAATCGATCGATTCGGCAATCTGGTCTTTCGAATCGTCAGTATGGTTCGTGGTATCCGTCATTTTCAGTGCTCCGATTCTGCCGTGAATTCGTGACGATGCTCGTGTTCCAGCGGATCGCGCTCGAACGGGGAAACGAACAGTTCGTTCGTATTGAAGAACGCCACGCGCAACATGGCGATAATGGCCATGAGCAGCGTGAATCCAAGTCCGATCCACACCACCTTCCACATCACTGCGCCGTTCGTGCGCATGGAGTAGGAAGCGAGCGCCGAGCACGCGCTGTGGGCCGTGGTGCCGCCAATGATCAGGCCGAGACCCCAGCCGATGAGTAGCGGGTAGAAGACTTCGAGCATGAACTGCCATCCGAGGCGCGCCTTGGTGACGCCCAACAGCAGCGCGTTGCCGATTTCATCGCGGCGCGGGCACGAGCCCATAAGCACCATGATCAACAGCAACAGGCCGCCGATGGACCAGACAAGCACGAGCATGATGAGCATGTTGCGGCTGGAGGCGACGAGCGGCGCGATGGACTTTTCATATTTGATGATGGTCGGGGAGGAGATCAGGTATCCGTCCGGCACGACCTTGGCCTTGCGCAGTTCCTTGACGAAAGTGTCGTACCCGGCCGGGTTGGGCGTGGTGAACACGATGTTCAGGTCCGGAATGCCCCAGCCTTTGCCGTCCGTGGTGTCCAGACCGTTTGTGGCGAACGTGAAGTAGGTGCAGTACAGCACGTTGTCGCGGTTGTCTTTGGCGGCTTTCGCGTCGGCACCGAATCCGGTGGGAGCGGCGTCCGTGTACTCGTAGATGCCCGAGACCTTGACCTTGAAGGTTTCGGAGGCCTTCTGCGGGTTGCCGAGCGTGATTTCGCTGCCGACCTTCAGACCGTTCTTGTTGGCCAGTTCGCGCGAGACGAGCACGCTTGTCTCTTCGTTGCTTTCGAAGTTGAGGTCTTTGCCCTCGACGACTTTGATGGTGCCGTACTCGTTGGCATCCATCGCCTGGTCGGTGTAGAAGCTTTGCAGCGTCAGGTTGCCGCCCGTCTTGTTTTCGTTCGTGTCCGCGTCGGCTGTGGTGATGGCCTTGACCGAGTCGGATTGGCGCACGGGCACGGATTCGGCAATCGTGTAGCCGATCTGGGAATCCTTGCTGGCCGTCGCCTGGTAGATCTTGTTGTAGTCTTCCCAAGATAGGTAGTGCTTCGTCCACGCGGAATCGCTGGCGGAACGGTCTTTAAGCGTTGCGGCGGTGGGACGGATGACGGCGGCGGGGGTGAGGGCGTCGTAGCTCTGGTGTTCGGCGTAATCCTTTTGATGGATCACGGTGCATCCGTAAATGGATCCCACGGTTACGAGCAATGCCACCAGACACATGAGCACGGCTCGCACTTTGTGGCGGCCGAGCGCGGCCCATGAGTTTCTCAGAACAAACATAACGTATCCCCACTTGTCTTCTGCCGGCGAGCGCGGCTTGCCGGCCGTTTCATGTCACGGTGTCAGTTTAGGTAATGGCGGTTACGTTGCGTAATCTCGCATGGAATCCTTGCAGAAAGCTGAAAGTGGTTAAGAAATGGATATTCCTTCTGCATTTTGAGACGTGAACTGCGGCGTGTCTGTCGCAAAATGCAGAAGTTGGCGCAGATGTGGAAAACGCTGCCCTGTTTCCACAACACCACCGATGCGTAACCCCGGTTTTCCACACGGCTGCTTGGCGCTATCGCTTACACGCCATCGCATGCCAGCCTTGAATCGAAGACACCCCAAAACGTGCGCGTCAAAAAGATGCAAAGCAAAACGGGCATAAAGGTACTGGCGGGAGGGAGCGAACCCATGCGTTTACAGCTTGATACGCGAGAATTTTTACAGGCGCTTAAACAATTGCAACGCGCGCTTCAAGCGCGCATCACTGCATGCGGCCCGATTGACGTGCGCAATCAGGCGCTGGAACTGTTCGCGGCTACAGGACTGGCGGGGCTGTGTACCGCGGCGGCCCATGGCGGCGAGCGCACCCTTCTCGCCCAATGCCAGTCTCATCTCGCGCGTATCGCAACGGTTATCCGCCATGCCGGTCTCGGCGCATGGTTGGTGGACACCATGGAAAACGCCATCATCTCGCAGAGTACGGGCCGCGTATGCCAAGATCTGGCAACCGCTCACGCCTATACGGACATGTATCTGCAATGGCGGCCGTTCAGCAGGCTCGTCGCGGACCACTATGTGTCCGACAGCATTCGTCTTGCCGCGCATTCGCTGTTGAAATGGGCGCCCAATGATCCTCGCGCGGCGCATATCGCTTTGTTGCTGTTAAGCCATACGGGCATGGGCATGGAAAAACTGCAACGTGTGGAAAAGGGTCGCTCATGGGACGCGGATCTCGCCCGTCACTATGAAATGCTCGAAATATATGGCAATACGCTGCAGATCAACAGCGATATCGGATATGCAGCGTGGCTTCATGAATCGAATATTGACATGGAACGCGAAGCCGAATGGAGCGATCAGGCCATGCGCCGGCGCTACCTCTATGATGCCAAATGGCTTGTCAAATCCTATATCGGCCTATGGCGGCGCACCAATGTCCCAACGGCCGACGAACTCGCCGCAGGTCTTGAAGATGGTGAAGATAGCGTGATCGAGCGCAAAAGAGCATGGGGAGATCAATGGGAAGACAAGCGCAGGAAAGAAAACGAAAGCCAATATCCTTGGAACAATCCGATTTTTCTGCGCAGCGTGGCGCACTCGCTGCTTGCGGACGGCAGCTGCCTGACACAAGCGTTCGAACGCCGCGACCGGGACACCTTCCGCAAAGCGTGCGCCATATTGCAACGCTATTGCGATGTGGTGCATGGCGAAGGGCTTGCCGCGCTGCCGCTGACAGCATGCGACTACACGGTATTCCCAACCGACTGCATGGACTCCATGGCCGCGCTTATGCTCGCGCGCGTTCCCGAAGAACACAAGGCGCGCCATATGGCGCTCATGCTGCTCGAAGACCGCGCCCAAACCATGTATGACCAGGCTCAACGCCGCAACGCGAGTGCCGCGATGGTGGCATGGTGATCAGGCGAGGGAGGCGGCAAATGGACGGTAATCTTGATCTTCCACTAGCATGCGTCGGGGTGGTCGTCCTATCATCAAGACCGTTACTGAATGCCTCACAGGAAGTCATATACGTATGCGCCAGCGGATTCGATTCTTCGATATTGCTAAGGGCATCGGCATTATTTGCGTAGTACTGGGTCACTCCGCGATGGAAGCAGTGATGACCTCGCCTACGGCGCTCGCCAACGCGTTGATGACGTTCTGTTTTTCGTTCCATATGCCGCTGTTCTTCCTTTTGGCCGGATATTTCATGCATCCCGAACGCAAATTCCAATGGCGCAAAGAGGCCCGTCAGCTCGTGTATACCTATATTCTTACGGCGTTGGTCGTGATTGTCGGCGCCACATTGGTGGCTGTCTGCTTGCGATATAACGTGTGGGCGACCTTGCGTTCCTGGATTGAGGCGGCCTGGTACGGCAGCGGTGACATCTCCGACAAGACCATATGGCAGGTTTCTGGCCGTATTGGCGCCATCTGGTTCTTGTTGGCGATGTTCTGGGCTCGTATGTTCATGCATCTGTTCGCGCGTTTGCCTTGGACGCCCGTATGGGTCGCGGCGAGTTTTATTGCGGGCTATTTCCTGTCGCGTTACGTATGGTTGCCGTGGAGTTTGCAGTCGGGCATGTGCGCGGTGGCGTTCGTATATTTGGGATATTTGGCGCGCGAGTGCAACGTGTTGGAGATCGTGCGCAAGTATCCGTGGATATGGGCCGTGGCCGCAGCGATTTGGGCCGCTTCCATGTATTGGTTCACGGGATTCAGCATGGCGATGAACCAGTACGGCTTGCGTCCGAGTTTGGCTGTGGCCGGCAGCATCGCCGGCACATTGTGCATAGTCGGAATCTCTCAATGGCTTGATCATGTGCCGTACGCGGGCACGGCGCTCAGCAAGGCGGGCGTCGCGTCGCTTGCCATTTTGTGTGCGCATTTGGTGGATGAGGACGTGCTGCCGTGGATGAGTATGTTGCGTCGCCTGCAACCGTATGTGGGCGATGTTTCGCTAGTCTTTATCAGCTTTG
Organism: Bifidobacterium magnum; assembly: GCF_000741255.1. Taxonomy (GTDB): domain Bacteria; phylum Actinomycetota; class Actinomycetes; order Actinomycetales; family Bifidobacteriaceae; genus Bifidobacterium; species Bifidobacterium magnum. The sequence continues at coordinate 83,800 of NZ_JGZB01000011.1, forward strand.
GCATTCATATGGTCATTGGATTGGCCGGCGCATGGCTGCTGTATTACATTCCGAAGATTAATACGTGGTTCTATCCAGTGCTGGCCAAAAAGACGGCTATCGCGAAAGAAGAGAAGAAGTAGGGCCGCGGATACCCTAAAGAAGAATCCGCATATTCACAAGCAATCTGTATGTGGATAACAAAAAAGGGTTTCGAATCAATCGAAACCCTGATGGCGGAGGATGCGAGATTCGAACTCGCGAGGCTGTTACACCAACACGCTTTCCAAGCGTGCGCCATAGGCCACTAGGCGAATCCTCCAAAATGTTCCCTCAAAGAGACAACTCGTATAAACTACCGCGCATTTGAAAAGTTCGCAAACTACCGCGTGTCGCGTTTCGCCACAAGGCTTCGTGGAGATTCACCGTAGGTACGACTATGATTGCGTAAGATTAATGAGCGTATTGGGAGAGAAACAATGGCAGCGAATGTAACAACGGCAGTGTTGATTCCATGTCTTAATGAGGAACAGACTATTGCGAAGGTGGTCACCGATTTCCGTCGCGAACTGCCGGATGCGGACATTTACGTGTACGACAACCGCAGTACGGACCGCACTTCCGAAGAAGCTGAGCGTGCCGGCGCTATCGTTCGTTTCTCTCCTGAGCGCGGCAAGGGCAACGTGTTGCGCCGCATGTTGCGTGATATTGACGCCGACCGTTACGTGCTGGTCGACGGCGACGACACGTATCCGGCCGAAGATGTGCACCAATTGTTGGCAACCTTGGACAACGGCTGGGACATGGTGGTTGGCGACCGTCTTTCTTCCACGTACTTTACGGAAAACAAGAGGCCGTTCCATAATGTCGGCAACCGTTTGGTCCGATTCTTCATCAACCACACGTTCCATGCCGATATTCACGACGTGATGACGGGCTACCGTACGTTCAACCGTCTATTCGCCAAGTCGTACGCGGTACTTTCCGACGGATTCGAGATCGAGACGGAAATGACCGTTCATGCGCTCGACCACAAGATGCGCGTCACTGAAGTTCCCGTACAGTATCGAGACCGTCCCGAGGGCAGCGAAAGCAAGTTGTCCACGTTCTCCGACGGTTTCAAGGTGCTGTCGCTGATTTTCCGTTTGGCCTACGAGAACCGCCCGCTGCCGTTCTTCGGCATTATCGGCCTGCTTACGGGCGGTACGGGTCTGGGCCTGGCCATCTGGCTGTGCATCGTCTTCTGGCAGACGGGCGAGGTAACGCGATTCCCCACTTTGATCGGCGCGACGATGCTGATGCTGTTCGGCATCATTTCCTGGTTCACGGGCCTTATTTTGCAGGTTAACGCGCATAAGGGCCGCGCCCAGTTCATGTTCAACGCGAACATTTTCCTGTCGACCGTGCATTCCGATTACGGCAAGACCGGAAGCAAGGAAGTCCCGAGCGGCGCGGAACAATCCGCTGACCGTAGAAACAGCGCTCAGTAGGTAAGACTATGATTGCTGAGGACACAACGATGAATCAAGCGTCGATGAGGATTGAGAGACCATGCCGTCAATGAAATTCGCCAACGTTTTGTTGGAAACCAACCCGCGATCTGTAAGCTATCCGTCTTTGTACTGCGCGTCTGACCAGCCGGTGATCTTTGATGCGAAGTCCGGCAATGGCGTCATGACCGCAAAGGGTGAATACGATTTCACCACGTACTTCAACTCGCTGTCCGTGCGCAAGCTGGCCGAATACACCACGGCCACCGCGTACACGCTGCATCTGGAACTCAAGGGCGCCGCATGCGAGATTCAGCAGACGATGGGGGATACGTTTGCTGCCCACCCGATTCTCGTGGAAGGCACCGAGCGTCACTTGGATGCGAGCCGCAGCTGGCAGACGCTGGACATTCCGCTGGTCGTCAATGACGAGATGGTTCTCGTCGGCTTCAAGATCGTGACCGAAGGCAAAGTGGAGATCCGCAACAGCTACTACGAGCTGGAGCTCAGCGAGGAACAGCGTCCGGTGGAACTCGTGCTGTCCACCACGACCTTCAAGAAGGAAAGCTTCATCATCAACAATGTGAACCTCATCAAGTCTCACATTGTCGATTCCAAGGACGATATCGCCAACCACTTCCACATGTACGTGATGGACAACGGCCGCACGCTTGACGCCGAAGCGCTGAGCAGCGAACGCATCACCGTGGTCCCGAACGACAACGTCGGTGGTGCCGGCGGCTTCACGCGCGGCATGATCACCGCCATGGAACAGACGCCGAAGGCGACGAACATCCTGCTGATGGACGACGACGTGGCCGTGTCCCCGGAATCCATCAAGCGCACGTACAACCTGTTGCGCATCCTCAAGCCGGAGCACCAGGACGCCATGATCAGCGGCGCCATGCTCAACTACGAGGTCGGCGAGGACCAGTGGGAAGACACGGGCTTCATGACCAAGGAAGGCACGTTCGCCCCGTGCAAGCCGGGCCTGCGCCTGACGCAGTTCGAAGACATCATCTTCAACGAGATCTACCGTCCTCTCAAGTTCATGGACGGCAACCGTTACGCCGCTTGGTGGTACTGCTGCATCCCGATTTCCGTGATTGAGAAGAACGGCCTGCCGCTGCCATTCTTCGTGCGTTGCGACGACGCCGAGTACGGCGTGCGTTGCGGTACCGAATTCATCACCATGAACAGCCTGTGCGTCTGGCACATGAGCTTCCACGAACGTTACAACGCCGCCGTGGAGCGTTACCAGACCACGCGTAACACGATGATCGCCAAGGCGACGATGGACTTCGCCATGGACTCGGATTTCATGGCCGAGCTGCACCGCAACGTACGCCTGGAACTCAAGAAGTTCGGCTACGAAAACGCCGAGCTGTGCCTCGACGCTTTCGAGGACTTCCTGAAGGGACCGAGCTTCATCGCTCGTCCGGGACAGGCCGAGGAAAGCTTCATGGCCGCCAACAAGCACAAGGAACAGCTCGTCAACTTTAAAGAGCTGCAGGAAATGGCTTCCAAGGACCCGCAGCTGGCCGGTTTCAACATTGAAGACATCGACCGCCAGCTTATCGATTCCGACAAGCCGCGTACGATCGCCGAACGCCTCAACGACCTGCTTACCGACAACGGCCAGCGCTTCATCAAGACCGAAGGCGAAGGCTACGTGGTGATCCCCGCGCTCGGCTGGGTATATCCGGCGGGCGTGCTGCACGGCAAGAACAAGATCATCGTGATCGACTGGTACAACCGCAAGGGCGCCATCCGCACGAAGGATGTCAAGCGTTACGCCGCCATCAAGAAGCGTTACGCGCGCGACCTGAAGTACTACAAGGCGAACATCGACCGTCTGGACAAGGAATACAAGGCTGCTGCTCCGATGCTCACGTCCGTGAAGTTCTGGAAGCACTACCTGAAGATGGACTGACGTGATCGTCACAGTGATTCATATGCAATGAATCGTTTGAACCGTAGGAATGGCATGGTGGCATGGCGTTCCTACGGTTTTTCATGAGTAAGATGTCACGGCCGTGGCGTGGCGGCGCAAGAAAGCGGGGGATCAGTGGCGGAGTCTACGAAATCGTTGACCGATGCGCGACTATTGCAGGATATCCATAAACATACGTTCCATAAGGGTGCCGTATGGCTGGCGATCTATAGCCTGCTGGTGGGTTGCGGCGTCACCTACAGTATGTTCACTCCGTACCATACAGCTAGCGGATTGACACGTGGAGCCTGGATGTCCGTATCGCAAGGCGCCATGGAAGTGGGCGTCTTCAATGCGACGTGGACTGCCCTTGTGGCGCTGCTGGTGGCGGCCGTGAACGTTCCAGCCACGTTGGCATGGTTGCGTTCCACGGCACGGTTGCGCGTGTATTCCTGCATTGGCGGCGTACTGCTCAGCTGGTCCGTTACGTTTGCGGGAGCCGGCAAGATCCTGACAGGCGCCGAGTTCGTGGATCCCGTGCCGCGATATTGGGTCAATTATTTCGTATATCAATCGTGCCGCTGGATTCCCGTACTACTGTTCTTCTCGGCGTTGGTGGCATGGCTGTTTTCCGCGGTCATCTTGCTGTTGCAGGGCAAGCGCCAATCTTCTCGCAATACGCATGATGACGACCAGACGTTGACCGCGCGAACGATGGGGAAGCGTTTCTCGCAAGCATGGTGGCATGCGTGGCGGTGGGCGCGCCCATTGTTCAATTCGTTCCGTGCCCGCAACGTGTTCCTCGTGGCGCTGGCCGTGTTCGTGCTGTGGCTTCCGTGGGGATTCCTGATGTGGCCCGCGAATATTGGTCCCGATACAATCGCCCAGCTCGTGTGGTACCGCACGGGTCATGCGTGGGATCCTTCTTCGCGCCAATATTTGCCTTCGCAATACGCCATGAGCGACCACCATCCGTGGCTCACCACATTGTTGTACGGATGGTTCGATTCGTTCGGCGTCCAGATTGGCAATGAGGCCCTGGGCCTGTGGCTGCTCGCCGCATTGCACATGGTGCTGTTGGCGATCGCTTTCGGCATCATGATCACCTACTGCTCAAGCAGGCCTGGATTGAGCTGGAAATTCGGCGTAGTGGCCACGCTGTTCTGCATGCTCGTGCCGATTTACGGCCGCTTGGCCATGAGCGTGGTCAAAGACCTCACGTTCTTGCCGTTCTTTATCACCTGGTCGGTAATGTATGTGGAATATATCCGCCGCGTGCGAATGGGCAACAAGCTGGGATTCTGGTTCCTGGCCGGTTTCTATGCGTTGGCCATTGTGTGCGGGCTGACCAAGAAGGTCGGTATCTATGTGATCGCCGCTTCCTTGGTGTTGCTCGTGATTTTCTTGCGTCGCCGGGTGGTGACGGGCATTGTGCTGGTGCTGGTTATGGCCACATCTTTCGCCATCCCGAAAGTGGCATATCCGCTGCTGCACATTTATCCGGGCGGCAAGCAGGAAATGATGGCCATTCCGCTGCAACAGTCCGCCGCGGTCCTGATCCGTTTCGGAAATTCGATGGATGCCCAGGACAAGCGTGCGATTGAGGCCGTATATAGCTGCTCTCCTGAGGAGCTGCGCGACCGCTTCACTACGGGCACTTCGGACGACAGCAAGGATTGCTTCAACCATGAGGCCACGGGCGAGCAGGTGGGCGCGTTCTTCAAGGCGTGGATCCATGAAGGTCTCGAACATCCGGGCACGTATTTCGACGCCGTGCCATGGGTATATGCGCCGTTCTTGGTCAATGGCGTCTACGACGAAGGCTTCTTTGTCCATTGGGGCTGGCCAGACAAGGGCGGCGACATGATCCTGCCGCAATACCGTGAGCATGAACTGTCAAGCCAGCAGGAGACGGGTGAAGAAACCTACTATGTGATGCGCGGCACCCCCGTGCTGTCGCTGTTCATGTCCGAGGGATTCTACGCGTTGTGGCTGCCCGTGCTCGCCATATTGCTCTGCCTGGCGCTGCGTAGATACCACAATTTGCTGTATTTGCTGCCGACTATGATAACGATGGGTTCGATGATCATTCAGCCCATGCACCAATTCAGATATACATGGCCGTTGGCGTTCGAGGCGGTGCTTGTTGCCGCTACGGCATTCATGGTTCTCACACGGCGTACACGGGACGCCAAACAATAGGCTGAGTGCCCGAAATAGAGAAAAAGGCTTTGCATAGTCATAGGATTTATCATTATGAGTGAATCAACGGTAAAAACGGAATCGCATACCTCGCTCGGGGAACGACTCCATCAGCGTTATGGTTACGCGATGACCGTGTTGCGCGGACTCGTGAAAACCGACTTCAAGATGCGATACCAAGGTTCGTTCCTTGGTGTGGCATGGTCGGTGCTCAAGCCGCTGATGCTGTTCGTCGTGATGTATGTCGTGTTCGCGAAGTTCCTGCGCATGAGCGACGGTACGCCCACATACCCGGTGGTGTTGTTGCTGGGTATCTCGTCTTGGCAGCTTGTGACGGAAACGGTCGGCATCGGTTTGCGGTCCATTGTGGACAGGGGCGATTTGCTGCGCAAGGTGCATTTCCCCAATTACATCGTGGTGGTTTCCGCCTCCATTGGTTCCCTGATTTCGTTGGCCATCAACTATGTGGTGGTGCTGATCTTCGCGTTGTTCAGCCACGTGCACTTCACTTGGCGCGTGTTGCTGGTGCCGTTCAACGTATTGGAACTGTATGTGGTGTCGCTGTCGCTTGCATTGATTTTCGCCACCATGTACGCGTACTTCCGCGATATTTCCCATATTTGGGAAGTGCTTCAGCAGATCATCTTCTATGGCATGCCAATTATTTACCCGTTGTCCTATGTCGTGGACAGGGGCGGCATGTATGCGGATTTGGCCAAGCTGGAACTGCTGAACCCGCTTGCGCAGTCCATCCAGGACATTCGCCATAACCTCATCGCTCCGGAAACGCAGCCGACCATTTGGAACACGTTCCACGCATGGTGGATCAAGGCGATTCCGTTTGTGATTACCGTAGCGTTGCTGTGGTTCGGTATTTATATCTTCCGCAGGAACAGCCGTAAGTTCGCGGAGGTTATGTAATGAGCGAGCAGAACGTGGAAAAAATTGACGTGGTGACGGGCAAGAACTATAAGGACCAGCCCGTCGTGCTCAAGGCCGACCATGTGGAGAAGTGGTTCAAGCTTCCCACGGAGCAGGCCACGGGCTTGAAGCAGGCTTTTATCAACTGGACCCGCGGCATCAAGGGCTATAAGGAACAGAAGGTGCTGCGCGATGTGTCTTTCGAGGTGCATCAGGGCGAGTTCTTCGGCATCGTCGGTCGTAACGGCGGTGGCAAGTCCACACTGCTCAAGATCATTTCCCAGATTTACTACCCGAATTCCGGTTCCATCGAGGTACATGGCCGTTTGGTGCCGTTCATTGAACTTGGTGTGGGCTTCAATCCGGAACTTACGGGCCGTGAAAACGTCTATTTGAACGGTGCGCTGCTGGGCTTCACCAAGGATCAGGTGGACGCGATGTATGACGACATCGTGGAGTTCGCCGAACTTGAAGAGTTCATGGATCAGAAGCTCAAGAACTACTCGAGCGGTATGCAGGTGCGTCTGGCGTTCTCCGTGGCCATCAAGGCCCAAGGCGACATCCTTGTGCTCGACGAAGTGCTCGCCGTGGGTGACGAGGCGTTCCAGCGCAAGTGCGACGACTACTTCAACAAGGTTCGTGACGATCCGACCAAGACCGTGATCCTCGTGACGCACGATATGGGCGCCGTCAAGCGCTACTGCTCGCGCGCCATGTTCATTCAGGACGGCGAAGTCGCGGCCATGGGCGATCCGGAAACCGTGGCCGAGAGCTATACGCTCGCCAACCTGGAAGTGCAGCGCAAGGAAGAGGCCGCCCACGCCAAGGAATTGGCCGAAGGCCAGGCATATCCCAACGGCTTGAACGCGCGTTGCCCGATTCTGCGCACCTATGGCGTTTCGCCATTGCTGCTCAAGAGTTCGGACACGTTCCGCTTCGCCGTGGAATACCAGTACGACGAGCCGGGCGACTTCTACCTGGCCATCGCCATGCACGATATTCGTCGTGGCGGCATTACGTATGATTCGGGTCCGCGCGTGTTCAAGATGAAGGAACACGGCCATCGCACCGTGTATTTTGAACTGCCATTGAACTTGTTCAACAATGGCGAGTTCCGCTTGATCACCTCGCTTCGTACTCCGACGCCGGGCAACCCGAAGATGACGGACGCCGTTGGCGTGGCCATCGACGACAATTCCTGCACGTTCGTGATCCGTGACAAGCGCAACGGCAATTACGCGCTGCTGTCCGATCGCGCTCTGGAATTCACGGAAATTTCCAAGAAGGAAGCCGAGGAGGGCGCCGCACTCCAGCGTGAGGCCCGCAAGAAGGAAGACCAAGCCGAACTGGAACACGCAGGCGACGAAAACGTCTGACAGGAGCTGAGCTGACATGGGATTACGCAACATTATTAAAAACCATCTGCCCGTTTCGAGCCGTTCCTTCCATTCCGATGCGGAATACATGAAGGAAATGCTGGAACGCATGATGCATGAGAATGCGCAATTGCAACGTCAGCTCGGCGCCATGAGCGCCGAATTGGCGCAATCGCGCCACGAAATGGTCGATCTCGTGATCAACGAGCATCGGCACAAGAAGGTGCATTACCTGATCGGTGAAGCGGGATTCCCCAATTACGGCGATGAGCTCATTACGCGCGAATGGCTCAAATACCTCGCCCATGTGGATCCCGAGACGCCTGTGGTGCTCGACTGCATGCGTCCGGGTCCGGCCACGGCGTTGCTGCGTCCGTATCATCCGCATTTTCAGGCCACAGATACCGTGGCCCGCATGACGGTGGAAAATTCGTTCGTGGAACAAGCTGAAGTGCACCGCGATATTCCCGTACAAGACATCGCCAACCATGTGACGGGTTCCCTGGATGAAGAGGGCCGCGCCGCGCGCGTTGCGGCCGGGATCCGTCTCATCCGCAACAATGTGGCCACCATGCACGCCATTGGTGGCGGATATATGAACAGCAAGTGGGTGGCGAATCTCGCTCGTTTGGCCGCGCCATTGTGGGCGCAGCGCCACGGTATGCCGTCCATCGCCACGGGTGCAGGCCTTGTGCCGCTTAAGGACGAGGATCTGCATTTCGTACGTGAAGTGGCCCAGACATTGGAAGCGTTCACCTGCCGTGACGAACATAGCCTGGAGGCCGTCAATAATGGCGAGGACGGCCCGGCCAAACTCGCCGCCGACGACTGCTTTGTCAACGGATTGGAAGGCGTGTATGCCGATCCGGCCGGTTTGCCGGACATTATGCTGTGCATTCAGGAAGACATGGTGGAAGGCCGTGAGCCGCTGTTCGAACACGTGCGCCGCATTCTAGAGGCGTGGAACGTGGCGCCGGATGCGGAAATCGGCGTGGTCGAATGTATTCCTTACGAATGTGGTCCGCTGCTTGATATGCTCACGCAAGCCGGCTACCGTCCGCGCCTGTTCCCGATGCAAATCATTTTTGAAGAGGGCTTCCCGGCTCGCGAAGGCCAACGTTGGCTGTCCACGCGATACCATCCGCATTTGTTGGCGGCGGCCAAGGGATGTGAAGGCACCTATGTGGTAGTGGAGCCCGGCTATTACGACGTGAAGCATGAGGCCGTGCTGCGCATGGGTTCGCGTTGGACGCAGAGTGCGGTGGGCGATACCGATATTCCGCAGCCTGGTCCGGGATTCAAGGATCCGTCCGTCCGCTTCACGTACCGTGACGAAATCCGTAAGACGGCAAGTGTGCTGTATCCCATGCGTCCGTAACAGCCAGAAATGTACATAATGCGTGGAAGATGGTGAAAACCGCTATCTTCCGCGCGTTTTTATATATATCATTCGTTCGGGTGCCCGTCCGTTTCGCGGTCTCAAGAAATGGCGAAATGCATATAGTTCTTGAAAATCCATTGATCAAACAGTTAGACTGGCACTCTAATGCTTTGCAATAAAGAGAGGAACCTCATGGGACAAGTACGCCGTTTACGAGGCATATGGTGCCTGTTGTCCGTATTGTTGGTCTCGGCGCTCACACTGGGGTGGATGCCGGCCACGGCGATGGCGGATGATGCGACACCTCCCAATCCGCAGCACATGTGGACGCAGGGGGCACAGGAAGAAGCGGGAGAGACGCAACCGAACGATTCGGGAATCCAACTGTATTCCGCAACAACTTGGCCATATTGGACCACGAATTCTGACGGATCGAAGGCGTTCTTCGACGGCGAGCGCACAGCGTTCGCGAACCCGGCCATGAAAGTCATCGATGTCTCCGAACATCAGGGCAGCATCAACTGGTCCCAGGTCAAGGCGAGCGGCGTGGACGCCGCGATTATTCGTGTGGGCTACGGCTATGGCAATGTGGACAAATATTTTGCGCAGAACTTGCGCGGGGCCACGCAGGCGGGACTGCATGTGGGCATCTATCTTTACAGCTACGCATATGACGCGAACTTTGCCCTAAACGAGGCGAATTTCGTGGCGGATATGGCCAACCAGTATGGTCTGGGCAATATGACGCTGCCAATTTTCTACGATCTGGAAAAATGGAGTTGGACGGGCTATACCTGCCCGAGCACGCCGGCGCAATATACGCCCATCGTCAACACGTTCATGAACCAAATGAGGAACCGCGGATATACCAACGTAAGTATTTATACGTACCGCGACTATGCGAACACGGCTCTGAACACGGCAGCCATGCGCTCTAGGATCTCGTGGATCGCCGAATATAATCCGACCACCATCTACACGTTCCCCGGATATTCGGGCGGCCAAGGTTGGCAGTACACATCTACGGAACGTGTCAACGGCATTAACGGCAACGTGGACATGAGCGGATTCGACGAGTATCTATTCAAGGACACGAACTCGCGTTCCACTCCGCACTATGCGGATGTCAAATGGCTCAAGCAGACGGGCATTACCACGGGCTACACGGACAATACGTACCGCGGAGGCGACGTGGTGCAGCGTCAGGATATGGCCGCGTTCCTGCGCAGGCTCGTGAGCACGGCGAACAAGTCGTTCAATTTGAAGGCCGCGTTGAACTTCAGTGATGTGAACAGCGCGACTCCGCACTATGCGGATATCGAGTGGCTGTCTCGTACGGGTATCAGCAACGGTTGGGCCATGCCGAACGGTACTAAGGAATTCCGTCCGAGCACGGGAGTGCTACGTCAGGATATGGCGGCGTTCTTGTATAGGACGGCGGGTTCCCCGGCATATACGCCATCCGCCGCGGACAAGGCGAAGTTCGTGGATGTCAACGACTCCACGCCGCACGCCAAGGAAATCTGGTGGTGCGCGTCCAAGGGCATTACGCAAGGCTGGAATGTCAACGGCCGCACGGAGTTCCGTCCGGGCAATGTGGTGATCCGTCAGGATATGGCGACGTTCCTGCACTCGACATATAACGTGATGAAATAGTCGATTGCGTTCGTAGTGGCGGGCTGTGAGATGGTGTCTCACGGCCCGTTTTTTATGTCCAGATACGGAGTGGCCGCCCATTCGTTATGCGGGACAATCTTGTGGCGGATGTGGGGATTTGCCAATAATTATTCTGACAGTGAACGTTACTGTCGTTCTTGGGCCCAGAGGGAGGGCCGAAAAGGGGGGGGGAAAGTGATAATTATGGCAAGAAAGTATGCCGCGTTGCGCAAAAGGGGTATGACCGTTTCTGTGGTGCGATACGGACTATTCCACCGATGGGAAATGCCATTTGCAGCCGCCCAAGGATCTGGGCACCATTCGCCTTGGAGAAACCTATAGCGGGTATTACAAGCCAAATGGATACTTAGGCGGGGAAGACTACAGAGTAGAGAAAAATCCCAATTATGGCCTGACCATTCAGACGTATCAAGCCAGATTGGAACCAGGCCATTATGGTTATTTGACGGTAAGCAATGATGGCGAATCGGGTCATGACGCGCCATTGATCCAAACTGAGTTCTCTGAAGCGGATGACCATTCAGATTCATTCTATTTAACGTGGATTGGTTATCTAGGTCTCGAAGCCATCTACAATTCTTAAACATCCACGTCCAGTTTGAAAAATTGGTTATTAACTGAAAACCGGCGCACTTGATGGTGAGGTTTATCTTAACGGAGACGAGACTTTTCTCAAGCATGTCCGTTTCGGGAGTGCTATGGGAGGTGCGGTTTTGGGATCTCGCGAATCCGATCAAGATTGCACTTATTTGTGGGTGAATGCTGAAGATAGTCCTAGCACCGTTTGGTATTTGATTGCATCGGCAGAACTTAGTGCTCCTAGGGGTAGATACCATGTGACATTTGTGAATAGTCCCACCAAGCTTCCGGAAGATGTGCGCTCTTTCACCCCGCATGTCACCGATATCGCTTGGCTGAAGGATCAGGCATTACCCAAGCTTCCCGGACGGTACCTACCGTGGCATGAGTTCGGTGGTGCGCCAGGACATGGCCGCGTTCCTGCACCGGCTTGATACGCATATTGCGAAGTGACGCGAAAGGAATGATCCAACCAAAGCCAATCGATCAGTGACCGAGTACGCAATGGGCTGCCGCATGCAGCCCATTGCGTATTTATGGGGGTGCGCCGCCAGGCCGGCGATACGATACGGAGAGATCGTATTCGTCGGCGGATCGGGAAGGTTCAATTCATGGCAACAGCGCAACTTCCGCAACACCATAGCAGCCGCTCGACCACCGCACTGATTGTGGTGCTGTTGGCCAGCAATGTGCTGGCTTCCATTGACCAGTCCATGATGAATGTCGCGCTTGACGCCACGGCCACCCATTTCCATGTGGAACTGGCCATGGCCAACTGGACGGTACTCGGATTCTCGATTATCGCAGGTACCGTGATCATGGCCGCAGCCGCGCTGCTGGCCCATTTCGGATTGCGCCGCATTATTATGGGCGGCCTTATTTTCTCGGCGTGCGGATCGTTATTGGGTCTGCTGTCCTGGAATTTCGGTTCGATGCTCGCCGCACGTTTCCTGCAGGCCATCACTTCCGGCCTGTTTTTCCCCGTTATTTCCGCGGCTTTGCTACTCGTGGCGCCCGCGGGCAAGAAAGCCACGCTTATTTCGCTCAATAGCGCCGTAATTGGTGCGGGACTCGCGTTTTCTCCCGTAATTTCCGGCGTATTGCTGACGTATTTGGGATTGCGATGGATGTTCGTGGTCCCGCTCTTGCTTTCCGTTGCGTTGATTATTGCCGGTCCGTTCACGCTGTTCGATGTTGAAGCGCGTGAGAACCGTCCTGTTGACATGATCAGCGTGATTTTGGGATTTATTGGTCTGTTCGCCTTCATGTACGGACTGAACGACATCACCAAGAACCTGTGGCATGGCGTTATTGGCATGGGATTGGGCGCTGTGATATTGGCGGGTTTCCTGTACCGCCAAAATCATATTGCCCATCCGTTGCTCGACCTCAAACCGTTCCGCTATCTTGAATTCAACTGGGGTGAAGCCGTGGCGATGCTTTGCTTCATGAGTTCGCTGTATATGAGCCTGCTGGCGCCGCTCTATTTGGAAGGAACGGCCGGATTTACGCCATTCGTGGCGGGCTGCTGGCTTGTGGTGCCTATTCTGCTTTATGCGGGTTCCACCTATATTGGCGGCCGTATTGAAGACGCCCATGGCATTTGGCCTTTGGTGCCCAGCGGTATCGCATGCGTGGTGATCGGTCTTACGGGTATGGCGTTCGCGTCTCCTGCGCGCAGCGTGGTGTTCTTCGTAATCTGCTGCGGCTTGACATACTTCGGTATCGGTTTTGTGTATGCGCCTATGAAGTCGCGCGACTTGGAACTCGTGCCCGAAACCATGAGCTCCAGTGCCTCGTCGATCCATTCCACGCTTGCGCAGGTCGTCACCTCGGTCGCTTCCGCACTGTTCGTGGGCCTTATGTCTTCGGATTCGGTGCGGCTCATGAGCCAAGGCGTATCCAAGGCCGACGCCTATGCCCAGGGATTCTCGCATACGCTGTTTATCGATCTGGGCATAGCCGTGGTCGCTTTGGTGCTGTCGCTGGGGCTTGTGCTTCACCTTGGGCGTCAGCATGAATTGAAGTGAAATAAACAGATAAAAAATGGTGGGCTGCGAATTTCGTAACCCACCATTATTCATCGTCTTCAGCTCGGCGCCCGATTACTTGTTGTAATTGAGTGACGTGAACTTCATGTCTCCCAAATAATTCTTGCCCACGGCCATGTCGTATTGGACGAGCTTGTAGTCCTCGAGCAACTGCTTGGCGTGGTCGGACAGTGAGGATTCGGGAATCACATTGCCGTGCGCATCCACAATCGTGGTGGAGCTGTTCGCCGTCCAACCGCTTCCCAATGAATTGCCGAATCGGGCCATGGCCGGAACTTCGGCGTGCAGCTGGGACAGCAACGTCAAGAACGGGGAGACCTTGGCGTTAAGCTGTTCGGCGGCCTGAGCCATGAAGAAGTTCGCGGACGAATAGCCGCTGTTCGATTCGGGCAACTTGTTGACATCACGGGACGCCTGGTTCGACCAGATGAAATAGTTCGTCTCATGCAGTCCCACATTGTTGTCTGGATTGGCCATGGCCGTGGGATAGATTCCCGGCAAATGGTCTCCATAGAACACCACGCTGATGGGGCGGTCCATTTGGTTGAGCTCGTTCAGGAACTGCTGCGTCGCTTCGTCGGTAATGTAGGCGCCCTTGGCATAGGTTTCTATGTCACGACGTTCCGCATCCGTGAGATTTTCGGAGGTGTCGCCAGCGTCCTTGAACTGGTTGCCCGCATACCAGTCGTTGTACGGCAAATGGTTCTGCATCGTAATGAGCTGGACGAACATGTTCCTGGACTGCTCGGCTGAAGAGTTCAGCCCGTCAATCACGTCCTGGTACGACTGCTCATCCTGTACCAAACCGGAATTCGGATTCGTGCGCTGATCAACTAGCGGGTCCTTTACGGAGTCCAGCGTGCGGAAGTTCGAGAACTTGAACTTCACATAGTTGAAAGCGCGCATATACAAATTCTTGAAATACGGATGGTAGGCGATGGAGCACTGTTCGGGCTCGGAGCCGCCACAAGCTTCATTCCACATCTGGTTGAACGTAAAGACGTTGGAGCGGTTAGGAATGAGCTGCTGGTATGGGGAGAGCAGTGAATCATTGAAATTCGCCATGCTCATGCCCGTCAGCTGTTGATATTCGATGTTGGCCGTACCGCCGCCGTAGCTCGGCGAAATCATAAGGCCCGTAGAGGCCTGTGGGGACTCGCTGAGCGAACGCACGAACGGGATCGGGTCGGAGGTGAAAGAGACACCGGGCACTCGAGTCGGATCCGAGAACGATTCAGACAACACGAAAATAACCGTGCTGTTGGTGAGACTCTGGGCCCGCTGCGCATTGACAATGTCAGCTTCTTTGGCATATTTATCCGCAATCGCCTGCATGGCCTTGCGTGAATAGTCCTTGGGCTCGTTCATGGCTTTCACTTTGGTGAGAGACAGGAACGTGGTCAGTGAGCCGGATTGCTGTGCGTCAATGGAGGTGTTCCATAGAGCCGGGGAATAGCCAAGATTGTTCGCGAAATTCCTGACGGCCGACTTTGGTTCGGAAAGGTTGACAGAATAAGTGATCAGCAGGCACACGGAAAGAACGGCTGCAAGAATGCGTCCCAACGTACCCGCAATATTTTTGGCATTGCGCAGCGGGTGCTTCCACGAGCAGTAAATAAATGCGCGGCGCTTATCAATAAATTGCAGAAGAATGCACAGAATAATAAAAGCGACAATGCGTTTAATAGACACGTATACCAACGCATGCATGTCCGGCGGGATAAAGGAAACGATACTTTCGCCGGCGCCTCCGGAAATAAAGGTGAGATCCGAAGGAATAATCGTTTCGTTGCGCAACGTAATTTTGATCTTGTTGGCGACAGCAAATACGGACACCAATGTGGTGAACGCCGCCGTGGCCACCCAGAAACGGTTGATAATCGTGACACATGCCGCATAAATAAGGGCGAGCGCAATGAAATTGAGAATGAACGCGGTGCCTGCCGCATTTCTCCAACATGCGTTCCAGATTTGCGTAATCAGGCCGATGTGAGCTAGAGGATCGTATTGGGTGTCTTTATTGACGCTCCAAATCTGGAAAAGGTCGGTCCACCAGCATAGGAACAAGAATGTCAACGCATAGAACGCATACGAGAATTTGATGCGTTTGTCCCAGATTTTATAGAACTTCGTCTGCTGGTATTTGTGATATGCGGTACGAATTTTTCCGGGTTGCTTCTTGTTTTTCTTGGTGTTCCTGGCTTTTTTTCCGTCACCGGTAGTTGCGTCGCCTGCATGGTCTTCAGCGGCCCGCTCAGATTCCTGAGCATCCTTGGAAGTGGCGGCTGAAGACACTGCAGAAGACTGCTCAGCGGAATTGGTTTGGGCGGCTACTGGTTCTGCTGCGGGTTCAGTAGCCGCATGATCAAAAGGGCGTTGTGCTCCTTCATCGGCCGGGCTGTACGGCTGGTTGTTGCTGGAGGATCCTTCCACCTTTTCGGTGGCCTTGTTCGGATCGTCGCTTTCCGTGAACGGCCAGATCGTGCCTTCACCGCGGCCCGAGATGGTGGTCTTTACACCGCCGACAAACGGCTTGTCGTTTTCCGGAACGGTAGCGGAGTCGTCGGAACGCAGCGCCGCCTTGTCCACGGCGACATCTTCCGGCTGTTCGCCGGCCAGCGTCTTCTCGTTTTCAATATTCTGCGTCTCTTCTTCGGATTCGCCTACGAAATCCTCGGCGAGCTCGCCGCGGTGAATATCGAGATTGTCTGGCGTGCGGTTCTCGGGGTTGAGCTGTGCTTCCAGATTTTCGGTATCGTGGATGCCGCTTTCCTCAGCGAGAAGCGTAGCGTCATCATTGGTGGCGATAGTCTTATCGATCGCTTCTTCATCGCGATTGTTAGCTGCCATGAGCACTCACTTCTTTCTATTGACTGGTGGACCGTGCCACAAGGAACAATTCTCTTGTTACGGTTGCACGGTTCGCTAGAACGTAACGTTACCGTATTGCTCATAATTGCGACGCTGTGTAAGCGTAATGAATTTGCGGTGAGCAAAGTCGTAGCTGTAAATAATTGTAATCCAGCCATCCATTGCGACCCGGCGGCCGCCGCAAAGCCGCTGTGAGGCGCCTTGAATGCGTGGTGTCGCTTAGGTTCCCGGTTCCGTGCAAGCGCGGAACTATACTGTGCCTTATGTCTACAAGAGCTTCTCAAACTTCGGCGAAACGCAAGCCGAAAGCGCAACAATCCAAGCGTTCCACGCCGTCCCCGTCCACGGACCCGTCATGGGAGATGGTCAACCGTGTGGTGTTCCCCGTCCAGGACCAGGACCTTATCATGCCGCTGTACGCGATTGAATGGACGCGTCCGCGCCTGACGGACGCGGTGCAGGATCCGCGCGTGGATATGCAGCGCATCGATTTCAACGCGCTGAACAAAAGCTCTTTCCACCACTTGATCAACGAGGGGCTCAACACCCACTCCAACACGTCTTCCGCGGACATTTTCACGGTGAACTCGCGCCGTTCGCTTACCGTTCGCGAAGGCAAGCACGTTTCGCTATGCACGTTCTTCAACGCGTTCCCCGCGAGCTATTGGAAGCGTTGGACGAAGGTGTCCGCCGTACGGTTCACGGCCACGGTTCAGGGCGTTGGCGAGCTGATCGTGGTGCGTTCCACGGGCCGCGGCCTGTTTTCCCCGGCCGCCACGATCGCCGTGAACAGCCCTGACGAACCCACGCAGGTGAGCGCCGAACTCGACATGCACGGCCTGATCGACGGCGGCTACTTCTGGTTCGACGCGAAGGCCGACCAGCATCATGACCTTATTATTAGCGACGCGGGCTGGTCGGTGCCACGCGCCGACAAGACTACGCAGAACCCCGACGAGCAAACCACGCTGTCCATCGCGATCACCACGTTCAACCGTCCGAGCTACTGTCATCGCCAGTTGAAGACGATTGCGGCGGAACAAAGCGTGCGCGAGCGTCTCGACACGATTTATGTGACGGACCAAGGCACCGATCTGGTCAAGAACCAGCCGGGCTTTGACGAGACCGCCGCGGAGCTGGGCAAGCAGCTGACCTATATTCGCCAGGCCAATTTTGGTGGTTCGGGCGGCTTCTCGCGCGGCATGTATGAAACGTTGAAGGCTGGCACCAGCACTTACACGCTGCTGCTCGACGACGACGCGATTTCCGAACCCGAGGCGATTGTGCGCGCCGTGCAGTTCGCGGACTACTGCTCGAATCCCACGATTGTGGGCGGCGGCATGCTGCATTTGGACAACCGCACGGTGCTGTATACGGAAGGCGAGCGTTTCGACCGCAAGAGTGTGTGGACGAAGCCGAGCGGCGGCCTGCCGTACAATCACGATTTCGCGGCGTTCCCGCTGCGTGATTCGCCCAAGCTGCACCAGCGTATCGATTCCGATTTCAACGGTTGGTGGATGTGTCTGATCCCGACCGTGATCATGAAGGAAATCGGTTTGTCGTTGCCCGTGTTCATCAAGTTTGACGATACGGAGTACGCGTTGCGCGCGCTGGAGCACGGCTACCATACCGTGTGCCTGCCGGGCGTGGCCGTCTGGCACCAGGCGTGGCACGACAAGGATCCGGCCCGCACGTGGGAAGAGTACTTCTTCCAGCGCAACCGCTGGATTTGCGGATTGCTGCACTGCCCGAAGCCGAGCCCGCGCTTCGCTTACGAAATGCTGTACGGCGATGTGAACGTGGGATTGAAGTTCGTATATTCCGCACTCAAGCTGCGCCACATGGGATTGCGCGACATTATGCGCGGCCCCGAATATATCGCCGCTTCGATGCCTGGCAAGATGGCCGAAGTACGTGCCGCGCGCGCCGGTTTCGCGGATACCGAGGACAAGCCGTCGCTCAGCGATTTCCCGGAGCCGAAGGCCGAATTCGTGGCCGACGCCACGCCGCAGGATCCGCGCACGATCAAGAAGGAAGGCTTGCGTGCCATTGTGCAGGCGCTCACGAGCCGCGGCAACGGTACGCGCGACGTGCGCCCGGATATTGCGATTCCCGCGAAGGACGCCATTTGGCGTTCGTTCAAGGGCGTGAATTCCGCGCTCGTCACGTCCCCGAACGGCAGTTCGGTGGCATGGTGCCGCCGCGATTCCGCGCTGTTCCGCAAGGAAATCAAGCTGGGCCTGCGCATGTCCAAAACGCTGATGAAGCGTTGGGAGCAGCTTTCCGCACAGTACCGCGCCTACAATTTGGGTGGTATTGACGTGTGGCAGAAGATTTTCGAATCCGACGCCGCCAAGCCGCAAGACTGATTGTTTCCTTAATTTCCCACGCCAGCCCAGCCCATATAACCGTTACGAAAGAGATGCATGCAGCTAGCTTCCTGGAATAGTGTGATTTGGCCTATCGTCGCCATTCTCGGCGCCTTGTATATTCCGGGCGCGATTGGCGTGCGCATGCTCACTGTCCGCGGACCGGAGCGGCATGGCGACTGCGCGTATCCCGTGTTGCGCACGCTGGCGTGGGCGCCGCTGTTGTCCGTAGTGGTAGCGGCGGCCTCCGGCACGGCGGTCTATCCGTTACATATCCGATGGAATTGGGCCACCTACCTCGTGTGCTATGCCATCGTGCTGGTCGTGATCGCGGCCATCCGCATGGCCGTGCTTGCCCATGAGCGCAGGAAGAATCCCCATATCCCGCGGCACAAACGGACGTATGCCTTGACATATTTGCGTGAGAAAGTGCGCAATAGGCGCGGCACACCAGCGGCGCCGGAACCGCATGGTGCGTTCGCACGTGTATTGCCATCCGTGTTCGGTGTGCTGACAGCCGCCGTGCTTATTGTGGCACGGCTTGTCCGCCATGTTCCGTCCCCCGACCAGATTACGCAAAATTACGATACGGTGTTCCACACGAATGTGGTGGCCAATATTGTGATCAACGGCCAAGCCTCTTCCTTGCACGCGCTGTCGCCCGTGCGAGAAACCTATCCGATTGCGTTCCAACAGTTCGCGGCGCTCGGCAATCTCGCCGCGCCATCGATTACGGTTCCGGCCGCCACCATGGCGTGCTGGATCGCATTCGCCGCCATCGTCTATCCGATTTCGATGCTGTATTTGGTGCGCGTCATCTGCGGACGCCACATGCTTACCGATTTCGCGGCGCCCGCGTTGGCGGCCGTGGCCGGTGGCATGCCGTATCTGCTGCTCGACTGGGGCACGCTCTATTCCATGGGAACGGGCCAAATGCTTATGCCCGTCCTATTCGCGGCCGCATGGCGCTGGTTCACCGTCACATGGAACAGGGGAGCGCGCGCCTGCTGGGCCGGCATCGGATGGATGCTGCTCGGCACAGCCGCCGTTTCGTTTGCGCATTTCCGCGTCATGATGACGTTCCTGCTGCTTGTCATTCCCGTATTCCTGTACTGGTGCGTGCAATTCGGCAAGTACATCCGCCACCGCTATGGCAAACGTGCGCTGCGCATTACGCTCTCATGCGTGGTGCTCGCGATTGTGCTCGTGTTCCTCGCAGGACTGGCCGTATTCGCGCGCATGTATCTCGTGAACAATACGCGCCCGATTTCCAGCCACCTCAACGGTGGACAGGCGCAAGTCACCGATACCTGGGGTTCGGCGATCATGCGGTTCCTTACAGGAACGCCGATCAATTCGCTCGGGCAGCACATGCCCGTCGACTGGATCCTCGCCGTGCTGCTCGCCATAGCCATAGTGAGCATTGTGGCGTTGCGTACTCCATGGCGCAGGTGGGGACTGCTGTTCCTCGGCTCCTATGTATTGCTCGGCATTATCTGCGTGGCCAGCGCCGCCACGATGGCCGACTGGGCCAAAATCATTACGGCGCTCTGGTACAAAGACCAGCGCCGGCCATTCTCCGCTTGGGCCATGGTCGCCATACCGCTCGTCTGCATAGGACTTATCGCGTTCACGGACTGGTGGGACACGCGTATGCGTACGCGCAAATCCGTAGTTCGCGCCATACCGCGCACACTGTTCTGTGTGTTGACCGTGCTCTGCGTACTCGTTAGCCCGCAAGCCAACGCCATGGCCGCATCCGTGGGCACCACAATGCAATTCGCGCAAGACGGTCAAGACGCGCCCATGCTCACGCAAGACGAATACCTGCTGCTCAAACGACTCGCCAAAGACGTGCCTGCACAAGACACAATCGTGGCGGATCCGTGGAATGGCAGCGGATTTGCGCTCGCCGTAGGGGATAGGTCGCTGTTCTATCCGCATTTGGCGATGGTATGGGACGAAGACCACGCCTATCTGGCCTCCCATCTCGACCAGATTGAAACGGATCCGCGCGTATGCCAGATCCTCGACCAATACCATTTGCGCTGGTATCTCGACATGGGCGGCTCGTTTATGCCAAGCCCGCAGCACGCGGTGTTCGAAGGCATGGATAACGTGCCGCATAGCGCTTTGAAGCTCGTGGATTCGCAAGGCCGCGCCGCCTTGTATGAAATCACGGCCTGTCCCGTGCACTGAACCCGTACGCCAAACAGGCCAAACGGTTACCGTCCACGCTTATGGCGCACCGCCGGCAGGTATGATGGACATCATGCAATGCCAAGTTACCGCAGTAGTCGTGTCGTATAACCGTGAGCAGCTGCTCCAAGAGTGCCTTGACGGCCTGTATGCGCAAACGCGCCGCCCCGATCATGTGATCGTGGTGGACAACGCCAGTACCGACCATGCGGTGCAAGTGGCGAAAAATCATCCCATTCATGCTCAAGTCGTATGTTTGCGCCGCAATGTTGGCGGTGCCGGCGGTTTCTGTGCGGGTATCGCCGAAGCCGTGGCGCCCATCATGGCCGATTACACGCCTTCCGGACTCAATATGACCGACGAGGCGCACTATGTCTGGCTTATGGACGACGACACCATCCCGCTGCCAAGCGCGCTTAAGGAACTGCTCGTCGCTGTCAACGACTCCATTCGCGCCAACGGCATGCTGCCCACGGTGCTGGGATCAAAGGCGCTCTGGACGAACGGCCAGGAGCATCGCATGAACAAGCCGCGTCCGCGCACGTTCGTGCAAAAAGGTGAGCCGACGCTGTTCGGCGATGACGGCACGTTCCAGGCGCGGTCCATGTCGTTCGTCTCATGCCTCATCAATGCGGGCGCCATCATTGGGCTCGCACGCCTGCCGCGCGCCGCGTATTTCCTGTGGAACGACGATTTCGAATTCACCACGGCCCTGCTGAAAACGGGACTCGGCTATTACGTGCCGAACAGCGTGGTCATGCATAAAACGAAAGTGTTCGGCTCGTCCGACGCCGATCCGGGCGCACGTTTCTACAATGAGGTGCGCAATAAAATTTGGATGTTGCGTTTCTCGCGCGACATTTTCCAGCCGGCCGAACTTGGGGAATTCATATTGAAGACCCTGCGCCGCTGGTCGTTGACCATGATGCGCGCGCACGATCGCAGTCAAATCAAAGATTGTTTCCGTCGCGGCTGGCACGACGGATGGCATACCGATCCGCCCACGAACCGTCAGATTTTCTCCGACAATCCGACGGTTTACGCGGCCGTACGCCGTATCGAAGGCTGATTAATAATTACTAATTTTTAATCGTCCTCAATATTTTGGTTCCGCCGCGCCACAACGCTGCGGTACACTTTCGCGCGCAGTTTCG
Organism: Bifidobacterium magnum; assembly: GCF_000741255.1. Taxonomy (GTDB): domain Bacteria; phylum Actinomycetota; class Actinomycetes; order Actinomycetales; family Bifidobacteriaceae; genus Bifidobacterium; species Bifidobacterium magnum. The sequence goes on from NZ_JGZB01000011.1 coordinate 105,982, forward strand.
TGGGGACCAAGCGGTACACGGAACGCATCGTGACGTTGCGGAAATACTGCATGGGCGTGATGAAACCGTCCTTGCGGAACTGGCGCTGCAACTGCACTTCGTCGCGCGACATTTGCGACCCGCCGCGGCGCTCATACGCCTGCTCGTCCGCACGATACAGGACCAGCGGCTGCGGCAGGTTCATGAAACGCGCGTTATGCATCATGAGCCGTTCCCACAACAAATAATCCTCGAAGCGGCCCGCATCTTCCGGATATCCGCCGACTTCCAGCACGGCGGACTTGCGGTAGATGACGGCCGGATGGTGCACGGGGGACTGTAGGCGCGCATAAGTGTCGAGTTCCTCGCCACCTGCCGGGAGCAATCGGATCTGGCCCGGTTCCTCCTCTTCGTCGGCAAATTCCTGAATCGCACATCCCAATACGGTGACGGGACGCGGATCGCCTTCCGGAACGCCCACAAAATATGGCATCATCGTGGCGAAACGTTCGGGAAGCGAAATGTCGTCTGCATCGGCGCGCGCCACAATATCGTAATTGCAGTATCCCAAACCCTTGTTCAACGCGTGCGCGAGGCCGGCGTTCTCTTCAAGCGGCACAATCGTGACCTCGGGAACGGGCGTATCGGGCTCGGCAATCGAGAACCATACGTCGATCGTGGAGGCCAGCGTATCCAAAAATTCTTGAATCTTGGGGCCCACCGGACCATCCCGCACAATGACAATCTGGCTGGGAGGAAGCGTCTGTTCAATCGTGCCGGATTGGACGGCACGCTCGAACTCGTGAAATGTGTTCCCCTCGTACACACTCATCAATAAAGAAAAAGGCGGCAAATCAATCTGTTCCTGCGAATTCGTCACGGTTGTATCGTAGCCCGAGCCGTACGACGAATCGGCCTGTTCTCTGCCGGCAATCTGGTATGGAACGTATTATGGAACGCGATTGTACATATTCGGCCGCGAATCGGGCACAAAGGCCATGAATCTTGCGGTGAACGAAAGGAACAGGGAATGACTGAGGGGAACGTATCGTACCCGGATCTCGTCATTGTTGGCGCCGGTCTTTTTGGCCTGACCGTGGCTCAGCAAGCTGTGGAACGCTTGGGTGTAAGCGTTGAAATCATTGATATTCGCGACCATATCGGCGGCAACGCCTACTCCTACTTCGACGAGGAGACGGGCGCCGAAATCCACAAGTACGGCGCTCATTTGTTCCACACGTCCAACAAGCGCGTGTGGGATTACGTGAACCGTTTCACGAACTTCACGGATTACGTGCACCGCGTGTACGCCACGCACGACGGCGAAGTCTACCCGCTGCCGACCAACCTCGGCACGATCAACCAGTTCTTCCGCGCGCACTACACGCCGGACGAGGCTAAGAAGCTCATCGAGGAGCAGGCCGGCGAATTCGCGGGCAAGGATCCGCAGAACCTTAACGACAAGGGCATCTCGCTGATCGGCCGTCCGCTGTATGAAGCGTTCATCAAGAACTACACGGCCAAGCAGTGGCAGACCGACCCGAGCGAACTGCCGGCGTCGATCATCAACCGCCTGCCTGTGCGCTTCAACTACGACAACCGCTACTTCAAGGACACTTGGGAAGGCCTGCCGGCCGACGGCTACACGGCCTGGTTCGAGCGCATGATCGACGATCCGCGCATCCACGTGTCGCTGAACACGGACTTCTTCGACGAGTCCCAGCCGTTCAACAAGAAGGCGCTGATCGCCGCCGGTGTGCCGATTGTGTACACGGGTCCGGTGGATCGCTACTTCGATTACGAGCTTGGCGACCTTAAGTGGCGCACGGTGGACTTCAAGGAAGTCCGCTACGACGAGGGCGACCACTTCGGCATCCCGGTCATGAACTTCTCCGACGCCGACGTGCCGTACACGCGCGCCATCGAGTTCAAGAACTTCAACCCGGAGCGCAAGGACCAGCAGAACCCGAACAAGACCGTGGTGTGGGAAGAGTACTCCCGTTTCGCAACGCGCGACGACGAGCCGTACTACCCGATCAACACGGAAGAGGACAAGGCCCTGTACGCGAAGTACGCCGAAAAGGCCGCGCAGGAACCGAAGGTCGTGTTCGGTGGACGTCTCGGCACGTACAAGTACTACGACATGCACAACGTGATCGACACCGCTCTGACCGCATACGACGAGCAGATCGAGCCGCTGCTGAAGGCCGAACAGCGTGACGCCGACGTCCTTTCGGGCGACAAGCACTGATTGCGTTGAGGAGCTGAATTTTCAGCGCCTCTTTTTCTGATGCTTCTTCTGCATTTTGAGACATGAACCTCGGCGTGTCTGTCTCAAAATGCAGAAGGAGATCCCAAAAGTGGGGATGCAAAGAATCCGTGCACAATAATTAAATAATCAGTGGCCCTGCGCCGCGTAACTGGTTTCGGTGGCGTCTTTGTCCGGCTCCCACCAATCCCTGTGGTCCGCGTACCAGCGCACCACGTTCTTCAATTCCGCAGCAAAATCGGTATGCTGCGGCCGCCATCCAAGCTCGCGTTCAATTTTGGAGGCGTCAAGCGCATATTTGCGGTCCACTCCCGGACGGTTGCGTACATGGTCAAAATCGTTTTCGGGCAATCCCATGCTCGTAAGAATGTCGTGCAGCACCTCAATGTTGGACCGACATCCGTCGGCACCTACCAAATATGTTTCACCGAGTGTTCCACGCGTGAGGATTTGCATGACGGCCGCGCAATGGTCCTCTACATGGATCCAATCGCGCACTTCCTCGCCGTCGCCATACAATTTCGCGCGCCGACCGCTCAAAATATTGGTGATCTGTCGCGGAATGAACTTCTCTACATGCTGCCACGGCCCGTAATTGTTGCCGCAATTGGAAATCGTTGTGCGCACTCCATACGTGCGGTGCCAGGCGCGCACCAAATGGTCGCTCGCCGCTTTGGACGCGGAGTAGGGGCTTGACGGATGGTACGGACTCGATTCCGTGAATTTTTCCGGACTGTCGACAGGAAGATCGCCATAGACCTCGTCCGTCGACATGTGATGGAACCGCAGATCATATTTGCGTGCGGCTTCCAGCAATACATACGTGCCGTCCACATTCGTGCGCAAAAATGGGGCGGCGTTCATAATCGAATTGTCATTGTGTGACTCGGCCGCGCAATGAATGATTGCGTCGATCGGCGGCAACGAATGGCCATCCTGCGCAACGGAACTGCTGTTATGCACCGATTCGGGTGAGCAGATCGCGTCGACGCGCGGAGCGTCGCAAATGTCGCCGTGAATAAAACGGAACCGGTCCGCCGGCATCGCGTCGAGATTGCTGCGGTTTCCCGCGTATGTGAGTGCGTCGAGCACGGTGATGGCCGTGGTGGGGAAGTGTTCGGCCACATAGTAGGCCAGATTTGTTCCGATGAATCCGGCACCTCCCGTAATGAGGACGTGTTGAGGGATCCATTCATCTGGATGATCATGGTGCTGATTGCTTTGCTCATTGCCGCTCATATGTCTGATGGTAAATGAGCCCGTACATTTCGGTTGCTTTGGCTTCTTCTTCTGCATTTTGAGACCGACACGCCGGGGTTGGTGTCTCAAAATGCAGAAGCTGGTCGTTTTTCTCCAAGTTTGCTGGGTTTTTGGTGCGGGTTTGCTGTGTGCGACACGCCGGTGGAGTGTTGGTTTTGCAAGGGGTTTGTTCGGGGCGGGTTGCGTTGCGTGGTCGTTCGGG
>NZ_JGZB01000012.1 GCF_000741255.1 Bifidobacterium magnum
ACGCGCGCGGCCCGCGCCAGCAGGCGCGCGATCATGGCCAAGCCCATGAGGACGGCCAGCGCGCTCAACGCCCCGGGAACTCCCGGCGTCCACCCGGCCACGGATCCCGTGCCTCCCAGCAGGTCGGCCGTGGCCACAATGACGCGTGTGCCCTGGGAGGCGACCCACGCGAACAGGTATGCGGCACGGGGCGCCCACCCGGACAAGGCGAGGGCCATAAGGCCGCATATGGTGGTCGCGTCCATGACGGGATTGACGATAAGGTTCGCGGGCAGCGACCAGAGGGGCACTTGCGCGCTCATGAGGATCTGGACGGGAAGCGTGAAATATTGGGCGGCCGCCGCAAGCGCAAGCCCTGCGGCCAGGGGGCGCGGCAGCACACGGGACAGTACGGCGCGCATCGGGTCCGCGAACCATGCGATGCCGAGCGTCGCCGCGCATGAAAGCGCGAACCCGTAGCCCGACGCGAGCGACGGGTCGACCACCAGCAGCAGGATCACGCTCCAGCACAACAGGCTCACGGACTGGCGGGGACGGCCCGCCCACATGGCGCCCGCCGACAACAGTCCCGTGGCCAGCGCGCGGGACACGGAGGACGCCGGATACAGCACGGTGTACAACGCCAGGCACGCGCTGGCCTGGGCCAGGGCCCTCGCCTTCCTGCCGGCTCCCAGCATCGCGCACGCGCGCCGGGCCAATACGGCCGCCAGCGTGAAATGGCCTCCCGACACGGCCATCAGGTGGACGATGCCGGCTTGTGTGCAACGATCTTCCAACCGTTCGCCGTACGTGGCGTCGACCGTGTCCGCCAAGGCGGGAGCGTCCTGGCCGAGCACGCCGAGCGTGACGCCGGGCACCAATATTTTCCCCTGCTCGGGCAGAGAGGCGCACACCGCGAAAAACGCTTCGTGCATACGGGCCGCAATCCGGCTCGCAGGGCCCGGCTGGCGCACCATGTCCGCTTCACTCCGCGCCTGCGCCCACCATGGTTCCTGGCCGTAGCGCGCCCGTTCCACCGTGGCGGCCAGACGGTAGACGCCTCCCCTGCGCATGATGCGGCACGCTTGCCCGGAAGCGTACAGGCGCGCCTTGGCCCGCGACGGCCCCACAATATTTTCGGAAAGCGTGACGGCTTCCAGACGCGAGACAGCCACGCATTCGTGGCCGCGGTGTTCGGAGCGGATCGGCGGGGGAGACGACGCGCGCCTGCACAACGGATGTTCCCTGGACGGCGTGCACGGGGTCGGCGGCCACCGCGCCCGCGTGGGCGAGCCCCGCTGTGGCGCACACGAGCATGGCCGCCA
>NZ_JGZB01000013.1 GCF_000741255.1 Bifidobacterium magnum
TGCACCAGATGATGTGGTAGTTCAGATTGTACACTGAAGTTCTACCATGTGTGAATCGTTCACCATATGTGCTCATAGGTTTTATGATACCATATTCACTACCATATGCAAGGTGGAAGCGTTCTAACCCGGCATTGAAATACCGGGTTTGCGAACGCCAAAATTTCATCAAGCCGGTTGCAACCGTCAATCCCGATGACATGATCAAGACGATTGTTATTGATCCTAGCGCGATGGTCAAGCATGAGCCAAGCCGTGAGGTTGTGGAAACTGTTGTTGCTGAGGTTGTTGAGACTGTCGCAACTGATCCCACCCCTACCGTTGAGATTCCAACGGTAGAAGCGAAACGAATTGCCGTCCGGCATGTGGTGGAATCCGGGTTGAGTGTCAAGCAGATTCCCGTGCTCAGTGGTCTGAAAACCGTGTATGTGCGGGATGCCAAGGGGCGCAAGATTGGTTACGTTGGAAGCGACGGGACGCGCTGTGTGGTCGTTGTCCGGCAATGGTACGAAGCAGCCAAGGACAAGGCTGTAGAGCGTCACATTAAGACGCTTGTTGAGGAACGCGGGTTTACTGTAGCTTCCTAACGGTTCTACCGTTTCCAAAAAATTCCGGGGATGCAATGCGGCGTCCCCGGATTGAATCCAACAATTTTTATACGAAAGTAAGTGATTGAAATGAGCAAAGTAACTTACGGGCAATCGGGTTACGTGGGACAGTCAATGAGCGTCCGGGCCTGTGGAGCTTACGAAGCGGGTGAAAAACCAAGAGCAATGGGAAGAGATTTACCGGGATCTCAACGGCGCTTGCTTAAGCATTGTCCGTTAATCTGAAAGATTTTAGAATAAAAAAACCGGGAACAATTGTTCCCCAAATTTAAGGAAAGGCCAAAAATATCATGGAAAACGTTAAGGAATTCCCCCAGTTCAATGAATCGTGGACGGGTAAGGAAGTGTACGCGCAAGTCCTGAAGTTCATGGACATACTAGCGGACGAAGTACACGAAAACACCATGGTTGCAAAGTCAGACATCCATATTACGAATGATCCTAGACTGTTGGAGTGTGGTGTGTGGGTTCCGTTCTTGGCTCTCGATGTTGAGGTTGTTGAAGAACGCGACATGGATGAATGGCAATTCACTAAGTTGAAGTGGTCGTTCCACGATTCTGAGGGCGATTTGTTGGGCGAATACGATTATTCCAGCGACATGATGAGCGGACGTATGAACGAGTACGGCATCGATGAAAAGTTGTTTGACGTGTTGCAGTCGATGATCGGCAACGATTTCCTACAGCAGATTAACGAACGGGAATGCCGTCATTAGTTGCTGGCCATATTGGCGTGGGTTGCGTACCCGTAGCCCACGCCTTTTATGCGAAAAGGGTTTTGGCCATGGGAAAGATTTTGATTGACAACCATGGGATTCATGATTCTAACGGTTTTTCGATAAGGCTCACACCGAACGGCCCTGTTGTATCAGACGGGGCAACGGTCACGCTGGCCAACGCTGACGGTAGCACAACGATTGATATGCGTGACGGTTCGAGTAGCTTCGCCATGGTGGAACACGACAAGAACACTTTGTATCTGATCAAGGACAAGCAGACGAAGAAAGTGTATGCGGGCGATTATGCGTTCGCGTGAAGAGCTTGACATGTTGTGCGACGTGTTTTCGGAACATGCGGTGTTGTACCTGTATGCGAATGAAGGTTTGCCAGACTATGACACGTTGCGTGAGCCGTTCACGGATTTGTTTGAAGACTGATTAAGAAAGGAACTGACCTGAAATGACATCGATGATGACACCCGCCGAACTGAAGGCGTGCCGTGAATCAATGGGATTATCCGACAGGTGGCTTGGTCTTCGTTGGGGCGTGAAAGAACACACGGTTCACAATTGGGGGCGCAACCGTATCGTTCCGCAAGAGTACGCGGATGATTTGTGGGCGCTACAAGACTTGTGGACGGAACAAGTGAAGAAGCTGATCAAGGAAGACGCTGACGTTATTCTTGTTCCGCGCGTGAATAGTCAAGCTGACGGCGGTTTTCCGGCTGACTGGTGGCGGTCTATCGCGTGGGCGGCGCAAAAGTACACGGGTGCGCGTATCCGCTACACGATCGATGAAACCGACTACACGGGATATGAGGATGAATTGGGGTTGACCGATGATGAAGCCTGAACAGTTGGTAGAAGCCCGCGCTGACATGTGCGCGTATTTGAACGCTTGCAAGCAGACTCTCAAATACATTATATCGCGTTACTCAACTCTTGAGAAGGGCGAACGTGCTTACGGTATTTGGGAAAACGTTGCGGATGAAGCGGAACTTTTGGTGATTACGCCCGACATTTTCGCGCTTGCAGTTGACACGTTGGAAACCACTGGGATCATGGACGAATGGCAGGATTTGTTGCCGTTGCGCCTGTTAGTGGTGTTCCCTGAACCGTTGTCTGATGTGGCTCCCGGCTTTAACATCGCCCCGATGGAGATGCCCGAAGCAATGGCCGGGGGAATACAAGGACGGGATACCGTGAAGCTTCCATCACGCGCGTCAAGCATGTTTCTTGTCGCATCAACAACGGAAGGGTTTTCGACTGCACCTGTGATCCCGTTGCCTGAATTGCGCGGGCATGTACAGGAAGCCATGGCCACGTTGCGGCAAGGCAAGCATGTGATCGACATGTTGGAAAAAAAATATTTTCAAGAGACCGACATTCGTTCGTATTACGCGGCGTTCCAAGGCATGTCGATGGATCATGTGCCCGTGCTGTTTGGCGATTACAAGCCGATTCTTCCCAAGGGTTTGAGTATGAAAGCGTTGTCGCGTTGCCGTCGGGAAGCGTACTGTGTTGAGCCTGAGGATGCGCTTCCCGTGTGTCTGATCGCGGCGGCGTATGCGTTGGCACGTGAGCCGAAAGTGGCGGAACAGACACGGACGCGCGTAACCATAAAGAAGCCCGTGAAACGTAAACAGTCTGAGGTGAGTGTAATACGTTTACGCCGTACCCAACCGTCAGCGCCCACGGGCCGCAAATACCGTCCACGAGACCACCGTTACATTGTGAGTGGCCATTTCCGTAATCAAGCCTACGGGAAGGGTCACAAGCAGCGTAAGCGCGTGTGGATCGCGCCGTACATTGCGGGGCCTGAAGACAAGCCGTTAAGGATTCGTGAGAAAGTACACGTCCTTTAGCCTATTTTGGGTATGTAAAATCTCTGGTTGAATGACGGGTTCCGAAGGATGTTCATCCGTTAAGTCCTAGGAGGAACCGTCTGGTTGAAAATAGTTCGAGACGTGTTTCCGTTTCAACCACAGATTTACCAAACACTCTTTTCATTGGCACATGACTATCGGCTAGACGCCCACCCCAATTCCAACCTCAGATTTTACATACCCCCTATTTTCGTGCCCGTCCCTTTTTTAGGGACGGGTATTTTTTGTATACCGCCGCCCGTACTTGTTTCTTTTCGGCGGGCGTCCCGTATTGGCTGACGCGGGCCAACGCGGATATGGCGTGGGTTCGGTCGTTGATGAAATTTTGGCGTTCGCAAACCCGGTATTTCAATGCCGGGTTAGAACGCTTCCACCTTGCATATGGTAGTGAATATGGTATCATAAAACCTATGAGCACATATGGTGAACGATTCACACATGGTAGAACTTCAGTGTACAATCTGAACTACCACATCATCTGGTGCACGAAATATCGTCGCAAAGTACTCACGAACGGCGTGGACGAGGATCTGAAGACCATTCTGCACGCCATAGCGGCGGAACACGGCTATCGCATACCGCATGTCGAGGTCGGCTTGGATGACCATGTGCACTTGTTCGTGTCCGCGCCGCCGAAACTAAGCGTGAGCAGCATCGTAAAACAACTGAAAGGCACCAGCAGCCTGCGCTTGTTCGCCATGCACCCCGAACTCAAAAGCACCTACTGGAAACGAAAAGGGGAACGCAGCCTGTGGTCACCCAGCTACTTCGCGGAAAGCATCGGCGCCGTGAACGAACAAGCGGTCGCCAAATACATCGACAACCAAAGAACCAAGGAGCGTGAACGCTCATGACCAAACGCAAGATCGCGCAACGCATACCGTTCACGCCGTCGAAAACGCAGGCGCAACTGTTGGAACAGTGTTTCGGAGATAGGCGTTTCGCTTACAATCAGCAGGTCGAGGCGTTCAACACGTACGACAAAGAGACGAACCCGAACCCCGAGTATCCGAACGTGACCGACATGAAAAACGCGAACGGATGGCTCAGTGACAGTCCAATCCCGTCGAACGCGTTGAGCAACGCCATCATGGACTTCCGCAAGGCACGGTCGGCGTACTTCCGCAAGGCCGACTACGAGAAGCATCGTCCCCGTTTCGCCTCAAGGAACGACAACATCCAATCGTTTCGCAACACCATGCCCATACGCCGCATGGATGGCAACCGGTACCCGTTGTCCAAGAAGCTCGGTTCGGTGCGCATCCGCAAACGCGACCGACTACGCTATCCAATCGAATCATTGTCCAGCTGGACGGTGAAGCGTGAGAACCGGACGTACTATCTGGTGCTCCTGTTCGACGTGGACGTCCGGCCGAAACCCCCAGCGGAAGGATGCATCGGCATCGACTTGGGCGTCAAGGACTTTCTCACGCTCAGCACGGGCGAGAAAATCAACTACCCGACACGACTTCGAGATTTAGAAGAAAAAGTGAAGCGCGAACAACGCCGACTGTCGCACAGGAAGAAAGGGGCAAGCAACTACATCAGGCAAAAGCAAAAGCTCGCCAAAGCCTACGCGAAGCTCCGTCACTACCGCGACGACTTCCAGCACCAACTGTCCCACAGGCTGATCGAAGAGAACCAATTCATCGGCATGGAGACCCTGATGGTGCGGAACATGACGCGAAAGGCGAGGGAAAGACTAGATGCAGATGGCAAGCCGATGCGCAACGGTCAGGCGCGCAAACGCGCGATGAACCGTTCCATACTCCGCGACGGGTGGAGCGGCCTCGTGGACAAGCTGTCCTATAAGGCGGAATGGTACGGACGCGCCCTTATCCGGGTGGACAGATTCTACCCCAGTTCCAAACTCTGCCACGAGTGTGGATACAAGTACCAGAGGCTGCGGCTGTCTGAACGCGAATGGGTGTGCGGGCATTGCGGCACCCTGCACGATCGCGATGTGAACGCCGCCCTGAATATCAGGGATGAGGCGCTTCGACTCAACGGAAGCGGGGAATAACGACAAAAGAGGAACCGACCGACAATCGGGGATAGCCTGCTCAATATGGGAAGCCTCTGACATCAGGCGCGCAAGCCAAGTGCCAAGCACGCCCAGTTCGCAGGAATCCCGTGATTTTCAATCACGGGAGTGTCAAATCAGTAGACGGTTCAACCTTGACAGTCTCACGCTTGACAGTCTTGCGCTTCTTTACAGGTTTGACAGTCTCACGCCTGGCGCTCACATCATCCCGTGAGCCGATCATGGTAGCCGATTGAGCATACTCAGACGTCCAATCATTCGTGCAATCCACACCACCACGTATCGGGCAAATAATCGTTCCGAACGGGAACTGATCGTCAACCGTCTCAGCAGAGCAGATAATAACCGGCTTTACAGGCGTGAGCATAGACAACACCACAGTTTCGGAACCGCGTGCCACGCCCTTGAGCGCATCCATGAAATATTTCCTATTCAAATGAATAATACGGTACCGTTCACCGCGCACGTCAACAACCGCATTCACGGCCGCAACCGCGTCATCCTTGTCACCACCATGGAACCACATGACGTTCTGCTTACTATCGAACTCGACCACAATGGCCGGATTCTCGCACTTGGCCGCGCCATGGCTAGCAATGTCAAGCGCTTTAACAACATCCTTAACATTAGCCGTGATCGTAATATTAGATTCCTCAACCCGGTGGAACAGACGCTGTATAGCCGGTGGTTCATGATCGGAACCAAGCGCATAGAACAGAATGTTCGGTGCGCAATGGAAACGAACATAATTGTTCTTACCGTTCGTAACAACATCCATGTCGAACGAACCGGCATCCGCGCGACGCTTAGTCAACAGACCCGACAGTGTGGAATTTGAAATCAGCGCGTGAACATCCGCTTCCAACGGTTCCACATCAATCTCACGGTACGTAGCGCGAAAACGATCGGTAGCTCCAACAGTCAACTTGTTGGAACCCTTGGAACCTTGCAACCAAACGCATTGCAGAATAGAATGATGCTTATCGTTTCGCGCAATGACGGTTGCCGTATGCAGAACGTTCAGCATCGCAGTAGCATCCTTGACGTGAACCGTATGAACATGTTCCAACACGGGGGCCGGAATATCATCGGTACGAAGCTGAGCCGGACGCTTGACGCTTCCTAGCAGAGTTTCCCAAGAGCCGTTAACCATGACGCCGTGAACGCCGTCATGCTGATCGGTTTGTGCCTGGACAATAATGTTTTCAAAGAACTCAACGTTCAATGTGGTTCCATTGTTCCAAACGAACGGGGGAACACCCTTGTTCTTGGTTGCCGCCCGATCACTTTGCGCGGCGAGCTTCTTCACAATGCGGGATTCCATTGCGGAGAGAGCGGAAAAATCAACAGTAATCTTAGTGTTGCTCATTTTAGGTCATTTCCTTATCTAATGTAATCGGCTACAGTCTGTAGCCTGTATGTGTACCCATTATCGAATACCATTGGTATGTTTGTCAAGATTATCGGCGTGTCGCAAACGTGGGGTTTACCACACACCACTGGCGTATATTCAGTTATGTTCTTCCACGAAAATGGATGGAACGGACGCGGCCTGTAGCAAGTCGTCTACAATGCCGCTAATCACATCGGAATAAACGCGGCCACGAAAATCCGCAACAGTCGGCCACCATGCCGCATTCTCATACGTAAGACATGCAGAGCTGTCGGGCGATACCGTCATAAACACATAACGACTGTTGATCAGCTTGGCTACAATTATTTGAGATTCATCGTCAGTCAGCTCACGCCACACGTCTACAATAGGCTTACCAACGCGGCCGCGTTTCGCATACTCACGCCAAATGTCGTGAGCAATACCGCCTAAATCAAGAGTAATCTCAGACTGTTCGGCCGCACGGTTCTTAGGCGGTAGCATGGAATATTCCCGCACGTCGGCAACAACCCGGCTTATCGCGTCTTCAACCTGTTTGAAGCTACCGCCAAACTTTACTAGCGTCTGCATGGAATGCGCATCATAGTAGAATAATCCATGCCGATGCCATGGGCTAGCCGTAAGATACAGAGTACGATCATTACGCATTTCAACCGCTATAGCGTCAAACCCGTCTTCATCCTGTGTCACATACATTGACGTGACATTGCATGATTCCGTACCATAGTCGGGGTATGCGTTGCATATTTCTTCCAAGATGCCCGACAGGCACAATCCGTTCTCGGAATATACAGGGGCATCGGTGTCCATATCAATTGCGTAGGTCATTGTGTTTCCTTTCGTTTCGGCGTCGTAAACGCCTGTACTAACGTACTGTTGTGTGCGCATGTTCCGGCTTCGGAACATTCCACACCCCAAAGCCGTGAGAGGAACAAGGCCCCCAACCCCAACGAATCGGGGGCCTGTAGAAGAATTAGCAAACGTAGCCGTGTGCGTATGCGTTCATATCGCATTGCGCGGCAATTCCCTTAAGTTCATCGCCCATGGAATCCCACACCTTAGGGAACACGCAAAAGCGTAGAAGCCTATCGTAAGCAATCACATTTTCATCGGACGACAACGCTTCCATATAGGTCACATCAGTGGCCCAAAATATCCAATCCGCTTCATATGGCGTGCAATGAGCAAGCCATTCAGCAACGTTTTCGCGCGCATACTCAAGGCTAGTTTCATCGTCATGCATATCGGCAACAAAACAAGTCATGTCATAGCCGTCTAAGTCGGATGCTGTGGCGCTCAAGCAAACTTGATTTTCCAACCATCCAAACGAATCAGTATCGGGCGTAAGCGTTTCCAACGTGTTGAGAATTTCTTTCTTAACGATGTCTTCGTAAGGTGAACCTATATCAACGAGAATTGTGTTCGCTGTACTCCATACCCATCTAGTGTAGCCGTCCAACCATTCCGCGTTAGTAGAGAGCCATGCAACGACATCGTTGAGCGTCGTATCGTAGCCGTTCCATGTGAACTCACCTGAAACTGGTTCAGGTCGCCCCACGTTGAAATATATGCTACGATCCCGTTGCCGGACGGTTCCACGTACACGGTACGATTTTTGATGCTGTGGAAACGCTTATTCACGTTTTTGGAAAATTCCGCCCAATTAACGGACGTGATCGGGGCATCCATTTTGAGAGTTGTCATTTTAGTATCCTTAAAAGTAGTTGGCTACGATGGTAGCCGCGTATGATTATTGTTGCATACCATTGGTATGCTAGTCAAGTGTTCGGCGTGTCACCATACGCTATTTGAGAACCATAAACGTCGCGCACTGAGCCGCGTCCGTAACCATGGCGGCAACAACCTTTATAGCCGCCATATAGTCCGCGTATGAACGCACTGACACTAAGGCCATTGCGTCGCATTCTGTAGTACCGTCCGCTAGCGTCGCAACATCATCCGCTAGCAAGACGTCCGTAAACCCGGCCTGTGGCGTCACTGTCACAGTATGGCGATTAGATAGCCGGACTATAAGCGCGGCCATGCCGTCCGTAGTCTGTACAGTGGTAACGCTGTCTACAGGCGCGGCCACACGGGATTTTACAGCGTCGGCAAAAGTTGCCATGTCAAGCATACGCATGGCTACCACCTTGCAACCTCACTGCCGGACGCATACAGGTACGTGCCTGTACCGATGCCGTTGCCGTCCGTATGCGCATCCCACACACACAGCCCGACGCTACTAGAGCCGTCTTCATAGACGCAATGGGGAACCGATGCCAAGGGCAACACTGCCGCACATATGATAATTACGATAATTGCAGACCACAGCCGCACAATTTGATTACGCATTTTGATACATCCTTGCTTAGATTGATGGGATTGGGTAGGATGGGGCCACGCCGATCAGCGTGGCCCCGGACGTGTGTCACCACACATAGCCGTCATACGGCTCGAAGTCTTCCCCGAACGTTTCCCTGTGTGCGTTCGCGTAGGCTTCTATGAACGCTTGGGGTGTGGCCCCAACCATTTCGGCGCTTAGCGCGTCGCGTAGCGTGTCATCCATAAGATGCACAGCCGGTTCATAATCTTGCGTGACGCCATTCACGTCCCGGAAAACAGGCGGTAGCGCCGCCTGGTCTACCAAGACGGCGACAATGCCGCTGATAATGTCGCTGTATTGTGGCGTGTCGTAAATGATCGGCTCGAAATTGTCGCCGTGGATGAAATCGCCGTCATGATCGTACCAAGTGAGGCACTCTGTAAAATTGGCGTCCGGGCGTCCTGTCACGACACGCCCGTTGGACAGCTCTACCGTGATCATGTCAGAGCCGTCCCTGTCTTGCGACACGGTCACGTCTACGATCCGGCTTTCAGCCGTACCGTAGTCCGCATACGCGGCACGGATATCGGCGGCGATGTGACGCAAGTCGATGCCGTCCCTGTCGTCGCACGGGTCCCCCACGCAAGCGCGCGTGTTGCGTGCAATGGTGTGCGCACGCCCCTTATTGATGATGCGCGTCACGCTCTCTTCGGGCGAACGCTTCGGCGCGTCCGGCTCTTCAATCTCACGCATCTCATAGCCGACGTGGTACAGGAATTTTACTATGGCCACGTCGCCCAATGGCACGGCGCGAAGAATGTCGTGCAGCGCGTCACGCGCCTCACTGCAATCTTCATACACATGCGTATGACGGTAGCCGGATGCCGCCACCACGTCAGTGGTGACGGTGATGTCACCATACTCGTCCGTGCTCACGTCCACGGTGAGAGTAGTCTGGGTATCCATATCGATGATGTAGGTCATTTTGGTTTCCTTACTTTTCGGCGCCGTCGGACGCCTGTCGGACACATACGATCGTATGCGTATGCCCCAAATTCGAGACATTCCACACCCCAAATTTGGTAAGAGAATGGGGCCACGTTGCCGTGGCCCCTACGATGGTCAGATAGACGGCCCCCAGTAAACAGTGGACCCGTCGGATTCAACCCTGTAACATGCAATCTCGTCGTCCCCCCACGCTGTACCGTGGTGGACATCGAACGCCATGCTGAACACGCTGTACTCACAACCGATGTAATCCGTCGGATCGTTGACGGCCATGCTGTACAGGTCTTCCAACGCCTCACGCCTAGAGTCGTATACACGACCGCCGTCACATGAATAGTCGTCCGCGTCTGTCACAAAGTACAGTTCGGTATTGTCAACCATGTCGGGCGTGAGCGCGCTGAGGTACTCAGCAATATTGTAGATACGCATTTCTTATACTTCCTTTGCAGTAGTTTCGGCGCCGTCGGACGCCTGTAGGATGCGCATGGATGCGCACTAGTCCCGGTTACGGAACATTCCACATTCCAAAACCGGTAGGTAAATAGGGGGACGTGGCGTGTGATACACCACGCCCCCGAAGTCTATTTACGGGATCAACCGAGGTTGATCGTAGGAAGCAGAAGACATGAATCATCCTTTCCGCACAGTTCGGCACGTCTGTATTCCTCTCAGTTAGCCGCTCGTGTAAGTATCTTCTAGCCTTGGGCTTGCTTACAGTCGTCGCGTAAAGCGGTACCAGTCCACATATGTGCTTAATACCTCAAACCACCACGTTTAGCGTGGCCGCACCTTTACCCCTCCCACATGCTCTGCGTAGGCACAACAGGGGCGTCGCTTAACGAATATTCACACACACTATTTAATAGTGTTATTCGCGTCCACTGTTCAGTTAGGTAACTTCATTCCCACCTTGTTATCGGGGGTGTTCAGTTGTTTTGTTGATGACATTCACTATACACAGTCCGATAACGGACTGCAAGTGACCCCAATAAAACCCAATCGGCAGAACGGCTCTACGGCGTGTCGCGCAACGCAAAAACATGGCCAAGATAAATAGAACACATGCGTGATACACTACGCAACAGACAATGTCAAGACCAATCTCAAAATGCGGACGCTGCTAAATACCACAGACCACACACCCAAGTCAAGACCTATCCCACAGAATGAGACAACTACGCCCACATGTGCGCGTAGCACCCGCCACGCCACATGTCAACAGCACATCTCAACATACAGATAGGCGCACGTTAAAAACGCACGCCCAAAACAAAATAAAAAAAATAAAAATAAAATAAAAAAATAAATTAAAATAAATCTTGGCAAGCTTAGACACAGCACAGCCCAAAGCGCTAGAGAGCTGCAAAACGCTACGGAAAGTAGCATTAGCAAGGTCAGAGTCACCACGCTCGAACGACGCGACACGGGACTGATTCCACCCGTCGACACGCTCAGCAATTTGCGCCTGAGTCAATCCTCTTTTAAGCCTAAGTTCACGTAATTTTTTACCGCGCTCAACCGCGGCCGCATTTCTCTCAGTAGTCATATGAAAAGTATAGGGCCGGGGGGTGTCCCCGTCAAAAAAATCCGGGGCCGCTGGCCGTTCTGGTTCTGGCTGTGAATGCTGTGACGGACGGAATCTGAATTCGCGTTTCACTATGTCTGGGAGAGTTTGGAACGATTGGCGACACGCCGAATTTGACAAGCCGTGGCGACGGTTGCTGAGACGCTTATTTTGAGTAATATTGATACCAGAAAACGTGCCGAAATATGAAACAAAAAGTTCTCATATTTCGGCACGCTTCATAATTTCCCACTGTTGTGAAGGGGTCGCCGTAGGGCGCGAAACAAGTGATGATGCCTTCGATACACGGTGGGCGGTTCAGGAAGGACACTGCCAAACAGTCGTCATGTGCTGTTCTAGGGTTGCCGGTGTCCTTCCTTGTATTCTTCAATGTTTGGCGGTGCTCATGGCGTGGTCTTCTTCGCAACGCAAGAAGCGTTTTAACCCCGGTTGGGCTAAAATCCGCGCGAAAATCCTTGAACGTGACGGCCATTCGTGCCGTTGGCCTGTGATGGACGAGTTCGGCTTGTACCATCCGTGTGGCGCTTATGCGAATCAGGTGGATCACAAGCAGCGTGACCCGGTGCATGATGACGATTCGTCTTCTAACTTGTGGTCGCTGTGTGATTACCATCATGCTCAGAAAACTTGGCGCGAGTCCGCTGAAGCGAAAGAGAAGTACAGGAAGCGGCGGGAGGATAACGAATGGTATTCTCATCCCGCATTCGGTCATTGAGTTGTCAGGTTGCCGGTTGTGACCGTCCGGCTGTTGCGCGTGGCATGTGCAAGTCGCATTACAACCGTTGGCAGTATTCGGGTTCGGCGGTTCCTAAGCGGCGTGAACGGTTGTGTTCGTGTTGTGGGAATGCTTTTGAGGTGAAACGGTCGTCTCAACAGTTTTGTTCGGACGTGTGCCGGTTGCGGTATTTTCGCCGTCGTAAGCGTGAGCCTTGGCTTGCTGAGCATCCGCATACGCCGTTGCATGAGCTTCCTGTGGAGCCTGTGGCGGAAGCGACTTCTGTTCCTGCTGAGGTTTTTTCCGAGCGGGATGTGTGGAAGGCTTCGGGCGGCATATGTCATGTGTGTGGGGAACCGGCGTCGCGTGACGTGTATTCGCGTGATGTTGGCGCTCCTTCGTGGCTTGTTCCGCCGAAGCTTGGTGGTTCGCGCACATTGTCGAACAGTGTGATTGTTCATTACCGCTGCTTGGGCCGTCAGGGTTAAGCGGCGTGCATGGTTTTTGTCCCGTCATGGGACGGAAAGGTTGTGCATCATGGCCGGGAACGGGCATAGGAGCGCGAGGAAGCATGAGGGCATGTCGAATGAGATTGTCAACCCGTCCGAGGATGTGGGCGACGATTACGAGTTTGAGGAGTTGGAGCCTATTGGCCCTGATTTGCCGCCTGCTACCGCGTTGAATCTGATCAATGACGAGTGGTCGTTGTTTGTGCGTCAATATTATGAGTCGTTTCGTCGTAGTCCACAGGCACGCAAGCTTCGTTCGCGTTGGGAGTGGAACGAGTTTATTTTGTCGATGGCGATTATGGACAAGAGCATTAAGCGTCGTTCGTATGACGGTTTGGGGCCTGAGCTTCGTCAGCGTTTGAACCAGTATGGTAATACGCCTGAGTCGAAGGTGAAGCTGAAGATTGAGCAGCCTGAAGCGAATGATATGGCTGCTGGCATTCGCGGGTTTGCGATTGTGCCGGTTTCGCAAGCTGATTTCGATGAGCGTGCGGGCGCGGTGATGTGATGCATGATGTGATTCCGCGTTTGTCTCGTGAGGATCGTCAGCGTTCGTTGGGCCGTTTGGCGGTGTGGTGGATTGAGACGTTCACGTTGATTGGCCGTGGTTCGGGTATTGGTCAGCGTGTGTATCATTCGCCTGAGTATTTCCAGTTTATTGTGGATTGTTATGCGCTTGACCGTCATGGGCGGCGTCGTTTTGGTCATGTGTTTTTGTCGCGTCCGAAGGGTTGCAACAAGAGTGGTTTGGCTGCTGAGATCGCGTTGTTTGAAGCGTTTGGCCCGTGCCGGTTTGCTGGCTGGGCGAAGGGTGGCGAAACCTACACGTTTTTGGGTGTGACGTACACGTACCGTAAGGGCGAGCCGTTGGGCCGTCCGGTTAAGGCCCCGCTGGTGACTTGTGTCGCTACTGCCGAGGATCAGACTGGCGAAGTGTATGACACGATTTATTACAACTGTACGGAAGGCTATTTGCGGTTTCTTGAGGGCGACGGCATGGATGCTGGCAAAACCCGTATCGTGTATCCGAAGACTGGTATGGAGATTCGGTTTGTTGCCACGTCTGCGCGTAGCAATGATGGCGGTTTGCAGACGTTTGTGTGTTTTGATGAGGTGCATCAGTACAACAACAAGCGGCTTCGTGACATGCATGACATCATGACTCAGAATTTGACGAAGCGTGGTGTGATGGATGACCCGTGGTATTTGGAGACTACGACCATGTATGCGCCGGGTGAGGATTCTGTGGCTGAGCACGCTTACAAGACCGCTCATGATGTGATGGACGGCCGTTTGAAGGGCTGGGAGGATTTGCTGTTCGATCACCGGTACGCGACGATTTCGCGTGCTGACATGGCGAATCGTGGCAAGTTGGAGACAGCCTTGTACGAGTCGTATGGTTCGGCCATGCGGTCTCCTGACGACCGTGATTACGTGTTTACTCCTGACGGCCGTATGGAGCCGGTTGGCAAGGATGGTCGTACCGAGTCTGGCTGGTCGTTGAAGGATGATGGTGTTGAGCCGGGGCCTTCACGGTTGGGCTGGTGTGATTTGCGCCGTACCGAGAAGAAGATTCTTGATCCGGGTTATGATCCGAACAACGCGCTGAGGTTTTATTTCAACACGTTGGCGTCTGCTAAGGATTCGTGGCTGTCCGAGGACATGGTGCAGTCTCACGCGGCGTACCGGAATGTTGTTGACCGGTATGTGTCTTCCCGCGATTTGATCGGTTTGGACAATGCGTGGCGTGACGTGGTTTCCACGGACGATGAGATCACGCTTGGCTTTGACGGTTCCGTGTCGGACGATTCTACGGCTCTGGTTGGTTGCCGTGTGCGTGACGGCTTGCTGTTTTTGATCAAGATTGAGCAGAAGCCGGACGGCCCGCAAGCTGCTGGCTGGCGTGTTGACCGTGACGCTTTTGACGGTAAGGTTCGGTGGATGTTCGACAACTACAACGTTGTCGGCATGTTTGCGGATACGGACGAGTGGGAGCCGTTTATCGCCCAGTGGGAGAACGATTACGGTTCCCGTTTGAAGGTGTTCCCGCGTTATAACGGCACGCATATCCGGTTCCCGATGAACGGTTACAAGCGTGACGTGATGGCCGAGTTGAAGACCATGTATGCGGCGTTTGGCGAGCCGATGCGTGAGGTTCCTGCCGGTTCGGAACCGGATTTAACGAACATCATGCTGTTTGCTGATCCGCGGCTGCTTGACCATTTCCGCAACGGGCGACGTCGTGATCGTCCTGAGGGGTATTTGGTGTTCAAGGAGACGCCTAATAGTCCTCACAAGATTGATGCGTTGATGGCTGGCTTGTTGGCGTACCGTGCCCGCGACCGTTATTTGGGTGCGGCGGTCGAACAGGAAGAACCGGTGTTCATGCCTATGCGCGTGTGGTGATGGCGACCATGCGGGCTGCTTAATGTTTAGGAGGTTGTTCGCATGGCTGATTTGGTGAGCCTTGTTCCGGGTGACGAGGAGCCGGGCGGCGACGGCATGTTGCTGACCCAGTTGGCGTCCGCGTTGTGTGCGCGTATTCCCACGTTGTGTATGTTGAAGACGTTTTATGACGGTCGTGAGCGTATTCCGTCGAAGAGTATCCCGAAGTCTGCTAACCAGAACGGTTACGCCGTGTATAAGCGGTTTATCGACATTTGCCAGTTGGATTTAGCGAAGGCGATTGCTGACGCGGTGATTTACCGTCAGCGTCCTACGGGGTTCCGTCTGATCGCGGACAAGACGCTTCGTTCGACGGAAGCTGACGACATGTGGGCGGATTGTCGTATGGAACTCAAGTCTCGGCAGATGTTCAGGGATTTGAGCATTTACGGGAATGCGTATGCGATTGTGCATAGCCCGGACGCGCCGTCGTATATTGACGTGTTGTCGCCGTGGGACACGTATGTGTCGGGCGATGAGGATTCCGCTGTCCACTACTCGTATCAGGCCGCTGAGGGCAAGGAGTATTTGGCGCTTTACCGTGTGGTGCGTGACGACAAGGGGCAGGTTACGGGTGTGACGTGTCGTGTTGCCGCCGCCGAAGTGGAGGAGCGCACGATGCTTGCCGAGGGTGACGCCGAGCAGATTTACGCGGTCGCGAACAATGAGGACAACGCGGTTGCCCCTGAGTTTTCGCCCGTGTTTTCGTGGATGGACGTGTCATCGAATGATGATGATTTCCGGTATGCGCGTGAGTGCGCGTCGCTGCCTGTGGTGCGTATTCATGCGCCGGGCGGCATGGGGCAGTTCGAACCGCATATTCCGATGTTGTCTTCGATTGACCAGCAGCGTTTCCAACGTTTCTGCATTCAGGAGCTTCAGGCGTTCAAGCAGCGTGCGGTGAGTATGGGTTCCGCGCCGACTGTGTATCGTGAGCATGATCCGCAAGTGTTGAACGGTCAGGCGAGGGCCGGTGACAAGGTTGATTATTCCGAGATGTTCCAGTCGGGGCCGGACGCCTTGTGGCTTGTGCCGGATGATGCGAAGTTCTGGGAGTCTTCTTCGACGGACATTAACCCGCTGATTACTGCTGTGGCGTCGGATATTAAGCATCTTGCTGCCGCGTCGGGCACGCCGTTGGACATTCTGAGTCCTGATGTGGCGGGTTCCGCTGAGGGCGCCCAGTTGAAGCGTGAGGGACTTGTGTTCAAGGTTGAGGATATGAACGCGCGTGCGAATGACGGGTTTACCCGTATCATGCGCATGGCGTTGGTGTCGTCCGGCCAGTCCGCTGCCGCCGACAACCGGTTTGAGACGGTGTGGAAGCCGATCAATCCGCCGTCACAGTTGGAGCAGGCGCAAGCTGCCCAGTATTCCGAGAACAACCTTCCGTTCAAGACGAATTTGCGTCGCAACTACGGCATGACCGAAATTGAGATCAACGAAACGTTGCAGGATTTGTCGGATACCCAGTTTATCGGCGCTATGGCGCGGGAGAAGGCCATGTTGGACGATGCGGGGCAACAGTACCCGTCTTCGAACCGTGGCACTTCGGGTTTCGGCGTGCATGATTACACGTTCAACGCGGAATACCCGGACGAGCCTACCGAAATGGACATGTCCGAGGATTTGTCGGGCGGTGAGTCGTGACAGGCACGTTGGAGGTCGCGTCGAACGCTTTGGAAACGATGCGTTCCGACTTGTACAAATCGTTTTACGAGTATTCGTCTTCGTTGTGGGATCAGATAACGCCGTCGGATTTTTGGAATGACGGTGTTGTTGAGGGTGTCGCCGCCGCTTCTTCCATGGCCGAGCTTTCCATGGTGGAGCAGGCGCGGCATTTGGGTGTCTCGTATGCGGATGAGACGTTGCGCATGGTTGGTGTCAGTCCGAAGGGCGACGTTGACATGCTGGTGTATCCGCGTTCGAATACCGACCCGTGGCGTGTGAATTTGCGTCCCGCCGCCGCGTACCGTGATGCGGCGGTGAAGGAACCGTCGCTTCGTCCGAAAACGTTCGAGGATGAGGATGGCGCTGCCGCGCGTTGGCGTGAAAGCGCCCGTTCCCGCTTGTTGGACATTGCTGACACGGATACGCACATGTCGGCTACGGACGCGGTGTTGAACCGTTACAACCGTAGCAAGGTGTTGTCGTACCGTCGTGTGCTGCACCCGGAACTGTCCCAGTCGGGTTCGTGCGGCTTGTGTGTCGTTGCCGCCGACCGCTGGTATTCGACATCGAACCTCATGCCGCTGCATTCCCGCTGCAAATGCGGTGTCGCACCGGCAGGTTCGGATTATGATCCCGGTTTCGAGTTGAACCGTGAGGATTTGGAACGTATTTACCAAGAGGCCGGAAGCAAGTTCGGCCGTGATTTGATGGATGTGCGTGTCATGAGTGTGAATAACGGGGAGATTGGCCCCGTTCTTTACATGAGTGACGCGCGTGAGCTTGGCCGCAAGGTTGAGCATTCCGCTTGGGTACGGCCCGACCGTAGGCGGACTAGGGAGCAGTTGCGGAAGATGGTGGAACGGGCGAACGTGTACGAGTCGAAATACCGTGAGGTGTTGTCGTCCGGTAAGCGTGTCCGGTTCCGCCATGATGGGATTCCCCATGTTTTCGCGCCGTCCCCGAATTTGAAACGGGCCTTGAATAGCGTCCGACAGATGCGGATGCAGGCACAAGCAGCGTTGCAAGCTGCATCGTAACAGAGTATGGAGGGGCACGATGCCTACTGAAAACACGGAACCCGTCATGGAGTCCGAGGAAACGCCGGTTGCCGACATGGAAACCGCACCTGTCGAGGAAGAGCGGACGAGCGGGCCTGATTGGAAAGCGCTGTCGCGCAAGCATGAGGATCGTGAGAAGAGCCTGAACGCGAAGCTGGGCAAGCTGCAAACGTCGTTTGACGAGCAGACCGCCGAGCTTCAGAAGGCGCGTCGCGAGTCAGCGATTCTACGCGCTCAGAAGACGCATCCCGCGTTGACTGACGAGATGTTCGAGTTTTGCACGGAATCCGATCCCGAAGCGATTGCTTCGTGGGCGGAACGTGTGGTCAAGACGTTCGGGGTTGGAACCGGCATGGCTGCTGCTCCCGTTGTCACGGCGGAACCGGAAAAGAAGGAACCGTATGGGGATTCTCAGCATTTGTCCGAGAAACTGGCGCGTTCCGACAATTCCGCTGGTAAACCCGCTGACCCGACGAGCCGTGAATCCGCGTACAAGCGGGCGATGGAACGTCAGCGTCAGCGTCAAGTGAAGAAATAGTTGATTCAACGATTTCCAAGGAGGAAACATGGTGCAGGAGATGGTTCACTCCACTGGTTTGACGACCGTGGAGGAAAACAATTCTTGGCGTTTTGGCAACATGCAGGACGGAACCGTTTCGGTGACGCTTGACATGTCGCTGTTTGAGAACGCCGCGAAAGAGAAGAAGGACGAGTATCTGACGGGCGTGTCCGACAAGGCGACGACCGTGTATTTGCGTTCCGGCATTCCGCTGGCGAAGATTACGGCTTCCGGCGAGTACGGCCCGTATGATCCGGAGGCCTCTGATGGCCGTCAGGAGAAGATTGCCGGTCTGCTGGAGTCGATGATCGAGGTGAATATCACGCTGGCGGGCTGGGATGTTGCTGACCCGAACGTTGGTATGCGCTATCGCGGCGACATTGTGAAGGCGAACCTTCCGGTTGCCGTCGATGACGACGCCGTGTGGGGTGGCGATTTCTACGACGTGGAGGACGATGTGGTCACGTACCTGTCTGCCGCTCCCGCCGCCGGAGCTGGGGCCTGACCCCTTCTTTTCTTTTGTTTGACGTTGTGCCCGCCTTGGCGGGTTTTTATTTGTGAGGAGTGTTTTAAATGAGTGGGACTCTGGTAAAAGACATTATGAATCCCGCCGAAGCAACTGGAATTGTGCAGGCGGGTTTTGATTTCGTGAACGGTTTGCTGCCGATGAGCAAGGTGTTCCCGGTGGTGTCCAACGAGGGCAAGGAAGTGGTGAACTGGCATTCTGTGGTGCCGGTGAAGCCGATGGAGACCATGGTGTTCCGTGCTTGGGACGCCGAAGCGGGCCACATGGACACCGAGGTGACATCCGGTGAACAGTACATGGATTTGCTGCCGCTGTCGAAGATGTCGCATATCACGGAAAAGGATGTGATTGCGCATAACGATGATCCGAAGTGGGTTCGTGACAAGGCCGAGGGTCTGTTCGAGAAGCTTGGCCAGCAGGCCGCTATGCGTATCGAGCTTGCCCGTGTCGCCGCGCTGATGGATGCGAAGATCACGCTGGAGAAGGAGAACGGCCTTCAAGTCCAGTACACGTTTGACCGTCCGGAAGACTTGTCCGCGATCACGCCGAAGAAGAAGTGGAACGCCGCTGGCGCTACGCCTGTCACGGATATTGAAACGTGGATCAAGCTGATTGTGAACAATCGTGGCCGTCGTCCGGCTGCTGTGCTGACGACGAGCAAGGTGATTGACGCTCTTCGTACCAACGAGGAAATGATCACCACGTATACCCAGCGTGCGCTCACGGATTCCATGCCGAAGCTTACTGTCCAGCAGGTGATGGAGGTTCTGGCCGGTATCGGCGTATACGATGTGCGCATGATTGACGAAATGTATCAGGAGATTGAAACCAATAACGGTTTCAGTGTTCCGCTTGACATGTCCACGGCCATCCCGGACGGTACGTTCGTCATGTTCCCGGCTTACATGGATACCGACCTTGGTTTCACTGCTTCCGGCCCGACCGCTGAAGCAGCTTCCGGCGATTACGGTATTAACAAGAGCGTGAATGATGGCATGGTGGGCGCGATGCTTCGCCATGACGCTCCTGTGTCTTACGACCTGTGGGCGAACGGCACTATGATGCCGGTTCTTCAGGAAGCTGTTTCTACGGCCAAGGCTTCTGTGCTCTGACAAGGGGGTGACGCGGTATGGCGGTGAATGTCGATCAGATTGACTGGGTTGAGTGGATGCGCATTTATGCGTTGGACGACCCGGATTTGTTCACGGAACGCTACCCGGTGGAATGGGTGTGCGCGATGTGCCGTATCGCGTCTCGCATGGCGCTGACGGAAGCGTTCGAAGCGCAAACCCGTTTAGACGATGGAACGCTCAGTGAGGAAACGTTCGCTTACGTGTGCTGCATGATGGTGCTCAGGGTTGTCCGTTACAGGCGGTTCAAGTCCGAGTCAAACGGCACGTACACGTACACGAACGCCGACCCGTTGCCGAACGATCCGGGCAAGGATGCGTCACCGAACTTGTATTTAAGCAAGAGGGAGAAAACCTTGTTGCAGGGATACTTGGACGGTCACGGCCCGATGGGTACGGTTCATACCGGACTTGATCGCATGTACGGGATGTGATGCGTATGGATTTGTCACGGTTGTACGATGGTGTTTCCCCCGCCGAACTTGGCGGGGGTTTCCTGTATGACGGCGTGGATTTGGATTGCAAGGGGCCGGAACAGTTGTTTGATTCCGACTATGTGGTGGTTGTTCCCCGCAAGGTGGTGCAGACCGCTCACGGCGGCAAGTATGTGCAGAGCGGCGATCCCGTCAAGGTGATTTGCTCTGTGGAAGGCCGCGCCCAGCAAGCGGGCATGTTTTCCATTTCCGGCGCTGAGGACAAGAGTCCTTCCGGCCAGGAGGGCGGCGGTTTGCAGGAGGTCACTCCTTTGCAGATCATTGCGCGACAGTGGCCGGGCGACATTCATTCGCGTGTCTGGTACAAGGGCGACTGGTACGACACTGACGGTTCTCCCGTATACCGTCCTTCAGGTTCGAAACTGTCCAACCATTACGAGGTGCGTTGCCGTCGTGTGGTTGTGGGCGGCATGGTTCGTGACGGCGGCATACCGGAACCCGCATGGGTTGAAACAGTAGGGGGACGATGATGGGTTACGTGAAAATCAATGAGAATGTCGGACGTGACATTGCGATCATGTTCGGCCCCGAATTGACGGGCGAGCTTGCAGAGAAGGGCGCGGCTAAGCTTCGTGCCGCTGTGCTGGCGAAGGCCGCTGACCCCACGGTGGGAACGGTGGTTGGTGCCAATCTTGCCGACAACGTGCATGTGGAGTCGCGCATGACTGGCTGGCATCACCAGATCGTTCTTTCCGTTACTGGCCGTCGTGGAACGGAAGTCGCGTCTCATCTTGAGTTCGGCTACGTGAACTATTGGGCGAAACGGTATTTGCGCGGTATGCATGTGATGCCCGAAGTGGCGTCCTCGTTGAAGTTGTGAGGTTTTGATGGACAATATTTTCGAAACTCTCGCGATTGATGTGAGGGATGCAATCGACGCGGAACAGCTCATTTTCGACTTGGTTGAACGCACGTACCCGTGCGAAGGCTTCGAGGATGTGAGCTTGTATACGTATATGGATTTGGATACGACCGCCATGGCCGACCAAGGGCGTGTGATCCTGTTTCAGGTCACGTCGCCACAGCAGATCAACCGCATGTTCTGGAAGTTCACGGTGTCTTTCACCGTCCTTGGCGCTACGGGCAATGGTGTGGACGTGTTGGCCCGCGACTTGTACCGGCGTGTGAAGCATTGGCCTTTGGAAGAGGGTACTGATGCTGGATCGTTGGGCAAGATTGTGGATATTGATGCGCCCCGCCGTTTTTCGGACGCGAAGGAGAACGCTGGCAAGAGCGTGAGCGAGTACGCATTCGACGTGACGTTTACTGCCAGAGACCCTTATTAATTTCAGTCACTTCTATTTATTCAGGCCCTTCCCGATGTCGGGGAGGGTTTTTGTTTTACCTGTTCCTTTAGGAGGGAATGATTATGGCTATCAATAACAAGGCTTTGATGCAGGCGGCGCGTGGAACGCTGTTTACGGCTCCCGCTGGTACGGCGCTGCCGACTGGCGGCGTGTCCAAGTTCCTGTTGAACGCGGGAGAGATTGAGGTTAGTCCCGATCTGGAGGGCGCCAAGTGGGAGAATCTTGGCCACACGTCCAATTCGAACCGTCTAAGCTTCTCGAAGGAGGGCGGCGACACTACGAGCATGGCTACGTGGCTGTCTTCTTCCGCTAAGACGAAGAAGGAGCCTTCCACGCTTACCGTGTCGGGCGCTTCCGCTCAGGTTGACAAGGCGACGATCAAGAAGATTACGGGCGGCTGGGACAACACTTCGGGCGGCGGCGTGGTTGTGCCGATCGATTCCGAGGTGCAGCAGACCGCTCTGTTCATTCTCGCTTACGACGATACGGACAAGCTGAGCTTCGGCATGTATCTGCCGGAAACCGATTTCTCTTACGACACGCTTGATTTTTCTGGTGAGGATTTCATCGAGATCAGCTTCCAAGCTGTCGTGAAGAGCACCGATACGCTTCCGAAGGGGCCGAACGGTGAACTTGGCGGTTACTGCATTTTCTCCCCGGAAGATTTTAAGGCGGCTCCCGCCGTTTGAGCTCAGGCGTAACCCCT
Source organism: Bifidobacterium magnum (assembly GCF_000741255.1). Classification (GTDB taxonomy): domain Bacteria; phylum Actinomycetota; class Actinomycetes; order Actinomycetales; family Bifidobacteriaceae; genus Bifidobacterium; species Bifidobacterium magnum. The sequence goes on from NZ_JGZB01000013.1 coordinate 22,687, forward strand.
CTTTTAGATTGTCCCGCTCGCACGCGCCTATCCGTGCGGGCGGGATTCCCTTCACTTTGGACTAGGTAGGCGATTTGGTTTCAAGGATAGGCGTGAAACGATGACTGAAAATATTGAAAACGTTGAGAATGTTGAGAACACGGGCGGCGAGTTTCCGGCCACGTTGGAAGAGCTGATCGAGAAAACCCCGGTGTTGGAGGGTTTCCCGATGATGGTTGTTCCGGGCAAGTTGAAGCCGAAGCAGTCCGCTGATTTCCTTGTGTTGGAAACGGTGGTTGAGGACACGCTCGCGAAGCTTGACATTGAGAAGGAGCCGGTTCAGCAGGCGATCCGCATGGGCTATGTGGTGGAGGTTGCCGACGAATTCTTTACGAAGATCGTGAAGGACAAGAAGGCGTATGAGCGTTGGGCTGAGGGCAAGCCCGCCGCCGACCTTGCGGCCGCGTATTTGACGCTGTGCGCGTTCTACAAGATTGAACTGGGAAAATCCGCTCTCTCCTCGACACGTACAGGAAATGCCGAGTAGAGCTGACTGCTGATTTCCGCCGTTTTTACGGGTTGAACTTGCCTGACGCCTTCGACACTGAGGACGGCACGTTCTTGTTCAACTTGATGGTGGGGTTGGCTGGTTATGAGGGCGGCTTGTACCGCGCGTGGGTGATGGCCCATCCCGACCCGGACACCGATGTGGGCGAACCGGCTGGGGACGAGTCGCGGCGTTTGTCGTTCTATGGCTATTCCCAGAACACGGGCTTGTTGATGGAGATTAACAATTGGGTTGGCCGTTTGGCCACGTCGATGCTGGTGGACGAACACGGCAAGCGGGTGGAGTTCCATCCGATTTTACCGCCCAGCATGAGTGATGGAGAAGAAGGGCCGGTGGTGAAGGCCGCGACGTTTGAGAACGCCCGCGACTTTTTCGGCGGCTAGTCTGGCAAGGAGAGCGTGATGGTTTTGTACACTGCCGGTGAAGTTGGTATCAATATTCGTCCTGATACTCGTGGTTTCGGTGCCGAGTTGCGCCGGAAGCTGGCGAAGTACGGCGACATTACGCTCCCTGTCAATTTTGATGCTGACGATAACGCGGCGTATGCGACGTACCGGCGTTGGGAGGGGCGTGAGGTTGACGTTCCGGTCAATTTCAAGACCGATCCGAACTCGGCCCGCGCGTATTTGGCTCAGCAGAAGAAGCTTCGTGAAGCTGCCGAGGAGCCGATTCGTCCCGATTTTGATTTGCATGGTGTGGAAGCGAAGCAGAAGGCGTTGCAGAAGTATATCGCTTCCATGTCCGACCAGTTGAAGAAGCAGCAGGCCGATTATCAGCAGGTCACGTCGCATGTGGAGGAGCTTGTCGCCGCCGAGGAGAAGGCGCGGAAGGTCAATGAGCAGGCTTCGAGGGCGCGTAAGGCCGGTTTGGATGATGCTGAGCGCAAGTATTTGGAAGCGGGCCGTCAGGTTGATTCGCTCAATGAGCGTCTGAAGGATTTGAAGAAGACCCGTGATGAGCTTCGTTACCGCAAGTCGGATGATGCGCGTAATGAGCTTCAGTCTGTCCGCTCCCAGATTGATCAGGTTACGACGAGTTTGAGGAACGCGAAGAATGAGAGGAATTCGGCGTTCCGTGAGTTCCGCCGTCTGGAGAAGGAACAGTCGAAGCTTACGGCGTCTGAGGACGGCAAGCTGTATGATGTTGCTACCCAGAAGTTGAAGGCCGCTCAGAAGCAGCAGGCGCGTTACGCGAAGGCTGTGGCGAACACTGAGGATTCGTTGAAGTCGGCGCGTAAGAGTTTGCGCGACTATACCGCACAGTTGAAGTCGAACGAAGCTCAAGAGGTGCGCGTGTGGGAAGCGCGTGAGAAGGCTCTTGATCAGCTTGCGGGCATGGAGAAGCGTGCGAACGGCGCGAAGAAGGCGATTCGTGACATGTTCCCCATGGGCACGACGGACAAGCAGTATCAGAAGCTTGTCGCTGACGTGAGCAACCGTTTGAACGACATCAACTTCTTGCAGAAGGAGCTTCATTCGGGACGTTTGAACGCGGCCCGTGATGTGAAACTGTTGACGGACAGCTACAAGCAGTTCGACAAGCAGATGCAGAGCATTGACAAGGGTATTGACAAGCTGAGCAAGCCCCTTGAACTTCAGGCTCGTTTGGATGAGATTTCGGGTGTGCGCGAGTCGATTGAGCGTGCTCAGGCGCGTTTGAACGCGGCGCATTTGGATGTTCCGGCTGAAGTGAACTTGACGTATGACAATGCGATCAAGCAGCTTCGTGACCTTGAACAGAAGGTCAAGTTGAACCCGGACAAGGATTGGTCTGATTGGCGTGGTGAGCTTCAGATTGGCGCTGACCTTGACGAGGCTTCCCGCGAGTTGCGCCGTTGGAAGGATCGGCACGAGGAGTTTGAGCTTGATGTTGATTTGCAGTCGAAGCTCGCTTCCGCGCATTTGGCGTATTTGACCCGTCCGCGCACGGTCGAGATTTTCGCGAAGGTGCGTGACACTCAGCTGGGCAAGCTGTTGAACGGTGTCACGTATGGTGCAACCGGTTTGGCGGGCGTTCAGAACAAGTTTGATTCGCTGGTGAATGCGTTTGACAATCTTGACCGCACGGTGCCGCGTATTGCTGCTGTGGGCACGGTGTTGGCTTCTTTGTCTGCTGGCGCGTTGAACTTGTCGGGTTCGATTCTGGGTGTCGGTTCGTCTTTGGTGTCGATGAGCAAGGTTGCGTTGGCCGCTCCCGCCGCTTTGATGGGTGTGGGTGCCGCTGTTGGTGTGGCCATGTACTCGTTCAAAGCGTTCAAGAATGATTTGCAGGACGCGGAAACGGCGTTTACGGGGTTTGGCGACAAGCTTGATGAAGCGTTCAAGGGCAAGGCTCTTCCCGCTACCGTCGAGTTTTTGAACACGGTTGGCGCTGAACTTCAACCGGCGTTGTTGGATTTGGCTGACGCCGAGAGCGAGGTTATCGCCAATCTTGTTGGTGTGGCCACTGCCGCCCATGACGCGGGCTATCTGGCGACGATCATGGATAACACGAATCTGGCGGTCAGGGAACTGTCGCCGGGCCTTGAACACATGGTTGCCGCGTTCTTGAACCTTAGTGACTTGTCGAGCCAGTATCTGCCGCGTGCCGCCCGCTATGTTAGCGATTTGGCGTCCGGCTGGGCTGACTGGGTGAACCGTGCGCGTGAGACTGGCGCGGTTGAGGACGCTCTTGAACAGGTCATTGAACAGGCTGGGTATTTGAAGAACACCGTCAAGTCGGTGATCAGCATTTTCTCTGGCTTGTATTCGGCTATCGCGATCAACCAGAACGGTATTGAACAGTTCTCGCACGCGGTGGGCAATGTGGCTGACGCGGTTAATAGCGTCCGTTTTCAAGAGACGTTGAAAACGTGGTCTGCTGCCGCGCTGGTCACGAAGGACACGGTGCGTGACTCGTTCAGTTCGATGGGTGACGCGCTGTATACGGTGCGGGAAACCATTGGTCAGGTGATGGTCAGTTCGGGCGAGGTGATTGCTTCGTTCGGCAAGAATTTGAGCCGTGTGATCAAGGGTTCCGAGTCTGGTTTGCGCACGTTCGCGACTGGTACTGCCGAGAGTTTGACGGCGATGTTTGACGCGCTGGGCGACAATTCGCATGTGATCAACGAGTTGTTGACGATGGTGGGCAAGCTTGCCCGCACGTTCGGCAACACGCTTGCCGCCGCGATTCGTACCGCTTCGCCGCTGCTTCAGGGTTTGGCGAAGACTGCTGGCGCTGTTGCTGATGCGTTCAACGCGCTGCCGGATTCGTTGAAGGGTGGTATTGCGATTTGGGCGACGTTCGGTAGGGCGGCGTCCACGGCCATGACGACGTTGAAAACGTCGATGCTCACGAACATTCAGGACACGCTCCAGTACCAGAAGACCATGGCGTCTTTGGGTATGAGCGCGGATCAGGCGAAAGTGAAGTTCAGCACGCTGGCGGTGGCTATGGCGAAGTTGAACGGCGCTGACGTGGTGAGTTCGTTTGGTCAGGCCCGTTCCTCTGTTGACGGTGTGGGCACTTCGGTTGTTGGTTTGAAGGCGAAACTGTCGAATGCGGCGGGTGTCGCCAAGTCGTTCGGTTCAAGTTTGCTGTCCGCGTTCGGTGGGCCTGTTGGCGTGGGCGTGACCGCCGCGTTCGCGGCGATTGCTGCCGCGATTGGCGACTACCAGCACAAGGCTCAGGCTACCGAGTCCGCGAACATGTCGCTGGCTGATTCAATGCGCCGTCTCGCCACGGATGTTGAGGATTCCGCTAGCGTCGTGTCGTCGCTTCGTGACGAACTGTCGGGCATTTGGTCTTCGAACGAGTATGGTCGTGCCGAGGGGCTTGGCGGATGGTTGAACGGTGTCACTGACGAGTTCAAGACCGCCGAGGAAGCCGCCAAGGAGTTTGGCGTGTCTTCCACCGAGTTGACGGACGCGATCATTAATGGCGGTTCGGATTACACGAAGGTTCAGAACCGTGTCAATGGCGCGGTGTCGAAGGCGAAGGACAATTTCGAGGAGTTGAAGAAGGCGGCGTCCGCTAGCGTGTTGGACAAGAGCAGCAAGGACGCGGAAAACGCCCGAAACAAGTACAACAAGTTGTCGAATGCCCAGAAGAAGCTGACGGAAACAACGGGCTTGGTGAGGGAGGAAATGGTCGCGACGGCCATGGATACCGCCAAGTTGAACGGTGTTTCCGAGAAGACGATCCGCACGTATGCGAACATGAACGTGGGTATGCGCACGCTCATGGAGGTTGCTGGCGGTGAAGCGTTGAAGCAGAATGCTTCAGCGAAAGCCCTTGAGCTTAAGAACCAGATTTTGAACAAGGGCGTCAACACGATCCGCAACGCGACGCACGCCGAAGCTTCCTACTATGAAGCGTTGGATTCTACGAAGAGCGCAATCGAGTCGGTCAACCAGATGGCTTCCTACGGGCAGCGTGTTTGGAACGATCAGGCGAAGTCGTTTGATTTGACGACTAGCGCGGGCCGTCTTGCCGCTTCCACGATTGATTCGCTGGTGTTGTCCGCTAACGAATGGTTGGACGCTTCGGCTGCTCAGGGCATGTCCGCTGACGCTTTGAATGAACGTTATACGACTCTTCGCAACACGTTGATTGATCAGGCTACCGCGTTGACGGGCAATAGTGAGACGGCTAAAGCGTATGTTGATCAGCTGTTGACGACGCCGGATCACATCAAGACGAAGGTTGACCTTGAGGTTGCTGAGAGCAAGGCGTTGTTGGCTCAGTATGTTGAGACGATGAGCATTTTGTTCCCGGCTGGTCAGCGTGAGGATTTGCGTTCCATAATTCTGAAAATGGTTATGGAGGGCAAGACTCCCGAAGAGATCATGCAGGCGGTGCAGAAGGCTACCGAGGGCAAGTACACGGTCGTGATCAACTCTGACGGTAAACCGGCCATGGTCGAGACGGAAGCGTTGAAGAAGAAGCTTGAGGAAACGGGCGTCAAGATTCCCGCCGAGGTTGATGGCGTCAGCATCTTCGAGAACGTGGAAGGCTTGAAGAAGGAGCTTGAAGGCCAAGGCATCACTTTGAAGGTCAAAGATGACGGTTCCATCCAACTGTTCAAGGATGGGGTGGAACTGGCCAAGAAGGAAGCCGAGAAAGACCCGGCGAAGGTCGAGGTTGATGCGGATACCGACAAGGCGAAGCAGAAGACCGACGAGGTGAAGAAGGAAGCCGAGAAGGAACCGGCCAAGGTTCCGGTTGACGCTGATCCGATTGCGTTTGATTCCACGCTTGAGGAGAAGCGCAATGAAGCCGAGGGCGCGACGTTCAAGGTGTCTTTGGACGCTAACCCGGAACTGTTTGACGGCACTTTGTTCCAGAAGAAGGAAGAAGCCGAGAGTGGCGAGGTGACGATTCCTGTGGATGCCAACACGGAACCGTTTGATTCGGGGGTGCAGGAGCGTTCCGGCCAATCGTTCTTCGAATCATTCATTCCTCTTGCCGCTCTTGCTGGCTTGTTCGATTTCGACAGGGATTCGCGTGCCGGTCAAACGTTCTTGTCGGCGTTTATCCCGTTGGCTGCTCTTGCCGGATTGTTTGACGCTGACAAGAACAGTCGTGCCGGCCAACTGTTCGCGTTGTCGAACATTCCTCTTGGCGCGTTGCCGGGATTGTTTGACGTGGACAAGAACAGTCGTGCCGGTCAACAGTTCGCGTTGTCGAATATTCCGTTGGGTGCAATCACGTCGTCGTTTGATGCGGCAAAGAACGCTCGTGCGGGTAAGACGCTTGGCCAGTCAACAATCGATGTGGACGCGAACACGAGTCCGTTCACACGTTCGGTGAGTGCGTTTAAAGGCAAGACCGTGGCGACGGCGTTCATCGACGTGGTGCAGCGTGTCACGAAGAAAATCTTCGGTGGCGGTGACGGTGAAGGCGAAGCGAACGGTGGCCGTATCTACGGGCCGGGTACGTCCACGTCCGATTCCATTCCTCGCTGGCTGTCCAACGGTGAAATGGTGCTCAAGGCGTCGTCCGTGAGGAAACTTGATGCCGCTTACGGTACGGGTTTCCTTGACGCTTTGAACGCTACGGGAAGCATCAACCAAGCGTTGAACGCGAACGCCGGATCGTATTCGAGTCGTGCCGCGTCTCAACGGTTCGCTTACGCGACGGGCGGGCGCGTCTCTTCGGACGCGGTGAAACTCGAAGTCAACCTTTCACCCGTCATCAACGTGGAAGTGCCGGACGGCGCGAAGAAGGGCGACACGTATGTCACCCAGAATTTCGACCAGAAGATTGTGCGTTCCGACGCTGACCTTCATGTTGCTTCCGCGATTTTGTACCGTAACGCCGCTCGAACGGCGTCGATGGTGGGAAGGTGAAAAGTTGAGGATCGGTTTTGCTGAATTGTCCGCGCCGAATATTCCGACATTGCGTTTGGAGGGCGATACGGCTTCAGACCCGTGCATGTACATCGAACAGGAGGGCGTGCAGGCTGGTATTCGACGCCGGATTTGAAGGTGTCGTTGACTGAGCGGGGTGATGGTGACGGTGCGCATGATGTGCCGGATTCGGCTGTCGCGTATGCGGCGCGTACCGTCACTCTTCGTGTGTTCGCGTCTGGCCGTGACCGTGACGAAACGTTGGAGCAGTGGCGTCGCTTGTTGATGTTCACGCACCGTCAGGTCACGCTTCGTATCAGGGATTCTCGTACTGATACCGAGTGTGTGGGCATGGTGTCCACGGTGTCTGAGGGCGAGTGGCATGAGGGGTATTTGTTGGGGGATTTGACGGTGGTGTGCGCGAGACCTGAGCGTGTCGCGCATACGCCGTCGGTTCTTTCGTTGATTCCTCATCGTGCGTCTGCTGGCGGTGGCGGTGGCTTAATGTACGGGCCCGGCTACTTTACCGAGTGTGACGTCACCCCGAATGATAGCGAAAGCTACTTGTATCTGTCCACTGTGGGCACGCTTGGCTTGCGTTATCCGTTGACGTATTCGGTGCAGAAACCCACTGCCGGTTCGAACTCGTGTCTGGTGGAGAACCATGGTTCTTCCCGCGCCTACCCGGTTTTTACCTGCTACGGGAACATGCCGGATGGTGTTGACATCGTGTTTCCGGGCGAGAACCTGTGGCTTCGCTGTACCCAACCGGTGTATGGGGAGCCGCTGGTGTTGGATTCGCGGTCTCGTACCGCCACTGTGGGCGGTTTGGACGTGTCGCGCACGCTGGTGTCGCGCGGATTCCCGACTGTTCCGCCGGACGGGATGGTCAATTGTGTGCTTCGTACTACCGGAACCGGCTACGTGAACGTCACGGTTCGTGACACGTACATGTAAGGAGAAAAAATTGGTTACTACCGCGTTGGGCGTGAGCCCGGATTTGAATGACAATGGCGTGACGCCGCTCACGCACCGTCAGGTTTTGGCCGCTATGTACCCGTCTACGGGCATCATGACTGGTCTTGCGGTTACTGGCCGCAACGACCTTACGTATAACGTGTCGGCTGGTGTGGCGGTCACGTCGATTGGTGTGGCTGACGGCAACACTATTTCCTATTGGGAGGGTGGTGTGACGCCGAAGGTGGATGCTGGTGATCCCACGAATCCGCGTATTGATGCGGTGTGGGTTCGTGCGCATAATCTGATCGAGCATAATGATGCTGACAATTTTGTGGTGGTGGGTGTCACTCAGGGTACGGCTAGTGCGAATCCTGTGGCTCCTACGATTCCGGCTGGCGCGTTGCTGTTGGGTACGCGCCGTATGCCCGCTAACGCGACGAACACGAGTAGCGCTACGGCTGTTGAGAACGGCGTGTACGCGGTGCCTCACGGCGCTTCCCTTGGAATGTTGGGCGAGTATTGGTGGCAGGCCGACTTGGTGGGTGCCGACACCTTGAAAAAAGATTACTATGAAATGCCTGTGACGATTACCGTGCCGACGAAAAGGCTTGTCCGCTTGCGTATGGTCGCGTCACTGAGCGCGTACAACACGAACTGGGGCGACCAGTCCAAGCGCACCGAATGGGCTTTCTGCTTCCAGCTGGACGGCAGAGACATCGACCACTCTGGCGCCAATTTTATCGCTCAAGGCTCTTGGGAGACGAAGGAGCATGAATTTATCGCCGAGTGCCCGGCGGGCACCCATACTTTCCGTCTCCGTGCATGGCGCCAAAACGGCGAGAGGCCGTGGTTCCACTATTCGGACGATCAGAGTGTTACGGGCGGTACTGGAGACTTGTGGGTGGGACGCCGTTTCACGATTTATGACGCTGGTGTCGCGGTGGCTGGCAAGACGACGATTGTAAGGTAACTGAGGTGGGCTTGTGGTGTGGAATGCGTATTTGTATGACACGGTGACGGGCGCGTTGGGGCAGAAGATCGACATTCCGGCGTTCAGCTGGTCTGTGAGCGTGTCCGACTCGTCGTTTTCAACGACCCGTGACAAGGGCACTGGCGTGGACGACGTGTCTGGCTTGCAAGTCCCGTGGTCTCAAATCAACGCTTCCACGCCGGAAGCGCGTGCGGCGATGCTGATGCCTTACAAGCGTGGGATAGTGCTGTTTTGGAAGCAGGAGGGTGACGATTCGCTTGGCGTGCCCGTGTTGGCGGGCGCGTTGGGTGTGCGCACGAGTACCCGCAACGATGTGGAGATGCCGTTCGTCAGCATGATGGGCTTGTTGGAGGACAGGTTTTTCGTGCATGAAGACCCGAAGTTCGCTTCGGGGCCGAACCATACGAGCACGGGGTTTTGGGAGTTCAAGAATTTGAGTTGGCGTGCGGTCGCTTGCGAAATTTTGCAGCAGGCGATCAAACGCAAGCCGGGCGGCGCGCTACCAATCGATCTGCCATATCTCGGAGAAAAAGGCACGCATCAGCTGCCGGACGACGGTCAAACTTACGAGCCTCCCAAACCTCCCATTTTGACGGACAAGCAGCCGGACAACATGAGCAAAGAGCAGCGTGAAGCGTATGACAAACGCAAGGACGCCGCCGAGAAACAGTGGGAAGCGGCGAAGGCGCGTTTGGACGGCCGTAGCATTTACCGTGATTTCGACGTGTCTTCCCATTCCGTCGCGGAACTGTTGACAAGCATTAGCAATCAGGACAAGGGGCCGGATTTGCAGTTCAGGCCGTATTTGGCCGACGATCAGCATATACGGTTCCGGTTCGAAGCGGGTTCCGACGCTGACGTGTTCCTGTTGCAGAAGACCCGGTTGAGTTTGAGCAGCGGCCCTTGGGGTGGCACGTTGGAGAACATTCGGGTTGACCGCGCCGCCCCGTACATGCGCGTGTTCGCCACTGGCGCGGGTTCCGATGATGCGACGTTGTGCGCATTTCAACAGGATTTGTCGCTGGTGAGCCGTGCAGACCCGTGGCCGCTTCGTGAGAGCGTGCTGTCGAACAATAATGTGGAGGATTTCCGCACGTTGGATGGTCAGGCGAAGTCGTTGCTGAACGCGACGAACCGTCCGCTCATGCAGGTGCGTGGCGAGATTTGGGCGGATGATGTGGACGCTTCGGGGTTGCCGTTGCATCCGCTGGGTTCGTTCTGGCCGGGCGAACTGTTTGACGTGGCTATTGACGGGTTCCCGGATTTGCCGGACGGCGTGTATCCGATGCGTTTGATGCAGATGACTGGTGATGAGAGCGCGAAAGTCGAACTGTTGTTTGATGTGGTTGCTGATCCGGTGATGTAAAAGGGGGTTGTGTTGGCTAGGCATTATGAGCTTGCGCCCGATGGTGAGTCTGTCGCCTTGCTGGTGGCTCAGAAGGCGTTGGATACGGCGCGGAATGCGGGTGCGAAACCGTCAGGTACGATTGCGACGCGCAATGCGGATGGTTCTTTGTCGCTGTCGGGCCCGGACGCTGGTGTTGTCGGTTCGGCTCAGTGGGTTGGAGACACGACTGTTCCGGGTGTTCCTACGGGTGTTGAGGTGTCCAGTAGGCGCGGCGTGTTGATCGTTCGTTGGGACGGTACTCTGGGTGGTGGAGTACCCGACGATTTCAGCAATATCACCGTGTACGCTTCGTGGGATGGTTTGGTCGAGCCGGTTACGGTGGGTAGTTTGTCGGCTGCCGGGGAGCTTACGGGCGCTGTCGCGCCGGTGGGCACGGTGGTTTCCGTGTATGCTGTCGCGTTTGATTTGGCGTGTGACGAGTATGGTTGCCCGAATCCGAATATTTCCGAGCGTACTGTCCCCGTGGTGGTCACGATTGAACCTTTGGTGTCTCAGGACGAGTTGGATTCGAAGGCGGATCAGGTGCTTGCTTCTGCTGATGCGGCGGCGAAGCAGCAGATTGCGGTGGTGAACGCGACGATTGCCGCGCATAAGCAGCAGATTGACGCGAATACTGCTGGTGTTGAAGCGGGCAAGCAGTTGGCTCAGGAGGCGAATGATAAGGCTGACGCGAACGCTCAGGCGATTGCGGCCGAGTCTGCCGAGTTGGACGAGTATAAGCAGGCTGCTGACAAGGCTATGGCTGACCTTGACAAGACTGTTGCCGATCAGGGGAGTGTGCTGGACGCTGTTCAGTCTGACGTAAGTCAGGCGAAGCAGGATATTTTGGCGAATGCTACGGCTTCCGCTTCTGCTCAGTCTACGGCGTCTGCTGCTCAGGCCATGGCGTCTCAGGCGGCGAGTACGGCGTCTAGTGCGAAGGATTCTGCTGATGCTGCTGTGGCTACTGCTGATGCGGCGAAGACTGCCGCTCTTGGTTCTGTTTCGGGAACTCAAGTCGAGTATGCGGTGGGCGCGGACAATGTGACGGCTCCTTCTTCCGGTTGGAATACGGTGCAGCCGAATCCTTCGGCCGCTCAGGTGGTGTGGATGCGCACGAAGATTACCCGCGCGAACGGGGACGTGTCGTATTCTTCTCCTACGCCGGTGACTGGCCCGCAAGGTGTGCAAGGCCCGCAGGGTGAGCAGGGTGAGACCGGGCCACAGGGGCCACAAGGTGCCGTGGGGCCGCAAGGCCCTACGGGTGAAACTGGCGCTCAAGGCGTGGGCGTGAGCGCGGTCACCGACTACTACATGCTCTCGCTTAGCGAGCCTTCACAGCCGACGACGAAGAATCCGCCTTCGGGATGGGTTACCGCCGAACCGGAATATGATCGTGCGAAAACCTTGTATACGGCGACGAGAGTGGACTATACGGACGGTTCCTATAGTTGGACGCCCGTTCAGGTTTCCAGCGCGTACAAGGCTTCTCAGGCCGCTGAGACGGCCGCTAGGGACGCGGTGCAGACGGCAACGAACGCGAATACGTTGGCTCAGACGGCGAATCAGACTGCTGAAGCTGCTAAGAGCGAGTCGGCTGACGCGAAGAGTGTTGCCGATGGTGCTTCGGCTACGGCTACTCAGGCGAACGCTACGGCTGTGAGTGCCGCTCAGGCCGCTACCAGTGCGGCGACTAGCGCGAACGAAGCGAAAAGCCAGGCTGCTAGCGCTGCTGGGATTGCGAACGGCAAGGCTGACGTGCTGATTCAGGCGACTGCCCCGTCCGAAGCAATGCGCAAGGACACTACCTTGTGGATTGATACTACTGGTGGCGCGAACACGCCGAAACGGTGGAATGGTTCCGCGTGGGTGGCGGTGACGGACAAGCAGGCCGTGGATGCGGCGACTGCCGCCGCCAATGCCGCTACTGCCGCTCAGCAGGCTCAGACGACGGCTGACAAGGCTGTGGTGGACGCGGCGAATGCTGACGCGAAGGCTGTTGCGGCCGAGCAGAAAGCGTTGGGCGCTCAAACGACGGCTGATAGCAAGAACCGTGTGTTTGCTCAGCTGGGTGATCCTCGTAATGATCCTGAGGTTGCGGCGAAGATCAAGCCGGGCGACATGTGGTGGGAAACCATGTGTTACACCGAGTGGGCGGGCGAGCCTAACAATTCGGAATCGTATTTGTATGTGTGTGACGATGAAATCAGGCACATGTGGATTTGGAACGGTTCCGAGTGGGCTTCGCACACGTTGTACGCGCAGGACGTTCTGGTGAACGGCAGTGTGGTGACAGACTTGCTTGCGGCGAACAGTGTGAGTGCTGAGAAGCTTCAGGCGGGTAGCGTGCAGGCCGACACGATCGCCGCCACAGCGCTCTATGGCAAGGTTGTCAAGGGCGGCGAGTTCCGCACGTCGAACGACCGTCTGGTGATCAACAATACGGGTTTCAACCTGTATGACACTTCGGGTAGTGCGACGATCACGATGAACGCGGCAAGCGGTTCCGCAACGTTCAATGATGTGAGCATCGTGAACGGTGGTATCACGACGCCCGCGATTGCTGGCGGTACGATTACTGGCGCGGATTTCACGCTTACGGATAATGCTGGGCGGCAGATTGGCAAGCTTAACTCTTCCGGTTTCGTGTTTGGTGATTCGTTGTCTTATGCGAAGGTTGATGGCGAGTGGAAGCTGTCGATCAATGGTGCGATACAGTCCGGTGGCGAGATTAGCGGTACGACGATTACGGGCGCGACGATCCAAACCACTGACGGGCGTATGAAGTTCGTCGATGACGGCTTGGTGGCTACCGACCGTGACGGAAAAACGAGCGTGCTGCTTGATACGGAAACCGGGTATCTGTATACGGACGGCGCGATTTTCGCGAACGGTGTGCTTGAAGGCGCTCACGTCCACGGCGGTCTCGTTTCCTCTTCCACGAGCCTTGACATTTTGGACGAGGACGAGACTACCGTGCTCACGTCTTTCCGTAAGAACGGTATTACGGTGCCGGGCGAGAATCCGAACAATTGGGCGAAGCTTGACATTAATCCGGGTTTTGTGTCGCTTACGAGCAAGTATGCGGACGTGAACGAGGATGATGTGACGGTCGTGTCGGACACTCGGTTGGATATGGGCCGTAACGGTATCACCATGAACACGTTGAGGAACACGCTTGAGATGGGTGATGGTGGTATCAGTCTTACGACGGCTGCTGGAACTGTGGTTTCGGGTGTTGGCGGTATCAGTCTTACGACGGCTGCTGGAACTGTGGTTTCGGGTGTTGGCGGTATCAGCATTACTGCTGGTGACGGCAGCAAGATCAGTATTGGTTCGGGTGGTGCTTTGATTCAGACTCGTGATGGCAGCAAGATGACGCTTGGTACGTCGGCTGTCGAACTCAAGCATAAGAGCGGTTTTGGTTTGAGTATTTCTACGGGCGGCTGGTCTTTGGATTGGCCGGGTAATCATAAGATTGCTACCGGCCCCAAGGCTGGTGCTTTGTATATCGACGGTAAGGAAATTCGTACGGTTTAAGGGGGTGCCGAATGAATATTAGCGTGGAAGATGTGGTGGATTCGCTTGTGCGTCAGATTGGCGAGCAGGCGAAGCGTATCGCCGTGTTGGAAGCCCAGATCAAGGCTTTACGCGCTGACGAGTCTCAGGAGACTGTATGACGAGTACCGATATCGTGTCGATTGTTGTTGCTGTGGTGGGCTGTGATGCTTTGTGGAAGGCGGTTCAGTGGGTGCTTGAGCGTAGGTCGCGCACCGTTAAGCGTGAGGAGATGCATGAGCTGGTCGAACAGATCGGGCGCAACACCAAGAGCTTGCATGAATTGCAGTCTGACCTTAAAGAGCATGAGATTCTGACACTCAGGCAGCTACTGTTCAAGCGCCCGCATTCCCGCGCACAGCAGGAGCACATGCTGGAAGCCGGTAAAAGGTATCTGCAAGTCGGCGGCAACGGCGCCGGCAAGCTCAGGTATCGACAGCTCACGGACGACTATAAGCGCCGTCTTTCCGACGACGATTGGCAATATTAAGGAGGTAAGCATGGAGATTGAGCCATTGGCCACGAACCGCGATATCGCACTGTTGGAGGCACGCATCGGTATGCTCACCGAACGCCTCGCACACGCTAGTGAGGAGGAATCATGATCGCGCTGCGTAATTTGATGCCCAATCCTAAGCCCGCGTCTACTAGCGGGTTTATTCCTAAGAGGGGCGAGAATGATATGCAAATGGAGTATGTGGAGAATAGTACCACTGACGCTTATATCCTGTTGACTGCAATAAATGACTTGAGTGATAAATACTGCCGTTACGATGTGGGTGTGTTGCCTGCTGGCTCGTACGTGTATGCCGCGCATGTGGTGTGTGAAGAGCAGCGGCTGGATGTGTTGCGTGTGATCGCAGTAGATGATAATGGCAGGGAGCGCGAGCTGGCCAACGTTCGCTATGACAGTGGTCAGGGCGTGTATACAGTGCCGTTCGCGTTGAGTGAGCCTACGCGCATACGACTGCGTATCCAAGCGCCCAACACTGCGGGTAGGACTGCGAATTATCGTCGGCTGATCGTATGCAAGGCTGAAGATTATCAGGAGGTCGTGCAGCTGTACGAGCGTGGCGTGCTCCAGTTCCCGTGGTTTGACGGGGATACTATGCCAATACGGTGTGCAATCAGATGAAGCTGTGCTTATGACAGGGACGGAAGTCATAGCGATCATCCTCAGCGTCGCCGGGTGCGAAGGCTTGTGGAAGCTGATCCAGTGGTATGCGGAAAGAAAATCGAAGATGGTGCGCAAAAGTGAGATTGATGAGCTGATCAGCCGGTCACTCACTAATAGCAAAGACTTGCGCGCACTGTCTGAGCAGATCGAAAAAAATACCGCTACCTTGGCGTCTGTGCGCACTGATCTGCGCGCTCACGAGCTCAGCTCCTTGCGGCACATGCTTTTCAGCAGCCCGCAAGGGCGCGTCGATCACGAGCACCTGATCGAGGCGGGCAAGCACTATCTTGCTCTCGGCGGTAATGGTGCGGGAAAGATCAGACTCCACCAGCTTGAGGCTGACTATCAGCAGAGGCTCGAAAAAAAATGATTGGACGTACTAGACCGCTCTTTTGGGGCGGTCTTTCTTATAGAAAAGGAGAGCCTAGTGTGAAAAATTGGGAAACCTTAGACGCGGACGAGGTCAAGCTGCTTACGCGTCACTATACGGCTGGGCGCGCGGGGCATAAGATCGACAAGATCATCCTGCACCACAACGCCGGCAATCTGTCGATTCAAGGCTGCTGGGATGTGTGGCAGACCAGCGAAGCGTCAGCCCACTATCAGGTGGACTCGAACGGCCGTATCGGCCAGCTTGTCTACGATTCGGACACGGCGTGGCATGCTGGCGACGCATTAGCCAACTACACGGGCATCGGTATCGAGCACGCAGACATCAGCAGCAACCCGTGGCGTATCAGCGACAAATGTTTGGATAATGGCGCGCACTTGGTCGCCGCCTTGTGCCGCTACTACAAGCTGGGACGACCGCAGTACGGCAAAAACGTGTTTTTCCACCGTGATTTTTGCGCGACCGAATGCCCGGCGTCCATAGCCGGCTCGCAGCGGGACGCGTATTTCAAGCGCGCCGGCGAATGGTACGACGCCATGCAAGCCGGCAAAACCAACATCAACACACAGCAAGGAGACGACGACATGGTAACGACTCAGGATATGGAAAAGATTGCGAAGCTTACTGCTGATAAAGTTTGGCTGCATAAGCTTCCTTCCGGCGCTGTCGCCCGCGACATGATTAGCCCCGCGTGCCAGAATGCTTTCTGGCTTCGTGATCATGGTGTCCCGAACATCATGAACCGTGTGGCTGTGTGCGAGACGAAGGTGACGGCCATGGAGACCGCCATGAACGCTCTTGCGAAGAGTGTGGGCGCGAATCCGGCTGACATTGCGAAGATTGTCGAGGACGCGGTGAAGAACAAGCTGGACGAAATCGATATTCAGATTACTGCCACGCCGAAGGCTTGAAATGAATCTGATTTCTGAATGGCTTGCCGCCGCTGGCATTCGAGCCGTCAAGACGATGGCTCAGGCGGGACTCGCTGTGCTTGGTACTGGTTTGATCGGCGTGTTGGACGTGGATTGGATGAACGTCATTTCTGTGATGATCATGGCGGGCATCATGAGTCTGCTCACGTCTATCGCTGGCTTGCCGGAAGTTGACAGTGGCGCGCCTTTGTCCGAAGTTTTGGACGGTGAGGAAACCATTGGGCACGCGCGGCACGTCAAGACCTTGACGGAACTGAAAACGGGTGTGTGCACGGACTCGCGCAACGAGCATCCTCGCCTTGTGGACGAAGACGGCGACGAACTACCAGACCAACACCTAGACGACTACGTTTAAGCTTCCCCCTGTTGCAGCCAAGAGCGGCAGGGGGGGTATTTTTAATCTATGTGGTAGAAGTATCACATAGGCGACGGTAAACGGGCGTTCAACGGGCTTGTACACGTTCCCTATGTGATACTTTTATCATTTTCGTGCGGGAAGGGGGAGTGTATGGCTTGTAAGACTAGGAAGAAGAAGACGACTTCGCGCAAGCGTCGCCGCCGCTAAAATCAGATTGTGTTCTCAACCACAAAAGTCAAGTGATCCCCCTGTGCGCTATGCGTGCAGGGGGATTTTTTGCGTTTATAGTGGCGTCCCACTTGACTACTGAGTTGTCTCAGTGGCTTCAGTATAGCATGGAAAACGGTTGTAACGGGCGTTCTCACTCGGTTGGATAAACTATGTTCACTTCGTATCCTTCGGCTGTTAGACGGGCCACTATGTCGCGTATGCGGGTGTTTGCCATTTGCCATCCGTCCGCGTCTTCCACGGGGTGCTGTGCGGCGAACATGTTTTTGTCCCTGTAGTACATGAGCGTGATCGGCTGGTCTTTCGAGCCTTGCTCATGGATTTGTTCCAACGCGGTGCTGATCATCGTTTCGTGTTCGATCATCAGCGCTTCCAATAGTCGCCATGCGGTGTCGGGCGCGGGTTTGCCGTCCGGTTTTTCCCATAGTTTGATTTGCAGCACGCCGATGTCCAACAGGTCGGCCAAGTGTTGCTGTGAGCAGCCGACTGTTTCGCGCTGTAGTTTGAACGCGGCTGGTGTGTGTTTCATGATGCTTCTTCTTTCTTTCGGGTTGCATCATTGATTGTATTGGTATGTGAAAACCCCGGTGGTTGGCCGGGGTTTGTTATTTATCGACGCATTCAATGGTTGAGCTTCTATTATATCGTATTGCGGGCCGGAATGATAGCGTTTTGTAGGCGAATATCATGGCATCAACGGCTTCTGCCACGGCTTGCGATCAGATTCAAGCTTATGGGCGATACATCTACGCGCCCAAGCTTCTACTGCACGGTTTTCTTCATCGTCGCCAAGCATGAGCAGCCACTTCGCGGGAATATTGCGCTGAATGTCGGCCTTACGGATGCATTTGATCAATCCGGCTTCTTCGAGCTTCTTTGCGGTAACGCTCAACCGTCGAATCGCGCTCTTCATGTTCTTTTCAGAAAGACGCTGCATCCCGCCTTCCTTGAAAATCTCTTGAACTTCCTCGCCACCCGGCAGCCACATGCCGAACTGTCGCGCCGCGTATTCCCATCCGCGCTCATACAGGCGGCACGGAAGGTGGCGTTCTTTGATTTCTTTGGTCGGCGGGAAATCGTATGTGGTAAGCGCCATGAATTGCAGCAGACACATCTGCATGGAATCCAACGTCATTTTTGATCCGTATGGCTGGAGGAATTTGCCTGTGTTCGACTAAGCGGGTGAGATAAATCATATGTCTGGGTCATGAGACTATAATATACTCATTTTACTGGAAGGTGGTGAGGTATATGGCTAGGATTATTGATGTCGCTGCATATATTCTTAAGCAACGTTCTACTATGACTACAATGAAGCTGCAGAAGCTTACTTATTATTCGCAAGCTCTTTACCTAAGTCTGTACGAAACCCCTCTGTTCGATGAGAATTTTGAAGCTTGGAAGAATGGGCCTGTGGCTCCGGAACTTTTTAATAGACATCGTGGTATGTTTCTAATTCATGATGGGGAACTTGCAGGTGAACCGGATATTACTCGTCTAAATGGAGTTGAGAAGACAACTATTGAAAGGATTTGTAAATATCTAGGTGATTTGACAGGAAACGAGCTGAGTGAGCGCACGCATATGGAGGATCCGTGGAAAGATGCGCGTAAAGGACTCAGCCCCTATGATTCTTGTAATATAGTCATTCCTAAACAAGATATCTGTGAATACTACAAGGTAAATAAGATTATTGTTTAGTTTTTTAGTATTTTGGGTCTCTATTCGATGGAGGCCCAAAATACTAGGAAATATAGTTATTGAAAGTGCCTTGTGTAGGCAGAAAAATATGTGTTGCCATTAAAAAGATTCATGGAATATTACTTTTAAAGGTGATGATATCTTACCTCATAAGATATTTATATATTCTTGACTCTTATTAATAGGATACTTGCATTATTATGATTCTCCTTCACAAGCTTCACCTTGGCCATGATTCATCTACTTGCGTTGCAATCTTCAATGTGAGCAAAGCCTAACGTTATTGCTCTCAAATCGGCGCGGTTCCAACGTTTCTCGCACTTGAAGACGTTGAAAACCGCGCCTTTTTGCGTTTCCACATGGGGCGCGCGGCAAGACGAAAAGCGAGGCGCGCGAAGGCTTCGGCCATCTCGATGATTTCGTGCGGGTAGACCCCTAAAACGTCCGCCAGCTGCTTGAGCTGGATGACATTGATAGCGTTTTGTAGGCGAATATCATGGCATCAACGGCTTCTGTCACGGCTTGCGATCAGATTCAAGCTTATGGGCGATACATCTACGCGCCCAAGCTTCTACTGCACGGTTTTCTTCATCGTCGCCAAGCATGAGCAGCCACTTCGCGGGAACGCCACGATGGATATCAGCCTTCCTCAAGCATTTGATCAGACCGGCTTCTTGAAGGCATTTGGAAGTGGCACCGAGACGCCAACGCGCGGCATTCATCTTCTTCTTCGAGAGACGTTCCATGCCGCCCGGTTCCCTCATTATTTGGAAGTCTTCTTCGCCGCCCGGAAGCCACATGCCAAACCGTTCCGCGACATGATCCCAACCACGCTCATATAAACGAGCCGGAAGGAAACGGTCTTTCATGTCTGGCGTTGGCGGGAAATCGTAAGTGGTGGACGCCATGTATTCCATGAGTGAGAGTTGCATCGGATCGAAGGACACCGAGTTGCCCCTAGGCCGCATGAATTTTCCTTGGCTTGCCAGTTCATAAACAAGGTCGCTGTTCTTGTATCCCACGATCATGTCCTTTTCGCTCATGGCTGGCTCCCTCAGGTGTTACGATAGGTAAACCAGCTATTTCTAGTTGGTGAGTTATCCGGCTTCGCTGTCGCTGAAAATTTAGCGAAGCCGGTTTTTTATATTCTTCAGTATACAAGGTAGAACTACATTACGCAAGTTAGTTATAACTACATCATATGATGAAGTTCTACCTAGTCTGTGAGTTAGGTAGAACTAACTACATATAGATAGAACTAGTTAGTATAGGTTTATATAAGGGGCCTTGCCTTCCAGCCAAGGAAATAAAAAGAGCAAAAAGAAATCGAATAGTTGGCTCCCACGCAAGCGGGGAACAGCTCCCAGCGCTCAGGCAATGGACGCTGAAATTTGACCGACAAAAAAATTTTTGAAACGACACGCCGCGACACGCCGATAAACCGTCGAATACGGTTCCAACCGGAACCGTTAACCGGACAAACGAGTCCCGTGCCCAGTTCGTGCCCAGAAAATATTTCAAAAACGTTCAAAATAGGGCAAAAAGGGGAGAGCGTGAAAAAATAAAAACCCTTGTTTTCCAACGCAACACGCCGGAAAACAAGGGCAACCAAAGTGTCCGGAGCGGGACTTGAACCCGCACGCCTGTATAAAATAGGCACTAGCACCTCAAGCTAGCGCGTCTACCATTCCGCCACCCGGACAGGTGCGTTGCCGAAGCAACGAAATGAAACTATAAGCGACCTGTCCCGATAATGCAAACCTCGGCGTGTCGCGCAGAAAATTGGCGTTT
Organism: Bifidobacterium magnum; assembly: GCF_000741255.1. Lineage (GTDB taxonomy): Bacteria > Actinomycetota > Actinomycetes > Actinomycetales > Bifidobacteriaceae > Bifidobacterium > Bifidobacterium magnum. The sequence continues at coordinate 43,037 of NZ_JGZB01000013.1, forward strand.
TGTGAACTAGCCTTGAGCATTATGACGAACCCTTTGTTCCTGATCGACCAGACCAACGACGATACGCCCATGAATAGCGACGGGCTCCACATCGGCTGGCACCTGACGTTGCCGCCCGCAGTACGCAGGCACGCGCTGCAGTCGATGCGGTTGCGTGACGGCGACGAATTGCAGCTCTCCAACGGCAAGGGCCTGCGCATCCACGCGCAGGTGTGCGACGAGAACAACGGGGAAGTGCGCGTCACGTCGTTCGAAACGGAAGACCTGCCGCTTGTGCGCCTGCAACTGGTACAGGCGCTTGCGAAAAACGGCCATGATGAGCAGGCCATCGACGTAGCCACGCAGATCGGCGTCGACAGCGTGGTGCCATGGCAGGCGGACCGTTCGATCGCCCGCTGGAAGGCCGGACGTACGGACCGCAAATGGCAGGCCGTGCTGCACGCCGCAACGGAACAGTCGCGCCGCGCATGGGAACCGCAGCTGGAAGACTGCCATACGAGCAAGCAGCTTGCCGCGCTGTGCCGCACGATCACGGATGAGGGCGGCCTGATGGTCGTGCTGCACCAGGACGCGACGGCCACATGGTCTGGCATTGAACAGCAGGCGCAGAAAGTGCTCAACCGCGCCGTACGCGACGAGCGGCCGCGCACGATCAGCGTGGTGGTGGGCCCCGAAGGCGGCATCGGCGACCAGGAAATCGAAATGTTCAAGGAAGCTGGGGCGCAAGTGGCGCTGCTCGGTCACAACATTTTGCGCGCCTCCAGCGCGGGCCCCGTGGCGCTGTCGCTGCTCTCGCGCACGTTGGGAAGAATTTTGTAAGAATTCCTGTTGATCGCCCTAGCACGGGTGCGCGCACGCATGCGCGCCGCTAGAATAGCGAACCAGCGCCCGCACAGGGCGGACCACAATAGGAACAAGCCGTTATGGAGGAAATATGAAAGATCCGGATTGCCTGTTTTGCAAGATCGTCAACTGCGAGATTCCGAGCGAAAAGGTGTATGAAGACGCCACCACCTACGCGTTCAAGGACATCAACCCGCAGGCCAAAGTGCATGTGCTGATCGTGCCGAGGGACCATTACCGCAACGTGGACGAACTCGCCAAGCAGGATGAGCACCAGCTCGCCCACATGGTCAAAGTGGCGCAGCGCATCGCGGACCGTGAATTCAACGGCTCCTACCGCCTCGTTTTCAACACCGGCGAAGACGCCGGACAGACCGTGTTCCACGTGCACGCGCACGTGCTCACGGGCGAACCACTCGAAGAATAGACAACATAGCAGGAAGGTGCAGTGGCTACCACAACACGAACGGTAACAGTCCCGGACCAGCTTGACCCGGTCGCCGTGTTCGGACCGTACGACGAAGTATTACGAGAACTCGAGAGCGCTTACGACGAGCTCACCATGCGCGTGCGCGGCAACACCGTGGTCATCCGCTCGTCCACGCAAGAAGGGGAACACCAGGCCAGTGAGGCGCAGGACACGCTCGAAACGCTGATCGAAATGGCGTTCGACGAGCCCATCACCAAAGACATGGTGCGCCGTATGCTCGACCAGCGCGTATTGCGCAAACCCGTACGCCAGCGCGTCCCCGGACACGGGGCCGGCGCCCAATCGTTGCGCCGCGCCACCGCCAGCGTCCAGCCGACCAAGCGCGACGAAAACGCGCAATACCGCAAGCCGCAGGCGTACGGCACCATCGCTTTCGCCAACGGCGCCCCCGTGCGGCCGAAAACCGCGGGACAAACCGCATATGTGAACGCCATCGCCTCGCACACCATCACCTTCGGCATCGGACCTGCCGGCACGGGCAAAACCTATCTCGCCGTGGCCCAGGCCGTCCAGGCGTTCGAACGCGGCAGCATCCGGCGCATCATTCTCACGCGACCGGCCGTGGAAGCGGGAGAACGTTTGGGATTCCTTCCCGGAACCCTGAATGACAAAGTCGACCCGTACCTGCGTCCGCTGTACGACGCGCTCGGCGACATGCTCGGCACCGACCAGCTGCGCCGCCTCATGGCCGACGGCACCATCGAAGTGGCGCCCCTGGCCTACATGCGCGGGCGAACGCTCAACGACGCCTTCGTGATCCTCGACGAAGCCCAGAACACCACGGAACAGCAAATGAAAATGTTCCTCACCCGACTGGGATTCAACACGACCATGGTGGTCACGGGAGACAGCACCCAAGTGGATCTCGACGTGCCGCGCTCCGGCCTGCGCTCCATTGAACGCATCCTCGGCGGCATCGACGACATCGCCTTCATCCACTTGGGATCCGCGGACGTCGTGCGCCACGAACTCGTCGGACGCATCGTCCAGGCCTACGACAAGGCCGACGCCGCGCGCGAACAAGAAACCCATAGTCGACACAACACCAGAAAGGACACGCACCAATGAGCGTGGAAGTAATCAACGAAACACAATGGAGCATCGACCCCAAAGTGTTTTCCGATCTCGGACTATGGGTCATGGACCAGATGCGCGTCAGCACGCAATCCGACCTCACCATCATGTTCGTCGACCCCGAACCGATCGCCCAGCTGCACATGCGCTGGATGAACCTCGAAGGTCCCACCGACGTCATGAGCTTCCCGATGGACGAACTGCGCCCGGGCGACGAGCGCACGCTGACCGAAGGGACGCTGGGCGACATCGTCATCTGCCCATGGGTCGCCCAACAGCAGGCGCTCGCCGCCGGCCACGGCACCATGGAGGAAATGATGCTGCTGACGATCCACGGCATTTTGCATTTGTTGGGCTACGACCACGGCTCCCCGGACCAGGAGCGCCAGATGTTCGGCCTGCAGCGCCAGCTGCTGCTCACGTTCTTCGCGGTCAGGGAAGGCAACAACTGGCTTATCACGTCTCCGCAGGGCGTGCCGAACGCGCTGGAGCAGTGGGACGCCGAGCATGGCGCCGGCCGCAACCTGTTGGGAGAGTGAACGCGGACGTATGGACGGTGACGCGATAGGCGGAGGCGTGGTATGGACGAGACGATGATCATTACGCTAAGTGTTGTCATGGCGGTGGCCGCCGTACTGCTCGCGGCCGTGTCCATGTTGATGGCCGGGCTTGAGGGCGCCATTGTGCGCGTGACGCGCGCCAATGTCAACAACGCCATGATCGACTTGCAGACCGACGGGGAACTGTCGCATTTTTCCCGCATGAAGCTCGTGGGCAGGATGCACCGCGTCCAGCGGCTGCTCGCGAACCGGCATGCCGCGTCGGCGGCATGCTCGTTCATGCGCATCACATGCAATGTGCTCATCGGCGCGCTGGTGGCATGCATTACCGGTCTGTTCTCCTTCCCGTGGTGGTGTTCGCTGATCGCGGGCCTGGTGGCCGCATTGCTCATGGCAGCTGTCAGCATGGTGGTGCGTCCGCGGGACGCGCATTCCATGGAGCCGCTGGAATTCCTGCTCAAGCATGTGTCCCTCGCCATGACGGCCTTTTATATGGTGCCCGTGGCGCGCGGGGAGCGCAACCAGAACAAGCGCGCCGAACTTTCGGACGACGAGGCGTTGGAAAAGTTGCAGCAGGACCAGGGCAAGGCCGCGCTGGAACGCATGATCGAAACCAACCGGTTCGATCCGGAAGTGTCCGAAATGTTGCGCAGCATCATGCTGCTGTCGGACACGTTGACGCGCGAAATCATGGTGCCGCGCACCGACATGATCTGCATTGAGCAGACGGAAACATTGGGCGACTTCCTGCGCCTGTGCTCGCGTTCGGGATTCTCGCGCGTGCCCGTCATCGGATCCGACGTGGACGACCTGGTCGGCATTGCGTACCTCAAGGACGCCGTGCGCGCCACCTCGTACAATCCCAAGGCCCTGGACCGTTGCGTGCAGTCCATCGTGCGCACCGCCATGCTTGTGCCCGAGTCGAAGCCCGTGGACGACCTGTTCCATGAAATGCAGGTGACACGCCACCATGTGGCCATGGTGGTCGACGAGTACGGCGGCATCGCGGGCATGGTCACCATCGAGGACGCGATCGAACAGATCGTGGGCGAGCTCGAGGACGAGCACGACCGCAAGCAGCACGAGGAGCCCGAGCAGCTGGAGGACGGTTCGTGGAGCATGCCCGCGCGCACGCCCATCGCGGACCTCGAGGAAATTTTCGCGCTCAACATTGAGGAAGACGACGTGGACACCGTCTACGGCCTGCTGACCAAGATTTTGGGCCGCGTGCCGATCGTGGGTTCCAGCGCCGTGACGCACGGGTTGAAACTTACAGCCGTGGATTCCGCCGGACGGCGCAAGAAAGTCTCCACGATCGTGGTGGAACGTGTGCCCGTCGAGAGCAACGAGGAAACTGGCAAGCAGCAGAAACAACCGGCCGGGGACGGCACGGAACAGAAAGACGAAGAAGATGAGTGAACCAGAGCAGAGCACGCACGACATCCATGACGAGTACCGGTCCGGTTTCGTGGCAGTGGTGGGCCGTCCGAACGTGGGCAAGTCCACGCTGATCAACGGGCTGATCGGCACGCAGGTGGCGATCATGTCCTCGCGCCCGGAAACGACGCGTAAGGCCATCCGCGGCATCCTCACCACCGACAACGCGCAAATGGTGCTCGTGGACACCCCCGGCATCCACCGTCCGCGCACGCTGCTGGGCCAGCGCCTGAACGACGTGGTGGACGAATCCCTGGCCGACAGTGACGTGGTGGCGTTCCTGCTGCCCGCCGACCAGGAAATCGGTCCGGGCGACAAGCGCATCCTGAGCCGTCTGCGTTCCGATTTCGGCATCAAGCACGACGACGGCACGTTCACGTGGAAGATTCCGCTGATCGCCATCGTCACGAAAATCGACATGCTCGGCCGTCAGGAACTCATCGAGAAACTTATCGAAATCGACCAGTTCGCCAACTTCACCGACATCGTGCCCGTCAGCGCGCTGGAAGACGACAATCTCGACACCGTGCGCGATGTGCTCATCGAAAACCTTCCCGAAGGCCCGCAAATGTATCCGACCGAGCAGATCACGGAAGAGCGGCCCGAGGAGACGATCGCGGAACTTATCCGCGGCGCGTTCCTCGAGGAACTTGACGACGAACTGCCGCACTCGCTGGCCGTGGTCGTCGATTCGATCGAATATCCCGTGGATCCGGAAACGGGACGCCCGTACGACGGCAAGGCGCAGGTGATGGTGTCGCTGTATGTGGAACGCGATTCGCAAAAGCCGATTATTATCGGCCACAAGGCCGAGCATCTGGTGCACGTCAAGAAGAAGCTGCGTACCGCGGTGAACCGCCTCGTGGGCCAGAAGGCGCAGCTCAACATGCACGTGAAGGTGGCCAAGAGCTGGCAGTCGGATCCGAAGAAGCTGGAACGCCTCGGATTCTAACGGACTGCGCGCCGGCGACTTAACGCACAACACAACGAAATGAGGGGACCGATCCTTGCGGAACGGCCCCCTCAACTGTTATCCATGGGTGACGGGCCGGCCATAAGCCGGCCCACATGTCACTGATTGTTCTTCGGCGCGGTGCGCTTCGTGTACATCTGCGTGTTCAGCAGGTTCTGGTAATGCTTGATGACCTTCGGGCGGATGACCTTCATGGAAGCGGTCATCATGCCGTTCTCCTGGGAGAACTCCTCGGGCAGCAGGATGAACTTGCGCACGGATTCTGCACGGGACACGCCCTCGTTCGCCTCGTCCACATACTTCTGGACTTCGGCGCGCACGGCGGCGTTGTTGCACACTTCCTCCATCGGCATGTCCCCGTCAAGGCCCTTGGACAGCAGCCAGGAACGGATCGCGTCCGGATCAAGCGTGATCAGGGCGGAAATGAACGGGCGCTTGTCGCCGAGCACGAGGGCCTGGGACACGAGCGGGCAACGCTTGATGACTTCCTCCATCGGGCCGGGGGAGACGTTCTTGCCGCCTGCGGTGATGATGAGGTCCTTCTTGCGGCCGATGATATACAGGAATCCGTCGGCGTCAAGACGTCCGAGATCACCCGTCTTGTACCAGCCGTCCTCGGTGAACGCTTCCTTGGTCTGCTCCGGGTTCTTGTGGTAGCCGTGGAAGACGGCCTTGCCGCGCACCTGGATCTCGTTGTCTTCGGAAATGCGCAGCTCGAAGCCCGGGAACGGGATGCCGACAGAACCCTCGTGGTAGGGGACGGTCAGCGGGTTGAACGCGCACGGGGCGGTCGTTTCCGTCAGGCCGTAGCCCTCGTAGACGGGGATGCCGGCGCCGCGGAAGAAGCTCATGAGCTCCGGGTCGATCGGGGCGCCGCCCGTGACGATCCACTGGGCGTGGCCGCCGAGGACTTCGCGGATCTGCGAGTACACGAGCGGGTCAAACATGTTGCGGCGGGCCGTGGCGAAGGCGCTCGGCTTGCCCTTGGCGCTGATCTCGTCCATATACTTCTGGGCGGCGACCACGGACGCGGCGAACACCATGCCCTTGGGGCCGTTGCCGGCCTTCTGGGAAGCGGCGTTGTAAATCTTTTCGAGCACACGCGGCACCACGATCGTGGTGTGCGGGCGCGCCACCTGCAAGTCGCTCGTGAGCGTCTTGATGCCGCGGGCGATGTAAATGTGGATTTCGGACGCCACGCAAATGTAGTTGATGGCGCGGGCGAACGTGTGGGCCTGGGGGAGGAACAGCAGCACGCGGTGGCGCTTGTCCATCATGAGCTTGGGCATGAACGCCGGGAGGTTGACGGCCGTGATGCCGTAATCCTCGTGCGTCATCTCCACGCCCTTGGGGGCCGCGGTGGAACCCGAGGTGTACACGATGGAAGCGAGGTCGGTCTTCCTGATGGAGGCGATGCGCTTGTCGAGCTCCTCGTCGCTGACGACCTTGCCGTAAGCCTTGAGCTCGTCGAGGCCGCCCGTCTCGAAGCACAGCACGTGCTTGAGCTTGGGGCATTCCTTGACGGCCAGCGGCGTCTTCTTGTACATGTCCTTGGTCTCCACGGCGAGCAGCTTCGCGTCGGAGTTGTTGGAAATGTCGCGGATCTGTTCGGCCGAATCGGTGTCGTAAATCGTGGCGAGCACGCCGCCGATGGACAGCACTGCCGCGTCGAACACGTCCCACTCGTAGCACGTGTGGCACATGAAGGAGACGCCGTCACCCTTCTGGATGCCGCGGTGCATGAGGCCCTTGGCGGTGGCGCGGATGTCGTCAAGCACCTCCTGGCCCGTCTTGGTGATCCACTCGCCGTTCTTGCGGTACGTGTACAGCGGCTCGTCGGCCATGCGGTGCGCGCGGTCCGCATACAGGTCGTACACGTTGAAGTCGTCGGGCATCGGTTCGTTGCCCTGCGTGCTGGCCGTCAGCAGGTTCGAGTCCGCGTCGATGAACGTGGTGGTCGGACGATCCGGTCCCCAATAGTCCACGTGGGGCAGATCCTCATAATTGCGATGCTGGGGCATCGAGTCCTGGTCCATGTAGTCGGGAATGTCCGGCGTATCGTCGGTGACCGGATGGGTGAAATCTCCGCGGAGGTTCAAAATCTTTTGCGTGGTCTTGGACGCAATGTTCTTTAATGAATGGAAAGCGGACACGTGTTAGCTCCTTGCCGATGAAGTCCCCTTATAGGCGCTCGCGCGCGAACAAATAACAGTTACAGGGGCAATCGTAACGACGCATGCCGATGCACGCATATTACGGTTGCGTAAGATAAATGGTGGTATTCCGCTGAACTACAACACCATGCTACGAAAAATTCCGCGGGCCGCGCATGTTCTTTTTCGTAAAGAAAAAATGGAATAGCTAGGCGTGAAACGCCGCTGTCCGTTAGACTTGGCGGCGTATCGCCATGCGTTTATGCAATAGTGCGCATAAATGCACGGCGGCTGGACCATTAATGGAAAGGTTAAGTATGACTGAACTACCGAAAACGGACATTATTTTCGGAGTGTTCAATGAGACGTCGAGCGACGAGGCCCGCGTTGCGCTGACGCCTGACATGGTGACACGCTTGAACAAGTCCGGTGTGCGCTGCCTCGTAGAACATGGTGCGGGCCTGCGCGCCGACTATCCGGACGAGGCGTATGCCGCGGCCGGCGCCGAAGTCGGCACAAAAGAGGACGTGCTCGCGCGCTCGCACGCGTTCGGGTTCGTGGACAGGCCCGACGCCGCGCTCGTACAGGCCATGCGTCCGGGCTTGTGGGTTATCGGCATGCTCGGATCGTTCACCGATGAACAGTATGTAGAACAGCTGGAAAAGGCGGGGCTTGTGGCCGTGGCCATGGAACGTCTGCCGCGCCAGCTTTCCTCGGCGCAATCCATGGACGAGATGACGTCGCAAAACTCGGTGATGGGCTACAAGTCGGTACTCGTGGCAGCCAACGCGTACGGGTCGTTCCTGCCGATGATGACCACCGCGGCGGGCACGATCCGCCCGGCTAAGGTGCTCGTACTGGGCGCCGGCATCGCGGGATTGCAGGCCATCGGCACGGCCAAGCGCCTCGGTGCCGTCGTCACGGCCTATGACGTGCGCCCCGCCTCGAAGGAGGAAGTCGAGTCGCTGGGCGCCAAATTCCTCGATCTTGGCCTCGATTTCTCGGCCGGCCAGGGCGAAGGCGGCTATGCGCGCGCTCTGACGCCGGAGGAGCAGGCGGCCCAGCAGGCCGCCGTGGACGCGAAAGCGGCCGGATTCGACATCATCATCACCACGGCCAAGGTTCCCGGACGCAAGCCTCCCGTGCTGCTGACGCGCGCGGGCGTGAACGGCCTGCATCGCGGCAGCGTGATCGTGGACTGCGCGGCCAGCGACCTGGGCGGCAACGTGGAAGGATCCACGGTTGGCTCCACGGTCACGGACAACGGCGTCACGCTTATCGGCGCGCCGTATCTGGCCAGCGAAGTGGCCACCACCGCGTCCAACCTGCTGGCGCGCAACGTGGCTGACGTGCTCGTCCATTTCATCCGCGACAACCGCTTGCAAGTCGACGCCGGCGACCAGATCGACCAGGCCATGGTGGTGACCGCCCCCGGCAATGAAGCGAAAGGAGAATGACCCATGCCAGATCTGGTAGTGTCCATAACCCTGTTCATCCTCGCCCTGCTCATCGGCATCGAGGTGATCGGCAAAGTGCCCGCCACGCTCCACACCCCGCTGATGAGCGGCGCCAATTCGATCCACGGCATCGTGATCGTGGGCGTGGTCATTGTGGCCGCGGAAGCCCATTCCGTCCTGTCCTACGTATTCATCTTCCTCGCCGCAGTGCTGGGCACCATGAACGTGGTGGGCGGCTACGTGGTCACCGACCGCATGCTGGAAATGTTCAAAAGCGACAAGAAGGCCAACGGAAAGGACGGCAAGTAAATGGCAACAACAATCGACATCGTGTCGTGGTTCGTGTACCTCGTGTCGGCCGTGCTGTTCGTCATGGGCCTGCACTGCATGAACTCGCCGAAAACCGCACGTCGCGGCAACACGATCTCCGCGGTGGGCATGGTCATCGCCGTGGCCATGGCGTTCATCAAACTGTTCGTTGAAGGATTCGTTTCCGTCGTGGCCGTCGTCGTGCTCATCGCCGGCATTGCCATCGGCGCGCTCGCGGGCGTCGTGTCCGCCAAAAAGGTGAAGATGACCGACATGCCGCAGCTCGTGTCCGTGTTCAACACGGTGGGCGGCGGCGCAGCCGCGCTGGTGGCGTTGAACGATATTCTTGCGCAGGAGACGCCGAACCTCGTGGTGCTGATCACCGCGGGCCTGGGCGTGCTGATCGGCTCGGTCACATTCACGGGCTCGCTGATCGCCGCGGGCAAACTGCAAGGCATCCGCTGGGTCAAGAAGCTCTCGCTTCCGGGCAAAAGCGTATGGAACATCCTGTTCGCGCTGCTTATGGTGGCCTCGCTCGTGATGCTGTGCGTGTTCCCGGGCCAGCGCCTGCTGTGGTCGGTGCTCACCACCGTGTTCGCCCTGTGCTACGGCCTGGTGTTCGTGATCCCCATCGGCGGCGCGGACATGCCCGTGGTCATTTCGGTGCTCAACGCCTGCACGGGTACGGCCGTGGCCATGAGCGGCCTGGCCATTGACAATGTGGCCCTGATTGTGGCCGGCGCCCTCGTGGGCGCGGCCGGCGTGACGCTTTCCGTGCTCATGAGCAAGGCCATGAACCGCCCGCTGATGAGCGTGCTGTCGGGAGGCTTCGGCTCCGACGCCTCCGCCGCGAGCGCAGGGGAAGGCCCGCAGGGCACCATGAAGGAAACCTCACCCGACGATTTGGCCGTACAGCTCGTGTACGCCGACAAGGTCATCTTCGTGCCGGGCTTCGGCTTGGCGCAAGCGCAGGCGCAGCGTGAACTGGCCGACCTTGGCGAGCTGCTCAAGGAGCACGGCGTGGAAGTCGAGTACGCGATCCATCCCGTGGCCGGCCGCATGCCTGGCCACATGAACGTGCTGCTGGCCGAAGCGAACGTGCCGTATGACGAGCTCGTGGACCTCGACGACGTCAATCCGCAGTTCCCGTCCGCGAACGTGGCGCTTGTGGTGGGCGCCAACGACGTGACGAACCCGGCGGCCCGGCGCGAGGGCACTCCCGTCTCGGGCATGCCGATCCTCGACGTGGACAAGGCCCAGAACGTGGTCGTCATGAAGCGCGGCCGCGGCAAGGGCTACGCGGGCATCGAGAACGAGCTGTACTTCGAGCCGAACACGCAGATGCTGTTTGGCGACGCGAAGAACAGCTTGCAGTCGGTGATCGCCGCAGTCAAGGAGCTGCTGGCCTAAGATCAAGAGGTAATAAAGCCAAAAAGGGGCGGGATGGCACGTCAGGTGTCCATCCCGCCCCTTCTTATATTTTCATATGTCTGGTGCGGCGAGCGCCGCCGGGGCGCTGCCGCTTATTCGGCACTTCTTTACTTCTTGTTGGCCGGTTGCTTCTTTGCCGGCTGTTGCTTTTGCGCAGGCTTCGCCGCTTCGGGGGCCGGGAAGTGGTTGTCGACGAAGGTGTCCACCGTGGTCCAGTAGCGCTGCGGCTCGGTGAGCACTTCGAACACGTGGGCCGCGCCGGGGATCACGAGTTCGTGCTTGTCCGTGGACGGGCACGCCTCATACAAGTGCTTGATGGAATCCTTGGGCACGACCTTGTCGTCCGCGCCCTGCAGGAACAGGATCGGCAGCGTGATGCGGCCCACGGCGTCCATGGTGGAAATGTCCTTGAACGAGAATCCCTGCACCATGCGGTTGATCACGTCCACGCCGGCGACAAGCGCCTTGGCAAGAGGTCGCGGCAGGTGCGTGTTGCGCTCGGTGGATCCGATCATTTCCTCATAAGGGGAGTCGAACGCGCTGTCGCACAGGATGGCCTTGACGTTGCTCGGCATGGGATTGTCTCCGGCAGCGAGGATGACGGTGGATCCGCCCATCGAGGTGCCGTCGAGCAGGATTTGCGCTTGCGGGTCCTGCTTGACGATGTAGTTGATCCACGCGACCGTGTCGATGCTTTCAGTGCGCGTCATGCCCGTGTAGCGTCCCTTATGCAGGCCGTCGCCGCTCAGGGAGGGGACAAGGATTGTGAACCCGCGCATCGCGAAGTGGTAGGCCCATGGCTGCATTTCCGTGGGGTTGCCCATGTAGCCGTGGGTGCACAGGACGTATTGGTGCGGGCGCGGCGTGGAATCGAACGGCTCGAACTTCCAGGCGTGCAGCATGCCGCCTTCGGGCGCGTCCGTGTAGACGGCCTGCTTCTGGTTTTGGAACCATGCGGCGGCTTCCGTAGTGAAGTCGCTTGGCGTCTCCATGCTTTTGAACCGTCCGCTGTTCCTCATGGCGAATACGGAGACGGGGGATTTGGTGTCGATGGTGAACTGGAAGGCGAAGGCCGAGGCGAGCGCGTACGCGCCGGCGCAAGCCCCGAGCGTGATCGCCGTTTTCTTGAGGATGCCGCCTGCGGTGGGACGTCAGGCGCGGTGCTGTGTGGTCATGATGGTCCGCTTTCTGTTGGATGTATTGCCTATGGTTCCATTGTTCCCGTTTTTCATTGCCGCGCACCGTCTTCTCTTGCAGCAATAATATTGGCGAACATGTCGCGGCGGCGTGTTGTTCGGGGCCTACGGTATGGTGAAAAAGTTGCTTTGGCGAGGGAGCGTATGCTCCGTTATCGACTCGGCGCGAAAATTCGCTCCTTGCGTGGGCGTCTTTTGGCTCGATGAAGCGTCAAAATGCACATAGACAAGGAGAAAAATATTATGGCTAACAAGGCTATTGTTCTTGAAGGCGAACTGCGCACGCAGTTCGGTAAGGGTCCGGCTCGCCGCATGCGCGTGGCCAAGGAAATTCCGGCAACCGTGTACGCGGGCGGCGACCAGCCGACGTACCTGAAGCTGCCGATGAAGGAAACCACGCTGGCTCTGCGTCACACGAACGCGCTGATCACGCTGAAGTTCGACGGCCAGTCCAAGACGGCTGTTGTCAAGGACGTGCAGACCAACCCGGTCAAGCGCATCGTGGAGCACGTGGACTTCTACGAAGTCAAGGCCGGCGAAAAGATTGACGTCGAGGTGCCAGTGTTCGTTACAGGTACCCCGAAGGGTGCTGCTATCGCATTCGTCGATATGCAGGAGATCAAGGTTCGCGCCGATGTCGCCAACCTGCCTGAGCGCCTTGAAGTGTCCGTGGACGGCCTGACCGATGGCGATCGCGTCCTGCTTAAGGATCTGGTCATGCCAGAAGGCGTACAACTCGACGCTACGGATCTGGAAGAACCGGTTGTTTCCGTCACGGTTCCGGAAGATGCTACGGTTGAAGCAGAAGAAGCTGCTGCTCCAGCTGCTGAGCCTGAGGCTGAGTGATTCGCGCCTGACGATCGTATTGGAGGGATCCGCCCTGTGGCGGGTCCCTTTTTTCATATGTTCCCCGACCATGCGGTGCGAGAAAAGAAGATAAGAGGCGGAAGAAGAAAGATAAGAGTACGGGAGAAGGAAGATAACAGGCGTGCCACCGGATGACCAAAAAATTGTCCGCGATGTGGTCATCGTCTTTTGCGATGCGAACACGTGTGGGACAGTGATGCGGTGTAAAGGCATGTGGCAACAAGGAGATCCGCGTATGACTCATCATGATCCCGCCGCGCTCGACGCGCTGGCCGCGCAATTCACCGTTCTCGACAATCCCTCCCCGGCGAGTGACGCCAAGCGTGCCGAACTGATCGACAAGCCGGCGTTCGGCGAAGTGTTTTCCGACAACATGGCACGTATGACATGGCACAAGGAAGGGGGATGGTCGGACCGCCGCATTGAACCGTATGCGCCGCTGCAGCTGGATCCGGGCGCCTCGGTGCTCCATTATGCGCAGGAAATTTTCGAAGGGTTGAAGGCCTACCGCCATGCCGACGGTTCCACATGGCTGTTCCGCCCCGACGCGAACGCGCAGCGTTTCCAAGATTCCGCGCGCCGCCTGTACCTGCCCGTGCTGCCCATCGACGACTTCCTCGGCTCGGTGGCGGCCCTTGTCCAGCAGGACATCCAGTGGGTTCCGGGACGACGCGAATACACGCTGTACTTGCGCCCGTTCATGTTCGCCTCCGAATCTTTCCTAGGCGTGCGCGCACCGAACAAGGTGGACTATTGTGTGATCGCCTCCCCGTCGGGCCCGTACTTCCCGGGCGAGATCAAGCCCGTGAGCATCTGGGTGGAGACCACGTACTTCCGCACAGGCCCAGGAGGCACGGGATTCGCCAAGTGCGGCGGCAACTACGCGGCGTCGCTGGTGGGTGAGTACCGCGGCGTGGAACAGGGGTGTGAGCAGGTGTGCTTCGTGGACGCCGCCACCAAGACGTACCTGGAGGAGCTCGGCGGCATGAACATGATGGTCGTCCACCGCGACGGCCATGTGGAAACGCCGAGCCTGACGGGCAACATCCTGCCGGGCGTCACGCGCCGTTCGCTCATCCAGCTCATGCGCGACGAGGGTCGCGACGTGGTGGAGACGATGATCGTGCTTGACGAGCTGCTCGAACAGATCGCCTCGGGCGAGGTGACCGAAGTGTTCGCGTGCGGCACCGCCGCCATCGTCACGCCGATCGGCCGCTTCAAGTCGGAAGACTTCGACGTGACCGTGGGGGACGGGGCGCCGGGCAAGCTGACCATGGCGCTGCGCAACAAGCTGCTGGGCATCCAGATGGGCGAGATCGAGGATCCGCACGACTGGATGTGGCGTGTGAACTGACCGCGCGTCGTCAGTAATCGCAACGGTTCCGGGCCGGTTGGTTCCGGGACCGTTTCATTGTGGGCGCGATCAGTTGGCACGGTTCCCTATACTTTCCAAGGTTGGGTTCATTGCATACGAATCGTCGGAAAGGCGGGGACATGGGGATTGCTCTTCAGACCAGCCCATTCTTCCAATTGATCGAATACCTGGCCGTGTTCTTCTGCGGTATCGGCGGGGGAATGGCGGCCATCCGCAAACAGTTCGACCTGTTGACCATCGTGATCACGTCCTGGCTGACGGCCTTGGGCGGCGGCATGATCCGCGACGTGTTTCTGGGGGCGTTGCCGCCCGTGGGCGTGTCGAATATCGGATTCGTGCTCACGGCTCTGGTGTCGGGACTGATCGTCGCGGTGATCCACCCCGAAGTGCACAAGCTCAAATGGACGATGCTCACGCTCGACGCGCTCGCACTGGCACTGTTCGCCGTCAACGGCACGAGCAAGGCCCTCATGTACAACACGTCGGGCATGACGGCCGTGTTCCTGGGAACCTTCACGGCCATGGGCGGCGGCCTGATCCGCGACATCCTGCTCAACGAGGTGCCGCAGGTGATCAAGGACCGCCACTGGTATATCGTGCCCGCCGTGGTCGGATCCATCCTCACCGTCGTGGTCTGGCAGATGGAACAGCAAAAACACATCACGTTCCAAATGGAATTCATCCTAGACGTGGCCATCGTGGTACTTGTGGTCCTGCTGCGTCTGGCGTCCGTCAAATTCGACATCCAGGTGCCGGGCGCTGTGCAGCGTACGCGCGCGCACCTGCCCTCGGGCCGGTTTGTGCGCCACGTGGTGCACCGTGCGCGACTGGACGGCGAAAAGCTTGAAGAGAAGGTGGACGCGCGTGCCGGCGATTCCAGCTCTGCGGCGCAAAACGCGGGAAGCGCACAGGACGCTGGCAAGCAGTAACAAAAAGACGTGCCGCCATGTGCGGCGCCGCCGAGAGAAGAAACAGGAAGCCCGGAACGCGATGGGGGTCGCGTTCCGGGCTTCCTTATATATGCGCCATATGCCGGTATGATGATTCTCATGGACACCATTGCCACCAGCACTTCGCCAAATCAGCTTCCGAAAGCGGAATTCGGGTTTCCCGGCCCCCCCCCTGCGGGACGCATTGGTCGGACTGATTCTTAACGGCACAAAAACGGCGACCGCCACACTGTTGCAGGAATATCTGGATGAAGGCGAACTGCTGCCGAAAATCGGCGCACGAAGCATACTGGTCGATTCAAACGATCAGGATGTGGCGATACTGTCCACCACCGACGTGGAAGTCGTCCGGCTGGGAGACATCGGCGACCGTCAGGCCATTGACGAAGGCGAGGGTGACGTTACGGTCTTAGATTGCGCAAGCGCCATGAAGATTTCTGGGACTCCTCGGAATACCGTCAGGAATGTCGGGACCCCGACTTTGCAATTACCGATGATACGCTTGTCGTGCTTGAGCATTCCGCAGTGACGGAGCATCTCGCGGCGGAATGCAGGACGGATTGAGCTCGCGAAAGCGAGATGGTTTTCCATGGGACTTGACGGCGTAGTGCAATGCAATTGCTGGAGAGACCATACCGCCAGCACACCTCCCACCGGATGGGACGACATTTATTGCGACACTGATGGATGGATTTCTAGTCGTCGTATTGATCAAGCGTGGCAAGAATCCGATTCCCACGATGTCTTCCGCAAACGGTTTGGCATGCTTGAGGACGCCATAGAGGAATGGCGGGCGCATGGGTGCACGCATGAGGATATGGAATATTGCAGCGAATGGATTTCCAATTGGGCCGGTGTGGCGCATTTCCGCTCATTGATTGCCCAGATGGGCGGCACGGACCGTTTCCAAACGCTTGCGCAGATGTTCCCTGATGGCAACGGCGGAATTTTTCCTGCGCGTATGGCCTCGTCCGCCTTGTCCGACCTTGACATCTTCGATGCCGAATATCCGCTCCAATGATTTCACACAATGCATCTGGGGGCCGGCCGTCCCGATGGACTATGCGGAACTATGCATGTGGGAATGTGGTCCGAAAGGGTCCTTGTACGACAACGTGACCGGGCAGAGCATCACCATCTATGATCCTATCGGCATCAGTGATGATGAGTTGGCGAATATTGCTCATACGGGTTCTTCGCAAGAACAGCATTTTGTCGTAACTTTTGAGCCTGCGCCCGGCTGTCTGGAATACTATCCCGCGCAACGGTTGCGAAAACTGTTGGAAGCGTCCGTTGTGACCGGCAATCCGATCATCTGGTGCTGAGGTCGCCAACTGCCAATTACGGATTGTAAGCCGCGGCTCGATAGCAAGTAAATATAGATACGGGAGCAAAGCTTGAAAAAGCGTTGCTCCCGATATTGTGTTCAGCGTTCGCTTTTCTGGGCGGCGCGGATCTTGTCCTTCGTGTCCTTGTCAGTCGCCTCTCCCGTGGACAGCGCGGCGATGAACGCCTCTTGCGGGACTTCCACGTGGCCGAGCATCTTCATGCGCTTCTTGCCGGCCTTCTGCTTTTCGAGCAGCTTGCGCTTTCGCGTGATGTCGCCGCCATAGCATTTGGCGAGCACGTCCTTGCGCAGGGCGCGGATGTTCTCGCGCGCGATGATGCGTGAGCCGATGGCCGCCTGGATCGGGATTTCGAACTGCTGGCGCGGGATGAGCTCGCGCAGCTTCTTCGTCATCATCACGCCGTAGCTGTACGCCTTGTCGCGGTGCACGATGGCGGAGAACGCGTCTACCTTCTCGCCCTGGATGAGGATGTCGACCTTGACGAGGTCGGCGGCCTGTTCGCCGTCCTCATGGTAGTCGAGGGACGCGTAGCCCTTTGTACGGCTCTTGAGCTGGTCGAAGAAGTCGAACACGATTTCCGCCAGTGGGATGCGGTAGTGCATTTCCACGCGTTCGGTGGAAATGTATTCCATCGTGCCCATCACGCCGCGGTGGTCTTGGCACAAGTCCATGACCGCGCCGATGAACTCCTTGGGCGTGATGATGTCGGCCGCGACCATCGGCTCCACGATTTTCTTGATCTTGCCTTCCGGGAATTCGCTCGGGTTCGTGACGCGGTGCACGGAACCGTCCTCGCTCGTCACTTCATACGGCACGTTCGGGGCCGTGGAGATCAGGTCGAGGCCGAACTCGCGTTCGAGTCGTTCGGAGACGATTTCCATGTGCAGCAGTCCCAGGAAGCCGCAGCGGAATCCGAATCCCAATGCCACGGAGGTTTCCGGCTCGTAGATCAGGGCCGCGTCGTTGAGCTTGAGCTTGTCGAGCGCGTCGCGCAATTCCGGGAACTGCGCGTTGTCGATGGGGAACAGGCCCGCGTACACCATGGGCTGCGGATCGCGGTAGCCGGGCAGCGCCTCCGAGGCCGGGTGTGCGGCCGACGTGATCGTGTCGCCCACCTTGGACTGGCTCACGTCCTTGGCGCCCGTGATCACATAGCCGACCTCGCCCGCTCCCAGCGCCTTCGTGGGCATCATGTCGGGGAAGATCACGCCGATTTCGATCGGGTCGTGCTGCATGCCGATACCCATCATTTCCAGCTTCTCACGGCTCTTGAGTTCGCCGTCGACCATACGGATGTACGTGACGATGCCGCGGTAGGAGTCATAGACGGAGTCGAAAATCAGGGCGCGCGCGTCCGCGTCCGGGTCGCCGTGCGGCGCGGGAATGTCGGTGACGATGCGGTCGAGCAGCTCGGTCACGCCTTCGCCCGTCTTTCCGGACACGCGCAGCACGTCGGACGGGTCGCATCCGATCAGGCCCGCGATTTCCTCGGCGTGCTTGTCCGGTTCGGCGCTCGGCAAGTCGATTTTGTTGAGCACCGGAATGATTTCGAGATCATGGTCGATGGCCATGTACAGGTTGCTTAGCGTCTGCGCCTCGATGCCCTGCGTGGCGTCCACGAGCAGCACCGCGCCCTCGCAGGCGGCCAGCGCGCGCGACACCTCGTAGGTGAAATCCACGTGTCCCGGGGTGTCGATCATGCCGAGCGTGTATTCGATGCCGTCGAACGTCCACGGCACGCGCACGGCCTGGGACTTGATCGTGATGCCGCGTTCCTGCTCGATGTCCATGCGGTCGAGGAAACGGTCGCGCATCTCGCGTTCGGGCACAATGCCGCTCAGCTGCAAAATACGGTCCGCCACGGTCGATTTGCCGTGGTCGATATGGGCGATAATACAAAAGTTGCGAATCAGCGACTGGTCGGTGTATCCGGGCTGATTGTGCTGCTTGCTCACGCATCCTCCTCTAAACGCTTGGTACCGCGACGATTCTAGCCGCCACTCTTGGCAAACGGGGCCGCGGGCCGGTCGCGGCACGCCATCGTGCGGCGCGAGGAATACTCCGGTAATTTATCCGCGCACTATGCTAACATCTTTCGCTGTATGTCCTAAAGTGAACAGTCGTTTGGAGAATACATAGTGGCAAACATCAAGTCGCAGAAGAAGCGCGTGCTGACCAACGCAAAGGCACATATGCGCAACGTTGCAGTGAAGTCCGCGCTGAAGACCGCGGTGCGTCACACCCGTGAAGCTATCGAAGCTGGCGATAAGGCTCTGGCCCAGGAGAAGTACCAGGTCGCTGCCCGTCTGCTCGACAAGGCTGCCAGCAAGGGCGTTATCCACAAGAACCAGGCCGCGAACCGCAAGTCCGGACTGGCTCTGAAGATCAACGCGATGTGATCAATATAATTTGTTGAAAACCCTTGGAACGCCGGGATGTCCCGACGGGCCAAGGGTTTTTCTTGTATGGGGCGCGGCCTAGTCTTCGTCTTCGCCGTCCGCCTTGCGCGCCTCCATGGCCTCCATGAGCTTTTGGTCGCGCATGGCGACGCGCCGCTCGCCCTCGGGGCCCGTCCAATCGTAGAATCCGTGTCCCTTCTTGCGCCCCAGGTCGCCGCGCTCCACCATGTCCGCGAGCAGCGGGTCGGTGCCCGTGTTCGCCGAAATCGCCGCGTTCAAATATTGCGAAACGTTGAAGAACACGTCGAGGCCTCCCAGGTCGGCGCTGGCCAGCGGCCCAAGGATGCTCCAGCGCAACCCCAGGCTGTTTTCCATGACGGTGTCGACCGTTTGCGCGTCGGCGATTCCTTCGCGCACGATGTTCGTGGCCTCGCGCAACAGCGCGCACTGCAGGCGGTTGCCCACAAACCCGTACGCTTCGCGCGCCAGCTGCGCGGGCTTCTTGCCGATCGCCGCCATCAGGCGCGTGGTGGTTTCCGCCACCGCCGGGTCCGTGGCCTCCCCGGGCACCACTTCCACCAGCGGCATGAGCTGGGCGGGATTCCAGAAATGCGCCACCACGAACCGCTCGGGCCTCTCAAGGGCCTGCTGGATGGCCGTGGGGGACAGGCCCGACGTGTTTGTGGCGAAAATGGCGTCCGCCTTGGCGTGCTGTTCGATATGCGCCCAGACGGTTTTCTTCACCTGGAGGTTCTCGACAATGGATTCGATGATGAAATCCGCGTCCTCCACGCCTTGGCGCAAATCGTAGGTGGGATGGATGCGCGCAAGCGTCCCCTCCACGTCGCCGCCGGGCAGCAGGCCGTGTTCGGCCAGTTCGCGCGCCTCGGCGCGTGTGCGGTCCATCGCTTCGCGAAGGTCGAGCGAGCCCGTTTCCACCAGCGCCACCTCGTAGCCGTGCATTGCGAACTGGAGGGCGATGGCGTGTCCCATGGTGCCGGCCCCGATATTGGCGACATGCGTGATGTTTTCCAACGAATAGGCCATAATATTGCTCCTTTGCAACCAGAATGACGCGATTGTGGTTCGCATTCTACGCGTCCCGGGCCGGGCGCGCGCAAAAACGCCACCATCCGCAAGCTTCGGCGCGGATGTTACGGTAGAACGAGCGAAACGACGGATCGGGAGGCGCCCAATTGTTCGAAGTGTATGTCCATGTGCCATTTTGCATGCGCCGGTGCGGCTACTGCGATTTCAACACGTACACGGCCACGGACCTCGGCGGCGGGGCGTCGCGCACCAACTACGCGAACCTCGCTATCCGCGACATGTGCCTTACGCGCGCCTGGCAGGAGGCGCACGGCGTGCACGAGCCGGCCGCCTCAAGCGTCTTTTTCGGGGGAGGAACGCCGACGCTGCTGCCCGCAAGCGACCTGGCGCGCATGCTCCAAGCCGTCCGCGACACGTGGGGAGTCGCTCCCGGGGCGGAAATCACCACGGAAGCCAACCCCGACACCTTGGACGACGCGTACGTGGCCGAACTGGCCGACGCGGGCTTCACGCGCATCTCGTTCGGCATGCAGTCGGCCGTGCCCCATGTCTTGCGCACGCTGGATCGCACGCACACGCCGTCCAACGTGGAAGCCGGCGTGCGCGCCGCCGACCGGCACGGGTTGCGCTCCAGCGTCGACCTGATCTACGGGGCGCCCGGGGAAAGCCTCGAGGACTGGACCACCTCCGTGCGCACGGCCATAGGCCTGGGCGTCAACCACGTGTCCGCGTACGCGCTCACCGTCGAACCGGAAACGAAAATGGGACGCAAGATCGCCGCGGGAACGCTGCCCAAGCCCGACGACGATGACGAGGCCGCCAAATACGAGATCGCCGACCGGCTCCTGTCCGAAGCGGGATTCCAATGGTATGAAGTGAGCAACTGGGCCCGGCCGGGCATGAATCGCGCCACAATCTCGGCTACTGGCGCAACGTGGACTGGGCCGGCATCGGCCCGGGCGCGCACTCCCACTACAACGCCGCGCTCGCACCAGCCGGGACACCACACACCGACGGATTCCGCGCCACGGGCGCGACGCCGGGGGGAGCCCGTCGAACCGGCAGGCGACACCACAACCGCCGCAGTGCGGTCCTGGGAAATCGCGCACCCCAAACGGTGGGCGCAAGCCATGGAACTGGGCCGCGTCCCCTGGCAAGACAGCGAAACGATCAACCCGACCGAAGCCGGAGAAGAGGAACTCCTGCTGGGACTGCGCCTGCGCGACGGATTCGACACCACGGCGCTCGCCGGCGCCATTCCGGAAAGCGCGTGGAGCGAACTGGAAAAGGAAGGCCTGATCCGGATGGAAGGGGAGCGCGCCGTGCCCACCTTGCGCGGCAGGCTCCTGAACGACACGATCATCACGCGCCTCATGCAATACGTGTAGCTGCTTGTCTTACACGGGCGTAACCGGGCGCGATCCGTTAGAATACTTGCCAACGGCCAAGACGCCGTAGGAAAGTGAAGGATCTTATGGAAACGTTTGTATTGCGCAACGGCGTGCAAGTACCGGCCGTCGGCTTCGGCACGTGGCAGACTCCCGACGGGGCGACCGCGGTGGACACGGTCAAAGAGGCGATCAAGGACGGCTACCGCCATATCGATACGGCCGCCGCATACGACAATGAGGAAAGCGTGGGCCGCGGCGTGCGCGAAAGCGGCGTGGACCGCGGCGAACTGTTCCTGACCACCAAGGCGTGGAACGGGGCTCGCGGCTACGAGTCGACGCTCAACGCGTTCGAGGAGTCGTGCGCCAAGCTGGGCGTGGACTACGTGGACCTGTACCTGATGCACTGGCCGGCCAACGCCAAGCAGTTCGGCGAAGACGCCGACCGCATCAACCTCGACACGTGGCGCGCCATGACGGAGCTGTACCATACGGGCAAGGTGCGCGCCATCGGCGTGTGCAACTTCCTGCCCAAGCATCTGGGCCCGCTTATGGACACCGAAATCCCGCCCATGGTCGACCAGATCGAATTCCATCCCGGCGTCACCTGGCCGCAAACCGTGGAATTCTGCAACGCGCACCACATCCAAGTCGAAGCGTGGAGCCCGCTGGGCAGCGGACGCGTCCTGAACGACCCGCGCCTGGAAAAGATCGCCGCCAAGTATGGCAAGTCCGTGGCGCAGCTGTGCATCCGCTGGTGCCTGCAGCACGACGCGCTGCCGCTGCCCAAGTCGGTCACGCCCGCGCGCATCGCCGCCAACCTCGACGTGTTCGACTTCGACATCTCCCAGGCGGACATGGACGCGATCGACTCGATGGAACCGTTCGGCTTCTCGGGCAACCATCCGGACGAAGTGGACTTTTAACGCTTCGCCCGCCGCGCACAATCCCGCATGCGGGGCGCGCGTGGGCGAAGATGGAATCACGCAGAAAGGAAATACTATGGCAGTATTAACGCAAGACATGCAGGAATTCGTGGACGCCAACCTGTGCTGGGTGGCCACCCAAAGCCTCGACGGGGTGCTCGGACTGGGCCCGAAGATGTCCATGTACGTGCTCGACGAGACGCACCTGGCCTACCATGAGCGCACGGCCGGCCAGACCTACCGCAACCTCGAGGACGGTTCGCCGCTCGTGGTGGCCTGCGCCAACCTGGCCGAAAAGACGGGCTACCGTTTCCGCGGCAACGTCACCTTGCACACCGACGACGAGCTCTACAAGGAGCAGGTGGCCGTGGCCGAAGCCAATGGCACGAAGGTTCCCGCGTGCATCGTGGTGCTCGAGGTGACCGCGATCGAGGACCTGACCGGCGGCGCCAAGGCCGGCACCACCATCGCCAAGGACTGACCTCCGGCACCTGAAACCTCGGGCCAAAGCGAATTCGACAACGGGGATATCCTGCGGGACGTCCCCGTTGTTTTGTCGTACCCGGTGCGTTACCATGGCCTACTGGTTCGGATGAAGCCGCGCGTCGCCGCGACCAGATCGTGGACGGTGACGGACCCGCTCTATTTCCAGTCATGCGGCTAGCCGGACCGATCTTAATTATTAAGAGACGACGAGAGGCGGGTGAAAGTCATGCTGCGCATGTTCACGACAATCAACGGACAAGTGGAACAGATCAGTGCACCGGAAAACGGTTCCTGGCTGTCCCTCGCGGACCCCACCGACGTGGAGCTGGCCACCGTGGCGCAAGAAACGGGCGTGGACCTGGCCGACCTGCGCGCACCCCTCGACGACGAGGAACGCTCCCGCGTGGACGTGGAAGAGGACTACACGATGATCATCGTGGACATCCCTACCGTCGAACAGCGCTCGGGACGCGACTGGTACGAGACGATCCCGCTGTCGATCATCATCACGCAGAACATGATCATCACCGTGTGCATGCAGGACACCCCCGTGCTCCACCCGTTCATGGAAGGCACCATCCGAGGCTTCAACACATTCATGCGCTCGCGGTTCATCCTGCAAATCCTGTACCGCAACGCCACCATGTACCTGCGCTACCTGCGCATCATCGACCGCGAAACCGACAAACTGGAACTGCGGCTGCGCCACGCCATGCAAAACCAGGAAATCATCATGCTCATGGAACTGAGCAAAACGCTCGTGTACTTCACGACCTCGCTCAAATCGAACGAAATCGTGATGGAAAAGCTCATGACGCTTTCCAGGATCAAGCAGTACCCGGAAGACGAGGACCTGCTCGAAGACGTCATCACCGAAAACAAGCAGGCCATCGAGATGGCCAACATCTACAGCGGCGTCCTTTCCAACATGACCGACGCGTTCGGGTCGATCGTGTCCAACAACCTGAACAACGTGATGCGCATCTTCACCATCATCTCCATCACGCTTTCGATCCCCACGCTCATCTTCTCCATGTACGGCATGAACTTCCAGGACGGCATGCAGGGCATGCCGCTGTCCGACTCGCGATGGGGATTCATCGTCATCATCGCCATCTCGCTCGTCCTGTCCGCCATCGTCACGTGGTTCCTGACCCGTTCACGACTGTTCAAATAAACCCAGACCGGAGGCAACCATGACCCGCGCACGCCGAACCCGCAGCATCCTCGCGCTCCTATGCGCCTTGGGAACGCTGGGCGCGGGCGGATGCGGCACCTCCATTTCCGTAGTCACCCAAGGCCAGCCCGACGGGCCCGTCATCAAAATCGGCGTGCCCGTCGACGAGCCGTCCATGGGATGGCTGCACAACAACACGCACCAGGGCTTCGACGTGGACGTCGCCAACTACGTGGCCGACTATCTCGGATACGGGGAACACCAGATCGAATACGTGGCCGCCAACGCGGCCAGCGCCGGACGCCTGCTCGCCGACGGCGCCATAGAAATGGCGTTCGTGGCCATGCCCGTCAACCCCGGCAACGACGGCCCGCTGTTCGCCGGACCCTACCTCGCCTCAGCCAACGGCGTCATGGTGCGCGACGACGAACGCGACACCACCGGCTCTCCCCGCCTCTCTCGACGGCAAAACCGTATGCACCGTCCCCGGCACCGACGCCCAGGCGGCGCTCGCCGACGTGGCCAAAGGCGCGCGCGTGCGCGAAGAGCCGGGATACGACCGGTGCGTTTCCGCGCTGCTGACCGACGAGGTGGACGCGGTCGTGGCCGGCCGGCCCATCCTCGACGGCCTGGCCGAGGAAACGGGGCACGAATACGTGCACGTGGCGGACGCCTCGTTCGGCGTCCAGTCGTACGGCGTGGCCGTGGCGAAAGGTTCGACGACGCTCGCCGAGCAGGTCGACGACGCGTTGCGCCAAATGGTCAAGGACGGCTCCTGGGACGCGGCGGTACGCGACTTGGAAGCGTTTGGCGGCTACCGGGCGGACCGGGAGCTGTGCGCAAAGCGCATGCAATCCGTGACGGATCCGGCCCGGGGCTCACAGCAGTAGCGCGACGCGGCCGCGGCCACATACTGGTCGCGCAGATGGACCGGCCCGGGGGCACTGTCCGGTGGACTGCCGATAATCGTGCCTTATGAGTGACACTGAGAAGAGCGCGCAGACGCCCGCAAGCGAGGCGGGCGAGCCGTCGTTCCGCTACAACGCGGCGATGGCGCAACAGATCGAAGAAAAATGGCAGCGCACGTGGGACGACCAGGGAACCTTCTGGGCCGCCAACGTCAGCGGCGACCTGACGGACGGCAAGGGCCGTCACGCGGACGGACGCCCCTCCTATTTCGCCATGGACATGTTCCCGTACCCGTCGGGCAAGGGCCTGCACGTGGGCCATCCTCTAGGCTACCTGGCCACGGACGTGATGAGCCGCTACCACCGCATGAAGGGCGAGAACGTCCTGCACGCCATGGGCTATGACGCGTTCGGCCTGCCGGCCGAACAGTACGCCGTGCAGACGGGCCAGCATCCGCGCGTCACCACGGAACAGAACATCGCCAACATGCGCCGCCAGCTGCACCGCATGGGCCTGAGCTTCGACAACCGCCGTTCCTTCGCCACGATCGAACCCGGATACGTGCGCTGGACCCAGTGGATTTTCTCCCGCATTTACGACGCCTGGTACGATCCGGAAGCGAAGAACCCGTCCGGATCGCTGGGCTGCGCGCGCCCGATCAGCGAACTGGTGGACCAGTTCCGTTCCGGCGAGCGCCCGATTCCCGGCTTTGAGGGCCAGTCGTGGGACGCGCTGTCGGCCGCCGAGCAGTCCGACGTGCTCAACGAGTTCCGCCTCGCCTACATTTCCAAGTCGCCCGTCAACTGGTGCCCGGGCTTGGGCACGGTGCTCGCCAACGAGGAGGTGACCGCGGAAGGCAAGTCCGAACGCGGCAACTTCCCCGTCTTCCAGCGCGAGCTGCGCCAGTGGTCGATGCGCATCACCGCGTACGGCCACCGCCTGATCGAGGATCTGGCCGACATCGACTGGCCCGAGAAGGTCAAGCTCATGCAGCGCAACTGGATCGGCGAATCGCATGGCGCGTCCGTCCACTTCCGCGTGCCCACGGCCGCGGAAGACCAGGACATGGAAATCTACACGACGCGCCCCGATACGCTGTTCGGCACCACGTTCTGCGTGGTGAGCGTGGAGCATCCGCTGCTCGCGCACGTGCCGGACGCGTGGGAGGACGACGTGCCCGAACAGTGGCGCGGCGGATACGCGACGCCGCGCGAGGCCGTGGCCGCCTACCGCAAGATCGCCGAGGCGAAGAGCGCCAAGGACCGCGCCGACGACAACGGCGAGAAGACGGGCCTGTTCACGGGCCTGTACGCCGTCAACCCGATCACGGGCGCGAAGCTGCCGATTTTCACGGCCGACTATGTGCTCATGGACTACGGTACGGGCGCCATCATGGCCGTCCCGGGCGGCGACCAGCGCGACTACGATTTCGCGGTCAAGTTCGGCCTGCCCGTCATCTACACGGTCGCCCCGCTTCCCGAATCCGGCGATTCGCTCGACAATTACGTGGGCAAGGCCCCGTACACGTCGCATGACGGCGTGGTGATCAACTCGTCGGTGGACGCCACCGAGGCGCGCGGCGACGCGCTGTCGCTCGACGGCATGCGCGTGGACGACGCGCTGGCCGCCGCATGCACATGGCTCGAGGAGGCCGGCGTGGGCGAGGGCGCCACCAGCTACCGCCTGCGCGACTGGCTGTTCAGCCGCCAGCGCTACTGGGGCGAACCGTTCCCGATCGTGTACGGCGAGGACGGCGTCCCGCACCTGCTGCCCGACAGCCAGCTGCCGATCGCGCTGCCCGACGTGCCCGACTATTCCCCGAAGACGTTCGACCCGGACGCCGCGGACTCGAGCCCGGAAGCCCCGCTGAGCCGCAACGAGGACTGGGTCAAGGTCCGCATGGACCTGGGAGACGGCGAGCAGACGTACTACCGCGACACGAACACGATGCCGAACTGGGCGGGCTCGTGCTGGTACTACATGCGCTATCTCGACCCCACCGACACCGAGCGCATGGTGGAACGCGACGAATACGACTATTGGATGGGCCCCAAGGGCGACAAGGCCAAGGGCGTTTCGGGCGGCGTGGACCTGTACGTGGGCGGCGTCGAGCACGCCGTGCTGCACCTGCTGTACGCGCGCTTCTGGCACAAGGTGCTGTTCGACCTGGGCTACGTGGACTCGTGCGAACCGTTCCACAAGCTGTTCAACCAGGGCATGATCCAGGCGTACGCCTACACGGACGACCGCGGCCAGTACGTGCCGGCCGACGAAGTGTCCGAAGTGTCCGGTGGCACCGACCCGCAGTTCGAATGGAACGGCCAGCATGTCAACCGCGAGTTCGGCAAGATGGGCAAGAGCCTGAAGAACATCGTCACGCCCGACTACATGTATGAAAACTACGGCGCCGACACGTTCCGCCTCTACGAGATGAGCATGGGCCCGCTCGACGAGTCCCGCCCGTGGAACACGCGCAACGTGGTGGGCGGCATGCGTTTCCTGCAGCGCCTGTGGCGCAACGTGGTCGACGAGGCCACGGGCGAGGCGACCGTGTCCGACGAGGCTCCCGACGTCAAGACGCTCAAGCTCGTGAACAACACGATCGCGGACGTGACGGCCGAAATGGAAGGCATGCGCCCGAACACGGCCATCGCCAAGCTCATCGTGCTCAACAACCATTTGACGGGACTCGACCGCGTGCCCCGCGCCGCCATCGAACCGCTCGTGCTCATGGTTTCGCCGATCGCTCCGCACATCGCCGAAGAACTGTGGGCGCGCCTGGGACACGAGGAGTCCCTCGCGCACCATCCGTGGCCCGTCGCCGACGAACGCTACGTGGGACAGGATTCCGTGACTGCCGTGGTCCAGATCAAGGGCAAGGTGCGCGCCAAGCTGGAAGTGAGCCCCGACATCGACCCGGCCGAACTCGAACGCATGGCGCTCGAGGCCGTCGAATCGCGTCTGGGCGGCGTGCCGCCGCGCAAGGTGATCGTCAAGGCCCCCAAGATCGTTTCGATCGTACCGGGGGTGTGAACGACACACCCGTAACGCCACAACCCCGGCGTCAACAAGACGACATGCCCATAGCCGAGTAAAGCTATGGGCATGTCCCATATCAGAACGGATGCGCCCGCGCCCCCGCTCCCGCCCCGGGCGCTCCAAAACGCCTCCGGTCGCGCCGGCCTGGAAACGTTGCGCGGCGACGCCATGCGCGGCCTCATGGGGGATGGCGCGCACACGCCGCGTCGCCGCGCCCCCGCAAATCGGAGTGGAACCCAAGCATGCGCTCGCCGCGATTCTCGTGCTCGTGGTCGCCTTGGCGGCGAGCATAACGCTGCTGGTCCAGCAGTCCATCAATTTCACGGCGGCGCAAGCGTCCCTGTCGGTTGCCAATTCTTCATCTTCATCTTCTTCTTCATCTCCCTCCTCGATTTCGCCGCCGGCCGCGGACGATTCGCCGTCGCCTTCCGCGTCCGCGGCCCCATCCGCGCAAGGGGAAGCGTCCGGCTCGTCCGAGGCGCGCGCCGACGCGTCCCCGGCGCCCGTGAACATCAATACGGCCAGCCAGGAGGAGCTGGAAACCATCAAGGGCGTGGGCCCCGTGACGGCCGCGAACATTGTGGCCTATCGGGCGAGCGCCGGACCGTTCGCCAGCGTGGACGAGCTGGTGAACGTGGCGGGCATCGGCATGAAAACCGTGGAAAAACTGCGGCCCTACATTACGGTGGGTTAGCCGTGGACGGCACGCGTGACTGGCGCATGCTTCCCGCCGCGCTTGCATGCTGGGCCGTGGCGTGGCTGTCCTCGCATGTGGCGTCCCCGCACG